>NZ_CP049905.1:940000-1661250 GCF_011305535.1 Diaphorobacter sp. HDW4B
TCATTCAGTTCACGCGACACGTCAGCCATCATGGGTTTGAGCAGTTCAGCGTGACGCATGGCTTCTTCGAACACCGGTTCGAACTGCACCGCGCCATCCTTCATGTAGGGCTTGAGCGCATCGCCGAACTGGAAGTCCTTGGAGCCGAGAAAGGTCACCAGCATGTGGTTGTACAGAGCCAGCAGTTCGCGCAGCTTGGCGGCGAAGCGGTCTGGATACTTCATGTCCTGAACGCGCAGCGCACGGCGAGCGATCTTGTCTTCGTACGCAGGGCCGATGCCGCGACCGGTCGTACCGATCTTTTCAACGCCGCCGCGTTCACGCGCTGCTTCACGCGCCACGTCGAGGGCTGCATGGAAAGGTAGGATCAGCGGGCAGGCTTCGCTCACGCGCAGACGGCCGCGCACTTCAACGCCTGCCTTTTCCAGACCTTCGATTTCTTCGAACAGCTTGGCAGCCGAGAGCACCACGCCATTGCCGATATAGCACTTGGCGCCAGCGCGCATGATGCCGCTCGGAATCAGGTGCAAAGCAGTCTTCACGCCGTTGATCACCAGCGTGTGGCCTGCGTTGTGGCCACCTTGGAAACGCACGACACCTTGCGCGCTTTCCGTCAACCAGTCGACCAGCTTGCCCTTGCCCTCATCACCCCACTGGGTGCCGACGACCACGACGTTACGACCCTTGCTTGTCTTCATTTCGAATCCGATCAAATACTAAAAAACCAAACGTCAGATAGCGCGCACGACCCAGCGGTCGGCTACCTGCACCAATTCGCGGTCACAGTGGAATTCATCCACTTCGCTCTCATGTCCCGGCAGGACGCAGACCACTGTCTCACCCTGCTGACGCAGGGCTGCAATGGCCAGCGCGACATCGCCATCGACACCCCAGGGCGCACGAATGGCAGCCTTGAGCGGCTTGGGAGCCACAGCGCTGACGAGTTGCTTGATGTCCAGACTGAAACCTGCTGCGGGACGGTTGCGACCAAACACCGCGCCGACTTCGTCGTAGCGACCGCCGCGCACCAGTGCATCGCTTGCACCCGGCACGTAGATCGCAAAGCGCGCGCCGCTGTAGTAGCTGTAACCACGGGCATGCGCCAGATCGAAAGTCACGCGGGCCGGGCTGATGCGCGCTGCCGTCGTGCGCAGGTCCTGAAGAACCGCCTTCACACCGGCAAAATGGCCCAGCGCCTTTTCGGCCTCGTCCAGCACCTTCACGTCGCCGTAAAGCTGCAGCAAAGTCTGGAGACCTTCACGGGATTGTTCGGGGAAGGACTTGGTCAGTTCCTTGAGCTCGCTGGCATCCTTGACGGCCAGTGCCGCATGGACATCGGCCAGCGTCGACAGACCCGCAGGCACACCCGCCAGCAGACTGCGCACGATGCGAACATCGGCCAAGTCCACGCTCGGGTTCTGCACTTCGGCCACGCGCAGGCATTCCAGCGCGAGCAACACGGATTCGATGTCGGCTTCGATACCCGCGTGACCGTAGATTTCCGCGCCGAACTGCAAAGGTTCGCGAGTGGCGTGGGGACGGTCCGGTAGCGCATGCAGCACGGGCCCGCAGTAGCACAGACGCGTGACGCCCTGACGGTTCAAAAGGTGAGCATCGATGCGGGCGACCTGCTGCGTGGTGTCGGCGCGCACGCCGAGCGAGCGACCCGAGAGCTGGTCGACGAGCTTGAACGTCTGCAAGTCCAGCGCCTCGCCCGTGCCCGTCAGCAACGATTCCAAATGCTCCAGCAACGGCGGCATTACCAGTTCATACCCGTAACTACGGGCTGTATCTAGCAATCCACGGCGAAGTTCTTCAATGCGCCGAGCCTCTGAGGGCAATACATCGGCGATGTGATCCGGCAGGACCCAAGCAGACATGAGAAATGGGGATGCTGTTAAAAGCGTGATTCTACCGGACTGCTTGAAATCAAGTAGCTCCGTACGGGTCTTCCACTACACAAGCAGCAGAATGATGACACCCGCGATGATGGCCAGAAGGCCCAGAAAGCGAATCTGTCCATCACGCAACTGCGCGATCGCCGCCATGGCACGACACCAGTTGAGCGGGGACATCAAAGGCAACAAGCCCTCGAGAATCAGCACCAGAGCGGTGGCTGTCCAGAGGGCTTGCAACCAATCCATGACAAAGGAAAGTACTCAGGAATGGAGCCGAGGCTCCATCACTTGCCGCTTCGAGCAGAGCCTGCAGGCGCGGTGAAGTTCTTGAAGAACTCGGAAGACGATGGATCAACCACCATCACGTCACCCTTCTTGCCGAAGCTCGCCTTGTAGGCATCGAGGCTGCGGTAGAACTGCGCGAACGAAGGATCGCGACCGAACGCTTCGGCGTAGACGCGAGCGGCCTGCGCATCGCCGTCACCCTTGAGCTTTTGCGCATCGCGGTACGCATTGGCGACGATCACGTCACGCTGCTTGTCGGCATCGGCGCGGATCTTTTCGGCTTCGGCAGCGCCTGTCGAGCGCAGCTCGTTGGCCACGCGCTGGCGTTCGGCTTCCATGCGACCGTAGACGGACGCAGTGATCGCTTCCACATAGTCAACGCGCGTGATGCGCACGTCCACGATGTCGATACCCCAGGGCTTGGAGCCGCGAACGGCTTCGAGCACTTCGCGCTTGACGTCGGCCATCAGCACTTCGCGCTTGGACGACAGCAGTTCGCGCACGGTGCGGCGGTTGACTTCTTCCTGAAAGGAGTTGCGCACCACGCGGTTGAGTTGCATTGCCCCAGCGGCTTCGTCCGGACCCACGTTGCGGATGTACGCAGATGGATCGGAGATGCGCCAGCGCACGTACCAGTCGATCACCACACGCTGCTTTTCGGCAGTGAGCATGGATTCGGTGTCGGTGCTGTCGAGTGTCAGCAGACGCTTGTCGATGTAGCGCACGTTCTGGAACGGCGGCGGCATCTTGAAGTTGAGACCCGGCTCGGTGATGACTTCCTTGATCTGACCCAAGGCATACACCACGCCGAACTGGCGTTGATCGACCACGAACAGCATGGAGCTGCCAAGTGCCAGGGCGATCAACAGAGAGGTGATCCAAAAACCAACTTTGTTCACGACTTCATCTCCCTCTTATCGCGCATCGCGCTCACGCGAACGATTGCTGTCGCGGGCACGTGGATCAACATTCGGCGCAGCGGCGCTGGTCGCAGCCGGTGCGGTTGCCGCAGCCGACGAATCGACTGCAGTGGTGGCAGCATTGTTCGATGCCTGCGAGACGGATTGCATGATCTTGTCCAGCGGCAGATACAGCAGGTTCGAGCCCTTGCTCGACTCGACCACTACCTTGGTGGCGTTGGAGTAGATCTGCTGCATCGTGTCGACATACATGCGATCACGCGTGACTTGCGGAGCCTTCTGGTACTCGGTCAGCACGGAGCTGAAACGTCCCGCATCACCCTGCGCGGTAGCCACGATCTTGGCGTTGTAAGCCTGCGCTTCTTCGGACAGACGCGAGGCGGAACCAGCCGCGCGCGGAATCACGTCGTTGGCATAGGCCTGCGCCAGATTCTGCAGACGCACGCGTTCTTGACCCGCCTTGAGCACATCGTCGAACGACGCCTGCACTTGCTCGGGAGGACGCACACCGCCCTGCTGCAGGTTGATGCCGACGATTTCGGCGCCGATCTTGTAGCGATCCAGAATGGTCTGCATCAGATCACGTACGCGCGGCGCAATCTGGTCGCGCTCGTCAGCCAGTGCCGAATCCATCTTCATCTTGCCGACCACTTCGCGCACCGCCGTCTCGGCCACTTGCACGATGGTGTTTTCAGGATCGCGGCTCTCGAACAACCACGCACGTGCGTCGCTCAGACGGTATTGCACGGCGAACTTGATTTCGACGATGTTCTCGTCTTCCGTCAGCATGGCCGACTCGCGCAGACCCGTGCTCTTGATGACGGCATCACGCCCCACATCGGCAGAGCGAATGCGAGTCACGTAGACCAGCTCATGCTTCTGGATGGGGTATGGCAGACGCCAGTTCAGACCCGCACCCACAGTCGACTTGTACTTGCCGAACTGGGTGATGACCGCTTGCTGACCTTCCTGCACGATGAACACGCCCGTGCCAAGCCAGATCACGGAAGCCACTGCAGCAATCACGCCGACGCCGATGCCAGCGCCCTTCATGCCGGGCTGGAAACCGCCGCCATTGCCGCCGTTGTTGTTGTTCGAGCCCTTGTTGCCACCACCGAACAGGCCCGAGAGTTTGCGATTCAGGTCTCGGAACATTTCATCCAGATCCGGTGGCTGGCCACCGCCACCACCATTGTTGTTGCCCTGGCCGCGCTGACGACCATCGGGAGGCTGTTGACCGTTGTTCTGCGGCGGACGTGGTTGCTGGTTGTTGTCCTGCTGCGGTGACGAGCCGCCGCCTTCGGACTTGTCGTCACCACGCCCCCAGCGAGGGTCATTCAGGTTGAACATCCCGCGTATGCGCTGGGGCAACGTGGCCCAACGAAATGCGATGTTGTCAGAGTTCATGCCAGGTTCTCTTGTTCTCTTAGACGCTTTGATAGGAAGGTATTGTGCCAATCAATGCTCTTCGGACTGAAATTCAGCAGCAGGCTCAGGGGACATCGACTGCCTGCGCGCGGCCAAAGCAGCCTGAACCAGCTCCTCACGCAGCGCCGCCAGGCCCTCGCCCTTTTGCGCACTCAGGAAGACGCGCGGCATGCGGCGGCCTTCGAGTTCGTACTCGTCACGCATCTGGCTGGGCACTTGCTCGGGCGGGATCGCATCGAGCTTGTTGAACACCAGCACCTGCGGAATGTCCTCCGCACCGATTTCGGCCAGCACGCGCTGCACCTGCTCGATCTGCTCGGGAAAATGCGGGTTCGACGCATCGACCACATGCAGCAGCAGATCGGCCTCGACCGCTTCCTGCAAGGTGGCCTGGAAGGCATCGACCAATCCGTGAGGCAAATCGCGGATGAATCCGACGGTGTCTGAGATGGAAATCGATCCGACCTCGTCGCCCAGATACATCTGGCGCGTGGTCGTGTCCAGCGTCGCGAACAACTGGTCGGCCGCATAGGCGCGCGCCTTGACCAGCGCATTGAACAGCGTGGACTTGCCCGCGTTGGTGTAGCCGACCAAGGACGTGCTGAACACCTCGCGGCGTTCGCGCTGGCGGCGTTGCGTGTTGCGCTGCTTCTTGACCTTGACCAGCCGATCCTTGGTGCGCTTGATCGCATCGTTGATCATCCGGCGATCCAGCTCGATCTGCGTTTCACCCGGACCACCGCGCGCACCGATACCGCCGCGCTGACGCTCCAAGTGAGACCAGCGGCGCACGAGTCGGGTGGCGATGTATTGCAGGCGCGCCAGCTCGATCTGCAACTTGCCTTCATGGCTGCGTGCACGCTGGGCGAAGATTTCGAGAATCAGCAGCGTCCGGTCGTTGACCGGCAAGCCGAGCGCGCGCTCGAGATTGCGCTGCTGAGCAGGGCTCAGCGCCTGATCGAACAGGATTTCCTTGGCGCCATAGGTCTGGGCCAGCAGGCGAATTTCTTCGGCCTTGCCCGAACCCACGAAAAGCGCCGCATCGGGCGCCTTGCGCTTGCAGGTCAGGCGGGCGACCGGTTTCAGGCCCGCAGTTTCGGCCAGAAGGCCGAGTTCTTCGAGCTCCCCATCGAAATGGGGTGCTCCAAAATCGACCCCGACCAGGATGACCGGGGCATTGCCTTGCACAGGGACTTCTTCTTCAACGCTCAAAGTCTAGAGCCTTCTATAGAAACTCACGACCCGACGGTCGAAGAGTGACCGCCATGCAGATGGCGGCTTTACTGGTTGGTTTCAGCGTCAGCGTTGTCGGCTGTGGAGAAATTCACAGCGCGGCCCGGGACGATGGTGGAAATGGCGTGCTTGTAGACCATCTGAGTCACTGTGTTGCGCAGCAGCACGACATATTGGTCGAATGACTCGATCTGGCCTTGCAGCTTGATACCGTTGACCAGATAGATCGAAACGGGCACATGCTCGCGACGCAGTGCATTCAGAAAGGGATCTTGCAGAAGTTGGCCTTTATTGCTCACGATATTCTCCGTGTTCTCAGAGCGTTGTTGTAAACCGACACCTTACCACAGCGCCCCAGCCCCACACTAGGCAAGGGCTTGAACGGTTGTTGTTTTGGTGCTAGTGCCTCAAAAATTTATTTATCGGCGTAGGGATTATGTGAGGTCTTCATCTCGATTCGCAAGGGGGTGCCCACGAGATTGAATTCCTTGCGGAAACGTGTTTCGAGAAAGCGCTTGTACGCATCCGTCACGTGTTCGAGCGAATTGCCGTGGATCACGATCACTGGCGGATTCATGCCACCCTGGTGGGCGTAACGCATCTTCGGGCGATACATGCCGGACTTCTTCGGCGTCTGGAACTGCACGGCTTCGAGCAGCAGGCGCGTGAGCACCGGCGTCGGCATCTTGCAGGTCGCCGCCTTGTAGGCTTGCAGAATCGAAGTCCACAGCGGGCCGATGCCCTGACGCTTGATCGCCGAAATGAAGTGCATCGGCGCGAACTTCAGGAACGACAGGCGCGTCTCGATGGAGCGCTCCAGCAACTGGCGCTGGTAGTCATCCACCGCATCCCACTTGTTCACCGCGATCACGACCGAACGGCCGCTTTCCAGAATGTAGCCCGCGATGTGCGCGTCCTGATCGGTCACGCCCTGCGTGGCGTCGAGCAGCAGCAGCACGACGTGGGCATCTTCAATGGCTTGCAGCGTCTTGACCACCGAGAACTTCTCGATCGCCTCGAACACCTTGCCCTTGCGGCGCAGACCGGCCGTGTCGATCAGCTCGAAGCGTTGACCCAGGCGCTCGAAAGGCACCGAGATCGCATCGCGCGTCGTGCCGGGCATGTCGAACGCAACAAGGCGCTCTTCACCCAGCCAGGTGTTGATCAACGTGGACTTGCCCACATTCGGGCGACCGGCGACCGCCAGGCGAATGACACCCTTGTCAGCATCATCGGCGTCCTCATCGGGATCCGGCAGATTGAGTTGCCCGAGTGCGTGCTCGACCAACGGACGAACGCCCTGCCCGTGCGCTGCAGAAATCGGATAGACCTCGCCCAGACCGAGTTCATAGAACTCGGCCATGTGCATGGTGTCCTTCATGCCTTCCGCCTTGTTGCCCACCAGCAGCGCTGGCTTGCCGAGGCGGCGCAGGTATTTGGCGATCTCGTGGTCCTGAGCCGAAAGGCCGGCGCGCACGTCGACCACAAAAATGACGACATCGGCCTCGGCAACCGCTTGCTGCGTCTGCTTGGCCATTTCGCGGAAGATGCCCGAGGAGGCATCTGGCTCGAAGCCGCCGGTGTCGATCACGATGTACTCGTACTTGCCCTGGCGGCCATTTCCGTAATGCCGGTCACGCGTCAATCCCGCAAAGTCGGCAACGATGGCGTCGCGCGACTTCGTCATTCGATTGAACAAGGTGGACTTGCCCACATTGGGGCGTCCGACCAAAGCTATAACTGGCTTCATGTTGTGTTTTGATTATTGCGGCCTGAAGCCGTAGATTCCACCGTCGCGGGTGACCACGACGAGCGTGTCAGCCGCAGCCACAGGGGCAGTGGCGACACCGGATTTGTCCGTCGACAGACGGTTGAGCGGAGCGGCATCTTCGCGCGAGAGCATGTGCACATCGCCGTTGGACTCGCCGATCACCACGGAGCGGCCGAGCACCAGCGGTGCCGTCAGATTGCGGTAACGCAGGCGGTTGCTGCTCCAGACCTTGGCGCCATCGGCACGCTTCCATGCGATGACCGTGCCGTTGCTTTCAACGCCGTAGATCGCATTGTCGTCACCATCGATGCCCTCGTTGCCAGCCGCAGTCTGCGACCAGACCACGCCACCGCGTTCGACATCGACGCAACCCACGGATGTCTGGAAGGCGCGCGCGCAGATGTTGTCGCCGATGCGGCTGGTGCGACCGGCGATTTCCACCAGACGCTCGACATCGTTCGTGCCGCGCGGGCTCGCCAAAGGCGCTTCCCAGCGGATCGAGCCGTTGTCGGGATTGAAGCCCACAAGGCGACCACCCAGACCCGTGACCAGCGTGTTGCCCATGGCCATCAGCACGCCCTGCTGACGCAGAACCAGTGCCTCGCCCGGACGTTGCTGCACCCACAGACGCTGGCCGGAGGCCGCGTCGTAGGCGTAGACCGAGCGGTCAGCCGCCAGCACGAAAATGCGGTTGCCAGCCACCAGCGGTGCCGTGAAGACCTGAATCGGAAGCTGCTTGCGCCACAGTTGCTTGCCACCTTCGACGGCGATCAACTCGTTGCTCTTGCTGACCACCGCGCTCCAGCGACCATCGCTGCCCACGCCTGCAGACAGCGGTGTCGCCAGACTCACGCGCCATGCGACTGCGCCCGTGCGGGCGTTGAGCGCCAGCACTTCGCCCGCGTCGGACGCCACGGTGACCGTATCGCCGTTGACGCGCGGCTCCAGCACAATGCCTTCGACCTTGCCCATGCTGGCCTTCCAGGCCTGCGAGACCGGGAGCACCGGCACGTTCGGGCCAAGCTCCATCGGCTTCGGGGCAGACTTGCTGCTGAACAGCGAACAGCCACTCAGCGCCAAAGCGCTCGCCAATACGCCTGCCGTGAAGACACCGCGCGACTTGCTAGAGAACCTCATTTTCACTGACTACTCCCCGTTGTTTGAGCCGCGGCGACCTGCACCTTCGCGCCCAGCGAATTGAGCTTGGCTTCGATCACGCGGCGATAGCTGGAGCGTGAGTCGAGTTTGGCATGCGCCTCTTGATATGCCGCAACGGCCGCCTTGGCATCGCCGCTCAGCGCCAGCACATCGCCCTTGCGATCGGCAAAAGAGGCGGCGAATTCAGGTGGCACATTGCCCTCGAGCTGCTTGAGCGCTTCAGGATACGCCTTCTGCTCGATCAGCAACGACGCCAGACGCAGGCGCCCCAGCGACTTCTGACCGTCGAACTTGGCATCCTTGGCCACCCATTCGAGCACCGCCTTGGCACCATCCAGATTGTTCGCATCCATCATCACCTTGGCAGCAGCCAGACCGGCTTGTCCCGCCTGAGCCGTGCCGGGATAGCGGGCCTTCATGTCGTCGAAGGCGCGCTGCACGCGCTGTGCGTCGTTGGCTGCCGCAGCCGAGTCCACTTCGTCGAACAGGATGGCGGCCTGCATGCCCTGGCGGTTCTGCCAGTAGTTGTAGCCGTTGTACGCGGCAAAGCCGCCACATACCACCACCACCGCGGCCGTGATCAGCGTGCCCCACTGTTTCCAGAAGTGCTTGAGCTGGTCGATCTGTTCCTGTTCTTCGAGGTCAAAATGATTGGCCATGATGATGTGTTCCGCTGCTTGTGTGACTGCTTCTGATACTACTTAACCGAGACGGCTCAACCGGCGACCCGGAGCGTTGCCGCCCACTGGTCGATCGACGCGAGCTGCTGCTCCACCTGCTGGCCGTCGCCATCGCGCAGTGACTTGACGGTCACCGCGCCGCGCGCCATTTCGTCCGCGCCGAAGATCAGGCCAAAGCGAGCACCGCTGGCGTCGGCCTTCTTGAACTGCGACTTCATGCTGCCCATGCCCTCGCCTGCCGTGGTGGGAGTATGCATCTGCACACTCACGCCAGCCACGCGCAGCGTCTGCAGCGCAGCCATCACGGTTGGCAAAGTGCCCGCGTCGGGAACGATGGCATAGGCATCCGGCACCAGATCGGGAGTCGACTGTTCCTGCTCCTTGAGCAGCTCCAGCACACGCTCCACACCCAGCGCCCAACCAACGGCAGGAGCGGGCTTGCCGCCGACCTGCTCGATCAGGTAGTCGTAGCGACCGCCGCCGCAGATCGTGCCCTGCGAGCCGAGCTGTGTCGTGACGAACTCGAACACCGTGAGGTTGTAGTAGTCCATACCGCGCACCAGACGCGTGTTCAGGGTCCACTTCACGCCGTTGGCGTCCAGAATGGCCTTCACCGCGTCGAAATGCTTGAGCGAGGCTTCGCCGAGGAAATCGAACAGGCGCGGCGCGGCGTTCACCAGATCCTGCATGGCAGGATTCTTGGTGTCCAGAATGCGCAGCGGGTTGCTGTACAGGCGGCGACGCGCGTCTTCATCGAGCTGGTCGACGTTCTTTTCGAGGTATTCGATCAGCGCCGCGCGATGCGCCTTGCGCTCTTCGGGCTGGCCAAGACTGTTGAGCTGCAGCTCGACGTTCTGCAGACCGATTTCCTGCCACAGGCTGTGGGCCAGCAGAATCAGCTCGGCATCGACTTCCGCACCGGGAAAGCCCAGCGCCTCGGCACCGATCTGATGGAACTGGCGATAGCGGCCACGCTGCGGCTTCTCGCGGCGGAACATCGGGCCCATATAGTACAGGCGCTTGCCGCCTTCATAGAGCATGTTGTGCTCGACCACGGCGCGCACCAGACCTGCAGTGCCTTCGGGGCGCAGCGTCAGGTGCTCGGCCTGCCCATGCTTGTCGGCACGGTCTTCAAAGGAGTACATCTCCTTTTCGACGATATCGGTCACCTCGCCGAGGCCGCGCACAAACAGCGCCGTCGACTCCACGATGGGCAGGCGCGTATTGCGGTACGCAAAGCGTGCCATCAGGTTGCGAACCTTGTCTTCCAGCCACTCCCACTTTGCGGATTCGGAAGGGAGAATGTCGTTCATTCCCTTGATGGCCACCAATTTCTGAGTCTTGCTCAACTGAAATACCTTTTGTTGTCTGCAGCGCGTTCGAAAGGATGCCGCGCCTTGTTCATTCTGCGGAAAGATGGGATTTTCGCCTGAATGCGAAAGGGCACCCCAAAAGCAGTGCCCGATCCCGTCAATCAAATGCTTTCTTTACACGACTCAGGCGGTCTGATCCCCACCGAAGCGCTTCGCAATATAGCTTTCCACCACTTGCTGGAATTCGTTGGCAATGCCCTCGCCGCGCAGGGTCATCGCCTTTTCGCCGTCGATGAACACCGGAGCGGCAGGTGCCTCGCCCGTGCCCGGCAGGCTGATGCCGATGTCGGCATGCTTGCTCTCGCCGGGGCCGTTGACGATGCAGCCCATGACGGCCACTTTCATCTTTTCCACGCCCGGATAGCGGCCACGCCAGACCGGCATCTGCAGACGCAGGAAATCGTCGATCTGCTTGGCCAGCACCTGAAACGTCGTGCTGGTCGTGCGACCGCAGCCGGGGCACGCCGTGACGCTGGGCACGAACATGCGCAAACCCAGCGATTGCAGAATTTCGGAAGCAACCACCACTTCTTGCGTGCGTGCCTCGCCCGGTTGGGGAGTCAGCGAAACACGGATCGTGTCGCCAATGCCTTCCTGCAGCAGCACCGACAGCGCAGCCGTCGAAGCGACGATGCCCTTGGTGCCCATGCCGGCTTCGGTCAGGCCCAGATGCAGCGCATAGTCGCAACGTTGCGAGAGCGCGCGGTAGACCGCGATCAGGTCCTGCACGCCGCTGACCTTGCACGACAGAATGATCTGGTTGCCGTTCAGGCCCATTTCCTCGGCGCGCTTGGCGGAGTCGACGGCTGAAGTGATCAGCGCCTCGTACATCACCTGCTTGGCCTCCCAAGGCTTGGCGCGGAGGCTGTTCTCGTCCATCAGGCTGGCGAGCAGTTCCTGATCCAGACTGCCCCAGTTCACGCCGATGCGCACGGCCTTGTCGTATTGAATGGCGGCTTCGATCATCTGACCGAACTGCTTGTCGCGCTTGTCGCCCTTGCCCACGTTGCCGGGGTTGATGCGGTACTTGGACAGCGCCTTGGCGCAGTCCGGGTATTCGGTGAGCAAGCGGTGGCCGTTGTAGTGGAAGTCACCCACCAGCGGCACGTTCTCGCCCATGCGGTCGAGCTGCTCGCGGATGTAGGGCACGGCCGCAGCCGCTTCCGGCGTGTTGACGGTGATGCGCACCATCTCGGAGCCCGCACGCGCGAGTTCCTTGACCTGGATGGCGGTACCCACCGCGTCCACGGTGTCGGTGTTGGTCATGGACTGCACGCGCACCGGCGCGTCGCCACCCACGGTGACCACGCGGTCACCCCACACCACCCTGGCCTGCCGCGAACGGCGAGCCGCAGGGGCCGACATCGCTACAGGTTGATCCGAAGAGGACATTTTTACTTCACCTCAAATCGCGCGACGGCGCCGCGCGGGTAATTGCTCATCGACATGGGCTGGCCACGCACGATGACATCGGTGGAATCGGGACGACCCACGGTCACATTGAACGGCGGCGCACCGGTGGCGACGACGGTCTCGCCGGTCTTCAGTTCGCGCTGCAGCACCACGCCATTGACGGCGCTGACGATCTTGATCCACGAAGCTTCGCGGGCCCTGATCTCCAGAACATTGGAAGGATCACCAGGCACGGCAGCCGAAGCTGGCATCGCCGCCGCAACCGCAGCGCTGGCAACCGCCGCAGGAGCACTGGCCGCAGCCTGAGCGACAGGAGTCACTGCGGCTGACGTTGCAGCAGGCGCTGTAGTTGCAGCATTGGCAACCGCTTCGCTGGCCACTGGCTCCACAGTGGCAACAGCCTCACGCGGCTCGCCCGTTGCAGCGCCGCCGGAGGCATCCGGTGCGACGGTGCCAGTCTGGCTGTCGGATACGGAAGACGCATCCTTGTGCGGGAAGAACGCCACGGCCAGCGCGCCGACCAGCAGCACGACTACGGCAGCACCCACCCAGCGCGACTTGTTCGGGCGCTCCAGCGAGCTTTCCACCTTGAAGCGGCCCGTCGGGTCCTTGAACGAAGCATTCAGGCCGCTCGTCACATTGAGCGTCTGCGGCCCTCCCGATGGCAACAGGGCCAGAACGGGAGCGGACTCGATCTTCAATGTGCGGCACACACTGGCAGCCAGCGCGCGCATGAACACGTTGTCGGGAAACTCGTCAAAGCGCCCGGTCTCGAGCGCATCGATCTTGCTGACCGGCACCTTGAGCGCCACGGCCAGCGCGGCAATGTGCACGCCCGCTGCTTCTCGCGCCTGGCGC
Source organism: Diaphorobacter sp. HDW4B (assembly GCF_011305535.1). Lineage (GTDB taxonomy): Bacteria > Pseudomonadota > Gammaproteobacteria > Burkholderiales > Burkholderiaceae_C > Diaphorobacter_A. The sequence goes on from NZ_CP049905.1 coordinate 953,018, forward strand.
AGGATTTCTCCCGCCGAGGCACCCGCGAACTGGGCTTGGTTCATTTCTTCATCAGGCACTGCGGCACCCATGCCCTGCTGCTCACTCATTGAAAGCACCTCTCTCGTAGGCCAGCATTTGTTTGGAATCCGGGAAACGTTTGCGCAGTTGGTCGGCCAGTTGGCGCACGGCCACCGGATCGCTCAGCCCGCGCTCGATCTTGATACCCAGCCACAGAGATTCTGCGGTGGAGAAATTTCCGTTGTTCACGCGGCGCACATAGAACTGCGCACGCTTGAGATCGCCCTTGTCGAACTTCAGCTTGGCGACCTCGTAACCCAGAATCGGGTTGCCCGCGTCGAGCTCGTAGGCGCGCGTCAGGATCGGTTCGGCCTGATCGGGCTTGCCCGCACGCACCAGACACACACCCTTGGACATCTGCGTCTTGTTGCGATCCAGATAGGTCGGAATGGCCAGCGCCTGATCGAACAGGGCTTCGGCCTTGGCGTATTGCTGCTTCTGGCACTGCAGCCAACCCAGGTTGTGCAGGATGTCGGGATCGTTGGAACGCAGGCTCAGCGCGCGGTTGAGGCTTTCTTCGGCGGCGTTCAGATCGTTCATCTGCATGAAAATCAGACCGCGCAAGTGGTAGGCATCCACAAACGAGGAATCGAGACTGATCGCCTGACGCACTTCGTCGAGCGCCACGGTCGGCTGACCACGCTGCAGGTAGTTGGCAGCCAACTCCAGACGGATGCGGGCACGGCGGCGCACATCGGTATCGGGCGCAGCGGTCATCTGGCTGCTATCGGCCTCGGTCGTGGAAGTGGTGCTCACGCAGCCGCTGAGGCCCATCGTGGCGACCAGCACCGTAGCTGCAGTACATCCCACCAGCCCAGCCCGTCGCCAACCAAAGCCCCATCCATTCATACCGATCCCCTTGAATTGTTCATGCCTCAGGACAGACCTCAGGAGATCTGTTTGAGTTCGATGGTGCGGAGCTTCGCCATGCGTTGCTCCACCTTCGTGCGGTCCCGCACATCGCCCGCCAGTTGACCGCAGGCGGCATCGATGTCGTCACCACGGGTCTTGCGCACGGTGGTAACGATACCCGCATCGGACAACATTTTTGCAAACATCGTCACTTGAGCGTTGCTGGAGCGCTTGAGCCCGGATGCCGGGAATGGGTTGAAGGGTATCAGGTTGAACTTGCAGGAGACATTGTCTACCCCCTGACCGCGCACCAGATCTATGAGCTGGCGCGCATGTTCGGGTTGATCGTTGACGCCGTCGAGCATGCAGTACTCGAACGTGATGAAGTCACGCGGCGCGTGTTCGAGGTAACGGTTGCAGGTCTGCAACAGCTCCTTGAGCGGATATTTGCGGTTCAGCGGCACGAGGTTGTCGCGCAGCTCGTCATTGGGCGCATGCAGCGACACGGCCAGTGCCACGGGGCAGTCCAGCGCCAGCTTGTCCATGAAGGGCACAACACCCGACGTGGAGACGGTCACGCGGCGGCGCGACAGGCCGTAGCCGTGATCGTCGAGCATGGTGCGCAGCGCAGGCACCAGCGCCGAGTAGTTCTGCAGCGGCTCGCCCATGCCCATCATCACCACGTTGGAGATGACGCGTTCATCGGTATTGAAGCGCTTGCGCAGGAAATGCTCGGCGTACCAGAGCTGGGCGATGATTTCGCCGGTCGTCAGATTGCGGCTGAAGCCCTGATGCCCCGTCGAGCAAAAGCGGCAACCGACCGCGCAACCGGCCTGCGAGGAGACACACAGCGTGCCACGGTCATCCTCGGGAATGAAAACGGTTTCGACCGCATTGCCATCACCCACGTCGAACAGCCACTTGATCGTGCCGTCGGTGGAGATGTGTTCGGTCACCACGGGCAAAGCCGTGACATGCGCGATGCCGCGCAGTTTTTCACGCAGCGACTTGGCCAGATCGCTCATCTGGTCGAAATCGCTCGCACCACGCTGGTGAATCCAGCGAAACAGCTGCGTGGCGCGGAAACGCTTCTCCCCCAAACCTTCGCAAAATGCGGTGAGGCCGTTCAAGTCAAAGTCAAGAAGATTCGTGGTCATAACGCAAACCAGTCCATGTCCACGCGGGAGAGAAGTGTTTCAAAAATTCAGATTGCACGGAAGTGGGACTGACCCGATCCCGTGCAGTTCCCGAATCAACGAGCGTAGATGTTCATGCCCGGGAAGAAGAAAGCCACTTCCACGGCAGCAGTTTCAGCGGCGTCGGAGCCGTGAACAGCGTTGGCGTCGATGCTGTCAGCGAAGTCAGCGCGGATCGTGCCGGGCGCTGCCTTCTTGGGGTCGGTGGCGCCCATCAGTTCGCGGTTCTTCAGGATGGCGTTTTCGCCTTCCAGAGCCTGGATCATCACAGGACCGGAGATCATGAAGTCCACCAGATCCTTGAAGAAAGGACGTTCCTTGTGAACACCGTAGAACTGTTCAGCTTCCAGACGCGACAGGTGAGCCATGCGAGCAGCCACGACCTTCAGGCCGGCAGCTTCGAAGCGTGCGTAGATTTGACCGATCACGTTCTTCGCAACTGCGTCGGGCTTGATGATGGAGAGGGTACGTTCGATAGCCATTTGATGGTTTCCTGTTGATGTATGGACTTTTTTTGCCTGAAGAGCAAAACCGGGTATTTTAGCTTTTCGCCAAAACCTTGGCGAAGGCCTTTTCGTCACGGGTGAAATGTGACAGCCCCAAAGAGGCACAAAAGGACGCGAAATCTTCGCGTCCCTTCATTTCACCGTCATGAAAACTTAACGATCGCGACGGCGCGGACCGTTGTTGCGCTGCTGCTGGCGTTGGCGCGAGAAGCTGTCGCTGCCGATGTAGCCCACGGAGGTCTTCATCGGATCAGGCTGCGAAGAACCGCCGCCGGAATTGCCGCCACGACCGCGATTGTTCTGGTTGTTGCGACCACCACCGCCGCCAGCCGAGCGCTCCTGACCGCCACCGTAGCCGCCTTGACCGCCACCCTGACCGCCATAGCCACCGCCTTGATCACGCGGGCCGCCACGCTGGCCGTCGCCGCCCTGATTCTGGCGATTGCCGCCACGGCCGCCATTGCCCAACGGGCTGCGCAGCCCCCCGGTACGGCGGTTGTTGTTGCCACCACGACCTTGGCCTTGCCCCTGAGCACCGCCGCGCGAGTCGGCATTGCCGCCGGAGCGGGTTTCCAACACTTCGCCCGCACCGGCTGCAGCCACCAGCGCACGGATGTCGCGCTCGTCGAGTTCCATCCAGGCTCCGCGCTTGAGGCCGCGCGGCAGCATCATCGCGCCGTAGCGGATGCGGATCAGGCGGCTCACCGCATGGCCCACCGATTCCATCATGCGACGCACTTCGCGGTTGCGGCCTTCGGAGATGGTGACGCGATACCACTGGTTCGCACCCTCACCACCGCCATCTTCGATGGAGCCGAACGAGGCCACGCCGTCTTCGAGTTGCACGCCTTCGAGCAGACGCGCCTTTTCGTCGTTGCTCAGAGCACCCAGCACGCGCACGGCGTATTCGCGCTCCAGACCGAAACGGGGGTGCATCAGCTTGTTGGCCAGATCGCCGGAACTGGTGAACAGCAGCAGACCTTCGGTATTCAGATCGAGACGACCCACCGACTGCCACTTGCCCTGCACCAGACGCGGCAGCTTGCGGAACACCGTCGGGCGGTTCTGCGGATCGTCATGCGTGACCACTTCACCCACAGGCTTGTGATAGGCCAGCACGCGCACCGGAGGCGGCGCGATGCGGTAGCGGATCGGCTTGCCGTTGATCTTGATCTGGTCGCCGAACTGCACGCGCTGCCCGATGTGGGCCGGCTCGTTGTTCACCGAAATGCGGCCTTCAAGGATCAGTTGCTCCATCTCCAGGCGCGAGCCCAGACCGACCTGCGCCAGCACCTTGTGGAGCTTGGGCGTTTCGGCCTGCGGCGGCAGAACGCGCTTGGTCGGGACGACGGCTTCGTCTTCCTCGTCACGGTCGAGTTGACCGGAGATCACGTCGGCGAATTTGTAGCCTTCGTCTGCACCACCAGCGACTTGCTGTGGGCGGCGACCATCGCGGCGATCGCCGTTGCGGCCTTCGCCACGGTTGTCGTTGCGCTGACGACCGCGGTCGTTGTTGTTGCGCTGGTTGCGATTGCCACGCTCACCACGCTCGCCGTCACGCGGCTGCGCTTGCTGCGACTCCTGATCCTCAGCAGCTTGCGCGGATGCAACTTCTGCCACGACGGCAGGAGATGCTGCTTCTGGTTGAGGCTCGGCCTTTTCGACCACGGCCTCAGCGACTGCCGCAACGGGCTCGGGATCTGCTTGAATTTCGGCAGGCACTTCGGCCGATGCTTCCACCTCGGCGTCTGCCTTGGTCTTGCGCGGAGCACGCTTGCGCTTGGGCTTTTCGGCTGGCTCGGCGGTTTCAGCGGTTTCGGAAACAGCCTCGGTTGGAGCGGCGGCGGCTTCGGTTGCGTCTGCTGCCACCTTGGTCGTGCGGCGACGGCGCGGCTTTTTCTCTTCCGGCGCAGCGGTCGGCGCGGGATTCTGCTCGTCGGCAGATTGTTCTGTTGAATCGTTCATATCTTCTTTTCCGCGTCGTCGTCATCGTCGCCTGAGTGGGGAGGCATTGGTTGCTCCTCTCCGGCCGGTTCCTGCGCAACGCTTTCGCCCGAAGGCGGTTGTGTTGAGGGTACTTGCGTATCCGTCGTCGTATCTACGTTGTCTTCATCCGCAACAGCCGCTGCGGGTTCCGCTTCGGCTGGTGCTTCCTGTGTATCGTTGTCGTTGCTGTCGTCCTGCGCCAAAGTCGGCTCTGGCGCGGCCCCGGCCATTTCTGTACTTGCTTCCGCGCCTGCTTCTTCGCCCTCTTCGCTTTCACTCGATTCCTGCTCTGCGGCAGACTCGGCCACGTCGCCCAACGCCTTTTCATCGATTCCAGAATCGGCAAACTCCAGCGGCAATTCGCCTTCCGGAGTAGCGGGGACCACTTCCGTCGCAGATTCAGCACCGCCGACCCCTGCCTCAAGCAGATCGCCTTGCAGCGCATCGGCCTGAGCCTCGCCGCCGAGCGCATCGAGCATGGCCTTCTGCGTAGCGGTGTCTTCGAGCACCGGAAGCTGGTCCAGCGATTGCAGCCCGAGGTCATCCAGAAACTGCCGTGTCGTGGCGAACAGCGAGGGACGGCCCACTGTTTCACGATGACCGATCACCTCCACCCAGCCGCGGTCTTCAAGCTGCTTGATGATGAGACTGTTCACCGTCACGCCGCGAATGTCTTCGATGTCGCCGCGCGTCACCGGTTGGCGGTAGGCGATGATTGCCAGCGTTTCCAGCGTCGCACGCGTGTAACGCGGCGGCTTCTCGGGATGCAGCCGGTCGAGAAACTCGCGCATCTCGGGTCGGCTCTGAAAGCGCCAGCCAGTGGCCACCGGCACCAGTTCCACGCCGCGCTGCGCCCAGTCGAGCTGCAGATCGGTCAGCAGACTCTTGATGGTATCGGCGCCCAGAGCATCGTCAAACAACACGCGCAGTTCGCGCACGGTCACGGGCTGTTGCGCGCAGATCAACGCGGTTTCAAGGACCCGTTTGGCATCCAGCGTATTCATGGTTCCGCAGTTCCGGGAAAGGAGCAGCGCCACAGAATCAGGCAGCGGCTCGACAAGAGAGAGAACGCATGCGGCGCTCATCTGCCGCGATAGAAAGACTTTCGCTGGAATCCCGGGAGCGAATCCATCAACCGGGTGTCGTCAGCATGTCCGCATTGTAACGCAGCCCCCACAAATCAAGCGCGCCACGCATGTCTTGCGGGAGATCGGCGTAAAAAACCAACTCTTTGCCCGTCACCGGATGCGCAAACGCCAGCCGAAAAGCATGCAGCGCCTGCCTGTGCATCGCCCCCACGGACGAGCCACCATACAGCGTATCCGCCAGCAGCGGGTGATGCACCGAAGCCATGTGCACACGGATCTGGTGCGTGCGTCCGGTGTGCAGCGTGCAGCGCACGAGGCAGCCCTCGTCCACGCTGTCCAGTGCCGAAATGTCGGTCTGCGCGGTCTTGCCGGGGTTGCGGTCCAGCTCGACCACGGCCATGCGCAGGCGATTGCGCGGATCACGACCGATGGGCACATTCACATGGCGCTCGCGGGCACCCACCCACGGGCGATGCGCGATCGCCAGATACTGACGGCTCACTTCGCGCGCGGCGATCATCCGCACCAGCGCATCCATGGTCTGGCGCGAACGCGCGACCACCATCAGGCCGCTGGTGTCCTTGTCGAGACGGTGCACGATGCCCGCACGCGGCAAGGCTCGCGCCTGTTCGTCTCGGCCCAGCAAGGCGTTGAGCAGCGTGCCGCTCCAGTTGCCTGCCGCCGGATGCACGACCAGCCCCGCCGGCTTGTTCACCACCAGCAGATGCTCGTCCTCGTAGACCACGTCGATGGGCAGATTCTCGGCCTTGAAGGCCTGGCTCTGCTGCGTGGGGCGCATTTCCACACGCAGTTTATCGCCCGCGGCCACCTTGGCGGCTGGCTTGGCGGCCTGCTTGCCGTTGAGCTCGACCGCGCCTGCCGCCTGCAACTGCTGCAGATAGCTGCGCGAGAATTCGGGCACGCAATCAGCCAGCACCTTGTCCAGACGGACCTGATGCTGCTCTCTGGAAACGACAAACTCACGGACTTCGGCGGGCTCATCACCCACCGTGTTGTCCGGCTCGTTGTCGTCATCGGATTCCTGCAAAACAATCGGGCTGGCGTTTGCGGCCAGCCCGTTGATTGCGTCTTCAGTGTTGCCGCCCGGCTGCGCAACCGGGGTTACTGCAGCGGCGGGCTTCTTCTTGCTTGCCAAGATGTGTCTTGTCTGCGAATCAGCGCGAAGGCAGGTAGCGCGACGGGTCGACCGGCTTGCCCTGACGACGGATCTCGAAGTGCAGCTTCACGCGGTCGGTGTCGGTCGAGCCCATCTCGGCGATCTTCTGGCCCTTGCGCACGTTCTGGTCTTCCTTGACCAGCAGCGTCTGGTTGTGCGCGTAGGCCGTGAGGAAGGTGTTGTTGTGCTTCAGGATGATCAGGTTGCCGTAGCCACGCAGACCCGCGCCTGCATAGACCACGCGACCATCTGCTGCCGCGAGAACGGGATCACCGGCCTTGCCACTGATGTCGTAGCCCTTGTTGCGTGCTTCATCAAAGCCAGCGATCAGGCTGCCGCTGGCCGGCCACATGAAGTTGAGGTCGTCACCACCAGCCGAAGGTGCTGGGGAAGGAGCAGGAGCAGGAGCTGCCGGAGCAGGCGCAGCCGTTGCCGAAGAAGCGGCAGCCGATGCAGCGGAAGCCGGTGGCTTCGGTGCCGCCGGAGCCGCACCCACAGGACGGGTCTCGGTCGCAGCCGTGGTGGTCGAAGGATTCTGTCCTGGCGGCACGACGCGCAGCACCTGGCCCACCTCGATCACATTGGCGTTCTCAAGATTGCTCCAGCGTGCGATGTCCTTCCAGCTCTGGCCGTATTCCAGACCGATGCGGATCAGCGTGTCGCCGGGCTTGACGGTGTAATAACCCGGCTTGCCCATGTTTTCATAACCGGGCAAGGTCTTGGGATCGACGGCAGGTGTGCCGGTCTGGCCGGAAGACGACGGGCCGTTGCCCACCGAGCTGCCGCGGTCTTCGACGGGAGCCCTGTTCACCGAGGTGCTTGTGCAACCGACCATCAGCATGGTGGCCGATGTGGCGCAAGCCCAAGCTACAAGACTACGCGATAAATTCATAACTACATTCCTTCAGGCGACCCCTGATTTTAGGGGCACGAAATTCACGGCCTCCAGAACGGTCTGCTTGAGACCCGCGGTGGTCTTGTCCACCACGAGAAGTATCTGCTTACCATCCGGGCCAGCCATGGGGGCCACCAGACGGCCACCCACGGCAAGTTGATCACACCATTGTTCAGGCAATTGTTCACCACCGGCAGCCGAGATGATGGCTGCGTAGGGCGCCCCTTTGGGGTAGCCCAGCATGCCGTCACCCAGAATCAGATGCACATTGGTGAGTCTGAGCGGGCGCAGGTTGTCACGAGCCTTTTCGTGCAACGCACGAAGTCGCTCAATGGTATACACCTCTTTGGCAATGCGCCCCAGAACTGCGGCCTGATAACCGCAGCCGGTACCGATTTCGAGTATCCGGCCCAGACCCTCGGTCTTGGCCACTGGCGCACCCAACAGCAACTCCGCCATGCGCGCGACGATACTCGGTTTTGAGATGGTTTGCCCCAGACCAATCGGTAAACTTGTATCTTCATATGCCTGATTGACCAAAGCACTGTCAACAAATCTGTGCCGCTCGATGGCACCCATGGCCGCGAGCACCGAAGCCGAGCCAATCCCCGAGTCGGCCAAGCGGCGCACCATGCGCTCGCGCACGGTCGATGAATCCAGCCCCACGCCCGCAGGCGCAGGAGCGACACGCGGCACCGCGCGCACCGGGTTGCTCATCGACGGCTTGGGAGCTCCGGGGCCAGAGCTGGCACTGGGCAGGCGGGCGGGAAAGCCCGGTCGGCGCTGGTTCATGCAGCCTCCTTGCCGGTCTGCTGCAGCGTCTGCCCCCAATAACCAACGCGTTCGTGATCGGTCAGATCGACCTTCAACGGCGTCATCGAGACATGACCGTGCGAGGTGGCGTGGAAATCCGTGCCCTCTGCCTCATCGAAAGCCGCACCGGCGCTGCCGATCCAGTACATGGTGTCGCCGCGCGGGCTCTGCTGCTCGATCACCTTCTCCGCCGCATGGCGACGCCCCAGACGACACACGTGCATCGGCTTGAGCGCCTCGAAGGGCATGTTGGGAATATTCACATTGAGAAGCCATGGCACGCCGCCGAAGTGCTTGGCCGCTTCCAGTTGCTGCACGAACTCGCGCGCCTTGGCGGCGGCGGCATCCAGCTCGCCCCAGCCCTTGTCCACTTGAGAGAACGCAATCGCGGGAATGCCGAACAGATAGCCTTCCATCGCCGCACCCACGGTGCCCGAATAGACCGTGTCGTCACCCATGTTCGCGCCGTTGTTGATGCCAGCGACGACCAGGTCGGGCTTGTAGCCAAGCAGCCCGGTCAGCGCGATATGCACGCAATCCGCAGGCGTGCCGTTCACATAGCGAAAGCCGTTGGCCGCCTTGTGCACATACAGCGGCGAATGCAAGGTCAGCGCGTTCGACTTGGCGCTGTTGTTGTGTTCGGGAGCGACAACCTCCACATCGGCAATGGACTTGAGGGCGTCATGGAGGGCCACAATGCCCGGCGCCTGATAGCCGTCGTCGTTGGAAATGAGAATCTTCATGGTCTCAACTGCTGAATACCGGATTGTAGGTTGGGTAAAGCGTGAACCCACCATTGTGGGGTGTGTTCGTGAAAGAACACTGGTCGTTTGCCCCTCTTGCGGGGGTGAATCGTAGCCAAAAATTCAAGAGGCGATTCGCGGTATCGTCAGTGTCCCACGAGCCATCCACTCCACCAAAAAATGCCGATGCCCCACTCCCGCCGCCAATGGCTGCTGCGCGCCGCTCAGCTTTCCGCCATGTCCACACTGCCGCGCTGGGCATGGTCGCAGAACGCCAAGCTGCAACACAACCCGTTCAGCCTGGGCATCGCGAGCGGCGATCCGTCACCCGATGGCTTTGTGCTCTGGACCCGGCTGATGCCCATGGCCGCCCCGCCGTCCGGCACGGCGCTGCCGCCAGAAATGCTCAACGCCGTCGGTCCACAAACCGTGCGCTGGGAGGTCGCCCGCGACGACCAGTTCAAGCAGATCGTCGCGCGCGGAACCGCCGAAGCCGACCCGAGCTTTGCCCACAGCGTGCACGTGGAAGTGCGCGGCCTGCCATCTGGCCACTGGTTCTTCTACCGCTTCATGCATGGCGACGCGGTCAGCACCGTGGGTCGCACCCGCACCGCACCCGCCGCGCACGACATGCCGGAGCGACTGCGTGTCATCTACGCATCGTGCCAGCGTTGGGAGCATGGTTTCTACTCCGCCTGGCGACACGCTGCCACCCAGTCGCCCGATCTGGTGATGTTCCTCGGCGACTACATGTACGAGTACGCATCCCCCGCCAAGCCCGAGGGCATGGCGCGCGTGCACAAGCTGCACCTGCCGCACACCCTCGCCGACTACCGCGACCGATATGCGCTGCACAAGAGCGACCCGGACCTGCAACTGGCCCACACCGTCGCGCCATGGATCGTCACCTGGGACGACCACGAAGTGCAGAACGACTATGTGGGCAGTTGGGGCAAAGGCGGCACGACCGCCGAGTTTCTGCTCGCGCGCACTGCCGCCTGGCAGGCGTTCTACGAGCACATGCCGCTGCGCGCCTCCACGCTTGTCGCCAACGATGGCTTTCACAGCCTGCAGCTCTACCGCCGCTTTCAATGGGGACAGCTCGCCAACATCCACCTGCTCGACGCCCGCCAGTACCGCGACCGTCAGGCCTGCCGCAAGGTCGATGCCGGAGCCAATCCCGCACGCTCCGACAAATGCGAAGAATTGCTCGATCCGGCACGCAGCTTTCTCGGACTCGATCAAGAACGCTGGCTGGAAAAAGGTCTGCGCGCCGACGCACAAAGCCGCCACCCGCGCTGGAGCGTCATCGCGCAGCAAACACTGTTCACCCCGCGCACCTATCCATCGGGCACGCAATCCACCGACAGCTGGGACGGCTACCCACCCGCCCGCGACCGCCTGATCCGCGCCATCGACGCCCGCCCGCCACGCAACACGGTCTTCATCGGTGGAGATATCCACCAGAACTACGTCTGCAACGTCGAAGCCGTCAACGCCCGCGAACGCGACGGCAAGAAATCCCGCGTGATCGCCAGCGAGTTCTGCGGCACATCGATCAGCTCACGCTCCGGCACCACGCAGGACAAAGTCGACGCGATTCGCAACGGCAATCCGCAGGTGCTTTTTGCCCGCTGCGAAGAACGCGGCTATGGCCTGTGCGACATCACCCCACGCCAGTGGAACACCACGTTGAACGCCGTGGCCGACCCGCTCGATGCGAACAGCAGGATGCGCGAGTTGGCAAAGTTTGTGGTGGAAGACGGACGCGCGGGCGTGCAACTGGCATGACAAGGCTTGACAACCCAGCGCACTGATTTCACGCGCCCGGCGGGAGGGCCTCTCCCAGTCAGCCCACCTTGCCCGCAAACTGCTCTGGCGCTTTCGCAAGATGGCGCAGATTCACCTTCAAGTCGCCCAGCACCGACGCGGGAATGGCAGCCTTCTTGGCGATCAGCTCCTTGGCAGGACGCATTTCGCGCCCTTGATTGACGGTGATGGCACCAACGACAACACCCTTGAGCAAGCCCCAAGCCATGAACGAGGCCTCTTTGACGCTCCCTCGAACCACCCAGTCCGGAGCCTGCATGTCACCGGAAAATTGCAGATTCATGCCACATTGATCCGTCCAGAACCAAGGCACTGTCGCAGGCGCTGGTTCCAAATTCAAGATTGTGCGAGCGGCAATCATGGCTTGTGTGTTGGCGTTCTCCCACGTCTCCAATCGAATGGGCGTGCCGGACGTGCCCACTGTAATTGCGACATCGCCTGCAGCCAGAATTTCAGGGCGAGAGGTCTGGCAAAGTGCATTCACAACCACCGCGCCGTTCAGGAGTTCGATACCCGCGCTGCGCGCCAGCGCGTCGTTCACGACAGCGCCCACACCGTAGACCAGCAGATCGCCCTCCAACACGGTGCCATCCGTCAAATTCAGAACGATGCCGTTGCCATTGTCTTGCGCTGCATCGACAGACACTCCAAGGTGGAATCGCACACCCCAAGACTCATGTGCCTGTTTCAGCACATCGCTGACAAGTTCTGGCGCATTGCGGGACATGATGCGCGGGGCCTGATCCACCAGATCCACACTCAAGCCCAAGTCGATCAAGCTGGACGCCAATTCCAACCCGATAACCCCCGCCCCGACCAAAATGGCTTTTGCTCCGCGAACGAGCTGTGATTGAAGGCGTTGTGCATCGGCAATCGAGCGCAGGGTATGCACGCGCGCACCCAGAGCGTCCAATTGCGGCAATCGGCGCGCGCGTGCGCCCGTGGCAAGAATCAAAAAGTCGTAGTCCAGTGAGGATCCATCGGACAGCACCACCTTGCGCTCATCGGCCACCACGTTCGTGACTGACGTGTCCAGCCGCAGTTGGACATGGATGGACGCATAGTGACTCGGTTCCCGAATCAGAATCCGCGTGTCGTCTGGGTGCAGCAGCGCATCCTTGGACAACGGTGGTCGCTCATAAGGAGCCTCGGCTTCATCTCCGATCAGGGTGATGGAGCCGACATGCCCCAGTTCGCGCAATGCCATCGCCGCCATGGCACCAGCCTGCCCCGCGCCGACGATGACCACGCGAGAGTTGAATGAATCGCTCATCGAGAAAACTCCAGAGGTTCCACAGAACGCAGTCGGCGCTTCACAGTCCAAGACCACCGGCAACGTGGCGAATCCCACGAATGCCGAGCCCGGCATCGGCATTGATCATCACGCCGCTGAGCGTCTGATTGTTCTGACGCGAAGCGAGCAGCACAAACGGTCCCACGAACTCTTCGGGAGACGGAAAGAATTGCAGCGGCAAGATCGCCTTGATCGCATCGGGCGAGCGCGAGTCCATGATGCGCGTGTCCTGCTGGCCCAGCGCCTGCGGGCCGCGAAGATCGGTGTTCATGCCGCAGGGGCCGACGCCGTTGACGCGCACCTTGGGTGCCAGCTCATACGCAAGCTGGCGTATCAAACCCACCGTCGCATGCTTGCTCGCGGTATACAACGGGCCGCCGCCGCCCGGATAGAACGACGAGTTGGACATTGTGAAAATCATGCTGCCGGAACTTTTCACCAGCTCCGGTGCAGCGGCCTTCGCGCCCAGCAGGTAGCCCTTGACGTTCACCGCGAACAACTCATCGAATCCGGCAGAGAACGACGTTGCATCCGTGTCCAGCAGACTCGCACCGTGGTCCCAGACCGCTGCGTTTCCGATGAAGCAATCCAGCCGGCCAAAGCGATCCACGCTCATTGAAACGGCCTTGGCGTTGTCCTGCGGGTTTCGCACATCACCTTGCACGGCGATCACGGAGTCACCGAATCGGCGACGCAAGTCTTCGCATTTTTCGGGTGAACGCTCCAGCACGGCCATGCGCGCGCCTTCTTTCAGAAAGCGCTCGACGATGGCCCAGCCCAAGCCGGAGCCTCCGCCTGTGATGAGAACGACCTGCTGTTCAAGCCAACCACTCATGACGCAGCCTCCAGCGTCAAGCAGACCTTGCCCTCGACGATCGACACCGGATAGGTCTGAATCGCCTCCGTGGCGGGCTGGCACAGCGGCACGCCCGTGCGCACGCAAAAGCGTGCCGCATGCAGCGGGCATTCGACCGTGCCGTCGTCTTCGACATAGCCTTCGGACATCGACGCATTGCCGTGGCTGCAACGATCATTCACGGCGAAGAACTCGCCAGCGATGTTGAACAACGCAATCTGCAAGCCATTCGCGTCCACCTTAAACGCCTCGCCTTCGCCCAGCGTGCCGACATCACAAGCAACAACAGTGATCACTTTTTCCTCGTCTTTCGATGCTTCCATGTCAGAACAGCACGCTCAGGTTGTGGGATGTGATCACGACCTGATCCAAGGTGATGTCGCGGTAGTGAATCTGCCAACCATGCTTGCCCTCGACGCGGCGAAGCCGGTCCACGCGCTTGCCGATGTAGGTCGTCACATCCCGCTCTTTCTGCGAACGCTGCAGCACGTAGTTGCAGCGCACCTCATACCCATCACCGTCGGCAGCTTCGCGAATGCGCAGGTTGGTGATCAGATGCCGCGTGCGCGATGGTGGCTCCTCGGCCCAGGCCATGCCGGTTTCGAGACGCGCCACGCGCCGCTCGAGCTGGTACCAGGTTTCGTTGAAGATCCATGTGGTCGGCGGCTGAACGCTGCGCCGCCGGTCGCGGGTCTGCGCGTTGGTGGTGCTGCGCATGAAGTAACGCACATCCGGCGCGACCACATCCAGCCACTCGCGAAACTTCCAGTCGTCCAGAAGCTCGGCCTCCAGATAGAGAAAATCGCTGATCTCGTGGTGCAGCGTGGGGCTCACCAAAGCGCCTTCGCTGGCCACGGTTTCCATGACGGCTGCGTTCATTTGACCAACTCCTGTTCATAAGTCTGGCTTCTGTCCTGCACCTCCGCCCATGTGTCGCAGACCAGCAGATCGACCCAGTGCTTGTAGAGTCCGCGCGCCGCTGTCTCCGAAAAGATGTAGTTGGTGATTCCCGGCATGTCTTCGCGTGTGCGCTCGTTGCCCAGGCCCATTTCAAGACACAGCTTGGTGGACCGTGCGACCTTGCCGCGCAGCACCTTTTGAATCTCGGCCCAGTTCTCCGAATCGTCTTGCTCCAAGAAGCCAGCCGGTCCGAACGCCCGCGTCTCGCTGCGCTCGAAGGCCTGCTTGACGTCCTCGGGTGCATCCTTGTCGGCTATGCAGAAATTCCAGACCTCCACCTCATTCGGACCACGCGGATGCCACACACGCAACGTCGCCGTGCCGTTGAGCCAGCTCATCGTGGGGAACATGTTGTTGTGACCGGCAAGCCGCAGTGCGCGAACCTCCCCGAGGCGCTCACGGGCTTCTTCAAATGTGTCGCGAAAGTACTGCGACACCTCGCCATCCACCCACACGTTCGCGTCCGGGCGCTCGGTGAAGAAGAAGCCGCTGCCATGGCCGCGCTCGCCGTACTGCACTGCATCCTTGGCGGTCTCCCATACCGGACGGGCGGTCTGCCCTGCCCCGAGCGGACGCCCATCCGCATCCGGCTTTGCACCCAGTACCTGCACCGCCGATGCGTGCGAAAACAAAGCGTGATATTGATCGGACGCGAACTGCTCCGCCGGGAATTTCCAGTTGCAGTGGATGACCCACTTCTGCACCCCGCCAATGATTTCGGTGCCCCCGGCGCGGCGGTCGAGCACGCCATCCAGATACCAGGCGATGCCGCCCATGTAGTCTTCCAGCTCCGGTGCTTCGGCATCCCAGTTTCCGAAGATCAGGCCCTTGTACTCACGCACGCGCGTCACTTCGCGCAAGCCCCATTTGTCCTTGCTCAGTCCCTGCGGATAGGCCTTGGGCTCCAGCGGCACATCGACCAGCGCGCCGTTCACGCCGTAGCTCCAGCCGTGATACGGACAGGTGAACGCCTTGGTGTTGCCACTGTCGGCATGCGACACGCGCATCGAGCGGTGACGGCACTGGTTCAGGAAGGCCTTGATCGAACCATCCTTTTGCCGCACGACGATGATCGGATCCTCACCCATGTAGGTGTTGAAGAAATCGCCCGCCTTGGGAATCTGACTGACGTGGCACAGAAACAGCCAGGTCCGTCCAAAGATGCGCTCCAGCTCCAACTCGTAGAGCTCGGCATCGGAATAAATGCGTGGATTGATGCGGCCTCTCTGCGCATCGACCATCCCTTCGATGTCCTGTGCACTGATCGTCATGGTGTCTCCTCATTGGTGGGCTCCGGGCCCGGGATTTCAGTCCGTGGATGATAGAAATTCATCCCTTTTGGGTGAAATACTTTGTGCCTCTTTCACCATCGGAAATCCCGATCAATGCATCGAAAACCTCTCATCGAAATCAACACAAACCGTTGATGCCGATGGAAGAATGGAGCCCCCGGACGAGGAGCAAGATCGGTGGTACCGATGCATATGGAAATGAAAAACGACAAAGAGACAAGACAGTGTGTGCAGCACTTTGGCAAGGTGTGCTGATGGAGTTTCGCCGTTTGCGCTACTTCGTTGCCGTCGCCGAAGAACTGAGCTTCACCCGCGCGGCCGAGCGCCTGTACACCTCGCAGCCTTCGCTGAGCGAGCAGATTCGTTGCCTTGAAGAATCGCTCGGTCTGGTGCTGTTCATTCGCAGTCCGCGCAAGGTGGAATTGACCGAGGTGGGACGCATTTTTCTCGAAGAGGCTCGCCTCGTGCTGCGGCAAGTGGAATATGCGGTGGCCCGCGCCCAGTCGGCAGGCGAAAAGGCCAGAGAGAGCCTGACCATTGGTTTCGTCCCGTCGGCCGAGGTGCAGATCTTCCCCGTCGTGATTCCCGCGCTGCGGCTGCAGCATCCCAATGTGCAACTGATCCTCAAGAGCCTCACGCCGCCAGAGCAGCAGGCCGCGCTGCACCATGGCGACATTGATGTGGCCTTCACCCGACCACCACTTCATTCCAAAACGATTCGCAGCGAAGTCATCCTGACCGAGACCCTGCGCGTCTTCATCCGCGAAGACCATGCACTCGCGTCCCTGTCCGGTGTCGTGCCTCTGGATCTGAACCATGTGCCTCATGTGAGCACCGATCCGTCCTACAGCGGCGCGTTGCGGCAGGTGACCGACGAATATCTCCAGCGCCATGAGGTGAGCGTCGGCGAGGTGCAAATCTCGTCCAACATCCTGACCAGCATGAATCTCGTCGCGGGCGGCTTCGGATTTGCGCTCCTGCCCGCCTATGCCGAAACCTTCAGCCCGCGCAATGTCGTGTCGCGACCGCTTCTCGGCACGGCCCCGACGATCGATCTCATCATGGCGCACGCCAAGGACGCCCATTCCGTGACTCCGGCGCTCACCACCCTGCTGGAACTGGTCCGCAACACTGTGCGGCGGCCTTCCTGACGCAGCACGAACGCCCAACAGGCCAACAGACAACCGCCCAGCCATCAAGTTTCAAGGCGGCTGGGTAGACTCTTGCCCTTCCCCCGTGCGGGAGCCAATTCCGGCCAGATTGCAAAACGCGGCGAAAATCACCCCTTATCTGCCCTGGATGGCAGCACAAATTGCAAGCTACACACTATTGATGACTACCGCTGATCTTTCGTCGCACACGCCCATGATGGCGCAATATTTAGCGCTCAAGGCGGATCACCCCGACACACTGCTGTTCTACCGCATGGGCGACTTCTACGAAGTGTTCTACGCCGACGCCGAAAAGGCCGCGCGACTGCTGGACATCACGCTCACGCAGCGCGGACAGTCCGCCGGCGAGCCCGTGACCATGGCGGGTGTGCCGTTTCATGCGCTCGAAAACTACCTCGGCCGCCTCATCAAGATGGGTGAATCCGTCGCAATTGCCGAGCAGGTCGGCGAGGTCGGCGCGAGCAAAGGCCCGGTCGAGCGCAAGGTGGTGCGCGTGGTCACGCCCGGCACGTTGACCGACTCCGAACTGCTGTCCGACAAGAACGAGTCCCTGCTGCTGTCCGTGCACCAGGGACCGCGCGCCAAGGCCGGGCTGGCGTGGCTCAGCGTCACGCAGGGCGTGGTGCACATGGCCGAATGCACGCACGACGAGGTCGGCAGTTGGATTGCACGCATCGCGCCGAGCGAGGTGATCTACAGCGCGGGCGTGACGCAGCGCTTTGAAGAACAACTCGTCGCGTTGCGCCACAGCGGTGTGCTGACCTGCCCGCTGAGTCTGCGCCCTGATTGGCAGTTCGACAGCGCTCTGGGCGAGCGCAAACTGCTCGAACATCTCGGCGCGGCCAGCCTGCAGGCATGGAATGCCGAAGGTCTTCAACAAGCGCACGCAGCCGCAGCCGCATTGCTGACCTACGCCGAACACACCCAAGGCCGCGCCCTCACCCACGTGCACGGCGTGCGCGTGCAACGCAGTGGCGAACTCATCAACCTGCCCGCCACCACGCGCCGCAATCTGGAGCTGACCAAGACACTGCGCGGCGAAGATTCGCCCACGCTGTTCTCGCTGCTCGACACCTGCATGACCGGCATGGGCAGTCGCCTGCTCAAGACCTGGCTGCTCGAACCCAGCCGCGATCGCAGCGCCGCGCGGGATCGCCTGTCCGCCATCGGCGTGCTGCGCGGTTCCGGCGCGAGCAACAACAGTCCGTGGCAACTGCTGCGCGGCGAGCTCAAGGGCGTGTCCGATGTGGAGCGCATCACCGCGCGCATCGCCCTGCGCCAGGTGCGCCCGCGTGAACTCGTCGGTCTGGGCAAGACGTTGGAAAAATCGCTGTTGCTTTCCCAATTTCCGCGCGCGCCCGAGCCGTTTCTCGCACAGCTTTTCGATGATCTCGTTCCACCCACCGACTGCACGCAACTGCTGCGCGCGGCCATCATGGAAGAGCCTGCCGCGCTGGTGCGCGACGGCGGCGTGATCGCGAACGGCTTCGATGCCGAACTCGACGAACTGCGCGGCATTCAGAACAACTGCGACGACTTTCTGCTGCAACTCGAGACCAGCGAAAAGGAACGCACCGGCATTCCGAATTTGCGCGTGCAGTTCAACAAAGTGCATGGCTTCTACATCGAAGTCACGACCAGCTATCTGGACCGCGTGCCCGAGAACTACCGCCGCCGCCAGACGCTCAAGAACGCCGAGCGCTTCATCACGCCCGAACTCAAGACGTTCGAAGACAAGGCCCTGTCCGCGCAGGAACGCGGTCTGGCGCGCGAGAAGTTTCTGTATGAGCAGATCCTCGACCAATTGCAGACCCATGTGCCCGCGCTCACCCGTCTGGCTGGAGCGCTTGCCACCATCGACGCCTTGTGCGCGCTGACCGAGCGCTCGCTCACGCTGAACTGGTGCGCGCCGCAATTCGTGAACGAGCCCTGCATCGACATCGACGCAGGCCGTCACCCGGTGGTCGAAGCACGTCTTGCCGAAACTTCGTCCGGCGCGTTCATCCCCAACAACACGCGCCTGAACGCCAACTCGCGTATGCAGATCATCACCGGCCCGAACATGGGCGGTAAATCGACCTACATGCGCCAGGTCGCGCTGATCGTGCTGCTTGCCAGCATGGGCTCGTACGTGCCCGCAAGCGCCTGCCGCCTCGGCCCCATCGATGCGATCCACACGCGCATTGGCGCGGCGGACGATCTGGCCAATGCGCAATCGACCTTCATGCTGGAGATGACCGAAGCTGCGCAGATTCTGCACAGCGCCACGCCGCACTCGCTCGTGCTGATGGACGAAATTGGCCGCGGCACCAGCACCTTCGACGGCCTCGCGCTGGCCAGCGGCATCGCCACGCACCTGCACGACAAGACCAAGGCGTTCTCGCTGTTCGCCACGCACTACTTCGAACTCACCGAACTCTCCACACGCCACGGTCACGCCGTCAACGTGCACGTGGGCGCCACCGAGTCAGGCAACGACATCGTCTTCCTCCACGAAATCCAGCCCGGCCCCGCCAGCCGCAGCTACGGTATCCAGGTCGCCAAGCTCGCAGGCGTTCCCGCAGGCGTGATCAACCACGCACGCCACGCGCTCGACGCACTGGAAGCCCGCGCGGGCGAGGACGACACACAGGTCGATCTTTTCGCCCCACCGCCCGAGCCAGAACTGGCATCCATCAGCCAGGTCGAACAGGCACTCGGCAACATCAACCCCGACGCCCTGAGCCCGCGCGAGGCGTTGGACGCGCTCTATCAGCTCAAGCGGCTGCTGGCGTAAGTCCCCAGCATGTTGGCGGCAACCACCGCTACCATGCGCCCATGGACGACACGCAAGACACGCTCGTTGACGTCAACTCGCCGCAGGTGCCAGCAGGCATCCGCGCGCGCGTGCTTGCCTTGATGCAACCGGGCGATGAGTTGTGGCGCTGCCCTCGCAGGTCCGCACCACGTGGCCCGCTTGGCATTTTCGGCATCGGGCAACGCCATGTCGTCATCGAATGGTGGCTGACCGATGGACAAGGCGATCTGATCGACGCGTTCTGGGAAGAGTGAGCGACTCACCAAGCTCGCACCGTTCACGCAGTATTCGCGCATCTCACACCACAATCCGCGCATCCCGTCGCAAGCCCCTCGCGTCGCATCCACTCCAAGCCGAACATCCCGTCATCGCGATCACCGCATCGCCAGACAACAAGGATTCGGCCATGTCTCCGCTGATTGCTACCCACGCCCTGCTGGCCCTGTTCGCGCTCATGTGCGGCGGCGTCGCGCTCTGGGCACGCAGACAGGGTGCCGCACGCCCCACGTGGCATCGCGTCGCTGGGTATGGTTTTGTCATCAGCATGATCGGCACGGCCAGCACCGCGTTTTTCATCCGCTCGACCAGCGATTGGAGCTGGCACGGCTTCACTCCCATTCACCTGCTCATTCCACTGGCCGTCGCGGGCATCGCGCGTGCCTTCTGGTATCTGCGCCGCCGCAACTTCGTTGGGCACCGCCGCGTCATGCAGATGGTCTACATCGGCGGTTGCGTGGTCGCCGGACTGTTCACGCTGACTCCCGATCGAATCATCGGCCACTGGCTCTGGTCATCGCTGGGTGTGGTCTGAACACCCCGCTGATTCAACTCAATCACCGTCGCCAAGGAGCTTTCGACATGCAGCATTCGAGACACTATCCCGCCAACGATTTCGACACCATCGAGTACGAGGCACGCAAGCGCGCTGGAAGAAAGCTCGGCTGGTGCATCCACGCCGCGGTCTACCTGCTGGCCAATCTGGGCCTGATGAGCGTTGCGCTGCACCAAGGAAAACATTGGGCCGTGTTCCCCGCGTTGTTCTGGGGCATAGGTCTGCTCGCTCACGGCGCAAGCGTCTGGCTGCGCACTGCGCGCAGCGCATTCTGGAATCGCATGGTGCAACGCGAGCGCGAACGCCTGCTGCGCGAACAGCAACTCAAACAAGACGGCAACGCATCCACTCCGCACTGAACGGTCAAGCTAACATGCATGTCATGCAGCCCCCTCGCATCCACGTTGCCCCAGCGCTCGTCCCCATGCTTGCCCGCCACGGCGCGGCGACGGTGGCGGTCTGTCTGCTGATCACCTTGGTGCTGACCATGGCAGGCCCCAGCACCTGGGATGTGAACCTGGTGTACTCGCTTGCCATCGGCTTGCTGAGTTGGCTGGTCATCGAATTTGGCCGTCTGCGCTTTGCGCAAAGCGCCGAAGTGCCATGGCCGCACGGCTGGCGCGGGATCGCGGTCGTGTTGGTTGGTGTGCTGATCGGCTTCGGTGTGGGCTCGCTCATCGGGCAAAGCTACCAGCGCCATGCGCAACCGAACACGCAAGCCGACTACTTCGACGTCTGGCTGCTGCCCATGATCATCACCGCAGTCACCAGCACCCTCATGTCGTTTGTGTTCTACGTGATCGGCAAGTCGCGACAGTTGCAGTTGCAGGCCGCGCAGGCAGAAAAGCAAGCCGCCGAAGCGCACCTGGCGATGCTGCAAACGCAGTTGGAGCCACACATGCTGTTCAACACGCTGGCCAATCTGCGCGTGTTGATTGCCTCCGATCCCGAGCGCGCACAAACGATGCTCGACCACCTCATCGACTACCTGCGCGCCACGCTGGGCAATTCGCGCAACACAGAGCACGCGCTGCGCGACGAGTTTGCGCGTCTGCACGACTACCTCACGCTCATGCAGATCCGCATGGGCAAGCGGCTGACGTTCACACTGAATCTGCCTGACGCGCTGGCCGACATGCAAGTGCCGCCCATGCTGCTGCAGCCGCTGGTGGAGAACAGCATTCGCCATGGTCTGGAGTCGCAAATCCAAGGCGGAGACATTCAGGTGAGCGCACGCGAGATCAACGATGCTCAACTCGCTTTTGTGGAACTGACGGTCACCGACACCGGCTGCGGCATCTCGCCTCAAGCATCGATCCCGACGCCTGCCTCGTCAGAACGCTTCGGCACCACCCAAGTCCGCGAACGACTGACCACACGCTACGGGCAAGCCGCCAGATTCGAGCTGACATCCCGAGCGCCCGAGCCCGGAACGCTTGCGCGCATCGTCTTTCCCTTGAGTCGATCATGAGTCCATCCACTTCATCCGCACCGCGCGCATTGATTGCAGAAGACGAACCCTTGCTCGCCCAAAGCCTCCAACAGTCTCTGGCAAAGGCATGGCCCGAACTGCAAGTGGCAGGTATCGCCGAAGACGGCCTCAGCGCCGTGCAGATGGCGTTGAACATCAGGCCGGATGTGCTGCTTCTCGACATCCGCATGCCCGGCCAAAGCGGGCTTGATGCAGCTGCCGAAATCGCTGATGCATGGCCCGACCACACGCCCTTCCCCGCCATCGTCTTCGTCACCGCATACGACCAATACGCTGTACAGGCGTTTGAGGCGCAGGCCATGGACTACCTGCTCAAACCCGTCCAGCCAGCGCGACTGGCGCAGACCGTTCAGCGACTGCGTGCATGGTGGCAAACAAGGCAGAGCCATCAAACCACGGACCTGCTTGAACAGACGCTCCAGCAATTGCGGAAACTGCAAGGGCTGCCATCACCAACCCAACCAGTCAGCGCGCCGATTCGGATTCTTCAAGCCAGCGTCGGCAATCAACTGCATATGGTGCCGGTGCAGGACGTTGTCTATTTCGAGGCAGCCGACAAATACGTGCGCGTGCTCACCGCGAGCCATGAATACCTGCTGCGCACGCCGCTCAAGGAGCTGATTCCGCAGCTCGATGAACAGCGCTTCTGGCAAATCCATCGCGGCACCGTGGTGCGCGCTGCCAGCGTCGCGCAAGCCCAGCGCGACGAATCAGGCAAGCTCACATTGCTGCTGCGCGAGCGTCCTGAAAAATTGGCCGTAAGCCGTCTCTACGCCACACGCTTCAAGGCGATGTGAGCGTGAGCGTATCGTCCCAATCGACGCCATCCATCGCGTCCCAATGCGTGACGATCACGCAGCGCTTGGCCTCGCCAAAGCGCTCCATCTGGTCTTCGATGGTGAACTCGTTGAGCGTCTCCTGCACATAGCGCATGGAGGGTTTGTCGAGCGCCGCCAACGGCTCATCGATCAGCGTCAACGCCGTACCGCTGGCCCATGCCGCCGCCATCCAGAGCTTGCGCAGCGAGCCGGTGGACAGCGCCAGCAGCGGCTTGTGCATGTGTTCATCGAGCGCAAAGCCTTCCACATGGCGCTCGAAATCTGCATCGAGCCACTGCGGGTAATCCTTGGCGCAGCGGGCAATCCAGTCGCGGCAGGTCATCCTCAAATCCGCCTCGCTCAACTCGGTGCGCGGGTGCTGCCAGAACAGATCGCTCGGCTGCACCTTGCCACTCGCGTCGAGCAGATATTCGATACGACCAGCGCGCGACTTCAAGGCATCGGCCAGCGTGCACAGCAGCGCCGTCTTGCCCACGCCTTCATCGCCCCGCACCAGATGCAATCCGGCATGCCATTCGTGATCCGCGCAGATCAGTTCAGGGCCTGCAGAAAAGCCAAAGTGCAGCCCGCTGATGCGCAGCATGGTGGGCAAATTGGGCAAGTGGGTATCTCCGGCATTCATGTGGGTGGTCGCGAAGGTTGAGAGTTCGGGCGAAAATGCGAGAACCCGATTCTCCCTTACCTTTTCCTCTTCAAGTGACTGCTGTGCCCGCTCCATCTCTGGACTATCTGATTTTTGACTACAGCGAAGACGAAGAAGGCAACGGCACCTGGGATGCCATGGCCAGTGTTTCCGCTGCGCGTCTGTCTGCGCTGACGGCCGAAATCGCGTCCGTTCTGGCATGGGCCAACCGCGCCTTTCCCGGCCAGCGTGCGGCCATAGAGGATGGTGGCGATTGGGATTTCGATCTTCAGGCGCAGGACGATTCCGGCGATTCGCTGATTGCCGATGTCGATGCGCGAGCAGGCCATGTGCAGATCGCCGCAGCACCTGCCGGAAACACCAACGTCACGCTGACGATTTCAGGCAGCGCGGCTTTTGCGGATGCATTCCGCGAAGCCTTCAATCTGGACGCCGACTGAACAATCGCCCCATCCACAGTGACGCTCAGCGCACGGTGGTCGCACTCTCTTCCCAGCTCCCCGCCACGTTCTTGAGCAGCGTGTTCACCGCCGCCAGTCTGCGGTTGCGCACATCGATCAGATTGCGCTCGGCGCTCAACACCGAGGTCTGCGCGGTCAGCACATTCAAGTAGGCAACGATGCCTGCCTTGTACTGGTTGTTCGCCACGGTCAGCGCCTTGCGCGCGGCAGCAGCGGCTTCGGTCTGCACCTGCAATTCTCTGGTCAGCGAGTCCGCAATGACCAGGTTGTCTTCGACCTCCTGCAATGCGGTGATGACCGTTTGCCGGTAAGTGGCCGACGTCAGATCGAGTTGTGCGCGTGCCGATTCGACGGCTGCGCTGCGCGCACCTCCATCGAAAATCGCCAAGGCCAGTGCAGGACCCAACGACCAGAAAAGATTCGGCGCGCTGAGTAGATTCGACAATTCCGAAGCCCGATAACCCGTGCTGGCCGACAAGCTGAGCGACGGAAAATACGCGGCACGCGCCACGCCGATCTGCGCATTCGCTGCGGCCACGCTGCGTTCGGCAGCGGCAATGTCAGGGCGCTTTTCCAGCAATTGCGAAGCCAGCACGGCAGGCACTGCCGGAGGCGCGGGCAGCTCGGCCGATTCGGGCAAGCTGAACGTGGCAGGCACCTTGCCCAACAGCGCGGCGAGCGCATGCTCGTACTGCGCACGCGTGGATTGCGATTCGATCAGTTGGGCCTCGGTGCTTTTGTATTGCGATTCGGCCTGCGCCACATCCGCCGACGATGCCACGCCCGCCTTGTAGCGGTTCTTCGTGAGTTGCCAGCTTTGCTCGTAAGCCTCCAGCGTCTGCTTGAGCAGGCGCTGCGATGCCTCGGATGCGCGCAGTGAAAAATAGGTTTGCGCAACCGATGCTTCGAGCGACAGACGCGCGGCGGCCAGATCGTATTCGCTGGCTTGGGCATTGGCTTCGCTCGCGCTGACCTGACCTGCGACGCGGCCCCACAGATCGACCTCCCAGCTCGCATTCAAACCGAGCGAGTAGCTGTTGGCGATGGTGCCGCTACGCGCCACGGTTTCGCCCGTGGTCGAATCGGTGTAGTTGCCACCCGCAGACTTGGAACGCGTTCCGCTGCCGCTCGTGCCTATGGTCGGAAACAGCGAAGAGCGACTGCTGGCAACCGAGGCCTTGGCCGATCGCACACGCGCCGCCGCCTGCGCGAGCGTCTGGCTTCCCGCCTGCGCCTCGTCCTGCAACCGGTTGAGCGTGGTGTCGCCATACAGCGTCCACCACTGTGCGGGAACCGAGGCCGCGCCTGCATTGCGCGCGGGTTGCCACAGGCCGGATTCGGTGCTCAGCTTCGCGGCTTCCTTGAACTGATCGGGCACATCCAGCGATGGGCGTTGATAAGGCTCCTGTGTGGAGCAGCCTGCGAGCAGCAGCGCCACGGTCAGCAGGCTCAATGCAAACGGTTTGGTCATTCTTTTTGGATGGTGAATTTTCACGGTCGTTCATTCCCCCGTTTGAATCGCTGGTTGCGAGGAATGCACTGCGCCCGCACCGCGCAGCCATGCGGGACGGTGGGCCCAGCCGCGCACGACGCGATGGCGTGCACGCTCCAGCAGCACGTAGACAACCGGCGTGGTGTAGAGCGTGAGCAACTGGCTGACCAGCAGCCCGCCCACGATCGCAATGCCCAGAGGCTGGCGCAGCTCGGCACCATCGCCCCGTCCGAGCATCAACGGCAGCGCGCCGAAGATGGCCGCCATGCTGGTCATGAGAATCGGGCGCAGGCGCAGATCGCAGGCACGGTAGATGGCTTGCGCGGGCGTTGCGTGCCCGCCCTTTTCGCGCTCCAGCGCGAAGTCGATCATCATGATGGCGTTCTTCTTGACCAGCCCGATCAACAGAATCACGCCGATGAAGGCGATCAGCGAAAACTCGGTCTTGAACAGCATCAGCGCAAGCAGCGCGCCCACGCCCGCCGACGGCAACGTGGACAGAATCGTGAGCGGGTGCACGAGGTTTTCGTACAGGATGCCAAGCACCAGATAGATCGTGATGATGGCCGCGAGAATCAGCAGCGGCTGCCCGGCAAGCGCCTGCTGAAAAGCGCCCGCCGTGCCGCTGAAACTGCCGCGCACCGACACCGGCACACCCAGTTCCGCCACGGCCTTGCGGATCGCGTCGTTGGCCTGCGACAGCGACACATTGGGCGCGAGGCTGTAGCTCACCGTGCTGGCGGGCGTTCCGCCCTGATGGCTGACCGACAGCGGAGTGTTGGTCGTCGTGATCTTGGCGAATGAGGTGAGCGGCACCTGCTGCCCGTCCTTGTTCACGAAGAAGAATCCGCGCAGCGTCTCCGGGCTCTGCAGAAAGCGCGGCGCGGCCTCCATCACCACACGGTACTGGTTGAGCGGGTTGTAGATCACACCCACCTGCCGCTGACCGAATGCGTCGTTCAATGTCGCGTCGATCTGCGACATGGTCAGGCCGAGCTTGGATGCGGCATCGCGGTCCACGACCAACGAGGTCTGCATTCCGTAATCCTGCACGTCGCTGTTCACATCTTCCAATTCGGGCAGCGTGGAAAGCACCTGACGGATGCGTGGCTCCCATGTCCGCAGGTCCTGAATTTCGTCGGCCTGCAGCGTGTATTCATAAGAGCCCGCGCTCTGGCGACCGCCGATGCGGATGTCCGTTTGCTTGAACATGAACAGCCGCGCGCCGGGCTCGTTCTTGAGCTTTTCGCGCAGGCGGTTGATCACCTCGTCACTCGACACCTTGCGCTCGGCCAGCGGCTTGAGCGACATGAACATGTTGGCCGAATTGCGCTGGCCACCGCCGGTGAAACCGGTCACGTACTCCACCGCAGGGTCTTGCTGCACGATGTCCAGAAAGCGTTTGATGCGGCGTTCCATGGCCTGGAACGATGTCGCCTGATCCGCGCGGATGAAGCCCATCACGCGGCCTGTGTCCTGATCGGGGATGAAGCCTTTTTCGATCACGCGGTAGAGCTGCACGTTCAGCACGATCACGCCGAGCAGCACCAGAATCACCAGCGGTTGGTGACGCAGGCACCATGCCAGCGTCTTGCGATACACGCGCATGGAGCCGCGCTCCAATCGGCCGATGGCGGCGGAAAAACGGTCCCACGCGCGCATCCAACGGCCACGCGGTTTCGTCTGTTTTTCTTCCTCTTTGGGATCGCGCAGCAGCGCCGCGCACATCATTGGCGTGGTGGTGAGCGACACCAGCATGGACACCAGAATCGCCGCCGACATGACCACCGCAAACTCGCGAAAGAACCGCCCGACGATGCCGCCCATGAACATGATGGGAACGAACACGGCGATCAGCGAAATGCTCATCGACACCACGGTGAAGCCGATTTCGCGCGCACCATCGAGCGCCGCGCGCACGGCGGACTTGCCGCGTTCCATGTGGCGCATCACGTTCTCGACAACGACGATGGCGTCATCCACCACAAAGCCGGTCGCCACCGTGAGCGCCATCAGCGAGAGATTGTCGAGCGTGTAGCCGCACAGGTACATCACGCCGAACGTGCCCGTGAGCGAGACCGGCACGGCCACCGCCGGAATCACCGTCGCGCGCCATTTCCGCAGAAACAGGAACACCACCAGAATCACCAGCGCAATCGATATGACGAGCGAGCGTTCCACCTCCACCACCGACGCACGCAGCGTGGGCGTGCGGTCGGAGACGATGGTCAGATCGATGGCCGCCGGAATCGACGCCTTCAGTTGCGGCAGCAGCGCGCGCACGCGGGTCACGGCTTCGAGGATGTTGGAATCCGGCTGTTTGAACACCTGCAGCAAGATGGCGGGCTTGCCGTTCATGACGCCGTAGGTGCGCACATCCTGCACCGAGTCGCTCACGTCGGCCACATCGGACAGGCGAATCGCATTGCCTTCGGACCAGCGCAGCACCAGCGGCGCGTAGTCCGCCGCCACACGCGCCTGGTCGTTGGTCGCCACTTGCCAGTAGTGGTCTTCACGCTCGACCGCACCCAAGGGCCGGTTGGCGTTGGTGTTGGAAATCGCGGTGCGCACCGTCTCCAGCGACACGCCGTTTGCGGCAAGTCGGACAGGGTCCAGCTCCACACGCACGGCTGGCAATGCGCCGCCTTGAATCGATGCCTGCCCCACGCCTTCCACCTGCGAGAGCTTCTGCGCGAGCACGGTCGAGGCCGCGTCGTACATCTGCCCGCGCGTGAGCGAATCGGAGGTCAGCGCAATCATCAGAATCGGCGCATCGGCCGGGTTCACCTTGCGGTAGGTCGGATTGCTCGGCATGCCCGATGGCAGCAGCATGCGTGATGCGTTGATCGCTGCCTGCACATCGCGCGCCGCGCTGTCCACGGTGCGCGTCAAATCGAACTGCAAAGTGATGCGCGTGCTGCCGAGGCTGGAGCTCGACGTCATCTCGTTCACACCCGCAATCGCACCCAGCGCTCTTTCGAGCGGCGTGGCGACGGTTGCGGCCATGGTGTCAGGCGCTGCGCCGGGCAGGCTGGCGGTGACCGAGATCGTCGGATTGTCCACCTGCGGCAGCGGGGCGACCGGCAGCAGAAAGTACGAAATGCCACCCGCGAGCGCGAGGCCAATCGTCAGCAACATCGTGGCGATGGGCCTGAAGATGAACGGCGTCGACAGGCTGGACCAGCTCTTCATGGAGCTTCTCCCAAGCGGCGTTCTTCTTCCTCTTGCTCGGGATGGTGGAGCTTCACTGGCGGCAGACCGCGCTTGACACGCCAGCGCTCCACCCAGCCTTCAAACGTCAGATAGATCACCGGCGTAGTGAACAGCGTGAGCAACTGGCTGACGATCAAACCGCCCACCAAAGTCACGCCCAGCGGATGGCGCAGCTCGCTGCCCACGCCTGTGCCCAGCATCAGCGGCAAAGCGCCGAGCAAGGCCGCCAGCGTGGTCATCAGGATCGGACGAAAGCGCAGCAGACAGGCCTGGAAGATCGCATCGTGCGCGTTCTTGCCTTCCTCGCGTTGGGCCTCCAGCGCGAAGTCGATCATCATGATCGCGTTCTTCTTGACAATGCCGATCAGCAGCACGATGCCGATGATGGCGATGATGTCGAGATCGAGCCCGAACAGCAGCAACGCAAGCAACGCCCCCACTGCGGCAGACGGCAAGGTCGAGAGAATCGTGACCGGGTGGATGGTGCTTTCATACAGCACGCCCAGCACGATGTACATGGTGACAACCGCCGCGAGCACGAGCAGCAGCGTGCTCGACAAGGACGCCTGGAACGCAAGCGCCGCGCCCTGAAAGTTTGCATCGACCGAGAGAGGCAACCTGGCTTCGTCGCGCATGGTCTTCATCACGTCCTGCACCGCCTTCACCGCATGGCCCAGCGACACACCGGGCGCTGTGTTGAACGAGATCGTCGCGGCAGGCAGCTGCCCCACGTGGTTCACCGACAGCGCCATGCTGCGCTCTTCGATGGTGGCAACCGATGTGAGCGGCACCGGAGCACCAGCGGACGAAGCGACATAGATGGACTGCAGCGCTTCGGGCCCGATCTTGAATTGCGGGGCGACTTCCAGCACCACGCGATACTGATTCGACTGCGTGAAGATCGTGGAGATCAAGCGCTGACCAAACGCGTTGTACAACGCCGTGTCGATGCCCGACACCGTCACACCCAGACGACTGGCCTGCGCACGGTCGATCTTCACATAGGCCTGCTTGCCCTGGCTCTGCAGATCGGTGCTCACATCGAGCAACTGGCTCAGGCCCTGCATGCGTGTGACCAGTTCCTTGGTGCTCGAAGACAGCACATCCATGTCGGGCGAGGACAGCAGCAACTGGTACTGCGTGCGCGCCTGGCGGTCTTCGATGGTCAGGTCCTGCACGGGTTGCGCGAACAGGCGAATGCCCGGCACCTGATTGGCATCGTCGGACAGGCGGCGCACCACAGCCGCCACGCCATCACGCTGCGCATGCGGTTTCAGATCGATCAGCAGACGGCCCGTGTTGAGCGTGGTGTTCGTGCCGTCCACGCCGATGAACGACGAGATGGATTGCACGGCCGGGTCCTTGAGCAACTGATCGACCAGCGCCTGTTGACGCTCGCCCATCGCGGCAAACGAGATCGATTGATCGGCCTCGGTCGTCGCCTGAATCGTGCCGGTGTCCTGCTCGGGAAAGAAACCCTTGGGCACGGCAAAGTACAGCAACACGGTGACTGCGAGCGTCGCCAGAAAAACGATCCAGGTGAGGCCGCGATGATCGAGCACCCAGCTCAGCATGCGGCCGTATTTTTCGATCATGCCGTCGAAGAATCGACCCGTGGCGTTGTACAGGCGGCCATGGCTTTCTTCGGGCGTGTGCTTGAGCAGACGCGCGCAGAGCATGGGCGTCAACGTGAGCGAGACGATGGCCGAGATCAGGATGGACACGGCCATGGTGATCGCGAATTCGTGGAACAGACGCCCCACCACATCGCCCATGAACAGCAACGGAATCAGCACCGCGATCAGCGAGATCGTCAGCGAGATGATGGTGAAGCCGATCTGCTTGGCGCCCTTGAGCGCGGCCTGCATGGGTGGCTCACCCTTCTCCACATAGCGTGCGATGTTCTCGATCATCACGATGGCGTCGTCCACCACAAAGCCGGTGGAAATCGTGAGCGCCATGAGCGTCAAATTGTTGATCGAAAAGCCCGCGAGATACATCACGCCGAAGGTGCCGACCAGCGACAGCGGCACGGCAAAGCTCGGAATCAACGTGGCCGATGCGCTGCGCAGAAAAACGAAAATCACCGCCACCACCAGTGCAATCGCGAGGAACAATTCCACCTGCATGTCCTCGACCGATGCGCGGATCGTCACCGTGCGGTCGGTGAGGATCTGCACGTCGAGCGATGCGGGCAAGGTTTCCTTCAACTGCGGCAGCAGCGCCTTGATCGCATCGACGGTCTGGATCACGTTCGCGCCGGGCTGGCGACGGATGTTGAGAATCACCCCGGCTTGCGCGCCCTGCTCGGGATTCGCGGCCCATGCGGCGAGACGCGTGTTCTCGGCCTCGTCCACCGTGTTCGCCACATCGGACAGACGAATCGGGTTGCCATTCTTGAACGCGATGACGAGATTGCGGTACTCCGATGCGGATTGAAGCTGGTCGTTCGCATCGATGGTCGATGCGCGGTCCGGCCCGTCGAAGCCGCCCTTCGCGCCCTTCACGTTGGCGGCGGCAATGGCGGAGCGCACATCTTCCAGCGTCATGCCGTAACTGGCCAGCGCCGTGGGATTGGCCTGAATGCGAACCGCAGGACGACGCCCGCCCGCAATCGCCACCAGCCCCACGCCCTTGACCTGCGAGAGCTTGGGCGCAAGGCGGTTCTCGACCAGATCATTGACGCGGATGACGGGCAGCGACGGCGAGGTGATGGCAAGCGTGAGAATCGGCGCATCCGCCGGATTGACCTTGCTGTAGGTCGGCGGCATGGGCAGGTCGCTGGGCAGCAGGTTCGAACCTGCGTTGATGGCCGCTTGCACCTGCTGCTCGGCCACGTCCATCGACATGTCGAGCGAAAAACGCAGGCTGATGACCGACGCACCGCCCGAGCTGACGGACGACATCTGGTCGAGCCCCGGCATTTGCCCGAACTGGCGCTCCAGCGGCGCGGTGACGTTCGAGGTCATCACGTCCGGGCTCGCGCCGGGATAGAGCGTGGTGACTTCGATGGTGGGATAGTCGACCTGCGGCAGCGACGAAATCGGCAGCAGGCGGTAAGCCAGAACGCCCGAGATCAGCACCGCCACCATCAACAGAATGGTGGCAATGGGCCGCAGGATGAAGAGACGCGAGAGATTCATGTGGGCTGCCCGTTGTGGTGCTGGTGCTGCGTTGGTGGCCAGTGGCTACGCATCACCGGTTCAACGGCTGGCCGCAGATGCCGGCGCTGCGGCAGGCGCTTCATGCGATGCGCCACCAGCCCCACCACCACGCGGGCCGGATGCGCCGGATGCGCGCTCGCGCGGTGCGGAGGCTGCGCCTTCGGGGCCACTGGCACCACCACCTGCGGCATTGCGCTCCTCGCGCATTTTCTGGAAGAAGGCCTTGCGCTCTTCGGGCGTCATGTTCGCCACCTTGGCACGCACTTCGGGTGGCAGATTGCGCGGCATGCGCGGCGCACCGGCCGCGTTCTGCACGGCTTGATCCACCTGATTGACCTTGTCAGATGCAATGATGGAAACCTGCGCGCCTTCGCGCAGGCGGTCGATGCCGTCGGTCACCACGCGGTCGCCGGGCTGCAGATCACCACGCACGCTCACGCGGTCGCCATCGGTCACGCCCACGGTGATCTTGCGCTGGGTGACGGTGTTGTCATCCTTCACCAGATAGACGTAGTTGTTCTGCACCGCGGTAACGGGCACGGTGACCACGTTTTCCAGCAGGTTGACCTGCAGCTTCACGTTGACAAACTGGTTGGCGAACAGCTTGGCGTCCGCGTTGTCGAACGCTGCCTTGGCCTTGACCGTGCCGGTGGTCGTGTCGATGGTGTTGTCGAGCGCGTTCAGCTTGCCTTTGGCGAGCATCTGTTTCTGGTCGCGGTCCCACAGCTCGACCGGCAAATCCTGCTTGTCGGCGATGCGGCGCGACAGCGTGCTCACATGCGCCTCGGGCAGCGAGAACACCGCGTCGATGGGCTTGATCTGTGTGATCGTGACGAGGCCGTTGGCATCCGACGCGTTCACCACATTGCCCAGATCGGCCTGCCGCAAACCCAGCCTGCCGGAGATCGGCGCGGTCACTCGCGTGTAGCTCAGTTGCAGCTTGGCGGCGTCGACCTGCGCCTTGTCGGAGGCGACCGTGCCTTCATATTGACGCACCAGCGCGGCCTGCGTGTCGACCTGCTGGTTGGCGATCGAATCCTGCGCCTGCAATTCCTTGTAGCGCTGCAAGTCGAGCTGCGCGTTCTTCAACAGCGCCTGATCGCGCTGGTAAGTGCCCTGCACTTGGTCGAGGGTCGCCTGAAAGCTGCGTGGATCGATTTCTGCCAGCAACTGCCCGGCCTTCACATCGTCGCCTTCCTTGAAATGCAGCTTGATCAGCTCACCGCTCACCTTCGCCCGCACGACGGCCGTGGCACGCGCGCTCATGGTGCCGATGGCGTTGACCAGCACGCGCATGTCGCGCTGATCCACCACCCCCGCCGAAACCGGCTGCGCCTGCGATCCGCCCTGCGCGCCACGTGGTCCGCTGCGGGCTCCGGCAGCCCCACCGGCAGTAGGCGCACCCGCCGCCGCTGTGGATGTACCCGCCGCATTCTTCTTCTGATACAACCAGTACCCGCCCCCCGCCGCCAACGCGATGGCCGCCACGGCCACAATCAGCCCGGTTCGCGCTCGGCCCCTTGAAATCGACTGGGAACGGGCATATGGAACGTTGGATCGGGCTGGGAGTGGGCGATAGGGCATGTGTGCCTTGGTAGGTCGAATCTTGCCGAATGATAGCCACGCGCTGTAAACCATTGGTTAACCGACAGTTTCCCTTTTGTCAGCGCGGCAAACGTCCAAAGTGCGGGCCGACTACACTTGCGGTTTTCCGATTTTTATTTTCTGCACTGTTATGACGTACTGCGTCGCCATCAAGCTCAACGCCGGGCTGGTTTTTCTCTCCGATTCCCGCACCAACGCAGGCCTCGACCAGATCAGTTCCTTTCGCAAGATGATGGTCTATGAAAAGGTGGGCGACCGCTTCATGGTGCTGTTGTCCGCTGGCAACCTGAGCATTTCCCAGTCCGTGCGCGAAATCCTGCAGGTCACCAAGCTGCGCGCACACGACGATGAAGAGCCGATCACCATCTGGAACGCCACCAGCATGTTCGACGTGGCCCGCGTGCTGGGCGCCGCCGTGCGCCGCGTCTACGAACGCGACGGCGAGGCGCTGCAGCGTTCGGGCGTGGACTTCAACGTCTCGATGATCATCGGCGGCCAGATTCAGGGCGAAGGCATGCGCCTGTTCCAGGTCTATTCCGCAGGCAACTTCATCGAAGCCACGGCCGAGACCGCCTACTTCCAGGTGGGCGAATCCAAATACGGCAAGCCCGTGCTCGACCGCGTGATCACGCCGGAAACTCCACTCGACGAAGCCGCCAAATGCGCGCTGGTGTCGATGGACAGCACCTTGAAGTCCAACCTCTCGGTCGGCCTGCCGCTCGATCTGGTGGTCTACGAAGAAGGCACGTTCTCGTCGGACAAAATTGTTTGCATTGACGAATACAACCCCTACTTCCGCATGGTCCACGAGACTTGGGGGCAGCGCCTGCGCCAAGTGTTCGACAGCATAGAAGACCCGGCTTGGCACGGCGGCGTCACCGAGGTGCCGATCCGCGTCGATCCCCATCGCAACCGTCACCTCAAGAAGATCACCAGCCCCGACGAAAAGCTGATTTGAGCCCCATGCCATCCTCCAAACCGGTCATCGTCTTCGCGCACGGCAACAGCTTTCCCGGCAGCACCTACAACGTGCTGCTGAACGACCTGCGCCAGCGCGGCTTCGACGTGAGTGCGGTGGACCGCTTCGGCCACGAGGAGCGCTACCAGGTCACCAATAACTGGCCCAATCTGGTCCAGCAACTGGCCGACTTCGCCACCGAACAGGTCGAGCGCACAAGCCAGAAGGTCTACCTGGTTGGTCACTCGCTGGGCGGCATCCTGAGCCTCATGGCAGCAGCGCGCCACCCGCACCTCGCATGCGGCGTGCTGCTCATCGACTCCCCCATCATCAGCGGCTGGCGCGCCAACGCGCTCGACGTGGTCAAGCGCACGCAGATGGTCGGCTCCCTCTCCCCAGGAAAAATCAGCCGCGCCCGCCGCAACACCTGGGCCAGCACACAGGAAGCCTTCGACCACTTCCGGAGCAAAAAAGCCTTCGCCCGCTGGGACGAACGCGTGCTGCGCGACTATGTGGAACACGGCTTGGTGGACAGCGCAGGCAAACGCGTTCTGGCATTCGACCGCGCCGTGGAAACAGCGATCTACAACACGCTCCCCCACAACCTTGCCCCCATGCTCAGAAGGCACCCGCTGCAATGCCCAGCCGCTTTCATCGGCGGCCTGGAATCCGTGGAAATGCGTCAGGTCGGAATGACGCTCACCCAACGCGTCACCGAAGGCC
The DNA here is from genome assembly GCF_011305535.1 of Diaphorobacter sp. HDW4B. Lineage (GTDB taxonomy): Bacteria > Pseudomonadota > Gammaproteobacteria > Burkholderiales > Burkholderiaceae_C > Diaphorobacter_A. The sequence goes on from NZ_CP049905.1 coordinate 987,957, forward strand.
GCATCATGATGATCGACGGCAGCCACCTGTTCCCGATGGAGCAACCCCACACCACTGCCGCAGCAGTGGAAGCGTCGCTACGCAATATCGCCGAAATCAGCAAGCGCCGCTAAAAAAGCATCTCGCGACGTCGCGAGATGCAGCACGAGCGAAGCAAAGTGCCGTAACCACCTCCCCCAAACTGACTTCCGGCGGTTGTCCGAGCGAAGCGCCTACGGCGCGAAGTCGAGTTCTGCCGGAGGTATTCAAAGCGATTTTTGGTGACTTTTTGGCGCAAGCAAAAAGTTACTGCCCCGCCGGGGGCAGTCCCGGCCTCCGCCCTTAAAAGAGAGTAGAGGCAAAAATCATCAAGCCTCAGACCAAGAAACCACCCCAGTCCAAGCAGTCACCAAAACAATCACACCAAACACAATCCGGTAATAAGCAAACGGCACAAAGCTGTTGGAGCTGATGTACTTCAGCAACCACCGCACACACAGCCAAGCGCTGACAAACGAAAAAACCAGCCCCACAGCAAACAACGGAATATCCGCCGTGGAGAGCAACGCCCGCTCCTTGTAGAGGCTATACACCCCCGCCCCGATCAGCGTAGGAATCGCCAAAAAGAAAGAAAAGTCTGTAGCCGTCTTGCGCGAAAGGCCAAGAAACATGCCCCCGATGATCGTCGCACCGCTGCGGCTGGTGCCCGGAATCATCGCCAGACACTGCACCAGCCCGACCTTGAGCGCATCCATCACGGTCATGTCGTCCACGGAGTTCACCCGAATGGCACCGGCACCACTCGCGCTGCGCTTTTCAGCCCAGAGAATGATGAAGCCGCCCAGAATGAAAGTAGTGGCCACCACATAAGGCGTGAACAGATGCGCCTTGATGAACTTGCCGAAAATCAGCGCCAGCACCACGGCGGGCAGAAAGCCGACGATCACGTTGAGCGCGAACTTCTGCGCGCGGCGCTCGGTGGGCAGCTCGACGATGGTGGACTTGATGCGTTCCCAGTACACCAGGATCACCGCGAAGATTGCGCCGGTCTGGATCGCTATGTCGAACACCTTGGCCTTCTCGCCGTGAAACCCGAGCAGCGCGCCCGCAAGAATCAAATGGCCGGTCGATGAGATGGGAAGGAATTCGGTCAGGCCCTCGACCACCCCCATGATGGCGGCCTTGAGCAGCAAAAGCAGATCCACGTTGTTATCCTGAATGCAGGCTAGGAAAGAAGGAAGTGCTGATTATGTGCGTAGCGCGTAACGCAAAGTTCCTGCACCTAGCGTATTGCCCCATGCGGAGAGTAAGCATTTGCAGCACACTGGCAGACTAGGCCCACGCTCGCGGCCTGCCATCGCTGCATTCCATGTCTGCTGACAACCCACCAAAAACATCCGACACCTCCGTGGTGTGGCCCATGCTGCTCGCGCTCACTGCGGGCTTTGCGCTGAGCAACGCCTACCGCACCGTCGCCGCGATTCTGGGCACGCCGCTGTCGCAGGAGCTTGGCTTGTCGCCACAAGCACTCGGCATTTTTGCGGGCAGCTTTCACTTCATGTTCGGCGCGATGCAGCTGTTCATGGGCATTGCCATCGATCTCTGGGGCGTGCGCCGCACAGTGCTCTGGGCTTCACCGCTCGCGATTGCGGGCGCGGTGCTGTCGGCGGCGTCACCCAACTATGGCGTGCTGCTGATCGGACAAGCCATGATCGGCGTGGGCTGTGCGCCAGCGTTTCTGGCCTGCACGGTGTTCATCTCGCGGCATTTCCCGGCATCGCAATTCGCGTCCGTCTCCGGCACGGCCATGTCGATCGGCGTGCTGGGCATGCTGTTCACCGGCACGCCGCTGGCCTGGCTGGTGCAGAGCACCACTTGGCGCGTGGGCTTTGCGGTGCTGGCGGTGATGTCGGTTCTGGCCTGGCTGTTCATCTGGCGCGTGGTGCACGAGCCCGCACTGCCCGATGAAGCCAACTTGCGCAGAGAAACCATAGGCCAGGCGATTGCACGCTTCGGCTCGCTGTTCATGATTCCCCACACCTGGGGCATTGTTGCGCTGGGCTTCATCGGCTACGCGGCCTTCATCAGTCTGCGCGGGCTGTGGCTCGGGCCGCTGCTGATCAGCCGCTACGACTTCTCGCTGGTGCAAAGCGGCAATGTCGCACTGGTGCTGTCGCTCGTCGCGCTGTGCGGCCCGATGGTGTTTGGCCGTATCGACCCCGGCCCCGAAACACGCAGACGCTGGCTGGTCACCTGCACGCTGATCTTCGCGGCGCTGTTTGCTTTCATCGGTTTCTCGCACAACGCCTGGGCCAATATCGCAGCGGCGCTCGCGGTCGGCTTTTTCTCGGGCTATCTGATCCTGCAATATGCCGACGTGCGCAACGCCTACCCCGCCGCCCTCACCGGTCGCGCCATGGCCGCATTCACGATGGCAATGTTTCTCGGCATCGCCGCCATGCAATGGTTCACCGGATTGGTCGCATCGATGGCGCAAGCACGCGGGCTCGAGCCGTTTGGCCCGGTGATGTTCAGCATCTCGGCCTTGCTGGTGCTGGGTGCGCTGGCCTTCACCTTGCTGCCCTCGCCACCCAAGACCGCCACCGCACTTCAGAGCTGACTCGCTCCCGCGCCGTCCCCGCGGTACAGCCACGGCACGTCGAGCAGCTTTTCGCCCAGCAAACGCAGCGACATGTCGCGCCCGAAGCGCACAAACCCCGTTGCATGAAAAATGCTGCCGTTGCGCCGCGAACGCTCCTGCACGCGCGCATTGCGCTGCCAACGATTGAGCGCATAACGGCGCAACCGCAGATTCACCTCCAGGTCGTGCATGGACAGCGCGCGCTGCAGCTCCGCCGCATCCTCGATCGCCATGCCCGCACCCTGCGCCAGATAAGGTCGCATCGGATGCGCGGCATCGCCGATCAGCGCGACCAGCCCCTGCGCCATTTCCTGCGGACCGCGCACCGGCGGGCGATCCGACAACGGCCACAGCCGCCAGCCGCTGCTCACCTGCGGCACGGCGCGCACCAGTTCCTGCAAGGTCGAGCAAGTCTGCGCCAGCGCCGCTTCCAGATCGGAGGCGTTCGCACCGTGGTCCCAATGATCGAGATCGGCGGGCGACTCGCCATGCCGGATCGCCACCACATTCATGAGCTCACCACGCCGCAGCGGATACTGCACCACATGCAGCTTGGGGCCGAGCCACGCCGTGACGTGATTCGTGCGCATGTGCTGTGGCAAATCGACCTGTTTGATCACCGCGCGATACGCCAGATGCCCGGACGCGCGCGTCGCCACTTCGCCCAGCAACCGAGCCCGCGTGCCACTGCGCAGCCCATCCGCGCCGATCAGCGCATCACCCTCCACCAGCGTGCCGCCAGCCAAGCGCACGGTCACCACGCCATCGCCTTCCTGATGATGTTCGACCGGATGCTGGAGATTCAAATGCACGGCAGGCAGATCCTTCACCGCATCGAGCAGCAGCCCATGCAGATCCGCGCGATGGATGGTCGCGTACGCCGCACCATAGCGCTCGATGGCCGATGCACCGAGCGGCAACGCAGCCAGTTCAGCGCCGGACACCGCACTGCGCACCTGCAGCTTTTCAGGAAACGCCGCCACCGCCTGCAAGGCCTTGTGCAACCCCCAGGCCTGCAGACGCCGCACCACATTCGGCCCAATCTGCACACCCGCGCCCACCTCGGTGAACTCGGGCGCGCGCTCAAACAACCGCACCTCCCACCCCGCCCGCTCCGCCGCCAGCGCCGCAGCCAACCCACCAATCCCGCCGCCGGCAATCAAAATCTGTTTCTGCATGGACGAGATTGTGATCGTGCCGGGAACGCGTGAGGAAATTCACGGCAAATAGTCGTGCGATTCAGGTCGAAATACGCTCGCCATCCAAGCCAACGGTTTTGTTCAGCGAGAACGAAAAAGAGCGACCGGACTCGTCGTCCGGTCGCTCTTCGAGTGGTTGCGACAGAAAGAATCAGTCGGCCAGCAACTGGCGCAACACGTACGGCAGGATGCCGCCGTGGCGGTAGTAGTCGACTTCGATCGGCGTGTCGATGCGCAGCTTCACCGTCACCGATTTCTTGCTGCCGTCCGGGCTGGTGATCACCAGTTGCGCGTCGCTTTGCGGCTTCAGGTCTGCGGCCGGAATCACGTCGATGGCTTCATCGCCCTTGAGGCCCAGTGTCTGCCAGCTGTCGTCGCCCTTGAACTGCAGCGGCAGCACGCCCATGCCGACCAGATTGGAGCGGTGGATGCGCTCGAAGCTGCGCGCGACGACGGCCTTGATGCCGAGGAGTTGCGTGCCCTTGGCGGCCCAGTCGCGACTGGATCCAGTGCCGTATTCTTCGCCCGCCAGAATGACGGTGGCGCGGCCTTCCGACTGGTACTTCATGGCGGCGTCGTAGATCGCCATCTTGGTCTCGTGACCTGCTGCATCGCGGTACAGCGTCAGGCCGCCCTCTTCGCGCGAACCGTCAGGCAGCGCGGGGATCATCAGGTTCTTGATGCGCACGTTGGCGAAGGTGCCGCGCATCATCACCTCGTGGTTGCCGCGACGCGAGCCGTAGCTGTTGAAGTCGGCCTTCTGCACGCCGTTGTCCTTGAGCCAGATGCCTGCGGGCGAGGACTCCTTGATGGAGCCTGCGGGCGAGATGTGGTCGGTGGTGATCGAGTCACCGAACAGCGCCATCACACGCGCGTTGTGTACCGAGTACGGACTGTCGGCCTGACCTGTCGGCTCCTTCACATCGAGCGTGAAGCCGTCGAAGAATGGCGGCTCGGCGATGTAGGTGCTTTCGGGCCAGGTGTAGGTGGCACCGGTCACGCCCTGGATTTTTTCCCACAGCTTGCCTGGCTCGGCATCGACCTTCTCGTAGTTGGAGCGGAAGGCCTTGCCGTTCATGGCGTACTTCATGAGCTTGTGGATTTCGTCGCTCGTCGGCCAGATGTCGCCCAGATAGATGTCGCGGCCCTTCTTGCCCTTGCCGACGGGCTCGGTCATCAGGTCCTTGCGCACGTTTCCGGCAATCGCGTAGGCCACCACCAGCGGCGGGCTGGCGAGGAAGTTGGCGCGGATGTTCGGGTGGATGCGCGCCTCGAAGTTGCGGTTGCCCGAGAGCACTGCCGCGCAGACCAGATCATTCTGCTGAATGGCGGTGTTGAACTCCGGCAGCAGATCGCCCGCATTGCCGATGCAGGTGGTGCAACCGTAGCCCGCAATCGAGAAGCCCAGCTTTTCGAGATACGGCAACAGGCCGGATTCGGTCAGATACAGCGTGACCAACCGCGAGCCTGGCGCAAGCGAGGTCTTCACATGCGGCTTGACCGACAGCCCCGCCTCCACCGCCTTCTTGGCCAGCAGACCGGCAGCCAGCATCACGCTCGGGTTCGAGGTGTTGGTGCAACTGGTGATGGCGGCGATCAGCACATCGCCGTTGTGCAGGTCGATGTCCTGCCCTTCGATTCGCTCCACTGCCTTGTCGGCGGCCTTGATGCTCGCTTCGGCATCGTCCACCACCGGCTTGTTGGCCACCATTTCGACCACGTTCTGCGGCGCTCCGGCAGGCGTTGGTTTGGTGACCGGATCGACCGTTTCGCCGCTGCCGTTGATGTGCACGGACACGGGTTTGTCGAGCTTTTCCAGCGGCAGATTGAAGCCGTTCTGCGCGGCAGGGGCGGTGAACAGTTCGGTGAATTTCTCGGCCACATGACCGATCTCGATGCGGTCCTGCGGGCGCTTGGGGCCAGCGAGGCTTGGAGCGACAGAGCCCAGATCGAGCTTGACCACATGCGAGTAGTCGATCTCGCCAGCGAGCGGCACGCCGAACAGGCCCTGCGCCTTGAAGTATTCCTCGAAGGCTTCGATCTCGGCCTTGGTGCGGCCTGTGCCCTTGAAGTAATCCATGGTCTTTTCATCGACCGGGAAGAAGCCCATGGTCGCGCCATATTCGGGCGCCATGTTGCCGATGGTGGCGCGGTCCGGCACAGCCAGACTGCGCGTGCCTTCGCCGAAGAATTCGACGAACTTGCCGACCACCTTTTCCTTGCGCAGGATTTCGGTCACCGTGAGCACCACATCGGTGGCGGTCACGCCTTCACGCACCTTGCCGGTCAGCTCGAAGCCGACCACGTCCGGCGTGAGGAAGTACACGGGCTGGCCAAGCATGGCCGCCTCCGCCTCGATGCCGCCCACACCCCAGGCCACCACGCCCACGCCGTTGATCATGGTGGTGTGGCTGTCGGTGCCGACCAGCGAGTCGGGGTAGTACACGTCCTTCTTGGTTTTGTGCACGCCACGCGCCAGATATTCCAGATTCACCTGGTGGACGATGCCGAAGCCCGGCGGCACAACGCCAAACGTGTCGAACGCCTGCATGCCCCACTTCATGAACTGGTAGCGCTCGTTGTTGCGCTGGAATTCCAGCTTCATGTTCAGGTCCAGCGCGTTCTTGGTGCCGTAGTAGTCGACCATGATCGAGTGGTCCACCACCAGATCGACGGGCACCAGCGGCTCGATGGTCTTGGGCTTCTTGCCCAGTTCTGCGGCCGTGCTGCGCATGGCAGCCAGATCGGCCAGCAGCGGCACGCCGGTGAAGTCCTGCAGCACGACGCGGGCAACGACAAAGGGAATCTCGTCGGTGCGCTCGGCATTGGGCTTCCAGTTGGCAAGCTGCTCCACATGCTCGGGCATCACCTTCTTGCCGTCGCAATTGCGCAGCACCGATTCGAGCACGATGCGCAGCGACACCGGCAGGCGGTTCACGTTCGGGAACTGCTTGGCGAGCGCGGGAAGAGAGTAGAACTTGCCCTTGGATGACTTGCCGGACCCGGCATGGAAGGACTTGAGGGTGGTCTCAAAGGCGTGGCTGGATTCGTGGGTCTTGGCCATTTTGTGGAGCTCCGTTTGAAAACTTCAACTCACATTCTGGCAGTCACTGCGATGTTTCGCTATCGCATGCCAAAAACCGTGCAAGGTAGCAGGCGTCTTCCATAAAAAATCCAGTTCCGACAATCACTTAGGCGCCTCGCAAAGTGAATTTTCCGCAATCCCTCCACAATACCCCGCAATCCCCTACTCTTGTCACGCAAATGAGATGAAGGCCAATGGCAAACCTGAAACCTGTCAAACCGCTTTCAACGGAATCTTGAAACCACCCATGAAGGAACGTGCGTCGCATATTTGCAATTCGGCCTGACTGTAGTTCCGGCTTCAAATCCCCTGCAGGGAACTTCACCCGCCTCTTCACATCGCGAACCAGAGTTGACGGATTCAAATGGCGATTCAAAGTCCGCCCCAAAGTTCAGAATAAAAAGTGAACCGAACTTCCTAATACTCTCCCAAATGGGTCCGTCGAATCGTCAACAGCCCAATTGAGTGGCCAAGTTTTGAAACCACTAACACAGTTGGCACCACAACCAGCCTACGCAATACCCACAATGGTGCAGCCCCAATGAAGCCCTATTCGATTGCCGATGAATGGGGCAGGGTTTCAATCCTCCAAAAGAAAAAGTCCGCATTCAGCGGACTTATTCCCGAGTGACGATCTTGTCAGTGGATGCCTTGCGACACCTGACAGAGATGCGAATCGTGCGAATCAAATGGCGAACTTTTCGCGATCCTGGCCCTGAATCCACTTCGGAGCCTTGCCGCGGCCTGTCCAGGTCTCGTTCGTCTCTGGATTGCGGTACTTGGGAGCAACCTTCACGCCGGAAGTGGTGGAAGAGCGCGAACCGCGACCTGTAGGAAAAACGTCCTGAGCAGTCAGGCCATATTCAGCCACCAGACTACGCACTTGTGCCACTGCAGCCGAGAGCTCCTGGCGACGCGCATCGTTGATTCGTTTTTCAAGGTCTTCGCGTTGCTTCAGAAGGTCTTTGTAGCTATCTGTCATGGTTGTGCCAATCAAGTGAAATGAATGAATGTGAGTCGATTATATAAACAAAAATCAACCCTTAATCAATATGTGGCGAATTCGCGGACTCTTTACAAACTCCACGCACAATGCACAAAGACAAAACATATGAAAACGCACTGCAATTCTGAGCAGCCCGCTCATGTGTGACACTGGGTGAAGTCTCCAGTGCTGATTCAGATAGTTACTAATCTCCGCATTACTGCCCAGCTTGAATGCAATAGACCGACTTTCAGCTCCGAATGAATGCGGGCATGTCAGGTTCCCGAGTGTCATCCTGAGAGACAATTCGATCCAGCACATCATTGCCCGAACCTCGAGAACACTCGCTTCATGGCCCATTACTTTATTGGCGACATTCAAGGATGCGACGCCGCATTCACCCGTCTGCTGGAACACATTGACTTCTCCGCCAGTCGCGACACGCTGTATCTGCTGGGCGACCTCGTCAACCGGGGACCCGACTCGGCTGGCGTGCTGCGCCGGGCAATGCAGTTGGGCGACAGCGTGCGCGCCCTGCTCGGCAATCATGACCTTCACTTGCTCGCAGCCGCACACGGCGCACGCCATCCCTCGCGTCGCGATACGCTGAACAGCATCCTCGACGCAGCCGACCGCGATGCCATGCTGGAATGGGTGCACCAGCAGCCACTGGCGCGCTCGTTCACGCTGAACGGCGAGCAGATGCTGATGATTCACGCAGGCGTGCTCCCCCAATGGACGTTTGAGGAAACGCTTGGCCTTGCCGACGAAGTTCAGCAGATGCTGCGAAGCCCCGATCTGCCCGAGTTTCTCAAGCAGATGTACGGCAACCTGCCCGACCGCTGGAGCAACGATCTGCACGGTGCGGACCGCCTGCGCGTGATCATCAACTCGCTCACGCGGCTGCGTTTCTGCTCGCCCGAAGGCGTCATGGATTTCGACAGTACCGAAAGCGCCGCCACGCCGCCCGAAGGGCTCATGCCCTGGTTCAACGTGCCCGGCCGCCAGACTGCCGAGGTGCTCGTGGCGTTTGGCCATTGGTCCACATTGGGTTTGGTGAATCGCCCCAACCTGCTGGCCCTCGACACCGGCTGCATCTGGGGTGGCTGTCTGAGCGCCATGCGCATCGGCACCACATTGGCCGACCGCGAGTTGTTCGATGTGGAATGCGAACAGGCGCAGAAACCGGGCTAAGGTTAGGCTGCAGGCACGCGTTGCAAGCGCAATTCCATGCCTGCCGACAACCAATGCGAACCATCGGACAGACCCGCCATCACATCGATACCGGCATTGCGCGCACTGAACTCTGCCAACGCGGCATTGCCACGCACCATCAGCGCGGCACCCCAACCATTCACGTCTTCGATGCGATCCGCCCGCAGCGCCACGCCATGCACACCCTGCGTGGGCCAACCGGTTCGCGGGTCGAGAACATGGTGCAAGTGGCGTCCGTTGCGGACGAATGATCTTTCGTAGTCCCCCGAGGACGCCACCACGCCTCTCCCCTGCAATTCCATCGCACCCAGCAACTGCTGCGGCGCATTCGGATCACGCACGCCCACGCGCCACGGCTTGCCGTGGTTCGATCCGGCAATCAGCACATCGCCGCCACCGTTGATCAGGGCGTTGGCAATACCCTTGTCCTGCAAGGTTTGCAGGCCCGCCTGAAGAATCGGCAGCTTGGCGATGCCGCCCAGATCCAGCGCCATGCCGGGTCGCTGCAGAAAGGCCGTTCCCATCTTCGGGTCAACCACCAGTTGACGCATGTTGACCAGCGCGAGTGCGCGCTTCACATCGGCATCGGATGGCACCTGTTCGCGCCCCGGCTCGAAACTCCAGCCCTTGTTGACCGCACCGATGGTGATGTCGAGCGCACCGCCGCTTTGCGCGTGCAATCGCTGCGCCTGAAGCAAAACTTCCAGCACCTCGGGTGCCACACGCACTGGTTTGACGCCCGCTGCAGCCGCCATGCGAGCGACATCGCTGTCCTCGCGATAGCGGCTCATCAGGCGCTCCAGTTGCTGCATCCGCATGAAAGCAGCATCGATGCACTGCAACAGCTCGGGCAGCTCCGACGCTTTGGAATCTGGCACCACCACATCGACTCGCGTGCCCATCAATGCAAGACTTTTCCTCGCCATCGACAAGCCCGCATCGCCCGCCGCGTGTGGAGCCGCAACCGCACTCATGTACGGCAACGCGCCCAGCAACGGCAGGGCAAGCACCAGACGCCGCCGACGCGCATCCACGCTTGAGTCGGCCTGCGCGCGAATCCCTGTTTTCATGATGCCCTCATCCCTTTCGCCAACTGGCTACAAGCGTTCTTACTGCGACAGGCTGACCATGTAATCGACGGCGGCTTTCACATCGGCATCGGCCAGCGACGAGCCGCCGCCGCGCGCAGGCATCGCACCCTTGCTGCCGGTGAAGCCTTCGATCGCATGCTTGTAGAGCGTGTCTGCACCCTGCGCGATGCGCGGACCCCAATCGGCCTTGTCGCCGGGCTTGGGCGCACCCGCCACACCTGCGCTGTGGCACAGCGCGCAGGTCTTGTTGTAGGTGCTCTTGCCCAAGGTGTTCTCGGCCACTGCAGGGGCCGGGGCCGCAGGAGCCGCCACTGGCGCAGCCGGAGCGGGCGTGGGAGCCGGAGGCGCATCGCTCTTGCCGCAAGCGGCCAGAGTGAGCGTCAGAGCAATCGAGACCAAGGTGAGTGTGGTGGAGCGCATGTCATTCCTTCTTTCTTCTAGCTGACAAAAATCATCGCGTTGAGTGATCGGAGAGCTGGCTGTTGAAGCCCCTTGCTCACAGCTCAACTCCCTTGCCTGCAGTTTGATCATTTTTCGCTATTACTAAATTGATCTGGGTTAAGGAAAAAAAGCGGACTCGCGGCGACCATTCATTACCCGCTCAAAGCGGGCTATGAAGTCACAAAAATGATCAGCCATTCCCATCACTCCACTTTTCGCCGATTGCACCAACTGCGTCTTGGCATCGTGGTGTGGCTGATCCTCGGCATGACAGCCGCCTTCGCTTCCCCGTTTCTGCGCCCCGCCCGCTACGAGGTGGTGTGCGGTGCCAGCGGCAAGGCGCATCTGGTCACGCATGACGACAACAGCTTCGGCAAAAGTCGTCCCAAGAATTTTCATGACATGGACTGCGCGCTGTGCGCGGCCACCTCTCTTCCACGTCTGGCACTGGATGCGCCAAGCCTGCAGCCCATCGATGGATTGCTGAACTTCGCGCTGCCCACGCTGGTCCAGGCCGTGCCTCCCACTGCAGCGCCGCCGCCTGCGCGAGCGCCACCGTTCAACGTTTCCCTTTTCTTTCAACAGTCCTCAGAGAGGTCGATATGAGCCAGGAAAAAACAGATCTGCACAACGAAACCGTCGGCATGGGCCGTCGCAGATTCATCAACAGCGCCGCGCTGGCAGGATTGGCCGTGGGAGCCGTCGCGTGCAACGACAACAAGTCGGCCGCACAACCCGCCGCCGCACCGGCTGCAGCGCCCGCATCCGCTGCACCAGCGGCCCATGCAGGAGCGAACGTTCACCTCAAGCCCGGCGAGCTCGACACCTACTACGGCCTCTGGAGCGGCGGCCACACGGGCGACATGCGCGTGCTCGGCTTGCCATCGGGCCGCGAAATTCTGCGCATCCCCTGCTTCGTGCCGGACGCGCTGGTCGGCTGGGGCATCACCAACGAATCCAAGGCCATCATGGGCACCAAGGCTGACGGCAGCCTGCGGTATTTCGTCGGCGACACCCATCACACGCATGCCTCGTACAAGGACGGCAACTACGACGGCCGCTATGCGTGGATCAACGACAAGATCAACTCGCGTGTCGCCCGCATCCGCCTCGACTATTTCATCTGCGACAAGATCACCGAACTGCCCAACGTGCAGGGCTTTCACGGCATCTTTCCGGACAAGGCCGACCCGGTCGATCCGGCCATCAACTACACCACGCGCGTGTTCTGCGGCGGTGAGTTCGCGATTCCGCTGCCCAACAATGGCACCGATGCGAACAAGCCCGAGAAGTACCGTTCGCTGTTCTCGTGCGTCGATGCCGAGACCATGGAACTGCGCTGGCAAGTGCTGCTGGACGGCAACTGCGACCTCGTGGCCACGTCGTACGACGGCAAGCTCGCCGCCACCAACCAGTACAACACCGAGAACGGCATTCACTACGAAGACATGATGTCGGCCGAGCGCGACGCCTGTGCGTTCTTCCACATCGCTCGCATCGAAGAAGCGGTGAAGGCCGGCAAGTTCAAGACCTTCGGCAACTCCAAGGTGCCGGTCGTCGATGGCACGCATGAGTCCAACAAGGATCCGAAGACCGCGCTCGTCGCCTACGTAAGCACGCCCAAGAATCCGCACGGCGTGAACGCCAGCCCCGATGCCAAGTACTTCATCTGCGCTGGCAAGCTCTCGCCCACGGCCACCGTGATCGAACTCGCCAAGGTGCTCGACTGGTTCGACGGCAAGCTGGAAAAGCTCGACAGCGCCATCGTCGCCGAAGTGGAACTGGGCCTCGGCCCGCTGCACACCGCTTTCGACGGACGCGGCAATGCGTTCACCACGCTGTTCCTCGACAGCCAGGTGGTGAAGTGGAACATCGATGCCGCCATCAAATTCCACGCAGGCGACAAGAACGCCAAGTACGTGGTCGACCGTCTCGACGTGCACTACCAGCCAGGTCACATCAACGGATCGCAGTCCGAAACGCGCGCTGCCGACGGCAAGTTCATCGCCGTGGGCTGCAAGTTCTCCAAGGACCGCTTCCTGCCCGTGGGCCCACTGCACCCCGAGAACGAACAGCTCATCGACATCTCCGGCGAGAAGATGGTGCTGCTGGCCGACCACCCTGTGCGCGGCGAGCCGCATGACTTCATCATCTTCAAGCGCGACCTGCTCAAGCCCAAGCAAGTCTATGCACTCGACGATTCACCAATTGCCATCAAGGACCCCAAGGAGTCCGGCGTGTTCCGCAATGGCAAGAAGGTGACGGTGAAGATGACCTCGCAGGCACCTGCGTTCAGCATGCGCGAATTCACCGTGAAGAAGGGCGACGAGGTGACGCTGATCCTGACCAATCTGGACAAGGTCGAAGACCTGACCCACGGGTTCGCGATCCCCAAATACAACGTCAACTTCATCGTCAATCCGCTGGAGACCAAGTCGGTGACCTTCCTCGCCGATCAACCCGGCGTGTACTGGGCGTACTGCACACACTTCTGCCACGCGCTGCACCTTGAAATGCGCACACGCATGATCGTTGAAGGCTGAGCCGCCCCGTAAAGCGGCCATCAAGCAGGTGCCGCCGTCTCCAAACGACGTCACCTGCGTTTCGGGATAGAACCATGTTGTCATTCAGGCGAAAACTTCAGTCCAGAGTCCTCACGATCTGGACCTCGCTTCTTCTTCTCATCGCTCTGACGCTGGCATCCGCTGGAGCACATGCGGGCGGCACGGCCTACGAGGCCGAGCTTCCCGCCGATGTGCACACTAACAAGAATCTGTGCGCGCTGCTGCCCTGCAAGGACGTGTTCCCCGGCGCTGCGCACTTCTCCGAACGCAAGGGCCAACCGCCCTACGTCGAGGCCTACGACAACGACAGTGCAGCCAAGAAACTGCTCGGCTACGTCATGCTCTCGACCGACATCACCGACACGCCCGCCTACTCCGGCAAGCCCGTCGTCACGCTGATCGGCATGGACACCGGCGGCCATTTCGTCGGCGTCAAAGTGCTCAAGCATTCCGAGCCGATTCTGCTGCTCGGCATCCCCGAATCGGCGCTCATCAACTTCAACAACCAATACCTCGGCAAGTCGGTTTCCGAACGCATCGAAGTCGGCCCCTCGCGCCCCGACGAAGGCGTGATCGGCCTCGACGCGATCTCCGGCGCCACCGTCACCGTCATCGCGCAAAATCAAGTCGTGCTGATGTCCGGCGCAGCCGTTGCGCGCCAGGCCGGCATCATCGCGCCCATCGTGCGCGAGCCCGCCAAATTCAACACGCTCAGTCAGAAATTCAACTGGCAGCAACTCGTCGAAATGGGTGCAGTCAAGCGCCTCGTCGTCAAGCAGGAACAGGTCGGTCTGCCGCGCAACCCCACACCTTTCATCGACCTGTGGTTCGGCGATCTGAACCAGCCCGACATCGGCAAAAGCCTGCTGGGCGACAACGGCTACGCCAGCCTGCAATCGCGCATCCAGCCGGGCGAAAGCGCCTTCTTCATCGTGCGCACGGACGGTGCCGAATCGTTCAAAGGATCGGGCTTTGTGCGCGGCGGCATCTACGACCGCGTGCAGGTCAAACAAGGTCCGGATTCGTTCACCTTCCGCGATCTCGACGCCTTCAATCTCTACGGCCTCGAAGCCGATGGCGCGCCGCGCTACACCGAATCGTCGATCTTCGTGATCCGCTCGGCATCGTTCTCCGCTGCTTATCCATGGAAGCTCGCGTTCCTCGGCAACCGTATCGATCAAGCCACCGGCCATCGCAGCTTTGCGGTGTTCGAAACCAACTACTGGATGCCCGAAAAGCTGCTCGATGGCGGTCGCCCGAAAGTCGTCGAACCCGACGCGCCATGGGTGCGCGTGTGGAAAACGCAAAGCTGGAAGATCGCGCTGTTCGCGGGTCTGCTCACGCTGCTCACCATCGTCTATGCCCTGCGCGAAAAGCTCACGCGCCTGTCCACGCACAAGAACAAGTGGCCGGTCAACGCCTTCAAATACAGCTTCTGGGCGATCAGCATCGTCTTCGTCGGCTTTGGCGCGATGGCGCAGCCTTCGATCACGCAGGTGCTGACCTGGTTCCACTCGGTGCTGTTCCAGTGGACGTGGACGCTGTTCCTCACCGATCCGTTCATCTTCCTGTTCTGGATCTTCATCATCGTCACGGTGTTCCTGTTCGGACGCGGCCTGTTCTGCGGCTGGATCTGCCCGTTCGGATCGCTGTCGGAAGCGCTCTACAAAGTCGCGCACCTCGTCGGCCTCAAGCGCTTTCAGTTCCAGCTTCCGCAGGTCTGGCATGACCGCCTGAAGTGGCTCAAATACGTGATCTTTTTCGGTCTGCTCGCCGTGTCGCTGTACGACATGACACTGGCCGAAAAGCTCGCCGAAATCGAACCCTTCAAGACCACCTTCCTCGTCGGCATCACGAACCGCGCATGGCCGTATGGACTGTTCGTCTGCGTGCTGCTCGGCCTGTCGCTGTTCATCGAGCGTCCGTTCTGCAAATACCTCTGCCCGCTCGGCGCATCGCTGGCCATTCCCAGCACCTTCCGCTGGTTTGGCTTGAAGCGCAAACAGGACTGCAACAGCTGCAAGGCCTGCGCCGTGGGCTGCGGCGCGCAGGCCATCGACGCTGCCGGTCGCATCGACCATCGCGAGTGCCTGCACTGCCTCGACTGCATGGTGCTCTACACCGATGTGAAGGGGTGCCCGCCCCTCGCCAAGGAACGCAAGCGCCGCGAAAAGGACGGCCTCGAAATCACGCCCATCGGCAAGAACGGCTACTTCATCCCGATCACGCCCGACGCCACCTGGCAGGCACAGATCAGCGCCAAGGCAGTCAACGGTCCCGACCCACGCATGCCGACCGATCCCGTGCTGCTGGAGCGCCTCGACAAAGCTCCGCTCATCAAGCGCATCGCCCTCGAATTCGTGGAACACCTGAGCCCGTGGAGCAGCGCTGGCTGGGCCGAACACCGCATGTTCAACCTGCTCGCCGTTCCTGCTTTCATCGCCATCATCGCCGCGTGGATTCTGCTCGGCATGGGCCGCATGTCGACCAGCGCCATCATCGTGAGCTGGTTTGTGTGGAGCGTGATCGAAGTGCTGCTGCGCCTTGGCAACCGTCGCTACGTGAAGGACGGTGCCTGGTGGCAAAGCCGCTACCGCGTGGCCAACCTCATGGACATGCTGAGCTATGTGGCGTTCAAGAACCTGCTGATCGGCGCGGCCCTGCTGCTGATCCTGCGCGCGGTGAACTGGACCGTCGCATGAATCCCTTCTTACGACCTTGCCGATTTGTGATCCTTGCAGCGCTCGCCTGCAGCTTTGGCTGGATTCAAGCGGCCACCATTTCAGTCCAACCCGGAGAAGACATCGCCGCAGCCGTTGCAAAAGCCACTGCGGGCGATGTCATCGAAATCGCGCGTGCGCAGTACCGCACCAATCTTTTGATCGACAAGCCGCTCACCCTGCGCGGCATCGACCGCCCCACCTTGAGCGGCGGCGAAGAAGGCGACACCATCCGCGTGACCGCGCCCGACGTGGTGATCGAAGGCCTGATCGTGCGCGACTCGGGCAGCAGCTTGAAGGACCAGAACGCGGGCATCTACATCCGCCCCGGCGCGCACCGCGCCATCGTGCGCAACTGCGACCTGACCTACAACCTGTTCGGCCTGTGGATCGAAAAAGCCGACGACGTGCTCATCGAAGGCAACCGCATCACCGGCAAGCGCGACTACTCGTCCTCGCAACGCGGCAACGGCGTTCAGCTCTACAACACCAAGGGCGCGCGCATCTTCAACAACGACATCAGCTTCGTGCGCGACGCGCTGTATGTCGACGTGTCGCACCACGCGGTGTTTCGCGGCAACAAGCTGCACCACAGCCGCTACGGCACGCACTACATGAACTCCTACTACAACCTGTGGGAGGACAACGACACCTACTACAACCGAGGTGGTCTCGCGCTCATGGAGGTGCGCAACCAGATCGTGCGCAACAACCGCGCCTGGGGCAATTCCGATCACGGCATCATGCTGCGCACCATCCAGGACTCGGTCATCGAGAACAACGTCGTCGCGGGCAACAACCGCGGCTTTTTCATCTACGACGTGGAGTACATCCAACTCACAGGCAACCTTGTCGTGGACAACGTGGTCGGCGTGCATCTTGCCGCCGGCTCCACGCGCAACGCGGTGGAGCGCAACGACTTCATCTCCAACCGCGAACAGGTGCGCTACGTCGGCTCGCGCGACGAGCGCTGGGGCACGAAGGAAGGCAACCACTGGAGCAACTACCTCGGCTGGGACCGCGACGGCAACACGCTTGGCGACGTGCCCTACGAAGCCAACGACATGGTGGACAGCCTCACCTGGCGCTACCCCAGCATCAAGCTGCTGCTGGCCAGCCCCGCCGTGCAGGCGCTCAAGCTCGTCAGCCAGCAATTCCCGATTCTTCGCATGCCCTCGGTGGTCGATCCCCACCCGCGCATGCAACCCGGCAACAACCAATGGAGAGATTGGCTTGGCAAGCATTTTCCCGGCCAGTAACGGCCCCGCACACACAGAGCCTCCCCCCGCGATTTCGATCAGCGCGGTGAGCAAGCAGTTCGGCGATTTCACCGCCGTGAACAACGTCAGCCTCGACATCGCGCGCGGCGAAATATTTGGCCTCATCGGACACAACGGCGCAGGCAAGAGCACGCTGTTCAAGATGATGCTCGGCCTGATTCCGCTGACCGCCGGAAGCATCCGCATCTCGGGCCAGGAGATCAACGGCAGCAAGGCCCGCGACGTGCGCCGCCACATCGGCTACCTGCCCGAAAACGTGGTGCTCTATGACAACCTCGATGGTCTCGAAACGCTGAAATTCTTTGCGCGACTGAAGAACGCACCGCTTGCGCAATGCGCGGAAATTCTGGAAAAAGTCGGTCTCGCACACGCAGGCAAGCGCCCTGTTCGTGCCTACTCCAAAGGCATGCGTCAGCGCCTCGGCTTTGCACAGGCCTTGCTCGGCTCGCCGCAAGTGCTGTTTCTCGACGAGCCCACCAACGGTCTCGACCCCAAGGCCATCCGCGAGTTCTACGTGACGCTGCGCGACCTGCAATCCAAGGGTGTCACGGTGATCATCACCTCGCACATTCTGGCCGAGCTGCAGGAGCGCGTGGATCGCCTCGCGATTCTCACGGCCGGAGAAATTCAGGCGCTCGGCACCGTGCAGGAACTGCGCGATCAATTGCACATGCCGCTGACTTTCGAGGTCGATGTCTCTGCGCAGGACGCACCACTCATCGCCGCTCATCTCCAACAAAGCAGCGGATTCGACGCGCAGATCACTCCCTTTGGTCTGCGCTTGCAATGCGACCGCGCACGCAAGGTGGAAGTGCTGAGCGCGCTCACTTCGCTGGGCGCTGTCGTCACCGACATCCGCATGCGCATGCCCTCGCTGGAGGACGTGTTCTTCGGCCTGAGCGAATGAATGCACGCATGAGCGGCCCGCCCCACTGAACCCAGCCACGACAAGAAGAAAAAATCACCATGCAAGCACAACAAATCTGGACCATCGCCGCCAAGGAGTTTCGCGACCGCATCCGCAATCGCTGGGTGCTGGCCGTCGCGCTGGTGTTCGCGGTTTTCTCGCTCGTGATCGCCTATTTCGGCGGCGCGCAACAAGGCGTGGTCGGCTTTCGCTCCATTGAAATCACCATCGCCAGCCTCGTCAGTCTGGTGATCTATCTGATCCCGCTGATCGCACTATTGCTCGGCTTCGACGCCATCGTCGGCGAGCGCGAACGCGGCTCGCTCGACCTGCTGCTGTCGCTGCCGATCACCAGGCTGGAACTGCTGCTCGGCAAATACCTCGGCCTCGCCGCCGCACTTACCGCGTCCATGCTCGGCGGCTTCGGCGTCGTCATCGCCCTGCTGTTCGGGCAGATCGATTCGCGCGGCCTGTTTCACTTCATCGGCTTCATGTTCAGCTCGGTGCTGCTGGGGCTTGCGTTCCTGAGCCTCGCCGTGCTGCTGTCGGTGATCGCTCGCGACCGCACGCGCGCATCCGGCCTGGCAATTGCCGCATGGTTCTTCTTCGTGCTGGTGTTCGACCTGATCATGCTCGGCCTGCTCGTCGGCACCGGCGGTCGCGTCGGTGGCGACGCCTTCACCTGGCTGCTGCTGCTCAACCCGGCGGACGTGTTCCGCATCCTCAATGTCTTTTCACTAGAAGACGTCCGCACGCTCTACGGCCTCGCCAGCATCGTGCCCCCCGCACTCGGCAACCCGCTCGCCATGGGCGCGGTGATGCTCGTGTGGATCGCACTTCCTCTCATGATTGCCAAATGGAGATTCAAACCATGATCACCGCTTACCGCTCCCTGACCAGCCACCTCATCACCGCCGCAATGCTTGGTGCGGCTGCATTGACGCTCACCGCCTGCGGCAACGAATCCAAGTCAGCCCAAGCCTTAGGCCCAGTGGAAATCGACCGCTCCACCAGCTGCTCGCTCGACGGCATGCTGCTAGCCGACTACCCCGGCCCAAAAGCGCAGATCCTCTATGCAGACCAAGCCAAGCCCGCCTTCTTCTGCGACACCATGGAGCTGATCAACCAGTTGCACGCAGGCGAACAGGTCCGCGCCATCAAGGGCGCCTATGTGCAGGACATGGGCCGTGCCGACTGGAACCAGCCCCAAGGCCACTGGATAGACGCCAAGACAGCGATCTACGTCGTCGGCAGCAAACGCCACGGCTCCATGGGCCCGACCATCGCCAGCTTCGCGCAAGAAGCCGATGCCAGCAAGTTCGTTCAGGAACACGGCGGCAAGGCCATGAAGTTTGAAGAGATCAAGCCAGGCATGGCCGATCTGAGCGGCGGCGCGCTGCACGACACCAGAATGTGAGCCAGCGGCACACAACGCAGCCCTCCAAAGAAAAAGGTGCAGATGCTTTCAACAAGCATTCCGCACCTTTGCGATTGGGACTGAAAAGCTGTCCGATTATTCGACCCGGATCACATCCGCAATCTTGAACCCGAAATCCCCCGCCTTTCCCTTGCGGCCACGCGCAGCACGCGCGTTGTTGAGCGAGCGGATTTCAAGCGTCTCTTCGCGATCCTTGCCGCCACGGCCGATGCCGGTGAAGCGCACGCTGCGCGTGTAGGCGGCCGCTCCGGCGAGCTGGTCCTTGTCGTCGAGGTCGATGAGCATCAGGCCGCGACCACCCTTTTCCATCATCTTGAGTTCGGCAATCTCGAACGTGAGAATGCGACCTGCGACCGATGCGCAGCACACATGCGTCGCGGGCACCAGGTCCGTACCAGCGCTGGTGAATGCGGCGTGCGATGGGCGGCACAGGGTTTCCTTGTCGCCGAGGCTCACGAACGATTTGCCGCCGCGATTGCGGGCGGTCATGTGTTCGACGGTGGTGATGAAACCATAGCCACCCGAGCCCGCCAGCAGCATGGCCGCGTTGTTCGGACCGGCGAAGTAGTGCACCGGTTGCGTGCCGCTTTCCAGATCGATCAAGGTGGTGATCGGCTGACCGTCACCGCGTCCGCCCGGCAGTTGCGACACCGCGACCGAGTACACGCGGCCGTTGTTGCCGAAGACGATCAGCGTGTCGACGGTGCGGCATTCAAACGTGCCGTACAGTGTGTCGCCCGACTTGAAGCTGAAGCTGCCGGCCTCGTGGCCGTGGCCGGTGCGTGCGCGTACCCAGCCCTTTTCGGAGATGACAACGGTGACGGGTTCGTCCACCACCTTCACTTCGGCAACAGCCTTCTTTTCTTCCTGAATCAAGGTGCGGCGCGCATCGGCAAACTGCTTGGCGTCGGCTTCGATTTCCTTGATCATCAGGCGGCGCAGCGTGTTCGGGTTCGCCAGAATTTCTTCGAGCTTGCCCTGCTCTTCGCGCAGTTCCTTGAGTTCCTGCTCAATCTTGATCGCCTCGAGTCGCGCCAACTGACGCAGGCGAATTTCGAGGATGTCTTCGGCCTGGCGATCACTCAAATTGAAGCGGGCAATCAACGCAGCCTTGGGCTCGTCGGAAGCACGAATGATCGCAATCACTTCATCAATATGCAGAAGAACCAGTTGACGGCCTTCATAAATATGAATGCGATCCAGCACCTTGTTCAGGCGATGCTGCGAGCGGCGTGCAATCGTGGTCTGGCGGAAGCTGATCCACTCTTCGAGCATCTGGCGCAGCGACTTCTGCACCGGCTTGCCGTCGAGGCCGATCATCGTCAGATTGATCGACGACGAAGACTCCAGACTGGTGTGCGCGAGCAGCGTGGTGATGAGTTCCTGCTGCGGCACCTTGCCGGTCTTGGGCTCGATGACGATGCGCACGGGCGCATCCTTGCTCGACTCGTCGCGCACGCCGTCGAGCAGCGCCAGCATGCTGGCCTTGAGCTGGTTCTGCTCCTGCGTGAGCGCCTTCTTGCCGGTCTTGACCTTGGGGTTGGTGAGTTCCTCGATTTCTTCGAGCACCTTCTGCGTGCTCACGCCGGGCGGCAGTTCGGTGACGATCAACTGCCATTGGCCGCGCGCGAGTTCCTCGATCTTCCAGCGCGCACGCACCTTCATGCTGCCACGACCGCAGCGGTAGGCGTCGTGGATGTCCGAGGTGCTGCTGATGATCTGACCGCCGCCTGGATAGTCGGGACCGGGGATCAGCGCGAACAGTTCTTCGTCGGTGATCTTGGGTGACTTCACGAGCGCGATGCAGGCATCGGCCACTTCACGCAAATTGTGGCTGGGCACTTCCGTCGCCATGCCGACAGCGATGCCGCTGGCACCGTTGAGCAGCGAGAACGGCAGACGCGCGGGCAACTGCCTGGGCTCTTCAAACGAACCGTCATAGTTGGGCATGAAATCCACGGTGCCCATGTCGATTTCATCTAGCAGCAGCGTGGTGATTTTTGCCAAGCGCGCTTCGGTGTAACGCATCGCCGCAGCGCCGTCGCCGTCGCGGCTGCCGAAGTTGCCCTGACCGTCGATCAACGGATAGCGCTGACTGAAATCCTGCGACAGACGCACCAGCGCGTCGTAGGCGGACTGGTCGCCGTGCGGGTGGTATTTGCCGAGCACGTCTCCGACCACGCGCGCGCTTTTCACGGGCTTGGCAGGTACGTTGCGCGTGGGGCCGCTGAAGCCGAGGCCCATGCGGTCCATCGCGAAAAGAATGCGGCGCTGCACGGGCTTCAAGCCATCGGTGACATCGGGCAGCGCGCGGCCCTTCACAACGGAGAGTGCGTATTCCAGATACGCCTGTTGCGCGTACTGCGCCAGCTCCAGACCATCACCACCATCGGGCGGGTTGGTCGAAAATTCAAGTGTGGATTGATCGCTCATTCGTTCGCAGACAAGTCTTGCAATGTGGCGCGCGATGCGGTGCGAACAGCCGAACTGTTGTCGCCGCCGACCGCGCCAAGAGGGGATGAGAAAGTGGAAGTGTCAGGTGCGGAAGGCGTGGTCGCGCCATCCGTGTGCGCCGCAGGAATTTCCATGCGGATGCGGCCCGTGACGGGTTGCTGCGGCTGCTGCTGAGTCTGGTACGCACGGTGCGCACGCAACGACTCGGGCGGCTTGAGCATCGCGTACAGGCCCAGCACGCTCTTCACATAATTTTGGGTTTCGCGGTACGACGGAATCTGGTTGCCAGCGCGCTGCACCGAGCCCTCGCCCGCGTTGTAGGCGGCCAGCGCCAGATCCTTGCGGCCGTCGAACATCTTCAGCAGATAACGCAGATAGTTCGCGCCCGCGCCCAGGTTGGTGACAGGGTCTTCGAGCTTCTGCGCCACGCTGCGTTTCTTGTCAGCCGACACGCCAAAACGCGACGCGGTTGCGGGCATCAACTGCATCAGGCCGACAGCGCCCTTGGGCGAGATGGCCTGCGCGTCGAAACCGGATTCGGTGGCGATCACTGCCTTGAGCAGTTCGTACTCAAGCCCGGAATTCTCGGCCGCGCTGCGGATGTGCGTGCGAACACGCTTGTAGCCGGGCGAGATGTCGATGAACGCCAGCTTGCGCGCACCTGCGGCATCACGCGCGGAATCGAGCGAGTAGTCGGCCGGTGCGTTGGTGTTGGAGTTGGTGTCTGGTGCACCGTCGCGCGTCGAATCGAACTGATCGCCACGGAAAAAAAGCGAGTAGTTCGCGTCGATCTTCTCGGCCGCAAAATGCGTCACGCCGCGCGAATCGACATAGGCCCACAGATCGGCATGCGCCGACTGCTGCGCCGCGAAGAAGCACAGCAACGCCGTAACCGCAGGCATGCGCCAGCGCTTGGCTGTTGGTGTGTGGATTCGCGGCGTGAACATGGCTTGATGGCTTAGATGTCCACCTCGACTTCGTCGCCGTGCACTTCCATGAGTTCACGGCGCGCAGCGGCCTCGCCTTTGCCCATGAGCTTGGTCATCAGGACCTCGGTGGCGGGCTGATCGACGTTGCCCACACGCACCGGCAGCAGGCGGCGGGTGTCGGGGTTGAGCGTGGTTTCCCAGAGCTGCTCGGCGTTCATTTCGCCCAGACCCTTGAAGCGGCTGATCTGACATTTCTCGCGTGGCACGCCATCCTTGACGGCCTTGTCGAGGATCGACTCGAGTTCGGCCTGATCGAGCGCGTACACCTTGGCTGCAGGCTTTTTGCCGCGCGCGGGAATGTCGACGCGGAACAGCGGTGGACGCGCCACGTAGATGTTTCCGGCATCGATGAGCTTGGGGAAGTGGCGGAAAAACAGCGTGAGCAGCAGCACCTGGATGTGCGAGCCGTCCACGTCGGCATCCGACAGAATGCAGATCTTGCCGTAGCGCAGACCGGAGAGGTCTGGCGTGTCGTTCGGGCCATGCGGATCGACGCCTATGGCAACCGAGATGTCGTGCACTTCGGTGTTCGCAAACAGGCGGTCGCGCTCGACTTCCCAGGTGTTCAGCACCTTGCCGCGCAGGGGCAGCACGGCCTGATTTTCCTTGTCGCGGCCCATCTTGGCGCTGCCGCCGGCGGAGTCGCCCTCGACCAGGAACACTTCGTTGTAGGCGATGTCGCGGCTTTCGCAATCGGTGAGCTTGCCGGGCAGCACGGCCACGCCGGAGCCCTTTCGCTTCTCGACCTTCTGGCCTGCGCGCTGACGGGTCTGCGCCGCCTTGATCGCGAGTTCGGCGAGCTTCTTGCCGTAATCGACGTTCTCGTTGAGCCACAGCTCGAGCGCCGGGCGCACGAAGTTGGAGACCAGACGCACGGCATCGCGCGAGTTCAGGCGTTCCTTGATCTGGCCCTGGAATTGAGGATCGAGCACCTTGGCCGAGAGCACGTAGCTTGCGCGCGCAAACACGTCTTCAGGCATGAGTTTCACGCCCTTGGGCAGCAACGAGTGGAATTCGATGAACAGCTTGACGGCCTGAAACAGACCATCGCGCAGACCGCTTTCGTGCGTGCCGCCAGCGGTGGTCGGGATCAGGTTCACATAGCTTTCGCGCACTGGCGAGCCGTCGTCGGTGAAGGCCACGCACCAGGTCGCGCCTTCGCCTTCGGCAAAGCTTTCGTTGTTCTTGTCGGCAAAGCCTTCGCCCTCGAACAGCGGGATCACCGGATCGGCGTTCAGCGTCTGCGCCAGATAGTCGCGCAGGCCGCCCTTGTATTGCCAGGTCTGCGTGTCCTTGGTCTTTTCGTTGACCAGCGTGACGGTCACGCCGGGCATCAGCACGGCCTTGGAGCGCAGCAGATGGGTGAGCTCGCCCATCGGCAGGGCCGCCGACTCGAAATACGATGCGTCGGGCCAGACCTGCACGGTCGTGCCCTGTTTGCGTTCGCCCGACTGCAGTGGTCGCGCCACCAGCGGTTCGATCACATCGCCGCCGGAGAACGTCAGCTTGGCGACCTGTCCTTCGCGGTGCGTGGTCACTTCAAGGCGCTTGGACAACGCATTCGTCACCGAAACGCCCACGCCGTGCAGACCACCGGAGAAGCTGTACGCCCCGCCGTTGCCCTTGTCGAACTTGCCGCCCGCGTGCAGACGCGTGAACACGAGTTCGACGACCGGAGCGCCTTCTTCAGGATGCAGACCGAACGGAATGCCGCGCCCGTCGTCCTCGACGCTCACCGAACTGTCGGCGTGCAGCGTGACCTTGATCTTCTTGCCGTAACCGGCAAGCGCTTCGTCGGCGGCGTTGTCCAGCACTTCCTGAAGGATGTGCAAAGGGTTGTCCGTGCGGGTGTACATGCCCGGACGTTGCTTGACGGGCTCCAGTCCCTTGAGGACGCGAATGGAGCCTTCTGAGTATTCACTTGCCGGATTGGATGCTGGTTTGGTTGCCATGGCGGCGCATTGTAATACTGGATATAAAAACAGGCTGATGCAAGAACGGGTTTGTAATCTTCAGCCGCCGACGGGGAGCCCGTCACTGAGCAGGCGAACGATGTTTTGGCTACATTTGTGCGGATGCAAAGCGAAATTAAAAAATTGTCCATGACGCAGGTGCTGGCTTGCGGCGCAGCCATCGTCACGCTGTCGATGGGGATTCGCCATGGCTTCGGCATGTGGCTGCAACCCATCACACAGGACATGGGCTGGACTCGTGAGACCTTCGCTTTCGCGCTCGCCGTGCAAAACTTGGCCTGGGGTGTCTTCGGCATTGTAGGAGGCATTGCGGCCGACCGCTTTGGCGCGTTCAAGGTGCTGATCTGCGGCGCGATTCTGTACGCGCTGGGCCTGGCGGGAATGGCCACATCGCCAACACCGGGATTGTTCGCGCTGACCACGGGCGTGCTGATTGGCGCGGCGCAGGCGGGCACCACCTATGCGGTGATCTACGGTGTGCTCGGCCGCCAGATTTCAGCCGAAAAGCGCTCGTGGGCCATGGGCGTGGCAGCGGCTGCGGGCTCGTTCGGACAGTTTCTGATGGTGCCCGTGGAAGGCCAATTGATCCTGCAGCTCGGCTGGAAGACCGCGCTGCTGGTGCTTTCCCTTGCCGTGCTGCTGATCATCCCGCTCGCATTCGGTCTGCGCGAGCCCGGTTTTCAGGGCGGCGCCACGCGCGCACCGCGCACGCAAAGTGCCACTGCGGCGTTCATGGAAGCGATCCGCTATCCGAGCTTTCTGCTGCTGACCGCCGGCTATTTCGTCTGCGGTTTTCAGGTGGTGTTCATCGGCGTGCACATGCCGAGTTATCTGAAGGACCACGGCCTGTCGCCGCAGGTCGCGAGCTACGCACTCGCGTTGATCGGCCTGTTCAACGTGTTTGGCACGTACATCGCGGGCACACTCGGCCAACGCATGCCCAAGCGCCACATCCTCGCCTTCATCTACTTCGCGCGAGCGGTGGTGATCGCCGTGTTCCTGATGGTGCCGCTGTCGCCCATGTCGGTCTATCTGTTCTCGGCAGTGATCGGCGCGCTGTGGCTGTCCACCGTGCCGCCGACCAACGCGATGGTGGCGCAGATCTTCGGCGTGCAGCACATGTCCATGCTCAGCGGCTTCATCTTCTTCAGCCACCAGATCGGCAGTTTTCTGGGCGTCTGGCTTGGCGGCTATCTGTACGACAAGACCGGCAGCTACGACGTGGTCTGGTATCTGTCGATTGCCCTTGGCGTCTTCGCGGGATTGGTGAATCTGCCGGTGCGCGAGAATGCGATTGCTCGCGCCATTCCAAAGGCCGCGTAATCCACCCACCGTCCATGACTTGCCATGCAGACCGTCCACGAACATCCCCAGCAAAAGACTCCGGCTCTCCGAGCCGGATACAAACTTTTGCTGATTGCGGTCGCCGTGGCGGGCTTGCTCGGCGTGTTCCTGCTCTACACCAACCCGCAGTTCATGATCACCATGGCGGACCAGCTCTGGGCGTGCTTCTGAGAAGCTGTTTAGTGAAATGCTCGGTCGAACCCCTTGCATTGCTGACGAGTTGATCAATAATCGCCCCCTTTACGGCCCTCTTTCCCGCTCTCGTACTGCCACCTCGGCAGACATTGCTTTCTGATGTCCTTCTGCACCACCGCCAGCGAAGCCCTCCAGCACGCCCCGCTCCACCCGGCTTCGGGCTGGATTCAGCGTTGGTCGCATCTGGTGCCGCAAGGCGCGGGCGTGCTCGACGTGGCCTGCGGCCCCGGTCGTCACATGCAATGGTTTGCCGAGCGCGGAAATGCCGTCACGGGTGTTGACCGTTCGGCAGAGGCGCTGGAATCCGCAGCCCGCTTCGGCACGGTGATTCAGGCTGATATCGAAGGCGGTGCATGGCCGCTGACGGGCCGTGAATTCGCGGCAGTCGTGGTCACCAATTACCTTTGGCGGCCGAATTTTCCGAACATTCTGAGCAGCATCGCCCCCGGTGGCGTGCTGATCTATGAAACTTTTGCCCTCGGCAACGAGTCTGTAGGCAGACCGGCGCGCGCGGAATTTCTGCTGCAACCCGGTGAATTGCTGGGGCTTTGCAAAGGTTTACGCGTCATCGCCTACGAAGACGGATTCCTCGAAGATCCTGCCCGATTCGTGCAGCGCATCGTCGCCAGACGTGAACCTTCACCCGCGACAGAGTCATTCAGGGCCCAACTGGGTCACTCTGTCTAGTTAGAATGCTTCTTTCCCCGTTTAACGATACGGACATGACTTCTCCCAGCGCTCCTCTGACCGGCAGCATCGTCGCTCTGGTCACCCCCATGCACGCAGACGGCAGTGTGGACTACCCCACCCTGCGCAAACTGATCGACTGGCACATCGCCGAAGGCACTGCTTGCCTGGGCGTGGTCGGCACGACCGGCGAGTCGCCCACGGTCAACGTGGAAGAGCACTGCGAGATCATCCGCGTGTCCGTCGAGCAGGCCGCCAAGCGCGTGCCGGTGATGGCCGGCTGCGGTGCCAACTCCACTGCCGAAGCGATCGAGCTGGCCAAGTACGCCAAGAGCGTGGGCGCCGACAGCCAATTGCAGGTCGTGCCCTACTACAACAAGCCGACGCAAGAAGGCCAGTACCAGCACTTCAAGACGATTGCCGAATCCGTCGGCGATCTGCCCATGTACCTGTACAACGTGCCCGGCCGCTCGGTCGCGGACATGCAGCACGACACCGTGCTGCGTCTCGCGCAAGTGCCCGGCATCGTCGGCATCAAGGAAGCCACGGGCAACATCGAACGTGCGCAATGGCTGATCCGCGACGTTCCCAAGGGCTTCGGCGTGTACTCCGGTGACGATCCAACCGCCGTGGCGCTGATGCTCTGCGGCGGCCAGGGCAACATCAGCGTGACGGCCAACGTGGCCCCGCGCTTGATGGCCGAATTGTGCAAGGCCGCTCTGGCTGGCGATGTCCGCAAGGCCATGGAAATCCAGTTCAAGCTGATGCCCGTGCACAAGAACCTGTTCGTGGAAGCCAACCCCATCCCCGTGAAGTGGGCCATGCAGCGCATGGGACTTTGCGGTGGCACCCTGCGTCTGCCCATGACCACGATGAGCCAAGGCAATGAAGCCGTCGTGGAAGCTGCGCTACGCTCGGCGGGTTTGCTCAATTAAGAGATCCCGGTCTGCCCGCACGGCTCCGCTCAGCCAACGGCACTTCCAAATCAATGAGGAATTTCGCGTGAACGCTACGACTCGACTCGGCCTGCTGGGCCTGGCATTGGCCTTGTCGGCCTGCTCCGTGCTGGAGAGCGACAAGATCGACTACAAGAGTGCCAGGAAGGGCGCGACACTGGAAGTGCCGCCCGATCTGTCACAGCTCTCGGCCGATACGCGCTACACGGTGCCCGGCGGCGCGGCTTCCGCTGTCGCTTTCGAAGCAGGCCAGAAGGCCAAGCCCGTGGGCCCGAACACCGCTCCTTCGACGATTGGCGATGTGCGCATCGAACGCGACGGCAACCAGCGCTGGCTGGTGATCGACCGCCCGGCCGAAAAGCTCTGGGATCCCGTGCGTGATTTCTGGCTGGAAAGCGGCTTCGTGTTCACCACGGACAACTCCGAGCTGGGCATTCTGGAAACCGACTGGGCCGAAAACCGTGCCAAGATCCCGCAGGACATCATCCGCTCGAGCATCGGCAAGCTGTTCGACGGCCTGTACTCGACCGGCGAGCGTGACAAGTTCCGCACCCGCCTCGAGCGCAATGCCAAGGGCGGCACCAACCTCTTCGTCAGCCACCGCGGCATGGTCGAGGTCTACAGCAGCCAACAAAAAGACGCGACCATGTGGCAGCCACGCCCGGTCGATCCCGAGCTGGAGGCCGAATTCCTGCGCCGCATGATGGTCAAGCTCGGCGTGAGCGAAGAGCAGTCCAAGGCGGCAGCCGCTTCCGCACAGGCCGCACCGCTGGCCGCCACCGCCAAGGTCGCGAACGTCAACGGCGTGCCTGCTATCCAGATGGATGAAGGCTTCGACCGAGCATGGCGTCGTGTCGGCCTGTCGCTGGACCGCACCGGCTTCACCGTCGAAGACCGCAACCGCACCGAAGGCGTGTACTACGTGCGCTACGTGGCTCCGAACGCCAACAAGAAGGAACAAGGCTTCTTCAGCAAGCTCTTCTCGGGCTCGCCAGACGCCGTGCCTCCACTCAAGTACCGCGTCACCGTGCGCAGCGAAGGCTCGCAAAGCACCGTGTCCGTGTTGAACGCCACGGGCGCACCGGAAGCCTCCACCAACGCCGAGCGCATTCTGCGCGTGCTGGCCGACGACATGAAGTGATCCATCCCCGGCAACGCGGCCATGTGCAATGCATGGCCACGCTGCCGGGCGACTTTCTGATCACCCACTCTTTCTCGCTTCTCCCCTCTTCTTTTTCTGCGCTCATGCTCCGCTTCAAAAGCCTTGGCAGCGGCAGCTCCGGAAACACCACCCTCATCGAAGGCCGCAGCGGCACGACGACCCGTCGTCTGCTGGTCGATTGCGGCCTGGGCATTCGCACCATCGCCCAGCGCCTGGGTGAAGCAGGCAACGCCATCGCGCAGATCGACGCGATCTTCATCACGCACGAACATTCCGACCATGTGGGCTGCATGGCCACATTGGCTCTGCGCCATGGCATTCCCGTCTGGATGAGCCACGGCACGTACACCGCCATAGGCGAGCCCGAACTGCACGGCCTGCTGCGTATCGCCCACCACAACGAAGCCATAGACATGGGCGGTGCATTCGAGGCCCTGCCGTTCTCTGTGCCGCATGACGCGCGCGAACCATTGCACCTGCGCTGCAGCGATGGAGCCCATCACATCGCCGTGCTGACCGATCTCGGCCACGCAAGCCCCTCCGTCATTCCGTACATTGCAGGCTGCCACGCCATGCTGATCGAGGCCAATCACGACGCCGAGATGCTCAAGAATGGCCGCTACCCAGTCTTTCTCAAGCGCCGGATCGCCGGAGCCAATGGTCATCTGGCCAACGCGCAAACCGCAGAATTGCTGCGCGCAGTGAACCACTCGCAACTGCAACGCGTTGTTGCCGCGCATTTGAGCGCAGAAAACAATCGTCCCGATTTGGCGCGAGTGGCGCTTGCCGAAGCGCTGGACTGGAGCCATGACGACATCGATGTCGCCCAACAGCGCGGTGGCTCTCCATGGATTCAGGTGGGCTGAGTCACCCAGTGAGCCAATCAGGTATTGCCGGCCGGATTACCTGTAAATCCCCTGTTACTAATTTGGTTTTTCAATTACGACTATAAGCAGTCACTCATCGCATAAACGATGAGTTTGATCTCTCAAAAAGTGTGCAGCGCAGCACGCACAATCCCCCGAACCTCACATTGATAATCGACCGATATATGTCGGGGATTTTGCATTTTCATAAATGCAATAACAAAAAGTCACATTCAATAATCACCACCCACAACGACAAAAGCCCCGAACCTTGCGGCGCGGGGCTTTGTGATACTTGGAGTGAACTGCCGGAATGAATCCGGCCGATCAGTATCCGGTCAGTCGCTGATTACTTGGTAGCGGAAGCAGCAGCTGCAGCAGCGGCATCAGCAGCAGCCTTGGCAGCGTCAACAGCAGCGTTGGCGCCAGCGGCAGCAGCGTCCACAGTTGCCGAAGCGGCAGCGGAGGCGGCGTCCACAGCGGAGGAAGCAGCTTGAGTGGCAGCAGCAGCGGCTTCGCTGGCAGCAGCGGCAGCTTGGTCAGCGGCTGGAGCAGCAGCAGGAGCTTCAACTGGAGCTGGGGCAGGAGCAGCAGCTTCTTCCTTCTTGCCGCAAGCGGACAGGGCAACAGCAGCAACCAGAGCGGCCAGAACGACGGAATTCTTCATTTCAATTTCCTATTTGGACAGACAATTCAAAAAAATAAAAAGCCGTTACGTCCATCTTTTGGCAAGCGGTACGCTAGGCCGTTTGGAGCGCTCAATCCAACTCGCGCCCCAAATTTTGAGTACAGCTTCGTATTATAGGATTTATTTGCGTCTATAGTGGCTTTCACCAACAGAAACATCAGTGTTTACATTGGTGTGACTTTTTTGTCACAACCCTAATATCGTCGCAGGAAACCCGGGGCGGCTGCGCGAGGTAATCCATTCGCCGAGTTTCTCGCGCCATTCAACGCAGAACTGAACGTCGGAGCTGGCAATGCCGCGACTGCGCTCCACATCCACGCGCTGCATCATCCAGCGCTGCGACCAGAGCACGCTGGGCACATCGGCTGCATTGCGCACGGCGATCTGGCGGCAATCGAGCAGATGCTCCCAGCGCGTGCGCCATTGCACGAAACGCGGAAATCGCAGCCGCACCTGCTCGAAGTTGGCACAAAGCACTATGCATTTGCGCGCACCACCGGCACGCGAGCCACCTGCCCATTGGTTGAGCGTCTCCAGCATCTCGCGATCACCGAGCGGCCAGCCGTGAAAGTCGGCATCGCACAGCATCAGCTCACGCCAGCCTTCGGCGGCCGCCGCGCGCAGCGAAAGGCGCACCCACTCGTCAAACTGCACGCGCCCATCGAAGCGCCCGAGCGGCGCCTGAGGCGGTGTTGCAGCATTCATGTCGGTGCTCATGTCGATGGGACTTCTGCCAACTGTCAGATGACAGATGCCTCGCGCACCCAGCCGTCGTCAAACCAGTTTTCAAGCAACGAGATCGCCGCTTCGCTTGCTCCGGCCAATTGCTTGGCGGTCAGGCCACGCTGATCGGCCAGCTTGTGCATCAGCTTGGCGTCGCGGCCCGAGGCGCGGTAGCTCTCGCCGTTGATGTAGATATGTGCATCGTCATACATCATGCGCGTGCGGCGATCCAGATCGACGCCCGTCACCTGCAAGTCAAGTTCTTCCTGTGGCGGATCGAACCAGACATTGCCCTTGGGCTCGGTCAGCGCCTCGCCCAATGCGCGCTCGACGATGCCCGACTGCGCCAGAGCACGCATCACGCCTTCGCGGGCAAATGCCTGCAGCTCGGCGGGAACCTGCCCCGGCGCTTCGACCGCTTCCTGCTTGGGATCGCGGTAAATGGGCGAGCCGTCCGAATCACCCAAAGCGTCCGCAATGCGCAGCAGCGTCTCGCGCGCCAGCTCATCGCGCTGTGGCGAACGGAAACCGATGGAGTACGTCATGCACTCGCCCTCGGCAATGCCGTCATGCGCCCAGCGTGGCGGCAGATACAGCATGTCGCCTGGCTCCAGCACATATTCCTCTTCGGGCTCGAAGTTCGCCAGAATCTTGACAGGCATGCCTTCGACCAGCGTCATGTCGCGTTGACGGCCAATGCGCCAGCGGCGCTTGCCGTGGGCCTGCAGCAGGAACACGTCGTAGCTGTCGAAATGCGGACCGACACCGCCGCCGTTGGTCGCATAGCTGATCATCAGATCATCGAGACGCGCCTCGGGCACGAAGCGGAACTGATCGAGCAGCGCACGCGCGGAGGCGTTGTGCAGGTCCACGCCTTGCACCAGCAGCGTCCAGTCGCGGGTCTTGGTCGACGGCAGGCTGTCCGGATCGAAGGGGCCGTGGTCCATGGACCAGCCCTTTTTCTTTTGCTGGATCAGGCGCGACTCGACGCCCTCCTCGGCGGCAAGCTCGAACAGCTCCTCGCGCGGGATCGGGGCCTCGAAGCCGGGAATGGCCTGGCGCACGAGCAGCGGCTTCTTGTGCCAGTGCTTGCGCATGAATTCGGCTGGCGACATGCCACCGAGCAATGGGGTAATTTTCTGTGCATCCATGGCGTGAAAAAGGCCGCGTTGGCGGCCGTCGGAATGAACTGCGACAATTCTCCTATGGAAATCACTCAACAATGTGTTGTCGCACTGACCTGGGTCTTGAAGGATACGCTTGGCGACGAGCTGGACATCCTGGACGAACCCGTCGAATTCCTCGTGGGCGGTGACGATCTGCTCAAGCGCATCGAGGAAGCTCTGCAGGGTCACAAGGTCGGCGACGAAATTTCGCTGCACCTCGAACCCGAAGAAGCCTTTGGCGACTATATCGACAAGCTCATCTTTCTGGAGCCGCGTCAGGCATTCCCCGAGGATATCGAGGAAGGAATGACCTTTGACGGCCATGCCCTGCCCAATGGCCTCACGCCCGACATGCCCAAGGACGCGCTCTACACCGTCGCCCAGCTCTACCCCGAACATGTGGTGCTGGACGGCAATCACCCGCTCGCGGGCATCGCTCTGCGCCTGAAGATCAAGGTGGAGTCCGTGCGCGAAGCCACCGAAGAGGAAATCGGACGCGGCACGGCGGGCACGGGCTTCTTCCGCATTCAGCCGCCCACCGCACCCGGCAACGACACGCTGCACTGAAACAACGGCATCCCGAACATCAAAAGCCCGAGGCGAATGCATCGCCCCGGGCTTTTTTTCGTTCGACTGACGCGATCAATAACGCGAAATCTGTCCGTTCACCACGCGGACCCGGTCGCCGGGACGCAGATCGCCGGTATCCGGCACGTCAAAAACGCGCTGGCCACCGCTGCGATCGAGTTGAATGAACAAGCGATAGCCACCGCCGATTTCGCCACGCGGAGCCGTCTGACCCTCGATGGCATTGCCAGCCGCCGCACCGCCGAGCGCGCCAGCAGCCGTCATGGCCGCACGGCCCATGCCTCCGCCGATCTGGTTGCCGACCACACCGCCGATCACCGCACCGATGATGGCACCCACACCCGAGGTGCTGCCACGCTGGACCGTGCGAGGAATGGTCTCGATCTGACTCACGACACCGTATTCCATGACGCCTTGAGCAGGCTGCTGCTCATAGCCATAGGCCGGTTGCTGCGTCTGCTGTGGGTATTGCTGTTGCGGATATTGCTGTTGTGGGTAGGGCTGCTGCTGAGGCTGGCCGTACCCATAAGGGCGCTGGACGACACAGGCCGACAGCAGACTGGCCATGGTCACCACGCCAACCCAGGTGCCGATTCGCGAAAATGGGCTACGCATTTTTTCTTCCTTTCCATGGGAGCCTCAAAGCTCCGTCGAAATCACGTTCAGAACATCGCTACAACGTTCATCACGGTGATTCCGTTGGCTTCTCATGCGCCCAAGTATCGACCGACAAAGCGGCTCCGCCTGTAGGCAGGACCGGACTTTACCGAGCAGAAACAGTCGCTGCTCAGTCGCAGCCGCCGATCACTGCTTGCCGGTGGAGCCGTAACCGCCTTCGCCGCGCTCGCTGGTCGAGTCAAATTCGGAGACCACATTGAACTGCGCCTGCATGACCGGCACGATCACGAGTTGCGCCAGACGCTCCATCGGCTGCAGCGTGAAGGCCACATCGCTGCGATTCCACGCGCTGACCATGAGCTGGCCCTGGTAGTCGCTGTCGATCAACCCCACCAGATTGCCCAGCACAATGCCATGCTTGTGGCCCAGACCCGAGCGAGGCAGGATCAGCGCGGCGTAGGCGGGGTCCTTCAGGTGGATGGCGATGCCGGTGGGCACCAGTTGCCAGGCGTTGGGCTTGAGCTCCAGCGGCTCGTCGATACAGGCCCGCAGGTCCAGCCCCGCGCTTCCGGCGGTGGCGTAGGCAGGCAATTGATCCGCCATGCGCGAATCGAGAACTTTCACATCAATCTTCACTTGAATCACTTTCGTTGCGGCGGCTGTCCGGGCTTGCCGCCACGGAATGCGCCTAGCACTGAGCGCACCATGCGCGACAGGACATACAGCCAGAAGAGTATAAAGACCGGCCACGTCACATCGATGCCAAACTGGGATGTGGCACCCAGCACCACGATCACCACCATGAAGATCAGGAACGGCGGTATCTTGAAACCCTTGCCCGGCATGGGCGGCGCGCCATCCTTGAGCTTTCCCTGCAGGTCTTCCCACGAGTCCAGCGCAACGGTGCGTGCCGCCGTCTTGACGTTCTGCGGTGTTCCGACAGGCGGTTGACGCAGTTCTGCAGCACGCGCCTGCGCACGCGTCGGCTGCGCGGATGGCTTGGGCTGCTGTTTGGGCACAGGCGTCATCTGCTGGCCGCCCGCAAGCGCCTTGGCCTGCTGGGCGACCAGATCCTCCACATAGCGCGCGAAATCTCCGTTGCGTGGCGTGTCCGCCAGATGACCGTTGCCCGATCCGGGGAGATTGCGCATGGGAGTGCTCCTGTGTCAGTTCTTGACGGCCACGCGCTGGGCGATTTCCGCGACCAGTTCGTCGGCCAGCACCTGCTTGGACGCGCGCGGAATCTCGCGATGCCCCTGGGCGTCGATCAGAATCAGCGCATTGTCGTCCTGTCCGAACGTGGCCGGGCCGATATTGCCCACCAACAGCGGCACGCCCTTGCGCGCGCGCTTGGCGCTGGCATGGGCGAGCAGGTTTTCGCTCTCGGCCGCAAAACCCACGCAATACAGCTCACCCGACTCGGCACGCTTGGAATGCGCAATGCTCGCCAGAATGTCGGGGTTCTCGACAAACGCCAGCGCAGGCACATCGCCCGAGCCGTCCTTCTTGATCTTCTGTTCGCTCGCATGCGCCGGACGCCAATCGGCCACCGCCGCCGTGGCGATGAAGATCGATGCCTCATTGGCGAACAAGGTGGCCGCGTCGAACATCTGCTGCGCCGACTTCACATCCACGCGCTGCACGCCACGCGGCGTGGGCAGATGCACGGGACCGGCGATCAACGTGACCTTGGCACCGGCATCGCGCGCCGCGCGGGCAATGGCAAAGCCCATCTTGCCGCTCGACAGATTGGTGATGCCGCGCACCGGATCAATCGCCTCGAACGTCGGTCCGGCCGTCACCAGCACGTGGTGTCCGACCAGCTTCTTGGGCGACAGATAGGCCGTCAGGTCTTCGAAAATCTGTGCCGGTTCAAGCATGCGACCGTCGCCGGTCTCGCCACAGGCTTGCGGCCCGTTGCCCACGCCCAGAATCACCGCACCGTCGCTCGCCACCTGCGCCATGTTGCGCTGGGTGGCAGGATGCAGCCACATCTCGCGGTTCATGGCAGGCGCCAGCAAGAGCGGCACGCGCTCGATCGGGCGCGCCAGGCACAGCAGGCTCAGCAGTTCGTCCGAACGCCCCTGCGCCAGCCGGGCAATGAAATCCGCGCTGCACGGCGCGATCAGCACCACATCGGCCTCGCGGCTCAGGTTGATGTGCGGCATGTTGTTGGGCTCACGGGCGTCCCATTGGGAGCCGTAGACCGCGCGCCCGCTCAAAGCCTGCATGGTGACCGGGGTGATGAATTGCTCCGCGGCTTCGGTCATGACGACCTGTACCGTCGCCCCCGCCTTGATGAACAGGCGGCAAAGCTCGGCGGACTTGTAACAAGCCACCCCGCCACTGAGGCCCAGAACGATGTGTTTTCCAGCAAGCTGTGTCATGACGGGGAATTTATCAGACATCAGCAGACCATTCGGGCCGACCCGTATAATCGCAATTTCCCACCACCATCCAAGACATGACCAAGTTTGTCTTCGTCACAGGCGGTGTGGTGTCTTCCCTTGGTAAGGGAATCGCCTCAGCCTCCCTCGCCGCGATCCTCGAATCGCGCGGCCTCAAAGTCACTCTCATCAAGCTGGACCCGTACATCAACGTGGACCCCGGCACGATGTCGCCGTTCCAGCACGGTGAAGTCTTCGTCACCGATGACGGAGCCGAGACCGACCTCGACCTCGGACACTACGAGCGCTTCATCGAAACCCGCATGAAGCAATCGAACAACTTCACCACCGGCCGTATCTATCAGACGGTGCTGGAGAAGGAACGTCGCGGTGACTATCTGGGCAAGACCGTTCAGGTCATTCCCCACATCACCAACGAGATTCAGGAATACGTCAAGCGCGGCGCGGGCATCGGCACCGACGACGCAGTCGATGTCGCGATCTGCGAAATCGGCGGCACCGTGGGTGACATCGAATCCCTGCCGTTCCTTGAAGCCGTTCGTCAGCTCTCCCTGAAGCTCGGCCCGAACAACTCCGCTTTTGTTCACCTCACCTACCTGCCTTACATCGAGGCAGCAGGCGAGCTCAAGACCAAGCCGACCCAGCACACCGTGCAGAAGCTGCGCGAAATCGGCATCCAGCCCGATGCGCTGCTGTGCCGTGCCAAGCATGCCGTGCCCGATGAGGAACGCGAAAAGATTTCGCTGTTCACCAATGTGGCCGAATGGGGCGTGATCTCCATGTGGGACGTGGATACCATCTACAAGGTGCCCCGCATGCTGCACGAGCAGGGTCTGGACGGCCTCATCTGCGACAAGCTGCGCCTGAACACGCCGCCCGCCAGCCTCAAGCGCTGGGACGATCTGGTCTACGAGACCGAGCATCCGCAAGGCGAAGTCAAGGTCGCGATGGTCGGCAAGTATGTCGAGCTGTCCGACGCCTACAAGTCGGTCAATGAAGCGCTGCGCGCCGCCGGCATGCAGAACCATGTGCGCGTGAAGATCACGCACGTCGATTCGGAAACCGTCGACGACAAGAACGCCAAGGAACAGCTGTCCAAGTACGACGCGATTCTGGTGCCCGGCGGCTTCGGCTCGCGCGGCGTGGAAGGCAAGATCTCGACCGCCAGGTTCGCTCGCGAGAACAAGGTGCCGTATCTCGGCATCTGCCTCGGCATGCAAGTGGCGACCATCGAATACGCACGCCATGTGGCGGGCCTCGAAGGCGCGAACTCCACCGAGTTCGATCCGCATGCCAAGAACCCTGTGATCGCGCTGATCACCGAGTGGAAGGACGAGGACGGCACGATCAAGACGCGTGACGAGAACTCCGACCTCGGCGGCACGATGCGTCTGGGCGCACAGTCGTCCGACGTGCAGCCCGGCACGCTGGCGCACAGCATCTACGGCGACGTGGTGACCGAGCGTCATCGCCACCGCTACGAAGCCAACACGCAATATCTGGACAAGCTGCGCGATGCAGGCTTGGTGATTTCCGCACTCACGCAGCGCGAGCACCTGACCGAAATCGTCGAGCTGCCGAACACGGTTCACCCCTGGTTCATCGGCGTGCAGTTCCACCCGGAATTCAAGTCCACGCCGTGGAATGGCCACCCGCTGTTCAACGCCTTCGTGAAGGCAGCCGTTGCCCAGCACAAGGGCGCGAAATAAGCACCATCGAGAAGCACCACTGAGAAAGACAGGTCACATCATGAAACTCTGCGGCTTTGACATCGGCCTCGACAAACGTTTTTTCCTGATTTCAGGCCCGTGCGTGGTTGAGTCTGAACAGCTGCAGATGGATGTGGCCGGTCAGCTCAAGGAAATCACCGCGTCGCTGGGCATCCACTTCATTTTCAAGAGCAGCTACGACAAGGCCAACCGATCCTCCGGCGCGAGCTTTCGCGGCCCGGGCATGGAAAAGGGTCTGGAGATTCTGGCGAAGGTGAAGAAGGAACTGAATGTTCCCATCCTCACCGACGTGCACACCACGGAAGAAATCCCCACGGTCTCCAAGATCGTGGACGTGCTGCAAACGCCTGCGTTCCTGTGCCGCCAGACCGATTTCATCCGCGCGGTGGCCCAGTCCGGCAAGCCGGTGAACATCAAGAAGGGCCAGTTCCTTGCGCCGCATGACATGAAGAACGTCATCGACAAGGCACGCGCGGCCGCCAAGGAAGTCGGTCTGCCCGAAGACAGCTTCATGGCCTGCGAACGCGGTGCGAGCTTCGGCTACAACAATCTGGTGAGCGACATGCGCTCGCTGTCCATCATGCGCGAGACCGGTGCGCCGGTCGTGTACGACGCCACGCACAGCGTGCAATTGCCCGGCGGCAACGGCACATCGAGCGGCGGCATGCGCGAGATGGTTCCCGTTCTCTCGCGCGCGGCGATCGCCGTGGGCGTCGCTGGCGTGTTCATGGAAACCCACCCTGATCCATGCAACGCGCTGTCGGATGGCCCCAACGCCGTGCCGCTCAAGCACATGAAGGCGCTGCTGGAAACACTGGTTGCGCTGGATGACATCACCAAGCGCAACGGCTTTCTGGAGAACCACTTCGAGCCGTGATCGCGGCACTCGCACCAACGTGTTAGGGACTTGAGCTTCGCCATTCACAACAAAGCAAGAGACAACGACATGCCAAGTGGATACGTCATCGCCACCGTCCAGATCACCAACCCCGTCCAGTACGAGGAATACAAGAAATGGTCCACCGCAGCCATGCAAGCGCACAACGCGGAAGTCTGCGTTCGCGGTGGTCAGGTGAAGGTGATGGAAGGCGATTGGGCGCCCGAGCGTGTCGTTGTTCTCAAGTTTGCGAGTTTTGATGCAGCCAAGGCGTTTTATGATTCGCCTGAGTACGGCAAGGCCCGCGCCGCACGAGTTGGTGCAGCGATCATGCAACTGATTTGTGTTGAAGGCGTCTAGTCTGATTTACCTGTCACAGTGCTTCATGCCTGCCCATTTGCTGCAA
Source organism: Diaphorobacter sp. HDW4B (assembly GCF_011305535.1). Lineage (GTDB taxonomy): Bacteria > Pseudomonadota > Gammaproteobacteria > Burkholderiales > Burkholderiaceae_C > Diaphorobacter_A. The sequence continues at coordinate 1,027,332 of NZ_CP049905.1, forward strand.
GAATTCATCACTTTTTTCCACGCCGGGATTTGCTCCTTGAAGACGCTTCTCGACGAAACAACCGGTTTTTAAACTCTTCCCTTAGGAACTTTCATGAGCGCCATTGTTGACATCGTAGGCCGCGAAGTGCTGGACAGCCGCGGCAATCCCACCGTTGAATGCGACGTGTTGCTGGAATCCGGCGTGATGGGCCGTGCGGCTGTGCCGTCGGGCGCATCCACTGGCTCGCGCGAAGCCATCGAACTGCGTGACGGCGACAAGAACCGTTACCTCGGCAAGGGCGTGCTCAAGGCGGTCGAGCACATCAACACCGAAATCTCCGAAGCCGTGCTGGGCCTGGACGCTTCCGAGCAAGCCTTCCTCGACAAGACCCTGATCGACCTCGACGGCACCGACAACAAGGGTCGCCTGGGCGCCAACGCCATGCTGGCGGTTTCGATGGCCGTGGCCCGCGCCGCTGCCGAAGAATCCGGCCTGCCGCTGTACCGCTACCTTGGCGGCATGGGCGCTACGCAACTGCCCGTGCCGATGATGAACGTGATCAACGGCGGCGCACACGCCAACAACACGCTCGACCTGCAAGAGTTCATGATCATCCCCGTCGGCGCACCTTCGTTCCGCGAAGCCGTGCGTTGGGGCGCTGAAGTGTTCCACGCTCTGAAGAAGATCATTCACGACAAGGGCATGTCCACCGCCGTGGGCGACGAAGGCGGTTTCGCTCCTTCCGTGGAAAATCACGAAGCTGCGATCCAGCTGATCCTGCAAGCCATCGAAAACGCTGGCTACACCGCCGGTGAGCAGATCGTTCTGGGTCTGGACTGTGCAGCCAGCGAGTTCTACAAGGACGGCAAGTACGTGCTCGAAGGCGAAGGCGGCCTGCAACTGACTGCCGAGCAATGGACCGACATGCTGGCCACCTGGGTCGACAAGTATCCGATCATCTCCATCGAAGACGGCATGGCCGAAGGCGACTGGGATGGCTGGAAGCACCTGACCGAGCGTCTGGGCGCCAAGGTGCAACTGGTGGGTGACGACCTGTTCGTGACCAACACCAAGATCCTGAAGGAAGGCATCGACAAGAAGATCGCCAACTCCATCCTCATCAAGATCAACCAGATCGGCACACTGACCGAAACGTTCGAAGCCATCGAAATGGCCAAGCGCGCAGGCTACACCGCCGTGATCTCGCATCGTTCGGGCGAAACCGAAGATTCGACCATCGCCGACATCGCCGTGGGCACCAACGCAGGCCAGATCAAGACCGGTTCGCTGTCGCGCTCCGACCGCATGGCCAAGTACAACCAACTGCTGCGCATCGAGGAAGATCTGGGCGACATCGCCGTCTACCCAGGCCGCACAGCGTTCTACAACCTGCGCTGATCGCGAGGCAATCAGGGAACCTCTGCACGAATGGAATCGACGCGTGCCAGTGCAGCCTCGGGCGGTCTTCGGCGTTGAAAATCCTCGGGATAGCTACGGCTATCCCTGCGGTTTTCGCCTTGAATCCCATCCCGATCTGCTTCTGGCCGCTTGTCGATCGATTCGTGCCGAGATTCCCTAGGTCATCAACACGTTGTAACAACGCGTTGACCACATGAGCACACGGCGCGCCACAAGCCAGTTATCCTTCCGGGTTACGGCTTGATGGTGGGCGCCGTGGTTCTGTAGCAACGGACAGCGTGTACCATCCGCTTCACCCAAGGTCTTGCCTTCCCTGCTGCACACCCTCAGTCCATGAGCACACGCATCGTTCCGCTGATTCTTCTGCTGCTGCTCTTGCTGGTGCTGACGCAATTGCTCAGCGGTCGCGGCAGCATCGAGCATGTGGCCACCATGCGCCAGAACATCACGGAACAGAAAGCGGCCAACGACAAGGCCCGCACCGAGAACGAACGCCTCCTGGCCGAAGTCTCCGACCTGAAGGACGGCATGGACATGGTCGAGGAAAAGGCCCGCAGCGAACTTGGCATGGTCAAGCCCAACGAAATCTATGTCCACGTCGCTCCCAAGCGCTGAGCCCACGCCATCCCCTTCGCGTCCCGCTCTGCGCAAGATCCTGCACATCGCCTTCTGGGGCGTGGATGCCCAGACCCTTGCTCGCGACATTCAAGCCCACGCACTCACGCAACCCGGCTGGACCGAGCGCCTGCACATCACGGCACACGACCTCCCGCACGCCGACTGCCTTGAAGCCATGCAGACATGGCTCACCTCGGAACTGCAAACCAGTGGCACACGCCCGCACCTCAGCTTGCTGGTGCCTTCCGGCGCGGCACAAAATGCCAACGCTGGCGAACTCCAACTGCGCAACGCGCTGATCAGCGCAGGTGTGAGCTTTCAAGTGCTGTATGGCGCGACGAGCGAAGAGCGCATCCGCAACACCACCAATGCCATTGCGCTCACGGCCAAGGCCATACTGCCGTCGAGCGAGCGCGCTTGCTTTGTGGTGAGCGACATCGCCAAGCCGATCAACCCGCGCATGCGCAGCTGGAACTGCGAGAAATGCAGTGATCCCGAGTGCGAGCACCGGCTGTTCACCGGCCTGTTGCCCGCCTGAAACAAGCACTGACGCAGACGTGAAAAAGCCGCTGATTCAGCGGCTTTTGGCTTTCAGATGATCACTGAATGTTGCGTGAACCCGGCGGTTGCTTTTCCGGCTCGGTGAACAACTGCTTGGCATCCACCGCGTCGTAGCGATACTGCTGGCCGCAGAACTCGCAGCCAACCTCGACCGAACCACGCTCGTCGACGATGTCCTGCACTTCTTCCTCGCCCAAGCCCTTGAGCATCGCGCTCACGCGATCGCGGCTGCACGAGCACGCAAAGCGGGGGCCGTCCACACCCTGCTGCGGCACGAAACGCAGCAGCTTTTCTTCCCAGAACAGGCGGCGCAGGATGGTGTCGACATCCAGCGTCAGCAGTTCGTCCCGCGTCAGGCTGGCAGCCAGCGTGGAGATGCGGTTGTAATCCTCGTTCGCATCCATCTGGTCGCCGTCGGACTCCAGATTCTTCGCTGCATCCAGGTTGGCCTCGCCCTTCACCGGCATGCGCTGGATCAGCAGGCCTGCCGCCACCTCGTCATTGGCGGCCAGCACCAACGTGGTGTCGAGCTGCTCGGAGTTGCGCATGTATTGCTGCAGCACGTCGCTCAGCTTTTCGAGCTTCTGGCCGTTCTCGCCGTTGAGCGGAACAATGCCTTGATACGGACGCTGACCCGGCATGCGTTTCTGGGGATCGAGCGTGATCGCGCAGCGGCCATTGCCGTTCACGTTGACCAGCGAGGACAGACTCGTCATGTCTTCGGTCAGGTCGCCGGGGATGGTCGCGGTCGCGCGCAGGCTCAGGTCGGACTGCACCTCGACCACCGACAGCTTCACCGGGCCATCGCCCTGAATCTGAAACACCAGCGCGCCGTTGAACTTGATGTTGGATTGCATGAGCACGCCGGCAGCCGCCATCTCGCCGAGCAGCTCGCGCACGGCGGGCATGTAGTTGCCGGTTTCGGAGTTGGCCGCGCGACGACGCAGGATTTCGGTCCACGCATCGGTGAGCCGCACGATCATGCCGCGCACTGGCAGCCCATCAAAAAGAAACTTGTGTAATTCCGACACTGAAAGCTTTCAAAACACCATTGAGGCACGACCGCAAAGAGCCATGCCCCATGCATGCATCAACCAATCTTGCGCAACCCCTTCTTGAAGCGGTGCGCGTTTTCCACGTAATGTCGCGCGCTGCGGCGCAACCCCTCGATCTGCTCGGGCGAGAGCTGCTTGACCACCTTGGCGGGGCTGCCCAGGATCATCGAGCCATCGGGAAATTCCTTTCCTTCGGTCACCAGCGATCCCGCGCCGACCAGGCAGTTCTTGCCGATCTTCGCGTTGTTGAGCACCACCGCGCCAATGCCGATCAGCGTCTCGTCGCCAATCGTGCAGCCATGCAGCATGACCTGATGGCCCACCGTCACGTTCGCACCGATCACCAGCGGCACGCCGCGATCGGCATGCAGCACGCTGGCGTCCTGGATATTGGTGCCTGCGCCGATGGTGATCTTGTCCGTGTCGCCACGCACCACGGTGCCGAACCACACGCTCGCATCTTCGCCCAGCACCACATCGCCCAGCACCTGCGCGCTGTCGGCAATCCATGCCGAATCCGGCACGATCGGCGCCACTCCATCCAATTCATAAACTGCCATGGTGCTTGTCTCCTTTGTATATCTCGCGAAAACCGTGAGGGAAAACCTAGAATTGTAGGGATGGAGTTACGCCAACGAGCATTGCAGGTCTTGTGCATCACGGACCCCGAAGAGAAATCCGCCGCTGCGCTGGATATGTATGCGCACTCTGCGCAATTTTCAATAGACGCGGCCGCAGCGCTTGTCGTGCCCGCAGGCATCGAGCTGCCCGGCCACCCCGAAAAGCCCCCGCTGCTGCGCCACACCGAGGTCGCCCGCCGCTCCCCGGCCACGCCCGAGGGCCGGGCGGTGCTGATGCATGCGATCGCTCACATTGAATTCAACGCCATCAATCTGGCGCTCGACGCGATCTGGCGATTTCCCGACATGCCCGAGCCGTTCTATCGGGACTGGCTGCAAGTCGCTGGCGAGGAAGCCAAGCACTTTCGCTTGCTGCGCGACCACCTGCGCACCATGGGGCGCGACTACGGCGACTTCCCAGCGCATCAGGGTCTCTGGACGATGTGCGAAAAAACGGCAGGCGACATCGTCGCGCGCATGGCGCTGGTGCCACGGACGCTCGAGGCGCGTGGTTTGGATGCCACACCGCTGATTCAGAAAAAACTGCGGAACATCGGCGCTTCGGACGCGCTGGCCGCCGTGGACATCCTCGACATCATCCTCAACGAAGAAATTGGCCACGTCGCGATTGGTAACCATTGGTATCGTTGGTTGTGCAACCGTGACAGCCTTGAACCCCATGCCCACTTCGTGGCGTTGACGGCCCAGTACGAAGCACCCCGTCCCAAACCACCGCTGAATGAGGCTGCACGCCGCAAAGCGGGTTTTACGGACGAAGAATTGCTATGGCTGAATCCGTGATTGCGTATTGACACACGTCAATCGCTGGAAAGTTGTTGATAAATATCGCCAAACCGCCCGGCGCGTTATCAGCGACAATCAAATCAATCGTTCCTACAATTTGAGTTGATTTAACAATAGATTGCTTCGCCCGGATGCCGACGGATCCTTCGCTTAAAGTGGTCTGCATCTGACTTTGTCCAGCATGTACACAGCCCCGACCTCCCCGCCCAACGTCACTCAAAGCAGTCCATCCGCTGGCGCTTTGATCGCACGTCAGGCTATCGTGAATGTAGAGGGACGGGTTATCGGGCACGAGCTTTTCAATCGTTCTCGCAATCATTCAGCCCATACCGCCGCCAGCGACATGCTGCTGGCCCTGACCGCGCTGTCGCATGCCGGGGTGGATGAGTTGCTGGGCGACACCCTCATCTTCGTGAACTGCACGCACGAGAGTCTGGTCGAGGGGCATCTCTCGCTGCTCAATCCGGACAAGGTGATCCTCGAAGTCCCGCCGCTCGGCCACACTGCTGCGGAAGAAGTCAAGACGCGCCTGCCCACGCTGCAGACGCTGCATGATCGCGGCTTTCGCCTTGCGTTCAGCCACACGGTGCTGGAGTCGACCTACTCCCCGTGGCTGCCGCTGGCCGATTTCATCAAGCTGGATCTTTCGGTGCTACCAGCCGATCAGGTCACCGTGCTCACCAAATACGCGGCGCGCCAGACCAAGGCCCAGCTCATCGCAGAAAAGATCGAAACCGCCACCCAGCTGGAGCTCTTGAGCAACCTGGGCGTGAAGCTGTTTCAGGGCTATTGGCTGTCGCGCCCGCAATTGGTCGAAGCTAAGCTGCTGTTCCCCACGGCCAACGCCGTGACGCATCTGCTGCAATTGCTGCGCAATCAGGCCAGCTCGCAGGACATCGAAGCGCTGGTCAAGCGCGACGCCGTGCTGAGCTTCAACCTGCTGCGTCTGGCCGTCACCTCCGGCCTGTGCCCGGAGGACGGACTGCAATCCATCGAGCATGTGATTCGTCTGCTGGGCAGCAACCGCCTCACCTGCTGGGCCAGCCTGCTGCAGAACTTCCGCGTGACCAGCGATGCCACGCCGCCCGCCGCGCGCAATGCCGTGCGTTACGGACGCTTCATGGAATTGATCGCACAAACCCAGCAGCTTCCGCAATCGGTGAGCGACCATGCGTTTCTCGTGGGCACCATCTCGCAACTCCAGGAATTGCTGGACATCCCGCTCGCGGCCATCGTGGACCTGCTCCACATGCCGCAAAGCGTGCAGGATGCGGTGCTTCGACAAGAGGGCTATCTGGGTGCGCTGCTGAGGCTCACGCAAGCCTCGGAACTTGGTGAAATGGCCGACATGCTCAACTCCGCTTCCGGCCTGCGCGTGACGCAAAAACAATTGGTCGATGCACGCGGCCAGGCCGAAGAATGGGCCGAGATGGCCTGATCAGGCCACCCCGCCGCATTTCACCTCATCAATCCAGTTCCAGCTTGCGCTCGCGAATCAGTGCGGACCACTTGGCGTTGTCGCGCTTCACGAAATCCGCAAACTCGGTAGGCCCCAGTGGATGCACCTGCGAGCCCGAAGCCGCGAACCTGGCCTGCAGATCGGGCTGCGCCAGCACCTTGGCGAGCGCGTCCGAGATCTTCTTGGTGATTTCAGGCGACAGCCCCGCAGGCGCGACCAGCCCTTGGAAGCCCACCGACTCCATGTTCTTGAGCCCCAGTTCGCGCAAAGTCGGCACATCCGGCAATTGCGGATCGCGCTGCGGCCCGGTGACGGCCAGCGCCTTGAGCTTGCCACCCTTGATCTGCGGAATCAGCACCGAGCCCGCATCGATCAGCAACTGCGTCTGCCCGCCGATCAGCTCCTGAATCGCCGGAGCGCTGCCCTTGTAGGGCACATGCGTCACGTTCAGGCCGGTGACCTGATTCATGAGTTCGCCATTCAGATGCGTGGACGTGCCCGCCCCACCCGAAGCGAAATTGGCCTGCCCTGCATGCGCCTTGGCCCAGCTCACCCACTCCTTCATGTCGCGCGCGGGATGATCGGGGCGCGTCACCGCCACATAGCTGCCCTGGCTGATCTGCCCGATGTAGCTGAACTGCTTGAGCGGGTCGTACGGCATCTTCTTCTGCAGATACGGCGCAATCGCGAACGGGCCGGTGTTGGCGAGCAGCAGCGTGTAGCCGTCCGGCGCTGCGCGGGTCAGCTCGGTCGCGGCAATCGTGCCGCCCGCGCCGGGTTTGTAGTCGAGCACGATCTGCTGGCCAATGGCTTCCTGCAGTGGCATCTGCACCGTGCGCGCGGTGAAGTCGATGCCGCCACCCGGTGGATAGCCGACGATCAGTCGGATCGGCTTGGCACTAGGCCACGCCTGCGCGAGGGCCATGCCTGCGGACGCGCCCAGCGCCAGTGCAACGAGCCATTTTTTGTTGAGTTTCATTTTTCGTCTCCGTTTGAAATTCGTTATTTAGGTCTTCAGCTATCCGCGCGGATGGTGCTGCGCATGCAGCGCCTTCAGCCGTTCGCGCGCGACATGGGTGTAGATGGTCGTTGTTGAAATATCCGCATGGCCGAGCAGCAACTGCACCACGCGCAGGTCCGCGCCGTGGTTGAGCAGATGCGTCGCGAACGCATGACGCAAGGTGTGCGGCGACAGCGGCGAGGTGATGCCCGCGATCAGCGCGTATTTCTTGACGATCACCCAGAACATCACGCGCGTCATGCCCGCACCGCGCTGGGTGACGAACAGATCATCGGTCTGTTGGCCGCCCAGAATCGCGCCACGGCTCTCTGCCAGATAGCGCCCCAGCCAGCGCATGGCCTCTTCGCCGAACGGCACCAACCGCTCCTTGCCGCCCTTGCCCATGACACGAAGCACGCCTTCGCGCAGTCCGAGGTGGAAGGTCTTGAGCGTGACCAGTTCGCTCACGCGCAGGCCGCTCGCGTACATCACCTCCAGCATCGTGCGGTCGCGCAGGCCGAGCATCGAATCGACATCGGGCGCCTTGAGCAACGCTTCCACCTGCTGCTGCGTGAGCGTCTTGGGCACGCGCAGCGCCTGCTTGGCTGCCTGCATGCGGACCGTGGGGTCGGCGGTGATGCGCTTTTCGCGCAGCGCCCAGTGAAAGTAGCGCCGCAGCACCGTGAGCCGCCGGTTGGCTGAGGTGGCCCGCGTCTCGGCATGCCGCGCCGCGAAGTAGCCTTGCAGATGCTCTTCGAGCACCTGATTGAGCTCCACAGAAGGCTTCTGCGTGATCAGCCAATCGGCGAATTTCGTGAGGTCGCGGCGATACGCGTCCAGCGTGTTGCGAGCCAGGCCGTCCTCCAGCCAGAGGGCATCCATGAACTCGTCTATTGCAATCTGGCTTTCCGACATCAAGCGAACATAGCACGTAAAAACGCCACCTGCGGCGAGGTGGCGTCGGGTTCAAACAGGCCTGAAACCGGCGCTCAATCGAGCGTCAGCTTCTGCTTCTTCACCACGTCCTTGTAGACGTCGAACTCGGCCTTGATCTGCTGCGCGAACTGGTCCGGCGTGTTGGCCACGATGATCGAGCCGGTGTCCTCGATGCGCTTGCGCACGGCCGGATCTTCCAGCGACTTGCGCGTGGCTTCGTTCAGCTTGTCGACGATATCCTTGGGCATGCCCTTGGGGCCGAGCAAGCCGTAGTAGGCCAAGCGGTTCACCGGCTCCAGCCCCACTTCCTTGAAGGTCGGCACATTCGGCAGTTCCTTCAGGCGCTGGGGCGCGGACACCACGATGGGCACCAGCTTGCCGGCCTTGATGAACGGCAGCGCGGACGGCAGATTGTCGAACATGATCGGCACCTGACCCGCCACCACGTCGTTGAGCGCCGGACCCGCGCCGCGATACGGAATGTGCGTGATGAACGTGCCCGTCAGGCTCTTGTACAGCTCCATCAGCATGTGGCCGATGCCGCCCGTGCCGGACGAACCGTAGGAATACTTGCCGGGGTTCTTCTTGATCTCGGCAATGAAGCCCGCGTAATCCTTGGCCGGGAAATTCGGGTTCACCGCAATGATGTTGGGCGTCGCCGCGATGTTGATGATCGGCGTGAAATCCGTGATCGGGTTGTAAGGCGTCTTGGTGTTGATCGCGGGATTGGCCGCCGTCGTCGACACCGTTGCCACGCCGAGCGAGTAGCCATCGGGTGCGGCGCGCGCGGTTTCAGTCGCACCGATCAGGCCACCACCGCCGCCCTTGTTGTCCACCACCACGGGCTGGCCCAGCACCTTGCCGAGCGGGTCCGAGATCACGCGACCGATGATGTCGGTTGTTCCTCCGGGAGCGAACGGAACCACCAGGCGAATGGGTTTGCTGGGATATCCGTCAGCGAATGATGTGCCTGCGGCCATTGTGAGAGCCAGAGCCATCAAGTGTCGGCGTTGCATATAAGAAACTCCTCACATTCGAAACATGGAATTGAAAGGGAATGCTAATCGCTGCAGCGCACAACGGGGTTGCCTTTTTGGGGCCGAATCCTTGGGGATTTCCCGAGAGATTTTCGGAATGAGTTTCGGATATTGATAGCGCACAACATCAGCGGCTATGCTGCATGCCGTGAACTACGCCCAACTGCTGCTGCCCGATTTTTCGCTGATCCTGCTTGGCTACCTGATCTGCAGGTACACCCTGCTCAACCGCTCGGTGTGGCAGTCGGTGGAGCTGCTGGTGTACTACCTGCTGTTCCCCACGCTGCTGTTCCAGTCGATCCTCAAAAGCCCCATCCACATCCAAGAGGCATCAAGCCTGATCGGCGCTGCGGTCACCTTGGGCGCGCTCGCCATCGCCATGTCGTACTGCCTGCCCTGGGTGCCGGTGCTCGGCAAACATCTGGACCGGCGCGACCACGCAGCCGCCGCCCAGATCGGATTTCGCTTCAACTCCTACATCATGCTCGCACTGTCCGAGCGCATCATCGGCGCGCAAGGGCAACTCATGATGGCCGTGGTGATCGGCATCTGCGTGCCACTGTTCAACATCGCCGCCGTCTGGCCCATGTCGCGCGGCTCCCATCGCGGTTTCGTGGGTGAGCTGGTGCGCAACCCGCTGATCGTCGCAACGATTGCCGGCCTCGCCTGCAACTTCATGGGCCTGTCCATTCCCAAACTGGTCGAGCCCATCTTCACCCGCATCGGATCAGCCTCGCTCGCACTGGGCCTGATGGCCGCAGGCGCGGGTCTTCAACTCGGCGAACTCCAGCGCAACAAGGCACTCACGGTCTCGATCCTCTCCATCCGCCACCTGATCCAGCCCATCATCGCGTTCTTTCTGGCGCGCGCCTTCCGGCTCGATCAGGCGCAGACCATCGTGCTGATCCTGCTCTCCGCATCGCCCACCGCACCATCGGCCTTCGTGCTCGCCGCCCGCATGGGCTACAACGGCCCTTACGTCGCAGGACTGGTGACGCTCTCGACCATGCTCGGTGTGCTCAGCCTGCCGTTTGCTCTGAGCTTGCTTCAGTGAGCAGCAACCCCTTGCGCCAGCGCCCACGCCACATGCTCGCGCACGATGTCACTCGCGTGATCGGCGCGTGCTTGCAGGGCTGCGCGGCTGTCAGCGTCCTCGCCCATCGCCAGCGCATTCCCCATCGCCACCGCAATGTTGCGCAACCAGCGTTCATGGCCGATGCGGCGGATCGGGCTGCCTTCGGTGCGGCGCAGAAACTCAGCTTCGTCCCATGCGAACAAGCGCACCAATGAGTTGCCTTCGAGCCCCGGTCGCACGTCGAAATCCGGCAGCGAACTGCGCTGCGCGAACTTGTTCCATGGACATGCCAGTTGGCAGTCATCACAGCCGTAGATGCGATTGGCCATCAGCGGGCGCAGCGCTTCGGGAATGGCACCCGCGTGCTCGATGGTCAGGTAGGAGATGCAGCGCCGCGCATCGACGGTTCGCTCGCCCACGATGGCCTGCGTCGGGCAGGCCGTCATGCAGGCCGTGCAACTGCCACAGTGCGCGGTGGTCGGCTCGGTGGGTTCGAGCGCCAGATCGACATAGATCTCGCCCAGAAAAAACATCGACCCGGCCTCGCGGTTGAGCACCAGCGTGTGCTTGCCGCGCCAGCCCTGGCCGCTGCGGCTGGCCAGTTCGCATTCGAGCACGGGAGCGGAGTCGGTGAACACGCGGTGCCCCATCGGACCGACCTCCTGCGCGATCCGGTCCGAGAGTTTTTGCAGGCGCGCACGCAGCACCTTGTGATAGTCCCGGCCACGCGCGTACATCGAAACGATGCCTTCCTGCGGGCGTGACAGGCGCTCGAATTCAATCGCTTGCCAGCCTTCGGGAACGGAATCGGGCAGGTAATCCATGCGTGCGGTGATCACGCTCACCGTGCCCGGAACCAGCTCGGCAGGCCGTGCGCGCTTGAGGCCATGCGACTGCATGTAGTGCATCTCGCCATGAAAGCCGCTTTCCAGCCAGCGCAACAAACCTGCTTCAGAAGACGACAAATCCACTCCGGCCACGCCAATTTGGGAAAATCCCAGTTCGCGAGCCCAGAGCTGAATTTGAGGAACGAGTTGACTGCTGCACCACATCACCCGCAAATTGTAGAAACAAGTGCCCCCCCTCCAGCGGAAAAAAGCCCGCTGGATGCGTCGGAGCGCCTTCAAATGCAATGGACCAGCGAGGAAGACACCGATGTTTTCGCTCGCCAACTCGCCGCCTTGCCCGAAACGCGCAATGCCTTCATCACGCTGCATGGCGACCTCGGCGCGGGCAAGACCACCTTTGTGCGCCATCTTTTGCGCGCCCTTGGAGTAACAGGTCGTATCAAAAGCCCGACCTACGCGGTCGTCGAACCGCATCAGGCCAACGGTCTCGACATCTGGCATTTCGACTTCTATCGCTTCAACGATCCGCGTGAACTGGAGGATGCGGGCTTTCGCGACATCTTCGCGAGCCCCGGATTGAAGATCGCGGAATGGCCGGAAAAGGCTGGTTCTCTTACCCCGACTGCTGATATAGCTATTTACATTGAAGCATTGGACGATGAGAAACGACGCGTTACGCTTGAGGCGCGAACTTTTTCCGGCAAAACACTACTCAAGGGTTTGAACGTATGAAAAAGTCGAGACTCACACTCGCATGACATCACCGCTAAGTGCCACACATAAAGGACTTCTCGTGAACGACGAGTCGCCCACCGACAAGGCTTCCACTTCTTCCCGCCGAGCACTGCTCAAGGCGGGCACTCTCGTGCTGCTGCTTGGCACGCAACAGATCGCGCGCGGCGCGTCCATCGTGGCCGTGCGCGTCTGGCCCGCGCAGGACTATTCGCGCGTGGCCATCGAGTCCGACACGAAACTGGTCACCAAGCACACCTTCGTCGAAACGCCGCCGCGCCTTGCCGTCGACATCGAAGGCATCGACCTGAATCCGCAGCTCAAGGAATTGGTCGCCAAGGTGCGCGCCGACGATCCGAACATCGCGGGCATCCGCGTGGGCCAGAACTCGCCCGGCGTGGTCCGCATGGTGATGGACTTGAAGCATGCTGCGCGCCCGCAGGTGTTCACGCTGTCGCCCGTGGCCGCGTACAAGCACCGGCTAGTGTTCGACCTGTATCCCGCGCAGGAACGCGATCCGCTCGAAGCACTGATCGCCGAACGGCTGAACGACCCCAAGGCCACGGTGGCGCAAGCACCCGCGCCCATCGACAAGCCAGCGAACGCGCCGCATGACCCGCTGGGCGACCTGATCGCACAGCGCAGCGAGAAGCCTTTGCAGGACAGGCCGACGGTGGCGATTGCACCGCCGCCAGCACCACTGCCACCCGTGACCGTAGCCCCCACACCAGCGCCCGCGCCGGTCGTGGTTGCCGCTGCGCCACCACCCCCTGCGCCCGTTCCGGCACCGCCTCCTGCTCGCCCACCTGCGCCCGCTCCAGCCCCGGCCAGAGCACCATCGGCACCCGCCGTTGCGCGGGCGACCGACCGGCTGATCATCGTGGCGCTCGATCCCGGTCATGGCGGTGAAGACCCCGGCGCCATCGGCCCGAACGGCACGCGCGAAAAAGACGTGGTGCTGCGCATCGCACACCTGCTGCGCGACCGCATCAATTCGACCACCATCGGCGGCAATCCCATGCGTGCGTTTCTGACGCGCGATGCCGACTTCTTCGTGCCGCTCGGCACCCGCGTGGAAAAGGCGCGTCGCGTGCAGGCCGACCTGTTCGTGAGCATTCATGCCGACGCCTTCACCACGCCCGCAGCCAAGGGCGCGAGCGTGTTTGCGCTCAGCGAACGCGGGGCTTCGAGTTCTGCCGCGCGCTGGTTGGCGAACAAGGAAAACGAGTCCGATCTGATCGGAGGGATGAACGTGACCTCGCAAGATCAGCACGTGCAAAAGGCCTTGCTGGACATGAGCACCACCGCGCAGATCAACGACAGCCTGAAGCTCGGCAACGTGCTGCTCGGCGAGATCGGCGGCTTTGCCAAGCTGCACAAGCCGCGCGTCGAACAGGCCGGGTTCGCGGTGCTCAAAGCGCCCGACATTCCCAGCGTGCTGGTCGAAACCGCCTTCATCAGCAACCCGGATGAAGAGGCCAAGCTGCGTTCTTCGGTATATCAGAACCAACTGGCCGACGCGCTCATGCGCGGCATCACACGCTACTTCGCGAAGAACCCGCCGCTGGCGCGCAGCCGCACGGTGTGACGACGGAAGACGCCTTGTAAAGAAATACAAGCGCTGCGTCACAGCCGGTGACTGGGTCTTTGTCCTACAGAGAGCCGCCTTGGCTCCTGTAGGCTGAAAGCACTCCTTGAACGTTGAATACGCATAGGCCGAATCATCCATCCGGCCTCGTTGAACGGCGCCGCTGATCTCTGCATGCGCCAGTTCACTGCTACCAGAGAAAGGGGTACACACATGAAAAACATCCGCATCATCACCGCCACCATCGTCTGCGCGACCACATTCGGTCTCGTGGGTTGCGCATCGCATCCAAGCAACCGCCAGGTCGGTACCGGCGTTGGAGCCGTAGCGGGCGGTCTGGTGGGCAACGCCGTGTTCGGCGGCCCTGTGGGCACCATCGGCGGTGCAGCCGCTGGCGCTCTGATCGGCAACGAAATCGGCGGACGCCACGACTACGACCGCCGCGGTTATCGTCGCTGATCCGGCGTGGGCTGAATCAAGCCCATCCCATGCAAAAAGCCCCCGATGCCTTGTCGCATCGGGGGCTTTTTGTTGAGTGATTCTGAGCGATCAGCCCTGCGAAGAAGCCGCCTCGCGCTGCTTCTCGGCGCGACCGGCCTTCCACGCACCGAAGATCGCGATCAGGCCCGGCACCAGGATCAGGCCCCAGATGATCTTTTCCAAATTGGCCTTCACCCATTCCATGTTGCCGAAGAAATAACCGGCCGACACAATGCCCAGCACCCAGATCAGCGCCCCCACCACGTTGAACATGGTGAACTTCGCGCGCGTCATGTGCGCCACGCCCGCCACGAACGGCGCGAAGGTGCGGATGAACGGCATGAAGCGCGCCAGAATGATGGTCACGCCGCCGTAGCGCTCGTAGAACGCATGCGCCTGATCGAAGGCCCGCTTGTTGAACCAGCGCGAGTCCTCCCATTGGAAGACCTTGGGCCCGAGATAACGACCGATCGTGTAATTGCACTGGTCACCCAGAATCGCCGCCACCAGCAGCACCGGCACCGCAATCGAGAAATGCATCAGCCCCGCACCGCACATCGCGCCGACGATGAACAGCAGCGAATCACCCGGCAGAAACGGCATGACCACCACGCCCGTTTCCACGAACACGATGATGAACAGCAACGCATAAACCCACGGCCCGTAAGCCACCACAAACGCTTCAAGATGCTTGTCGATGTGCAAGATGAAGTCGATCAAAAAGCTGACGATTTCCAAACCCGTTCCCCGGTGCGAAAGAAGGCTCGGACTGTAGCGCATTGGCTGCAGCCGCTTGCCGATATGGAGAATTCGCCCGTCTTGCCTAGAATGGTCCAGGCAACGACTTCAGCAAAAGGCATGTCGAAGATGGGAGAAAGCACACCAGCGGCGCAGTTGCGGGTCAACGCCCTGCAGTTCGGCTACAAAGCCCCCTTGTTCGGGCACTTCAGCGCCAGCATCACCCAGCCGGGTGTCTATGGTCTGTTTGGGCGCAACGGCACGGGCAAATCCACTTTGCTGAAACTCCTCTCCGGGCTGCTCACGCCGGAAAGCGGTCAGGTCAGCGTGCTCGGCTACACGCCGCGTGACCGCGCCGCAGAGTTTCTGGCGCAGATCTATCTGCTGCCCGAGGAATTCCATCTACCCGATCTGAAGCCTGAAGCGCTGGTGCGCAACCACGGCGTGTTCTATCCGCAGTTCGACGCAGCGCTGTTCCGCACCTATCTTGCCGAGCTGCAGGTGCCGCACGATCACCGCTTCTCGCAGATGAGCCTCGGCCAGAAAAAGAAGGCCACGATCGCCTTCGCGCTCGCCACGCTCACGCCTGTGTTGCTGATGGACGAGCCGACCAACGGCCTCGACATCGAAAGCCGCATGCAGTTCAAGCGACTCATGCAGCGCCCCGAACATGGCGGGCGCACCGTGCTCATCAGCACGCACCAGGCACATGACTTGGAGAGCATCATCCGCCACATCTGGTTCATCGACGACGGCAAGCTGCGGCTGTCGTCAGACATGCAGCGGCTGGCCGAAAAGCTGGCGATGGGCGTTGCCGGTTCGCAAGCCGAACTGCCTGCGCAGGAGTCCCTGCTCTACACCGAAGCGCTCGGCGCGCAGATGGCCTGGGTCGCGAGGCGTGATGCCTTGCCCGGAGACTTTCCGGTCACGCCGCTGCAGCTCGAACTGATCTACAAGGCACTGAGCCTGAATCCGGAAGCGGTGCTCGCAGCAGCCGGGGAGAACATGCCATGACGAACAAGTCCACCGCTTTTCGCTGGTCGCGTTTTTCAGCGCTGGCCCGCGTGGACTTGGCGGAACGCTGGAGAAGCTACGCCGGCTTGCTGGTCATCGCGCTGATCGTGCAGATGCTGCTGCTCGCCTGGATTCTTTTCGTGAATCATTCGCCCAAGCCCATGCAGCCCGAAGCACAACAGGGCTGGTACTACTCCTTTCTGTTCATCTTCGGCGTTGCGTTTTGCTTTCTGTTCCACGCGCCCATGCAGCGGCAGGGATCGAGCCTGCTGGCGCTGATGCGCCCGGCATCGACGCTGGAAAAGTGGTTGCACGCCGCATGCATGCTGGTGGTGCTGTTTCCGCTGGCCTACACCGTGTGCTATCTCATCGCCACCGTGCCGATCAACGCGCTCGCGGCACTCGCCGAATCGACCAGATATCGCGCGGAAATCGCAGCCGCCACCCGCCCCACCCCCTCGGAGCCCATTGGCTTTCATGTGTACCTGCCGCTGCTCTCCAACGCAGATGCTCACGGCGACAAGCCATGGAAACAACTGGTGTACTACTGGTGGTATCTGATCCTCTGCGGATACGCCGCCTTTGCCTTGGTGCTGTTTCGCCGCGCAGCCGCCTTCAAGGCCGTGGCGCTGGTCTTCATCGTGCTGATTCTGTGCGTGATGGTGCTGAGCAAGGGTGGCAACGCGTCGGTTCTCATCCACTGGCTGGACGGAAGACAACGCCCAAGCATGAGCGCCTCCGCCGTGCTCGCCAATCTGCTGCTGTGGCTAGGCGTGCCGCTGCTGGTGTGGTGCTCGGCCTGGCTGGCGCTGCGTGAAAGGGACCTCACATGACGACACGTCTGGCCCCTTGTGTCTTTGGCGCGGCCATATTCTGCGGTTGGCTCGCCGTCTGGATTGCGCAGAGCAACGCACCGGTGCGAAGCGACTCCATCCTCCAATCCATGAGTCCCGCCGAATTGCAGGGCGTAAAGCGCGTGCAATATGACGTGCCAAACAAGTATCGGACGAGATACCGACAACCCACGCTGGTGCTTGCTGGTGGAAATGGCGACCTGCGACTGAGCACCGCGCCGCATGACGAAAGCTCCGTGCCGCTCGAACTGGTTCGCGCGGGCGATACGGTCTTTGTGCGCATCAAAAGCGAATCCCCGCAAGCCACGGCAACCAACACAGAGGACGGCGACAAGGACTCGATCATCTACATCGACGCGCCCGTCACCCTGGCACTCCCGGAATCCATCACCGAACTGAGATGGCCTGAAATGCGGCTGATGATGGCGGCCAAAGCCAACATGCCCGCGCTGACGCTGTACAGCTACGAGGTCCATGTGGGCTCGGACAGCCGCAACAACGGCGTGCTCACCCACTCCGGCGACCCGCAGGTGATCGCCGACCTCCAGAGCGATGCGATTCCCGGCAGGCTGGAGCAGCTCACCATCAAGCACCTGCAACGCGGCCTCTGTCCGGGCGACCGGCCCAACGCCAGCCGATACAGCGACGACGTCGTCTACGAGGGCGGCTTCTTCCCCCGCATCGCGCTGCAGACCCAGGCCGCCAAGGTCAACATCCGCACCATGGAGCCCGACATGCAGTTGACGCTGAACACCCCGTCAGGCTCGTCACTCGAGGTCGGCAATGTCGCCCATCTCAAGCAGATCCATGTGCAGGATCTGGATGCCAGGCAGGATCAGGAGCTGTCGCAAACCCGCGCGATGAAGGCTTTCGCAGATTGCGACAAGGCGAAGGGGCCTTGACGCTCGCCACTAGAATGAAGTGGTGAACGAAGCCAATCCCAACCCCTCCTCTCCTGCCACTCCCGAAGCGCTCCAACGCCGTCCCATCCGCGATCTGCCTGATGAATTGATCAGCCAGATTGCCGCTGGCGAGGTGGTCGAGCGCCCTGCGTCCGCCGTGCGCGAACTGGTCGACAACGCGCTCGATGCAGGCGCCACGCAGATCACCGTGCGCCTGCTGGCCGGCGGCGTGCGGCTGATTGCGGTGGAGGACGATGGCCTTGGCATTCCGCCCGAGGAATTGCCGGTGGCGCTGCGCCGTCACGCGACCAGCAAGATCACGAATCTGCACGATCTGGAATCGGTCAACACCATGGGTTTTCGCGGCGAGGCGCTGGCTGCGATTGCGTCGGTGTCGGAAACTGCCCTGCTCTCGCGCACGCAGGATCAGCCCAACGGCTTTCTGCTGGATGCGCGCAGCGGCGAGTTGCGCCCTGCCGCACGCAGTCGCGGCACGACGGTGGAAGTCAAAGAGCTGTTCTTCTCCACGCCCGCGCGCCGCAAGTTTTTGAAGACCGATGCCACGGAACTCGCGCACTGCGTCGCGGCCGTGCGCCGCCATGCGCTGGCGCGGCCCGATGTGGGCTTTGCGATCTGGCATGAAGGCAAGCTGGTCGAGCAATGGCGCTCGACCATGGACAGCGCCGATCTGCATGACGACGAGAAGCTGCAGCAAGGTCTGGAGCGCCGGTTGAGCGATGTGCTGGGCGCGGACTTCATCGAGGAATCCGTGGCCGTGCAGTTCAAGCTCGGTAACGTGACCGTGACCGGCCGCGCAGGCGTGCCCGATGCGGCGCGTTCGCGTGCCGATCAGCAGTTCTGCTACGTCAATGGGCGTTTTGTGCGCGACAAGGTGCTCACCCACGCGGCCCGCAGCGCCTACGAAGACGTGCTGCACGGCCAGAAGCAGCCGGTCTATGCGCTGTTCATCGAGATTGATCCGCTGCGTGTCGATGTGAACGTGCACCCGACCAAGATCGAAGTGCGCTTTCGCGACAGCCGCGAGGTGCATCAGGCCGTGCGCCATGCCGTGGAAAATGCGCTTGCCGTCCCGCGTGCCCAAGCACTTGCAGCGGCGGCGGAAGCTGCCAATCAACCCGGACAAGCACCTGTGGTTGGCGGCATGGCTCCTGCCAGCACGTCTTCCGGAACCCCATCCGCATGGGCTCCGACGCCCAACTGGAAGGCCCAGTCCACCATGCCTTTCGAAGAGCGCGTGGGCAACAAGGTCGAGGATCTGCAGGCGCTGTGGGGCGCGCCGAAATCAGCGAATGCGTCGGCGAATCCGTTTGCAGCACCTTTGACTCAGGCAACGCCCGCCAGCGCCGAAGCGCAAGCGTCCAACATCAACTGGCAAGCGGCTGCTCCCAGCGCGCCCACAAGCGAATCCGAGGCCTCGCCTTGGCCGCTGGGCCGTGCAGTCGCGCAGATCCATGGCGTGTACATCCTCGCCGAGAGCGCGCAGGGCATGATCATCGTGGACATGCATGCGGCGCACGAGCGCATCGTCTACGAACGGCTCAAGAATCAGGTGATCGACGAATCGGCGCGCATTGCCAGCCAGCCGCTGCTGATTCCCGCGACCTTCGCCGCAACGCCGCACGAGGTCGCCGCAGCCGAATCGAATGCTGACACGCTGGCGTTGCTCGGCATGGAAATCGCGCCGTTCTCGCCGCGCACGCTGGCGGTTCGCGCCGTGCCGACCGCCCTCGCGCAGGGCGATCCGGTGGAACTGGCGCGCAGCGTGCTTGCAGAGCTGTCACAGCATGACGCCAGCACCGTCGTGCAACGCGCCCGCAATGAAATTCTGGCCACCATGGCCTGCCATGGGGCGGTGCGCGCCAACCGCAAGCTCACGCTCGACGAGATGAACGCGCTATTGCGTCAGATGGAGGTGACCGACCGCTCGGACCAATGCAACCACGGTCGGCCCACCTGGCGCCAACTCACGATGAAGGAGCTGGACGGGCTGTTTCTGCGCGGACGCTGAAATTCCCGCTTTGTCTGTTCATTAGTCTGTCTGATCAGCCTCGCCGACCTGCTCGGCAGAGGCATCGGACAAGAAGGCCCATTGCGTGGCACGCTGGTGCGTGAAATCCACCAGCAACCGGGTCGGGTGGTGCACGGCGGCCGCCACATGCTCCATCGCCATCGCTGGACGTTTTCTCGTCAGCACATCGTCATCCGCTGCTGCGGCATTGCCCGCCAGCAGCAAGGTGGCCGCCGCAGCCGTTGCGCTCAATGCGCAAGCTCGGGTCATGGCCTTCATGGTCTGCATCTGATGGCCCCTTTCCATCGTTTTCTCGCTCATCCTGATCCTTCCTCCGCTCACTTCGCTCGTTGCTTTTGTTTGTGTTTGTGCTTGTGCGTCCGCTTCTGCTGTTCGCATCACCGGAATCCACACTTTCCTCGCATGCGATGACAAATGCATGTCGACAGATTTGTCCCGGTCTCATTCATGGACTTGGAACAAACCCGTTCGTTCAATGCCCAGAAACAAGGGTTTACCCTTAATAAATCACGCCGTCTGTGAGGGAATAGCGAAGCACCAAAACAAGGCGACCCACTCACCAAAACCGTGCAAAAACAATCACTTCCTTGATCTTCATGGTGCAAATCCCGACCTTTATGCATGCATTCATGCCAATTTGGTGCATGACGCCATGTCTTTTTGACATAATCTCGGCTTCACTCCAGAAACACGTTGTCACTAAGATAGAAGGTTCCGCTTTATGAAGCACGCATCGCTCGGGCAATTCCTCGAACAAGTCGCCCAACGCAATCCCGGTCAACCGGAATTCCTGCAAGCCGTCACGGAAGTGATGGAGAGCCTGTGGCCCTTCATCGAAAAGAACCCGCGCTATGCAGAGCTCGGCCTGCTGGAGCGTCTGGTCGAGCCTGAGCGCGTGCTGATGTTCCGCGTGTCCTGGACCGACGATCAAGGCAACGTGCAAGTCAATCGCGGCTTCCGCATCCAGCACAGCATGTCGATTGGCCCTTACAAGGGCGGTCTGCGCTTCCACCCCTCGGTGAACCTGTCGGTGTTGAAGTTCCTGGCTTTCGAGCAAACCTTCAAGAACGCCCTGACCACCCTGCCCATGGGCGGCGGCAAGGGCGGCTCGGACTTCGACCCCAAGGGCAAGAGCCCCGCTGAAGTCATGCGCTTCTGCCAAGCCTTCGTGACCGAGCTGTTCCGTCACGTGGGTCCAGACACCGATGTGCCAGCAGGCGACATCGGCGTGGGCGGCCGCGAAGTCGGCTTCATGGCCGGCATGTACAAGAAGCTGGCCAACAACGCCGCTTCCGTGTTCACGGGCAAGGGCCTGACTTTCGGCGGCTCGCTGATCCGTCCTGAAGCGACTGGCTACGGCACGGTCTACTTCGCCGACGAAATGCTCAAGACCCGCGGCAAGAGCTTCGACGGCATGCGCGTTTCGGTGTCCGGCTCGGGCAACGTGGCGCAGTACGCTGTTGAAAAGGCCATGCAACTGGGTGCCAAGGTCGTGACCGTGTCCGACTCGTCCGGCACCGTGATCGACGAAGACGGTTTCACCACCGAAAAGCTGGCCGTTCTGATGGAAGTGAAGAACCACAACTACGGCCGCGTGAACGACTACGCCGCCAAGGTCGGTGCCAAGTTCGAAGCCGGCGTGCGCCCATGGCACGTGAAGGTCGACGTGGCTCTGCCATGCGCCACCCAGAACGAACTGGACGAAAAGGACGCCAAGCTGCTGATCGAAAACGGCGTGGTCTGCGTGGCCGAAGGCGCGAACATGCCGTCGACCATCGAAGCCGCCAAGGCTTTCGAAGCTGCTGGCGTGCTGTACGCACCGGGCAAGGCTTCCAACGCGGGTGGCGTGGCCACTTCGGGTCTGGAAATGAGCCAGAACGCGATGCGCCTGTCATGGCCGCGTGAAGAAGTGGACGCACGTCTGCTGCAGATCATGCAGAACATCCACGCTGCTTGCTTGAAGCATGGCAAGCGTGCTGATGGCACGGTGAGCTACATCGATGGGGCGAACATCGCTGGGTTCGTCAAGGTGGCGGATGCGATGTTGGCTCAGGGCGTGATCTGATTTTTATCTGATCTGAGCTTCTGCTTATGGAGAACCGCCTTCGGGCGGTTTTTCTTTTTGCGATCTTCTTTGGCTTCTGCTCAGGTGTTGAGGGCGGGTGCCGGGTCTCGCCCCTGCGGGCGAGTAACTTTTCGCTGGCGCGCGAAAAGTCACCAAAAGCGCGCTTGAATACCTGCGGCAAAACTCTCTTCGCGCCGGAGGCGCTTCGTTCAGACAGCTTGCCGCAAGTCAGTCTGGAAGAGGTGTGATTCGGCACTTCGCGTTGCTCGTGCCTTTTTCATCTCGCGACTGCGCGAGATGCTTCGTTTTTTAGCGCTGCGTAGCTAGCAGGAGGCCGCCTGCGCCCATGAAGAAGCCGCCTGTTGCCTTGTTGAGGCGGACGACGCCTTTTGGCGTGCGGATCCATCTTCTGATCTGGCGGCCGCAGGAGGCGTAGACCAAGGTCGATACGAATTCCGCCATCAGGTAGATCGAGCCGAGCACTAGGAACTGCTGTGCGGCTGGCTTGGACGGGTCGATGAACTGCGGGAAGATCGCGGCGAAGAGGATGATGGCTTTGGGGTTGGTGATGCCGAGCAGGAACTCCTGCATGGCCAAGGTTTTCACCGAATACTGCTGGGGCGCGGCGACCTCCGTGGTTCCGTCGCTGTTTTCGATCATGGCTGCGCCGCCGAAATCGCGGCTGCGCCAGGCCTTCCAGCCGATCCAGAAGAGGTAGACCGCGCCGATCCACTTGACTGCGACGAAAGCGGTTTCAGAAGCCAGCAGCATCGCGCCCAGGCCAATCGCGGAGACGGTGAGGAAGATGGCGAAGGCTGCTACACGACCTGTGGTGGCGATCAGTGCGGGGACGACGCCTGCGCGGATGCCGTTGTTGAGGCCGCAGAAGTTGTTGGGCCCCGGCGTGAGCGAGATCGCGATCGAGACTGGTATGAACAGGAGAGCATCCATGATTGCCCAGCCTTTGCGTGGTGTTGTGTGGGTGATGAAAATCGGATCGCTCAGTGTAATACTCAGCATGCTTTTTCGCTGGCCCTGCCCAGCTCACCCAACTGGAGACAACAACATCATGCGCACCATCGTCCAACGCCGCCGTCTTTTCATCATCCACACCGTCCTGACCACCGCCGTCGCCGCCACCTGCGCACTGGCTGCATTGCCCGCTGCTGCGGGCCAGCGGCTCGACCAGATCATGCAGACCAAGACGCTGCGCGTGGGCACGCCGGGTGACTACCGTCCGTTTGCGATCAAAACCGATGGCGGATACAGCGGCCACGACATCGATGTGATCGAAGCCATGGCTAAGGAAATGGGCGTGAAGATCGAGTGGGTGCCGACCACCTGGCCGAATCTGATGCCCGATCTCAAGGCCAACAAATACGACGTGGCCGTAGGCGGCATCACCCGCAACGTGGCGCGCATCGGTCAAGCCGACATGCTGCCGGGCTACGCGCCCTTCGGCAAGGTGGCGCTGGTGCGCAAGGCGGACAAGGACAAGTTCACATCGCCCGAGAGCCTGAACCAATCCGGCGTGCGCGTGATCAAGAATCCCGGCGGCACGAACGAGGCCTATGTGCTGCAGAACCTCACTGCAGCGCAGGTCAGCACCCACGACAAGAACGCTGAAATCCCCGCACTGATCGCCGAGGGCAAGGGCGATGTGATGATCACAGAAACCTACGAGGCGCTGCACTACGCGCGCGTCGAGCCACGCCTGTACGCCGCGTTTCTGGAAAAGCCCCTCACGCCCGTGAACACGCTGGGCTTCATGTTCCCAGCCGACGATGCGGAGTACGCGCGCGTGCTGCGTTTCACCTGGGAGCAGATCGACAACCGGGGTGGCTTGAAGGCGGCAGCGCAGAAGTGGTTGAAGTAAGCAGGGAAAGCTCAATCGACTTGCCCA
Organism: Diaphorobacter sp. HDW4B; assembly: GCF_011305535.1. Lineage (GTDB taxonomy): Bacteria > Pseudomonadota > Gammaproteobacteria > Burkholderiales > Burkholderiaceae_C > Diaphorobacter_A. The sequence goes on from NZ_CP049905.1 coordinate 1,051,072, forward strand.
CGCTGCAAGAGAACTTGCATATACAAACGGCGCGATCCGCTCGTAAAATCGCGCGCACTCGCGCCGTCATGCTGCAAAGATTCTCTTTCATGCGACCGGCAGAAATTTGCAGCCAGCCGCATGAACTCAACCTCCCTCAATGAAAGCGCTCGCATGGGCGAACTCTCGCAATGGCAACTGCTGTTGCAGGATCTGACGCAGTCGCTGCGCCAATGGCCTTTGTGGATGCATCTGGGCTGGCAAGACTTGCTGCGGCAATACCGCCGTTCGTTTCTGGGTCCCACCTGGATTGCGATCAACATGGCGATTTTCACGGCCGCGTTTGGCTGGATCGGTGCCCAGTTGTTCAATCAGGACACGAAGTCCTACATTCCCTATTTCTGCTTGGGCAACATCTTTTTCGGCTTCCTCACGGGCATGTTCAACGATGGCTGCCGGACCTACATCGACGCCGCGCCTTTTCTGAAGCAGGCGTCTTATCCCAAGTTCACCTTCATCTTTCGTGTGGTGTGGCGTAACCTGCTGCTGTTGGTGCATCAGATTCCGCTGATCCTCGTGGTGCTTTGGTATGGCGATCTGCTCAGCCATTCGCTTTGGCATGTTTGGCTGGCGGGCTTCATCGTGAGCACCATCTGCGCCACCTTGGTGCTGGCGATTCTTGCCGCCATCGCCACGCGGTTTCGCGATGTGCCCATGGTGGTGAGCAGCATTCTGCAGATCGCATTTTTCATCACGCCCGTGATGTGGCAGTCCAGCCAACTGACGGCATCGCGTTCGCACCTCGTCACCGCGTTCAATCCACTCGCCGCATGGCTGGAACTGATGCGAGCACCATTGCTCGGGAAAATGCCTTCCGACACCGCCTGGCTGGGCGCCGCAGTGACGTTCGGCATCCTGCTCGTGCTGACAGTCGTCCTCTATCTCGCGGCGCGTCGTCGCATCAACTACTGGCTTTGAGCGAAGCACACGCCATGAAGCCCTTTATCCAGCTCACCAACGTCGACATCGACTTTCCGGTCTTCGATGCCCAAAGCATCGGTCTCATCAATACCCTGGTGAAATTCACCGGCATGCCGCGCAGCAAGACACCAGCGGCAGAGCCCATTCGCGTCGTCCAGGCACTGCGGGACATCAATCTCGAACTCCGATCCGGTGATCGCATCGGCCTGATCGGACACAACGGAGCGGGCAAATCCACCCTGCTGCGCGTACTTTCAGGCGTCTACGAACCCGTGCACGGGCATATCCGCCAGCACGGCACGATGTCAGCCCTCACCGACATCATGCTGGGCATGGATGCCGAGGCCTCGGGGATCGATTTCATCGTCACGCGCGGCATCGTGATGGGCTTGTCCAAGCGCGAGGCACGCAACCTGATCGACGAAATCGGCACATTCACCGAACTGGCCGATCGCTTGCACATGCCCGTGCGCACCTATTCCACCGGCATGCTGCTCAAGCTCGCTTTTGCCGTGGCGACGACGGTCACTCCCGACATTCTGCTGATGGACGAAGTCGTCGGTGCCGGTGACGCCAAGTTCCAGGAACGCGCGCAAAAGCGCCTGCACGATCTCATGTCGCGCGTGAGCATTCTGGTGGTAGCCAGCCATAACGAGCAGTTGCTCAAGTCGTTTTGCACTCAGGGCGTGCTCATGAAGTCCGGCCAGATCGTGTGGCGAGGCGATGTGCAGGAGTGTCTGGACAGGTATCACCACTCGCCCTGACCCACCCAAATCGTCCCAGGAACAAGCTCGATGCAAATCATTCTTGCAAACTTCAGCATGAAGACATGGACGGGGTCAGAACTGTTCGTGCGGGATCTTGCCCTGGCCTTGCAGGCACGTGGCCATTCCATCGTTGTCTTTTCCCCTGTTCTTGGTGCGTTGGCCCACGACCTGTCAATGCGATGCATCGCCTGCGTCAGCGATCTATCGATGGTTGCAGAAGCGCCGGACGTCATCATTGGCAACTCGCGCGATGAAACCGTGATGTGTCTGGCTCATTTTCCGCAGGTTCCAGCCATTTCCGTGTGTCACGACCGAACGGCCTTTCAAGGAATGCCGCCGAAGTTCCAGCGTATCCATCAATACGTGGCGGTAGACGAGAACTGCGCAGAGCGTTTGGTTTTTCAGCACGGCATCGAGCGCTCACGCGTCGAGATGATCTTCAACGGCGTGGATCTGCAGCGCTTTCAGCCGCGCGCGCAGCTCCCATCCAGGCCATCACGCGCGCTGTATTTCAGCAACTATGCAAACGATGCAGCCCCTGGCACTCAGGCCATCGCATCGGCATGTCATGCCATGGGCGTGACGCTCGAACTCGCTGGGCTGACCGCCAACAAGGAAGAGCGCTTCGCGGAGCGTCGCCTGCCTCAGTACGACTTGGTCTTCGCCAAAGCACGATGCGCCATGGAGGCCTTGGCGGTCGGCTGTGCCGTGATTGTGCTCAACGAAGTCTCGGGCATCAATGGCATGGCGGGTATGGTGACACCAGCCAACATGGAGCATTGGAGACGCTGGAACTTCGGTCGACGGTTGATGCAAATTCCGACCACCGTCGAATCAGTCAAGCGAGCAATCGCAGACTATGACAAGGACAATGCGCTCCAATGCCAGGCTTGGGCGCGTGAGCATCTTTCGCTTGAATGCACCGTGAACGCCTTCGAAGCGTTGGCACAGCGCGTCGTGCGTGACCATCGCGAGCTTCCACGCATCGACCCCGAAATCGAGTGGCGGGAATTCACCCACCATTTCACCGAGCATTTCCTTGCGCCCACCGATCAGCAGACCGCGTCACAATTGGGTGAAGCATTGGCCGTCAATCAGGACTTGCAGAAAGCCGTCATGACGCAGGAGCAATGCAATGCGGCACTGCGCGACCAATCGCAAGCGCTCGAGCGGCAACTGAATGAGCAGTTGCATTCAATGCGAAGCAGGCTTGAGGATGCGCATCGACGTTTTTCCATTGTGCAGGAGGAAGCCAGAAATGCGTCGCTGCATAGCACCGCGTTGGAAAGCAGCCTCTCCTGGAGGCTCACTCGCCCTTTGCGCTGGTTTGGAAATCTCCTCGGCAAACCCTGGAACGGCACATGAAACCCCTGCTTCTGATCGCTCACCCCGGACATGAGCTTCGCATCTTCGAATGGGTACGACGATCACGCCCACATGTGGTCGTGCTGACCCATGGCGATGGCTCCATCGGGCAACCGCGACTCGCCGACACCGAACACTTGCTGGAGCAGATCAATGTGCAAGTCCGCACGGATTGGCTGCAGCCGGTATCGGACGCGAGCGTGTACAAAGCTTTGCTCGAGGGCGATGTTTCTCTGTGGCACGGTTGGCTTGCGCAACTGGCCCGAGTGACGACGGTCGAGCACATAGATTGCATCGTCGCCGATCAGGCAGAGGGCTACAACCCAAGCCATGATCTCTGCCGGGCAATGGCGAATTGTCTGGTGCAGGAGTTGCGCCACGCCGGAAAATCCGTCACTAGCCTGGAGTTCCCGTTGATCGGTCACTCCTGCGATCCGACGCGGCAGCACGACGTCGGCGTTGAGGTCACTTTGAGCCATGATGAGTTGCAACACAAGCTCGCCATCATGCGGAACTATGCAAAGCAGACCAGCCCGGTGCTCGAGCGCGAACTGCAGACCATGCTTGATACGTTCGGTGAAGACTCGTTCGCCAAGGAATGTCTCTACCCGGCGGCGCAGACACCGTATGAATCCAATGAGCTGCCTTCGGCAATGCCTGAATTCGAGCGCATAGGCGAGGAGCGCTTTCGCACCGGCGTCTACCAGCATGTGATCCGCGCGGAGCATCTCAGGCGGTTGGTGCAGGACATGTTGCATCGTGGATGAGGCCATGAAGATCGACATGCCGCACAAGACACGCCTTGCCATCATTGGTTATGGCCGTTTTGGACGGGTGCATGCCATGCGTGCACGCACCCATCCTGCATTCGAGCTTGCGTGCATTGTCGACCCGTCGCCACAGGCACGACAGGCAGCGCAGACCGCTGGCTTCATGGCGGTCCCTCGATTGAGGGATATGCCACGCGGCGTCGATGCAGCGACGGTGGTCACGCCTTACGATACCCACGCAGACATCGCGATCACGCTGATGCGCATGGGCATCGATGTGCTGGTGGAAAAGCCATTCGCTTCGTCGGAGAGAGACATCGACGCCATGCTGGACACGCAAGCCGTCACACGGCGTACGCTTTGCACAGGCCACCTCGAACGCTTCAATCAGCAGCTCATCACCGCACCGTGGACAGCACCGCCGCAGAGCATTGCGTTCAACCGTTGCTCCAGTCTTTCGGTGGGATTGAGTTCCGCAGTCCTTGACCTCATGGTTCACGATCTCGATACCGCTTCGCTGCTGTTTGCACATGAACAGCATGCGACGTTCGAGGTCATCGAGGTGCGCCAACATGACCACGTCGTGAATGCACATGTGCTTTTTTGCGGCATGCAGCTCAGCTTGAGCGCCTGTCATGGGGCACCCAAGTCCGATGCTCGCCTGTTCTGGCAGTCATTGGAAGAACGCAACGAACTCTGCTTGAATCAGCCCTGCTCTCCTGGTCACATTGATTCACTGACGCGCCAATACACGGCATTCCATGAACGGCTTCACGACAGGCCTTCGCTGCGTCCCATCGCCAGTTCTGCAGAAGGTGCGACTGCCGCACGCAGAGCCTTGGTCATCGAATCCTGGCTATGAAAGTCCCCTTCTTCCGCAGCCCTTGGCAAACGCCGGAACTCGCGCAGCAGCTTGGGCGCGAGATGGCAGAGGTGCTGCAAGGCGGGCACTACATTCTCGGACCTCAGGTACAGAGCTTCGAGCAGTCCCTTTCCGCGCGCTACTCCCATGAGCGACAAGCCATTGCCGTCAATTCCGGCACCGATGCGCTGGTGCTTGCGCTGCACCTTCTGGATCTGCAAGCAGGAGATGAAGTGATTCTGCCAGCGGGCACCTTCATCGCGTGTTTCGAGGCCGTCATTCGAAGCGGTGCAACGCCCGTGCTTGCAGATTCGCGGGCCGATGATTTTCTCTGCAGCGCAGAACAAATCCGACCACTGATCACTCCGCGCACGCGTGCAGTGATGGCTGTGCCATTGTTTGGAGACACCAGCGCCACGCCTGCCATTGCGCAACTTTGCAAAGACCAGGGCATCGCGCTCATCGAGGACATTGCGCAAGCCCTCGGCGCGCAAACCCGTGATGCCAATGGAGACCGGCTGCATGCGGGCTCGATGGGCGACATCGCCACGCTGAGCTTCTATCCCACAAAGACTCTGGGGGCCGCCGGTGATGCAGGGGCATTGATCAGCCCGCACACGCACCTGGTGGAGCGAGCACGTGCGCTTCGCAACCACGGCCGCTCGGGCGCACTGCATGGCGAAGTTGGCTTCAACAGCCGCATGGACGAACTGCAGGCCGTGGTGCTTCGTCACGGCATCGCAAGGCTGGACACGTGGCTGCACGAGCGCCGCTCGATTGCACAGCGATATCTGGAACAACTGGCGGATCTGCCCGATATCTTTCTGCCACATAGACGCGAAGGGCATGCGTGGAACTACTTTGTCCTGCGCAGCCCTCGCCGCGATGAACTGAAGGCCGAATTGAACCGGTTAGGCGTCGACACCCGCGTCTACTACGACCCGCCGATTCACCAGCAGCCCAGCTATCTGCAACGCTTCGCCGCCGTCGAGCTGCCCAACCTGCAACGTCACGCACAGCAAGCCTTGGCGCTGCCGCTGTATGCCGGCATGCCAGCATCTGAAGTTGACTTGGTGATCGATGCGATGCGGGCTGCTGTGAACAGTATGCGCCGATGAATTGCTACACAACTCCAAACTGGAATCGAGGGAATGCATATGAAGGACCAACCGCAGGAAGAACCATCCACGACGGATGTGGCCGAGTGGAATTTCTCGGGAACCAAAGACATTCAGACCACCCATGCCAACTGGAATCTGGCGGCCACTCCGCACATTCATGGCGTGGAGATCAAGCAGATCACCAACGTGCTGACTGACGATGGCACGCTGACCGAGATCTACCGCAAGGACTGGCAGCTTGACGAGCTGCCCGTGGCACAGGTGTTTCAGAAGATCATGTCGCCCGGCGGCATCTCGGCCTGGCACGCCCACAACAAGGCTACGGACCGTCTGTTCTGTGGATATGGTCGCATCAAAGTGGTGCTGTATGACGCCCGCAAACAGTCGCCCACCGAGGGGCAGCTCAGCGTTCATCGGCTGGCGCTCGAACGCCCCGCCCTGCTGGTGATTCCACCGGGCGTATGGCATGGAGTTCAAGCCGTCTCCGACACGCCCGCCATCGTCATCAACGCGGTCGATATTGCATACGACTACGAAGACCCCGATCACTGGCGCCTGCCGTCGGATTCGCCCCAAATTCCTTATCAGTTCGCGCGCAGGAGATGAGCCTGTCGGCTGCCATGCCCACGCCACGCGTCTCCATCATCATGGCGGCCTACGGACGGCCGCACCTGTTGAAGTGGGCGATCGAGTCGGTGCAGAACCAATCGTTCACCGACTGGGAGTTGCTCATCGTCTCCGATGCCTGTCCCGTAGGAACCTACGAAGCGGCGCAAGAGTTTGCCACCCACGACAGCCGCATCACCGCCATCCAGCTCGCGCGCAACTGGGGCGAACAATCCGGCCCCAACAATGTCGGACTGGCTCGATCACGGGCTCCGCTGGTCGCTTTTCTGAATCAGGACGATCTCTGGTTTCCTGATCATCTGGAGGTGCTGCTCGACTGGATCGATGCGGCCGGTGCCGACATTGCCGTTGGTGCCAGTGCACACATGGGCTTGGCGCCAGACGGCGACATGCGGCGCTGCCCCAGCGGCCTCGCCGGCATGGGCGAGAAGGGGAACTACTGCCCCGTCAAAACGTTCTCCCCCATGTCCGCCTGGCTCGTGCGCAGACATTGCTTCGATCGCATCGGCCCGCTTCCACGTGCCGCAGATTGCATTGCCGAGTCTTCGCAGACATGGCTGTTCAAGGCATGGCGAAACAGCTTGAAGATCGCTACCTGCCCGGAGCTCACCAGCCTGATCTTTTCGTCAGGCAGCCGTGGCAACTCCTACCTCAACGGCGACAGCTCGGAACAGGCGTTCTTCGGGCAAGAGCTGCGCAGCAGTCCTTTTCTCAGGCCCCGGATTCTGGAGCACGCAAGTCCCAGCTACTGCCCCGATCCCAGTCCGCGCAAGGAATTTTTCCAGTTTCACTTCAAGAAAATTCAAGCGCATCTCGGGCTGTTCCCGCGTGCTGTGGAGTTCTGGTGGAAGCATGGTCGCCGCTCGGGTGAATACATACGGCACTTGCGATCGGTGCGAGGCTTGTCCAATTCAGCCCAGAACACAGAGAACTACGCGCAGACGCTTCGCCGCCGCTGGTTGGATCGCAATGGCCTTTGCGACATCGGCACACGCATCGACTGCAGCGCCAAGGGCCAAGGCACGCGTTATCTGGGTGATGGCTGGTGCCTGCCGGATAACGACGGTTGCCTGATGTATGCGCCAACAGTCAGCTTGCGGTTTCGATTGCAAGGCCAGAGCGTCCATGCAACGCGCCTCAAAACCATCTGGCAACTGCCGCCTGAAGCGATTCTCTACACCCGACTGAATGGCGAAGGCATCCCGCTCACTGATGCGCAGGCATCCACCGAAGTGCCCGGTGCGGCCGAGTGGACTTGGTCGTTTTCGGGCGCATCCGGTCAGACGAGTCGAACACTCAACTTTGAAATCCACACGCCGACACCAGGATGCCGACTGCTGCACGTGACCTTGGAGTGACGGCGTGTGACGCCTTCTACTGCAGCGTTTCCTTGAGCGAATCCGGCAGCACGAACGGCATCACGTCGATGCCCTCTTCCACCAGCTCTGCCGTTTCTTCTGCCGATGCCTGTCCACGAATACCGCGTTCGGGGGCGTCGCCGTAGTGGATTCGGCGGGCTTCCTGTGCAAAGCGTTCGCCGACATTTTCGGTGTTGGCAATCACGTGGCGGGCGGCGCGCAGCCATGCGTCCTGCAGTTGGGATTGCAGTTCGGCGGGCGTGGGTGGCGGGCGGTTGCTCACGTCCTGCTGCGGCACGGGCGCTGCTTCCTCGATCGCCTTGCCTTGTCTTGCAGAAGCAGTTCCTTTCGACAAAGAACGCAGGTTCAGACGCGGTGCGCTCAGGCCCTTGCGGATGTGTGCGCTCCCGCACATGGGGCATTGCACAAGGGCACGCTCCATCTGGGACTGAAAGTCTTCTTCAGAGGCGAACCAGCCTTCAAAACGGTGGTCGGCGTCGCAAAGCAGATCAAGCACCTTCATATCGGAGGATCAGTGAGTGAATGAGCCAATCAACGGCGGGCAAGTGAAGGGAAAGAGATGAAGCTGATGATCCGCCTTCACGCGAATGTCATCAAGAGGCGCATGGTAGCGCCAAACGCGTCAGCCGCGGCGACGCATCAAATAGCGGTACACGAAGCCCGGGAATGCGAGCGTGAGGAACAGCGTGCCGGTGATGGCATAGAACTCCCAGCCTTGGGGAGCGTTCTGCCCGGCGCGGCGCTCGAGCAGCATGGCGATGGCGCCGACGATGAGATACAGGACCACCAGTTCGAGCAAGCGAACGGCGAAAGGCTTTGCACCTTTGTCCTTGGGAAGCGGCCCCACGAGCATGAGGCGCTGAGAGAGGAAGGGCCAGTTGGCGGCGGCGAACGCCGCCAGAATCACGAGCCAGATCGCAGCGGTCTGTGACATGCGGCCTCTTCCTTCTTTTCTTTTTCGTCAGATCGATGATCGATCAGGTTGCCAGTGCACGCACGATGGCGTCGGCGCACAGACTCATCAGACCGCCAGGCAGCAGACCCAGCACCAGCAGCGCTGCAGCGTTGAGCGTGAGCACGGTGCGCACGTCCAGCGGAGCGGACACGGTGGTGGCGGTCAGCGGCTTGTCGAAGTACATGACCTTCACAACGCGCAGGTAGTAGAACGCACCGATCAGCGACATGATCACCGCGAACACAGCCAGCGCGATGTGCGAGGTTTGACCCGACGACACCAGTGCTTGCAGCACCGACAGCTTGGCGTAGAAGCCCACCAGCGGAGGAATACCGGCCATGGAGAACAGGCAGATCGCCATCACGCCAGCGTACAGCGGGCTGCGTTGGTTCAGACCGGCGAGATCGGAGATTTCTTCGCTTTCGAAACCGTCACGTGCCAGCAGCAGGATCACGCCGAAGGCGGCCAGGGTGGTCAGCACATAGGTCACCACGTAGAACATGGAGGCGCTGTAGGCGTTCTCGACGGCGTTGGCGTCCACGTTGCCGTGGATCACACCGGACATCAGGCCGAGCAGCACGAAACCCATCTGCGAGATGGTCGAGTAGGCCAGCATGCGCTTGATGTTGGTCTGCAGCAGACCGGCCAGATTGCCGATCAGCAGCGAAGCGACCGCCATCACCATCAGCATCTGTTGCCAGTCGAAGGCGAGCGGCAGCAGGCCGTCGACCAAGAGACGCATGGTCATGCCGAAAGCGGCGAGCTTGGGAGCGCTACCGATCATCAGCGTGATCGAGGTAGGCGCACCCTGGTAGACGTCAGGCACCCACATGTGGAAAGGCACGACGCCGAGCTTGAAGCCCAGACCAGCCACCACGAACACGGTACCGAACACCAAAACCTGGTGACGGATCTGACCGCCGTTGATCGCCTGGAACACCTGACCGATGTCGAGCGAACCGGTGGCGCCGTAGATCATCGACAGACCATAGAGCAGGAAGCCCGATGCCATCGCGCCGAGCACGAAATATTTCATGGCGGCTTCGACCGATTGCGAGTGGTCGCGGCGCAGAGCCACCAGCGCGTAGCTGGCGAGGGTCAGCAGTTCGAGGCCCAGATAGATGACCAGGAAGTTGTTGGCGCCGATCATCACATACATGCCCAGCAGCGCAAGCAGCGACAGCGTGAACATTTCGCCACCGCGCAGCATGTCGCGGTCGGCGGCGTAGGGGCGGCCATAGACCATGGTCACCATCATCGCCACGGCAGCGAAGCACTTGAGCCAGCTGCCCATGGCGTCGCTGACGACCATGTTGCCCCAGCCGTAGAACGTGGTGCCGTTGCGGGCGTACATGGCTTCGAGCACGGCCACGACGAGCAGCGTGAGCAGTGTGAGGATATAGGTCGGCGTGCGACCCTTGCTCTTCACGCCCAGGTCGACCAGCGCGATCACGCAGGCCATGACCAGAAGGACGATCTCTGGATAAATTGCCAGCCAGCTGATGTTGTCAATCATTTCTTATCTCTCAATCCAGTCTGGTCAGTTCAGTTTCGACTGCGCCACGTGCTTGATCAGCTCGGCAACCGAAACGTCCATCACGTCAGTGAATGGCTTCGGATACAGACCCATGTACAGCACGGCAATCGCCAGAATCGCCAGCACGAGGAACTCGCGGCAGCCGATGTCCTTGAGCTCGGCCACATGTTCGTTGGCAACCGGGCCCAGATACACGCGCTTGTACATCCACAGGGTGTAGGCAGCGCCGAAGATCAGAGCAGTTGCGGAACCGAGACCGATCCAGAAGTTGTATTGCACGGCACCCAGAATCACCATCCATTCGCCGACGAAACCGGCAGTGGCTGGCAGACCGCAGTTGGCCATGGCGAACAGCAGCGCGAAGGCAGCGAACTTGGGCATGGTGTTGACCACGCCGCCGTAGGCCGAAATTTCACGCGAGTGAACGCGGTCGTACAGCACGCCGATGCACAGGAACATCGCGCCCGACACGAAACCGTGGGCAATCATCTGCACGATGCCGCCGGAGATGCCGAGGTTGTTGAAGATGAAGAAGCCCAGCGTCACGAAGCCCATGTGAGCCACTGACGAGTAAGCCACCAGCTTCTTCATGTCGCGCTGGACCAGAGCCACCACGCCGACGTAGATCACGGCGACGAGCGACAGGGTGATCATCAGCCATGCCCATTCGCGGGCAGCGTCAGGAGCGATCGGCAGCGAGAAGCGCAGGAAGCCGTAGGCACCCAGCTTCAGCATGATCGCGGCCAGCACGGCAGAGCCGCCGGTTGGCGCTTCCACGTGAACGTCCGGCAGCCAGGTGTGCACCGGGAACATCGGCACCTTCACGGCGAATGCTGCGAAGAAGGCGAAGAACAGCAGTGTCTGTGCCGTGGCCGACAGCGGCAGTGCGTGCCATGTGGCGATGTCGAAGCTGCCGCCCGAAGCGTTGTACAGGTAGATCAGCGCGATCAGCATCAAGAGCGAGCCGAACAGCGTGTACAGGAAGAACTTGAACGCGGCGTAGATGCGGTTCGGGCCGCCCCAGATACCGATGATCAGGTACATCGGGATCAGCGTGGCTTCGAAGAACACGTAGAACAGAATGCCGTCCAGCGCGGTGAACACGCCGATCATGATGCCCGAGAGGATCAGGAACGCGGCGAAGTACTGGTTCACGCGCTCGGTGATGTTTTCCCACGAGGCGATCACCACGATCACGGTGATGAAGGCGGTCAGCGGAACGAACCAGAAGCTCAGACCGTCCACACCCAGGTGGTAGTGCACGTTGAAGCGCTCGATCCACATGGCCTTTTCAACGAACTGCGCGGCGGCAGTCGTGTTGTCGAAACCACTGAACAGAGGCAGCGTGACTGCCAGTCCGACCAGTGCGCCGATCAGCGCGATCCAGCGCACCATCGGTGCCTGGCTGTCGCGACCGAAGAAGAGCAGCAGAACGCCAAAGGCGATCGGTGCCCAGATTGCAAGACTCAACAATCCCATTTTTCTTTTCTCCTACCTTACTTGTTGAGCCACACGAAGTACGTCATCAGTGCGAACACACCGAGGATCATGACCAACGCATAGTGGTAGAGATAACCAGTCTGCCAGCGACGAACCAGTTGACCCAGCTTGCCCGTGAGCTTCCAGGAGCCATTGACGATGGCGCCATCGATGATCGCCTGATCGCCGACCTTCCAGAAGAAGGTGCCGAACGCACGCGCACCGCGAGCGAAGATGTTTTCATACACCCAGTCCACGCCGTACTTGCCTTCCAGCACTTGATACAGGCCGATCTTCTTGGAGAAGGCCATGATTGCGGCAGGAATTTCAGGCTTGACCATGTAGAACACGAACGCAACCACAACACCCGCCAGAGCCAGCCAGAACGGAGCAGCGGTGAAACCGTGCAGCGCCATGGAAACCCAGTCGTGAATGTCTTCCTTGAGCTCGGCCATCGCGTGGTGCTTGGTGCCGTCCACGAAGATCACGCCCTTGAAGAAGTCGCCCAGCACCATCGGAGCCAGTGCGATCGCACCGATCACCACCGAAGGAATGGCCAACAGAATCAGCGGCAGCGTCACCACAGCAGGCGACTCGTGCGGCTTGGCATCATGGCCATGGCCGTGGTGGTCGTCATGTGCGTGATGGTCATCGTGGTGCGCATCGGGGTTCTGGTCGTAGCGCTCTTTACCGTGGAACACGATGAAGTACAGACGGAACGAATAGAACGCAGTGATGAACACGCCAGCCAGCACGGCGAAGTTGGCGAAGCCAGCAGCCGGCAGGTTGGAAGCGTGAACGGCTTCGATGATCGCGTCCTTCGAGTAGAAGCCCGAGAAGAACGGTGTACCGATCAGCGCCAGGTTGCCCAGCAGGAAGGTGATCCAGGTGATGGGCATGTACTTGCGCACGCCGCCCATCCAGCGGATGTCCTGATTGTGGTGCATGCCCATGATGACGGAACCGGCACCAAGGAACAGCAGTGCCTTGAAGAACGCGTGCGTCATCAGGTGGAACACGGAGACCGAGTAGGCCGACACGCCCAGAGCGATGGTCATGTAACCCAGCTGCGACAGCGTGGAGTATGCGATCACGCGCTTGATGTCGTTCTGGATGATGCCCAGGATACCCATGAACAGCGCGGTGATCGAGCCGATGATCAGGATCAGGTTCAGCGCCACATCCGACATTTCGAACAGCGGCGACATACGCGAGACCATGAAGATACCGGCGGTCACCATCGTCGCCGCGTGAATCAGCGCGGAGATGGGGGTTGGGCCTTCCATCGAATCAGGCAGCCATGCATGCAGCGGGAACTGCGCCGACTTGCCCATCGCGCCCACGAACAGGCAGATGGCAGTCACCGTGACCAGCAGCCAACCTGTGCCAGGCAGGGTCGTGTTCTGCAGCTCAGGCAGCTTGGCGAAGATTTCCGAGTAGTTCAGCGTACCGGTGTAGGCGGCGATCAGACCGATGCCGAGAATGAAGCCGAAGTCACCCACGCGGTTGACCAGGAACGCCTTCATGTTGGCGAAGATCGCGGTTTCCTTCTTGAAGTAGAAACCGATCAGCAGGTACGACACCAGACCCACGGCTTCCCAGCCGAAGAACAGCTGCAGCAGGTTGTTCGCCATCACCAGCATCAGCATGGAGAAGGTGAACAGCGAGATGTACGAGAAGAAGCGGTCGTAACCTTCGTCTTCCGCCATGTAGCCCATGGTGTAGATGTGAACCATCAGCGACACGAAGGTCACCACGCACATCATCATCGCGGTGATGCTGTCGATCAGAAAACCGATTTCCATCTTCAGGCCACCGACCTGCATCCAGGTGTAGATGGTCTGGTTGAATGTGGCGCCTTCAAAGACGACCTGCTTGAACACGAAAGCGGACAGCAGGAAGGAAAGCAGAACGCCCAGAATCGTCAGCGAACTGCTGCCGGTACGGCCGATCTTGTTGCCACCAAAGGCGGTGCCCCAGATACCCGCCAAGGCTGAGCCGACCAGCGGTGCCAAGGGCACTGCCAGCAGCATTGATGCATTAAGGGTTTGACTCATTCTTCAGAACCTTTGTTATGCGCCTCAACCCTTGAGGGTGTCGAGCTCTTCAGCGTTGATGTTGCGGTTGTTGCGGAACAGCAGCACCAGAATCGCCAGACCGATGGCCGACTCCGCGGCAGCCACAGTCAGGATGAAGAACACGAATACCTGGCCATGCATGTCGCCGAGGTAATGGGAGAACGCGACGAAATTCATATTGACGGCCAGGAGCATCAGCTCGATGGCCATCAGCAGAACGATGAGGTTCTTGCGATTGAGGAAAATGCCCACCACCGACATGGCGAACAGCATTGCGCCCAGTGCCAGAAAGTGACCCAACGTCAAAGTCATTATTTCTTCTCCTCTGCTGCGGGTTCAGCTTCTGGCGCAGCAGGTGCGACAGCCTTTTGCACAACGTCCATCTTCACGATCTTCAGACGATCGGAAGCACGAACGCGGATCTGCTCGGAAGCGCTGGTGGCCTTGCTGTCCTTGCGTTGACGCAGGGTCAGGGCAATGGCGGCAATCATCGCGACCAGCAGGATCACGGCAGCAATTTCAATCGGGTACAGGTACTCGGAGTACAGCAGCTTGCCCAGTTCCTTGGTGTTCGAATAAGGAATCACCTTGCCTGCGGCATCCAGCACCACAGCGGCTGCCTTGGGCTCTTCCATGCCGCGGAAACCGGACATGAGCACTGCCCCCATTTCAAACGCGATCAGCGCGCCGATGAAAGCGGCCAGCGGGAAATGCCGCCAGAAGCCCTGCCGCACGGTATCGATGTTGATGTCCAGCATCATCACCACGAACAGGAACAGCACCATCACGGCGCCGAGGTACACGAGCACCAGCGTGATGCCGAGGAATTCAGCCTTGAGCAGCAGCCAGATGGCGGCAGCTTGCGAGAAGGCCAGAATCAGATTGAGCACGGCGTGAACTGGGTTGCGCGCAGTGATCACTCGGAAGGCTGCAAAAAGCAGCACTGCCGAGAACAGGTAGAAAAATGCGGTTTTGGCGTCCATGAATCGAATCTTCTTTTGTGATCAAGGAGCCGCTTCAGCGGTACTTGGCATCTGCTGCCTTGTTGGCAGCGATTTCGGCTTCATAACGATCACCCACCGCCAGGAGCATGTCCTTGGTGTAGTACAGATCGCCACGCTTTTCGCCGTGGTATTCGAAGATGTGCGTCTCGACGATGGAGTCCACCGGGCAGCTTTCTTCGCAGAAACCACAGAAGATGCACTTGGTCAGATCGATGTCGTAGCGCGTGGTGCGGCGCGAGCCGTCATCGCGGACATCCGATTCGATGGTGATGGCCATCGCCGGGCAAACGGCTTCGCACAGCTTGCAGGCGATGCAGCGCTCTTCGCCGTTGTCGTAACGGCGCAGCGCGTGCAGACCACGAAAACGTGGCGAGAGTGGCGTCTTTTCTTCAGGGAACTGCACCGTGATCTTGCGACGGAAGGTGTAGCGGCCCGTCAGGGCCATGCCCTTGGCGAGTTCCCAGAGCATGAAGCTCTTGAAGAAATCCTTGATGGAGAAATTAGACGCAGGAGCAGTCACGGTAGTCATTCTTGTCCCCGCTTATTTCCAGATGTTCCAGGGCGACAGCAACCAGGCAGCAATCACGAGCAGCCAGATCAGAGTCACCGGGATGAAGATCTTCCAGCCCAAACGCATGATCTGGTCATAGCGGAAGCGCGGGAAGGTAGCGCGGATCCAGATGAACATGGACACCACGAGGAAGGTCTTGATCGCCAGCCAGATCCAGCCGGGGATGAAGCCGAGGAAGTCGAACGGTGGCAACCAGCCGCCGAGGAACATGATCACGGCCAGAATCGACACCAGCCACATGCTGGCGTATTCGGCCAAGAAGAACACCGCGAAGCCCATGCCCGAGTATTCGACCATGTGACCGGCCACGATTTCCGCTTCGCCTTCCACCACGTCAAATGGGTGGCGGTTGGTTTCAGCGACGGACGAGATCAGATAGACGATGAAGATCGGCAGTAGCGGCAGCCAGTTCCACGAGACAAAAGTACCCGCAAAGAAGCCATCAAATGCGACGCCCTTGGCTTGACCTGCAACGATCTCGGTCAGGTTCATCGAACCGGACACCATGATCACCACCAGGAAGCAGAAGCCCATGGCGATTTCGTAGGACACCATCTGTGCGGAAGCACGCAGCGCACCGAGGAAAGCGTACTTGGAGTTCGAAGACCAGCCAGCGATGATCACGCCGTAGACTTCGATCGACGTGATCGCCATGATCAGCAGCAGGCCAGCGTTCACGTTGGCCAGAGCGACATCGGGAGCGAAAGGAATCGCCACCCATGCGGCCAGCGCCGGCATGATCGCCATCAGTGGGCCCAGATAGAACAGGCCCTTGGCAGCAGCGGTCGGCTGAATCAGTTCCTTGGTCATCAGCTTCAGGCCGTCGGCCAGAGGCTGCAGCAGACCCATGGGGCCCACGCGGTTGGGGCCGAAGCGGATCTGCATGAAGCCCAGCAGCTTGCGCTCCCACAGCGTGAGGTAAGCCACGGCGCCCATCAGCGGAGCGACGATGCAGACGATCTTGATGAGGATCCAGAGCACTGGCCACACCACGGTCATCCACCAGCCCGCCTGAATGGCATTCAGGCCGCCGTTGTAGATTGCGTCGATCATTGCGCGGCTCCCTTCAGTGCTGCGCGACCGTCAGCAGTCAGTTGCAGCGAAGGCGCGCGGCGCACCAGGCTGTCCAGTTGGTAGATGCTTGCAACGCAAGGCTCGCCAGCGGCTGCGTTGGCAGCTTGCAGCGATGCGGAAGTCGCGTTGTTCAGCAGCTCGGCAGGAACCTGCACCACTTCGCCAGCTTGCTTGCCGGTGATGCGGGTGAGAACGTCTTGCGAGGTCTCGTAGTTCATGTCGGCCAGGCCCATCAGGTTGCCCAGCACGCGCAGCACCTTCCATGCAGGACGGGCTTCGCCAGCAGGCTTGACCACGGCATGGAAGCTCTGCACGCGGCCTTCCGCGTTCACGAACGTGCCAGCGGTTTCGCTGAACGGCGCGATCGGCAGCAGCACGTCGCTGAAGTCCATGTTGGTCTTGAACGGGCTCATGGTCACGACCATTTGCGCGTTGTTCAGACCGGCCTTGGCAGCAGCACCGGCGGCGGAGTCGAATTCAGGCTCGGTGTTCAGCAGCAGCACGGCCTTCAAAGCGCCTTGCAGCATCTGGCCTGCATTCAGACCGTCTTGCTGTGGCTGGGCCTTGACCCATTGCGCGCCCACGGTGTTGGCGGCTTCGGTCAGATAACCGACGGAAGCGCCGGTCTGCTCGCCAATCCACTTGGCCAGAGCCAGCAGGTTGGAGGCATTGGCGTGGTGAGCGGCAGCGTTGCCCAGCAGAATCGCCTTGCGCTCGCCGGACAGCAGCGAAGCGGCCACGGCACGGGCGCCTTCGCTCACGCTGTCCACGGCGACCGGAGTCGGCATGGACTTTTCAGCGGCGACGGCGGCAACCACTTGCGCCAGCGCGTCGGTCCACAGAGCGGACGGAGCGACGATGGCTTGCGACACGGGCATGGCCCAGTCGTACACGGTGGCGTTGATGGCGTTGACCGCGCAGCCCTTGCGGGTGGCCTGACGAATGCGCTGTGCGAACAGCGGATGGTCCTTGCGCAGGTTGGAGCCGACGACCAGCACCGATTGCAGGGTGGACAACGAAGCGATCGAAGTGCCCAGCCATTGCACGCCTTCGCTCTTGGCGAATTCGGCGTTGCGCAGACGATGGTCGATGTTGTCGCTGCCCACGCCACGCACGAGAGCATCGGCCAGATACAGCTCTTCCAGCGTGCTGTGCGGGCTCACCAGAGCGCCGATGCTCTTGGCACCATGGTCGTTCTTGATGCCGCGCAGGCCGTTGGCCACGTATTCGAGGGCAGTCTGCCAGTCGACTTCCTTCCACTCGCCGCCCTGCTTGAGCATGGGCTTGGTGAGGCGGTCGGCACCGTTGAGAGCTTCGTAGGAGAAGCGGTCACGGTCGGCAATCCAGCATTCGTTGACTTCTTCGTTCTCAAGTGGAACGACGCGCATGACCTTGTGGT
Source organism: Diaphorobacter sp. HDW4B (assembly GCF_011305535.1). Taxonomy (GTDB): domain Bacteria; phylum Pseudomonadota; class Gammaproteobacteria; order Burkholderiales; family Burkholderiaceae_C; genus Diaphorobacter_A. The sequence continues at coordinate 1,069,020 of NZ_CP049905.1, forward strand.
TCTTGACCTGAACGATCAGGTTGGAGCCCGTGGAGTCGTGCGGAGAAACCGACTTGCGGCGCGACAGTTCCCAAGTACGGGCGCTGTAGCGGAAAGGCTTGCTGGTGAGCGCGCCGACCGGGCAGATGTCGATCATGTTGCCCGAGAGTTCGGAGTCCACCGTATCGCCCACCACCGTGGTGATTTCGGAGTGTTCGCCGCGATGGATCATGCCGAGTTCCATCACGCCGGCGACTTCCTGACCAAAGCGCACGCAGCGTGTGCAGTGGATGCAGCGGGTCATTTCCTGCATGGAAATCAGCGGGCCCACGTCCTTGACGGGCACGACGCGCTTTTCTTCTTCGTAGCGCGAAGAAGAACCGCCGTAGCCGACCGCCAAATCCTGCAGCTGGCACTCGCCGCCCTGATCGCAGATCGGGCAATCCAGCGGGTGATTGATCAGCAGGAATTCCATCACCGATTGCTGGGCCTTGATGGCCTTGTCGCTCTTGGTGCGAACGATCATGCCCTGCGTCACGGGCGTGGCGCAGGCGGGCATCGGCTTGGGAGCCTTTTCAACATCCACAAGGCACATGCGGCAGTTGGCCGCAATGGACAGCTTCTTGTGGTAGCAGAAGTGAGGAATGTAGGTACCGGCTTTCTCGGCTGCATGCATGACCATGCTGCCTTCCGTTATCTCTACCTTCTTACCGTCCAGTTCAATTTCAACCATATGCTTTTCTCGCGATCCGGCGGCTTCAGGCAGCCTGCTTGGAAGCGTTCTGGATCTTCGCTTCAAACTCGTGACGGAAGTGCTTGATCATGGCGCGAACCGGCATCGCTGCCGCATCGCCCAGCGCACAGATCGTGCGGCCCATGATGTTCAGGGACACCGAATCCAGCAATTCGATATCTTCCGGACGGCCTTCGCCGTGCTGAATGCGATTGACCACGCGCCACAGCCAGCCCGTGCCTTCGCGGCAAGGCGTGCACTGTCCGCACGATTCGTGGGAATAGAAGTACGACAGACGCAGCAGGCTCTCGACCATGTCGCGCGAGTCGTCCATCACGATCACAGCGCCCGAGCCCAACATCGAGCCAGCCTTGGAGATGGAATCGTAGTCCATCGTGCATTGCATCATGATGTCAGCAGGCAGCACGGGCGACGACGATCCACCGGGGATCACCGCTTTGAGCTTGCGACCTGTGCGCACACCGCCAGCCAACTCGAGCAGCTTGCTGAAAGGCGTGCCCAGCGGCACTTCGAAGTTGCCGGGCATGTTGACGTCACCACTCACCGAGAAGATCTTGGTGCCGCCGTTGTTGGGCTTGCCGCATTCGAGGTAGGCCTGACCACCGTTGCGGATGATCCATGGCACAGCTGCGAATGTTTCGGTGTTGTTGATGGTGGTGGGCTTGCCGTACAGGCCGAAGCTGGCCGGGAACGGTGGCTTGAAGCGCGGTTGGCCCTTCTTGCCTTCGAGCGATTCGAGCAGAGCCGTTTCTTCGCCGCAGATGTAGGCGCCGAAACCATGGTGCGCGTGCAGCTGGAAGCTGAAGCTGCTGCCCATGATGTTGTCGCCCAGATAACCGGCGGCACGGGCTTCTTCCAGAGCCGCTTCGAAGCGGTCATACACCTGGAAAATTTCACCGTGGATGTAGTTGTAACCCACCGAGATGCCCATCGCATACGCGGCAATGATCATGCCTTCGATGACGATGTGGGGGTTGAACATCAGGATGTCGCGGTCCTTGCAGGTGCCTGGCTCGCCTTCGTCGGAATTGCAGACGAGGTGCTTCTGACCGGGGAAGTTGCGGGGCATGAAGCTCCACTTCAGACCCGTGGGGAAGCCAGCGCCGCCGCGACCACGCAGGCCGCTTTCCTTCATGGTGGCGATCACCTGGTCTTGCGTCAGACCTTCGCCGCCATCCTTGCCCAGAAGCTTGCGCAGGGCCACATAGCCACCGCGTGCTTCGTAGTCCTTGATGGACCAGTTGCTGCCGTTCAGATCGGCGTAGATCTGCGGATTGATGTGGCGGTCGTGGAAGCAGGTTTCGACGCCCGTGGCGGCGAACTTTTCCAGCACTGCATTGGCTGCTGCATTCATCATGCCTTGCCCTCCGCAGCCTTGAGGCCGTCGATCAGTTCGTCGAGCTTTTCGTTGCTCATGAAGCTGCACATGCAGCGGTCGTTCACCAGCATCACGGGCGAATCGGCGCACGCGCCGAGGCATTCCGATTGCTGCAGCGTGAACATGCCGTCAGTTGTGGTCTGGCCCATCTTGATGCCCAGCTTGTGCTCAAGGTGGTGCAGCGCCTTGTAGCCGTCGCGCAGCTGGCAAGGCAGATTGGTGCAGACGTTCAGCTTGTACTTGCCAACGGGTTGCTGGTTGTACATGTTGTAGAACGTGGTGACTTCGTGCACCGCGATCTCGGGCATGCCCAGAACTTCGGCAATCACGGCCTCGCTCTCGGCACTCACCCAGCCCTGTTCCTGCTGGACGATGGACAGGCACGCCATGACGGCGGACTGCTTCTGGTCAGCCGGGTACTTGGCCACCTCACGCGCAAAGCGTTCTTTGGTCGCTTCGGTAATCATCGGTCAACGTCTCCAAACACGATGTCCAGGGTGCTCAGCACCATCACAGCATCGGCCAGCATGTGGCCGCGGCACAGCTCGTCCATGGCGGACAGATGTGCGAATCCTGGTGGACGGATCTTCAGGCGATAAGGCTTGTTGGCCCCGTCGCTGATCAGGTAAATGCCGAACTCGCCCTTGGGGTGCTCGACGGATGCGTAGGCTTCGCCTTCCGGCACGTGGAAACCTTCGGTGAAGAGCTTGAAATGGTGGATCAGGTCCTCCATGTTGCTCTTCATGCCTTCACGATCTGGCGGTGCAATCTTGTGATTTTCAGTGATGACCGGACCCGGGTTGGCCTTGAGCCAGTCCACACACTGCTTGACGATGCGGTTCGATTCGCGCATTTCGGCCACGCGCACCAGATAGCGGTCGTAGCAGTCGCCCTTGGTGCCCACTGGCACGTCGAAATCCATGCGGTCATAGACTTCGTAGGGCTGCGTCTTGCGCATGTCCCAGGCCACACCGGATGCACGCAGCATCGGGCCAGTCAGGCCGAGGTTCATGGCGCGCTCTGCGGTCACCACGCCGATGTCGACGTTGCGCTGCTTCCAGATGCGGTTGTCGGTGAGCAGTGTTTCGTACTCGTCGCAATTCTTGGGGAAGCGTGCCGTGAAGTCGTCGATGAAATCGAGCAGCGTGCCTTGACGGTTCTTGTTGATCTCTTCGATGGCGCGGGCGTTGCGGATCTTGCTTGCCTTGTACTGAGGCATCGATTCCGGCAGATCGCGGTACACGCCACCCGGACGAAAGTAAGCCGCATGCATGCGCGCGCCGGACACGGCTTCGTACATGTCCATCAGGTCTTCACGTTCGCGGAACGAGTAGATCAGGATGGTGGAGCTGCCCGCGTCGTTGCCCGACGAACCCAGCCACATCAGGTGATTCATGATGCGGGTGATTTCGGAGTACATCACGCGGATGTACTGCGCGCGGATCGGCACTTCGATGCCAAGCAGCTTCTCGATGGCCAAGCAGTAAGCGTGCTCGTTGCACATCATCGAGCAGTAATCCAGTCGGTCCATGTAGGGCAGCGACTGGATGTAGGTCTTGCTCTCGGCGAGCTTTTCAGTGGCGCGGTGCAGCAGACCGATGTGAGGGTCGGCACGTTGCACGACTTCGCCGTCCAGCTCCAGCACCAAGCGCAGCACACCGTGCGCGGCCGGATGCTGCGGACCAAAGTTCAGGGAATAGTTCTTGATTTCAGCCATGTTCTTCCGTCAAAAAGGCGCCTAAGGCGCCTCTCAGTGCAGGCCTCCGTATTTGTCTTCCCGGATGATGCGCGGCGTGATCTCGCGGGGCTCGATGGTGACCGGTTGGTACACGACACGGGCAGCCTCGGCGTCGTAACGCATTTCGACATGACCGGAGAGCGGGAAGTCCTTGCGGAACGGGTGACCGATGAAGCCGTAGTCGGTCAGAATGCGGCGCAGATCGTCGTGGCCATCGAATACGATGCCGAACAGATCGAATGCTTCGCGCTCGAACCAGTTGGCCGCGCTCCAGATTTCGGACAGCGTGGGCAGCACGGGGAAATCGTCATCCGCGCAGAACACGCGAACGCGCACGCGCTGGTTCAGGCTGATCGACAGCAGGTGCGAGACCACGGCAAAACGTGGGCCGTCGGTGCCGACGCCAGCGTAGGCGGAGTAATCAACGCCGCACAGGTCCAGCAGCACTTCGAACTTGCAGCCAGGAGCGTCGTGCAACAGGCGCATGACGTCCACATAGTTGGCGGCAGGCACTTCGATCGTCACTTCGTCGAGCGCCACAGTCACGGAACGCACCTTGTCGCCGAGCACGGCTGCGAGGTTGCCCTTCAGGACTTCGGGGTGAATTGCATTGACAGTCATGTTCACCTCTTCAGACGCGAGCGATGGTGTGCGTGCGGCGAATCTTCTGCTGCAGCTGGATGATGCCGTAGATCAGCGCTTCGGCGGTCGGAGGGCAACCAGGCACATACACGTCCACCGGCACGATGCGATCGCAACCGCGCACCACGGAATAGCTGTAGTGGTAATAACCGCCACCGTTCGCGCACGAACCCATGGAGATCACCCAGCGCGGCTCGGACATCTGGTCGTACACCTTGCGCATGGCCGGAGCCATCTTGTTGCACAGAGTGCCGGCCACAATCATCAGATCGGAGTGACGTGGGCTGGCGCGGAACACTTCGGCGCCGAAGCGACCGATGTCGTAACGCGCAGCGGCCGCATGCATCATCTCCACCGCACAACAGGCCAGACCAAAGGTCATCGGCCAAATCGATCCGGTCTTGGCCCAGTTCACCACAGAGTCGTAGCTCGTGGTGACGAAGCCTTTGCTCATCACACCTTCAATCATCGTGTTTGTCCTTGTTGCGACCGGTTATTCCCAGTCAAGGGCGCCCTTTTTCCACTCGTAGGCGAAGCCCACGACCAGAATGGCCAAGAAGACCAGCACTGCCACAAATCCTGTCATGCCGACGTCTTGCAGAGTCACCGCCCACGGGAAGAGGAAGGCGATTTCCAGATCGAACAGGATGAAGAGAATGGCAACGAGGTAGTAACGCACATCGAACTTCATTCGAGCGTCATCAAAGGCCTCAAAGCCGCATTCGTAAGGGGAGTTTTTTGCCGCGTCCGGGCGATTGGGGCCCAGGATGTATCCCAGCACCAGAGGTACGACGCCTACGCCGATCCCCACCAGGATGAACAAGAGGACGGGGAGGTATTGATCGAGGTTCATCGGAGGCTCACCGCAGAAGGCCAGGACCCGGGCTTGTTGCTTGCTTGAACAAGCCCGGGATTGGTCTTTGTGTATTGGTGCCGTCGGCGAGACTCGAACTCGCACAGCTTTCGCCACTACCCCCTCAAGATAGCGTGTCTACCAATTTCACCACGACGGCTTTTGACTGTGTCCGGATGGCATGAGGAACTTGTCTCAACAAGTTTGTTTGGCTTTCCAGACAGAACGAGATTCTACCCCGGAAAAACCCTGTCACACCAAAGTCGGTAGAAATTTCTCAGCTTTTTAGTTCTTCGGAATTTCAGCAGCGCCGGAAGCCGACACAGCAGCAGGAGTCGCCACATCGGAAGCGGCTGCGGATGCAGTGCTTGCTGGTGCAACAGGAACCGAAGCGGCCGGGCCTTCCAGAACACTGCCCGTGCTGGTGGGACGCACATTGCCGAAATAAGCCAGTGCCAGCGTGGTCACGAAGAACACAGTGGCCAGGCCTGCTGTCATGCGCGACAGGAAGTTGGCACTGCCGGATGCACCGAACAGGCTGCCGGAACTGCCGCTGCCGAAGGCCGCACCCATGTCGGCGCCCTTGCCGTGCTGCATGAGGATCAGACCGATCATGCCCAACGCGGACAGGATCTGCACCGCCAGAATAATATTGACAACCATTGCCATGTTCACACTCCTAATTGATTCGAGACGAGGCAGCCGCGCTTACTGGGCTGCAGAAATGATTTGCAGGAAGTCGGCAGCCTTCAGCGAAGCGCCACCCACCAGACCTCCATCGATATCAGGCTGAGCCAGCAGCTCCGCCGCATTGGCCGCATTCATGCTGCCGCCGTACAGCAGCTTGATGCCCGCCGCTTTTTGCGAGGCCGCCGCAAGCTGCGCACGCAGCACGGCATGCACTTGCTGAGCCTGCTCGGGCGTGGCCGTCTTGCCGGTGCCGATGGCCCAGACTGGCTCATAGGCCACGATGATTTCGCTCACGCAGTGCGTGACCGAGTGGATCGCAGCCGCCAGTTGGCGCTTGACCACCGCTTCGGTCTTGCCGTCTTCGCGCTCGGCGAGCGTCTCGCCCACACACACGATGGGCGTGATGCCCGCAGCCAGTGCACGCTGCGCCTTGGCACCGACGATGGCATCGGTTTCGCCATGGTACTGGCGGCGCTCCGAGTGACCGACCAGCACGTAGCGTGTACCGAATTCCTTGAGCATGCCCACCGACATCTCGCCGGTGTACGCGCCGGATTCATGGGCCGACACATCCTGCGCAGCCAGAGCAATCGGCGAATTGGCAACGAGTTGCTGCACTTGCGCGAGGTATGGCGCAGGCACGGCCACGGCGATGTCGCAACGCGCACGCGCGCCGACACCGTCACGCAGCGCGCTCAGCAACGCGGCATTGGCAGCCAGGCTGCCATTCATTTTCCAGTTTCCGGCGATGAGTTTCTTGTTGTTCATATGCCCCAAGTCAGAACGATCTTGCCTGTATGTTGATTGGATTCCATGAGCTCGTGCGCCTTGGCCGCCTCTTCGGCCGCGAAGGTGCTGTGAATCACCGGACGCACCTTGCCGGAAGCAAGCAGCGGCCAAACCTTTTCACGCAACGCCTTCGCAATCGCACCCTTGAACGCTTCCGAACGCGGGCGCAACGTGGAGCCCGTGATCGTCAGTCGCTTGCGCAGCACCAGGCCCGCATTGACCTCGGCCTTCACACCACCTTGTACCGCGATGATGACGATGCGCCCGTCTTCCGCGAGGCACTCCACCTCGCGTGCGACGTACGAACCAGCCACCATATCGAGCACGACGTCCACACCCTTGTCACCCGTGATGCGGCGCGCCTCGGCCACGAAGTCCTGCGTCTTGTAGTTGATCGCGTGATCCGCACCGAGTTCAAGGCAGTTCTGGTATTTTTCGTCGGAGCCAGCGGTCACGATCACCGTCGCGCCGAAGGCTTTGCCGAGTTGGATCGCCGTCACGCCGATGCCGCTGCTGCCACCCTGGATCAACAACGTCTCGCCCGCCTGCAGATGGCCACGGTCAAACACATTGCTCCACACGGTGAAGAACGTCTCGGGCAGCGATGCCGCCTCGATGTCACTGAAACCTTCGGGCACCGGCAGGCATTGCACGACTGGCGCCACGCAATATTCGGCATAGCCGCCACCGGCAATCAGCGCGCAGACGCGGTCACCGACCTGGATGCCAGCAACCTTCATCGCCCCGGCGTCACCCGCCTCGACGACACCCGCCACCTCCAGCCCCGGCAGATCCGAAGCACCAGCGGGCGGCGCATACGCACCCTTGCGCTGCAGCACGTCCGGACGATTGATGCCGCTCGCGCGCACGCGAATCAGCACTTCGCCCTTGCCAGCTTGAGGCACCGGGCGTTCACAGATTTTCAGCCCCTCGGGCGGACCAAATGCCGTGATCTCCACGGCACGCATTGTCGACGTCATCCTTCAACGATCCAAGGTTTTGGCGTCCGGCATCCGGACCCGCAGGAGGAGCACAGACACCCATTGCCCGCACACTCCTCCTGAAACGAAACATGCCGCCAGTCCCCAAAGACTGACGGCACCGGCCCTCACAGCTTATTGCTGTTGCTGCTGTTGTTGGTCGTCGCGGTTTTCACGACGCTCGCCGCGGTCATCGCGACGTTCGCGGCGCTCGCCACCACGGTCACCGCGATCGCCACGGTCACCACGCTCTTGAGGAGCGGGACGGCCGCTGTCACCAGCAGGACGATCCAGCAGCGCCTTCATCGACAGCTTGACGCGACCCTTTTCGTCGGTTTCCAGAACCTTGACCTTTACGATCTGGCCTTCTTGCAGATAGTCGGACACCTTCTCCACGCGCTCGTGAGCGATCTGGGAGATGTGCAGCAGACCGTCCTTGCCTGGCAGCAGGTTGATCAGCGCGCCGAAGTCGAGAATCTTGGTGACCGGGCCTTCGTAGACCTTGCCGATTTCCACTTCCGCAGTGATCTGCTCGATGCGGCGCTTGGCCTCATCTGCCTTCGCGCCGTCTGTGGCGGCGATGGTGATGGTGCCGTCTTCCTCGATGTTGATCTGCGTGCCGGTTTCTTCGGTCAGCGCACGGATGGTGGCGCCGCCCTTGCCGATCACGTCACGGATCTTCTCGGGGTTGATCTTCATGGTGTAGAGCTTGGGAGCGAAGTTCGACACTTCGGTCTTGGCTTCGCCCATCGCTTCTTGCATCTTGCCCAGGATGTGCATGCGCGCTTCCTTGGCCTGCGCCAGAGCGACTTGCATGATTTCCTTGGTGATGCCCTGGATCTTGATGTCCATCTGCAGCGCGGTGATACCGTTGGTGGTGCCGGCCACCTTGAAGTCCATGTCGCCCAGATGATCTTCGTCACCCAGAATGTCGGTCAGCACGGCGAAGCGGTTGTCTTCCTTGATCAGACCCATGGCGATACCCGCCACGTGTGCCTTCATCGGAACGCCAGCGTCCATCATCGACAGGCAGCCGCCGCAGACCGAAGCCATCGACGAAGAACCGTTCGATTCAGTGATTTCCGACACCACACGGATCGTGTAGGGGAATTCTTCCTTGGTCGGCAACACGGCGATCAGTGCGCGCTTGGCCAGACGGCCGTGGCCGATTTCGCGGCGCTTGGTCGAGCCCATGCGGCCCACTTCGCCGGTGGCAAAGGGAGGCATGTTGTAGTGGAAAATGAAGCGGTCTTCGAACTCGCCGGCCAGCGCGTCGATGCGCTGCGCGTCGCGCTCGGTGCCCAGTGTGGAGATCACCAGAGCTTGGGTTTCACCACGTGTGAACAGCGCCGAACCGTGCGTGCGTGGCAGCACGGAGTTGCGGATTTCGATAGGACGCACGGTGCGTGTGTCGCGACCGTCGATGCGTGGCTCGCCGGCCAGAATCTGGCTGCGAACGATCTTGGCTTCGATTTCGAACAACAGGCCTTCAACCTTCACCGCGTCGAATTCAGCGCCTTCGGCCTTGAGCGCAGCCAGCACGGAAGCCGAAGCTTCGCGCAGAGCTTGCGTACGGGCTTGCTTGGAGCGGATCTGATAGGCCGCGCGCAGCTTGTCTTCAGCCAGTGCGTTGACCTTGGCGATGAACGGCTCGTCCTTGGCAGGAGCTTGCCAGTCCCACACGGGCTTGCCAGCGTCGCGCACCAGTTCGTGGATCGCGTTGATGGCGATCTTGCCCTGGTCGTGACCGAACACCACGGCGCCCAGCATCACTTCTTCAGGCAGTTGCTGCGCTTCGGACTCAACCATCAGCACGGCGGCTTCAGTACCGGCCACGATCAGGTCCATCTGCGAATCCTTGCGGGCAGTCTGACCTGGGTTCAGCACGTATTCGCCGTTGATGTAACCCACGCGGGCTGCACCGATAGGACCGTTGAACGGAATGCCGGAGATCGACAGAGCAGCGGACACGGCGATCATCGCGGCGATGTCGGCGTCGACTTCAGGATTCAGCGAAATGGTGTGGATGACCACGTGCACTTCGTTGTAGAAACCTTCCGGGAACAGTGGACGGATCGGACGGTCGATCAGGCGGCTGGTCAGCGTTTCGAGTTCGCTGGGCTTGGCTTCGCGCTTGAAGAAGCTGCCGGGGATCTTGCCTGCGGCGTATGTCTTCTCAATGTAGTCCACGGTCAGCGGGAAGAAATCCTGACCGGCCTTGGCGTTCTTGGAACCAACAACGGTTGCCAGCACCACGGTGTCGTCGATGTTGACGAGCACGGCACCGGAAGCCTGACGGGCGATTTCACCGGTTTCCATGACGACGGTCTTGTCGCCCCATTGGAAGCTCTTGGTCACTTTGTTGAACATGGTCATTGAAATGAACTCCATTCGTTGTTGTGGGTGGCGGAGAACCAGTCCCCGCCTGTGGTGGAGAGCAATTCAGAACACGATGCCATTCCAGTGAGCCTGCCCTTTTGCGAGGGTCGGCAAGCCCATTGGAATGACACAGCTTCGCTCTTTATTGCCTCTCCGAAGTAAAAAACGCCTGAGCTAGCGTGCTAACCCAGGCGTTTTCTCATGCTAAACCGATTACTTGCGCAGGCCCAGCTTGGCGATCAGCGCGGTGTAACGATCTGCGTCCTTGGACTTCAGGTAGTCGAGCAGCTTGCGACGACGGCTCACCATGCGCAGCAGGCCGCGACGACCGTGGTGGTCCTTGGCGTGTTGCTTGAAGTGAGGAGTCAGTTCGTTGATGCGTGCAGTCAGCAGAGCCACTTGCACTTCTGGGCTACCAGTGTCGTTGGCGGAACGAGCGTTTGCCTTTACGACTTCAGCCTTGATGGAAGATGCGATCATGATTTTTCCTTGATATAGAACTCACGCGGCGCTATCGAATACGAAGCACCAGAGCCCTTTGATTACTTGCGCTGCTGGCTGGAAGGGTCAGCGGCGTGCGTTCTGCACCATGCAAAACCCGACGATTATAACCGAAGCGGTTTTTGCACCTTTTACATCAGCCGCACAGGGCAATCCGCCAAGCGCTGACTTGGCTCATCCGGACACGGGCGCACCGTGCCAAAGATGGCGATCCACTCAACTCACAAGGGGGATTCAGCCATGCGCAATCATCTTCTTCACGTCACGCTCGGTCTGGTTGTCGGCGCCACGTTCTTTCTCGGCTCAGCACCCGATGTCCACGCAGCCAAGAAAAGCAAGGACGGTAGTACCACGCAGAAAGCACCCAAGAACAAGACTGAAAAGAACGATTCGAGCGAATCCCAAGCCGAAAGAGACAAAAGACTCTACAGAGAATGTCAAGGTTTGCCGAATGCAGGTGCCTGCTCGGGTTACACTCGCAGGTAACGCATGAATGAGCAACGAAGTGCTCGTCGAACGACAAAGAACTTCGGGCCTTTTGAGAAATTTTGGAAGTTTTCCAAAACATCGAAAAAAGCCATGCTATAATTCAAAGCTTGGCGGCTGTAGCTCAGCTGGATAGAGTACTTGGCTACGAACCAAGGGGTCGTGGGTTCGATTCCTGCCAGCCGCACCAAAACGACAAGCCTCAGAGTGGAAACGCTCTGAGGCTTTTTCGTTTTCAGCCCTCGCTTTTCAGCGGCGCGCGCATGGCCTTGCCGTACCCTCGTCCCGTTCTGAGGCAAGATTGCGCTCATGAACAAGGCTTTCACCAAAGAATCCGACGGAGATGATGATGATGATCTGCCCCAGACGGCAGGCATCCCGGCTGGCAGCAAGAACTACATCACACCCGCCGGTTACGCGCGCCTGCGTGCGGAGCTGATGAGTCTCATCGATGTCGAGCGCCCACAGGTCGTGGACATCGTGCACTGGGCCGCGAGCAATGGTGATCGCTCGGAAAACGGCGACTACATCTACGGCAAGAAGCGCCTGCGCGAGATCGACCGGCGCATCCGCTTTCTGACCAAACGCCTCGAAATCGCCGAAGTGGTCGATTCATCCAAGCATCAGGGCAGCGATCAGGTGTTCTTCGGCGCAACCGTCACCTACGTGGATGATCTGGACGACATGGAGCGCACCGTCACCATCATGGGCATCGATGAAGCAGACAACGCGCAGCAACAGATCAGTTGGGTCTCGCCCGTGGCGCGCGCGCTGGTCAAGGCACGCGAAGGCGATGAGGTGACGCTGCAGACGCCCGCAGGCATTCGCACGCTGGAGATCGTCGAGGTGCGCTACCCGGACCCGCCGGAGCAATAAGCCGAGTCCCACCCACAAAAATGCCAGCATTTGCGCTGGCATTTTTCATGGAGCAAGGAGCAAGCTCAATCCCGTTTCAGGATGAGAGCGGAATCTCGCGCAGCACGCGCAGGACCGAATGCGTGCGCCGCAGATTGCGCAGCACCGCATCGAGGTGCGACAGGTCACGCACCTGGATCAGGAAGCGCAGATCGATGGTTTCCTCCATCGCCTCGCCTTCCATGTCCACACGCACGATGTCGGCCTCGGAATTGGCCAGCTCGGCCGCCACGCGGGCGAGCACTCCCTTGCCATTGGTGACGGTGACGATGATGCCGGTCTCGAACACGCGAGAAGGCTCTTCCGCCCAGTCCACGGCGATGAAGCGATCACCATCCTTGGCCTGCAGCTTCATGGCGACGGCACAACGCACGTTGTGCACCACCAGACCTTCGCCGCGTCCCAGATAACCCGTGATCGGATCGCCCGGCACCGGACGGCAGCACTGCGCGTATTGCACCGAAGCGCCTTCACTGCCATCAAGCGTGATGCCGCCTTGCGAGATGGTCTCGTGCGAGCTGTAGCGCTCGCGGGTCAGCAGCAGCGCATCGGGGCGCTGGCCATCTTCCGACATCAGCAACGCCATGCGCTTGGCCACGATGCTGGCCACGCGCTTGCCCAGACCGATGTCGGTCATCAGCTCGGAGCGCGTGCGGCTGCCTGTGAAGCGCAACAGCTTGTCCCAGATGGCAGCCTGCGAGTCCTCGTCGGGCAGGTTCTCCATGCCTTCGGCGCGCACGGCCTGCGTGAGCAGTTTTTCACCCAGACTGGCCGACTCGGTCAGCTCCATCGTCTTGAGATAGTGGCGAATCTTGGAGCGCGCGCGGCCCGTGCGGACAAATGCCAGCCATGCCGGATTCGGATGCGAATCGGCCATGGAGATGATTTCCACCACGTCGCCGTTTTTCAGCTCGGTGCGCAGCGGCACCTGCTCGCCGTTGATCTTGCCCGCGACCGCGTGATCACCCACGTCGGTATGCACGGCGTAGGCAAAGTCGACCACGGTGGCGCCACGCGGCAGCGCCATGATCTGGCTCTTGGGCGTGAACACATAGACGGCGTCGGGGAACAGATCCACCCGGACATGGTCCCAGAACTCGGCCGCATCGCGCGTTTCGTTCTGGATGTCGAGCAGCGACTGCAGCCACTTCGTGCCCATGCGCTCGACGGATGATGCGCCCGCGCCTCCCACTTCCTTGTAGAGCCAATGCGCAGCGACGCCCGCCTCGGCCACAATGTTCATTTCTTCGGTGCGGATCTGGAACTCGATGTTCACGCCCGCAGGACCCACCAGCGTGGTGTGCAGCGACTGATAACCGTTGGCCTTGGCAATCGCGATGTGGTCCTTGAACTTGCCCGGCACCGGCTTGTACATCTGGTGCAGCACGCCGATCGCCGTATAGCAATCGGTCACGCTGGGCACGATGACGCGGAAACCGTAGATGTCGGTCACCTTGGCGAAGCTCAGGTGCTTTTCCGTCATCTTCTCGTAGATCGAGTACATGGTCTTTTCACGACCAGCCACCCGCACCGCCATGCCCATGCGGCTGAACGCGAGATCGATCTCGTTCTGCACCTTGGCCACCATGTCGCGGCGACGGCCACGGGCCTTGTTCACCGCCTTGGACAGCGTGGCGTAGCGCCATGGATGCAGATGGCGGAAAGAGAGGTCCTGCAGTTCGCGGAACGTCTGGTTCAGACCCAAACGATGCGCGATCGGCACATAGATTTCAATTGTCTCGGACGAGATGCGACCCCATTTGGAGCGCGGCATGTCCGAGAGCGTGCGCATGTTGTGCGTGCGGTCCGCCAGCTTGATCAGGATGACGCGCACATCGCGCGCCATGGCCAGCAACATCTTGCGAAACGACTCGGCCTGATTTTCTTCGCGCGTGTCGAACTGCAGCTTGTCAAGCTTGGTCAGGCCGTCAACCATCTCCGCCACCGACGCGCCAAAGCGATCCACCAGATCGGCCTTGGTCACGCCGCAATCTTCCATGGCGTCATGCAGCAGCGCGGCGCTCAGGGCCTGCGCATCGAGCTTCCAGCTCGCGCACAACGCGGCCACGGCAATCGGGTGGGTGATGTAGGGCTCGCCGCTGTTGCGCATCTGCCCCAGATGGGCCTGATCAGCAAAACGATAGGCCTGACGCACCTGCTCGATGCTCGATGCATCCAGGTAGTCCAGCTTTTCCAGAAGCGCAGCAAAGCTTGCCGCTGCCGCGTTGGCTGCGGCCGCACCAGAGCCACCGGACGACTTGATCGGAGGACTGATGTTCGACGATGTAGCGGTTGCCTGGTTAGACACTGCGTTCATGCCCCAAATGTAGCGTGTGCAAAAGAGTAAGACTATAAAGCGCTACGAAACTTGCGTTGCCGCGTAGGGACTCCTGTCCTTGCAGGGGAGTCTCCCGTTCCTAGCTGATTGCTGCGCAAAGCCGCCCGAAAGCGTATTTATTGCGGTGCAACAAACCCATATTAAACAGCCTTCACCCGAACGGGAAGCTTTTCGGCGTTGCCCCAGCGCATCAATGATTGATTTTGATGCGAAAAACAGATGCATCAAGAGAAAAAATCTTAATCGCTGTCTTAGACAGATACAGGCTGTCTCAGGGCCTGTGCCCGCAACTGCCTCACACCGCAACACACCTCTCCAAGAATATTTCAGGCAAAAAAAAGCGCCGTCAGACGGCGCAATTTTCTTTTGCCAGTCAACGGCCTACACCGTCAACCCGGCAGGGTTCGAGAAAGCCGAAGCTCAGCCCGGAACCTTCTTGAGCATTTCCAGACCGACCTTGCCGGCAGCGATTTCGCGCAGCGCGGTCACGGCGGGCTTGTTGCGGCTCTCGATTTTGGGCGAGTGACCTTGGCTCAGCATGCGGGCGCGATAGGTCGCGGCCAGAACCAGTTGAAAGCGGTTGGGGATCTGCTCGAGGCAGTCTTCCACAGTGATGCGGGCCATGTGTTTCTCCGGGGATCCAGTTCAGGGAATGTGGAGCGATTCGAAAGTATCAGCCCGTGCTCTGCGCTGGGCGGCGTACTTCAGACGCTGCGCGTGAACAATGGTTTTCAGATCGAAAAGCGCATGTTCAAAAACTTCATTGATTATAACGAAGTCGAAATTGCATGCCTGCGCCATCTCTTCGGCGGCATTCACGAGACGGTTTTCGATCACCTCCGGCTCATCCTCCCCGCGGCGCTCAAGGCGTGAGCGCAGCTCTTCCCAGCTCGGCGGCAGGATGAACACCAGCACGGCGTTGGCAAAGGTCTTCTTGACCTGCATCGCGCCCTGAAAGTCGATCTCGAGAATCACGTCCCCGCCCTTGCCGATGCGGTCTTCGATCGCCCGGCGCGAGGTGCCGTAGCGGCGACCATGCACGTTGGCCCATTCGACGAAGCCGTTGGCCGCAACCATGGCGTCGAACTCCTGATCGGAGGTGAAGAAGTATTCCCGGCCGTGCTTTTCCTGACCACGCGGCGCGCGGGTCGTGTGGGAAACCGAAGGCTGCACGCGGGTGTCGAGCTCGCGCAGCGCCTTCACGAGGCTGGATTTACCGGCCCCGCTGGGGGCCGACACTACAAATAAATTACCTGGATAGTCCATAGATTCGAGCACTTTGCGCGCTTCCAAAACGGAATTATCACTCGATGTTCTGAACCTGTTCTCGCATCTGTTCAATCAGCACCTTCATGTCCACGCTTATTTTGGTCAACTCCATTGCCGCAGATTTGGAGCCCAGCGTGTTCGCTTCGCGGTGCAGTTCCTGGATCAGGAAGTCCAGGCGCTTGCCCACTTCGCCGCCCTTTTTCAGCAGATGCTCGATCTCATCGAGATGCGAATCAAGGCGCGTGATCTCTTCGGCCACGTCGATGCGGATGGCAAACGCCGTCGCTTCGGTCAGCGCGCGGTCCTGCGCCATTTCCGGAGCCACGCTGCCTTCGGCCAGGCCCATGGCTTCTTTCCAGCGCTCCATGAAGCGCTGGCGCTGCTGCTCCACAAGCTGGGGAACCAGCGGCACCGCCTGCTTGGCCAGCGCGCGCAGTTGGCTCACGCGGTCGATCAGCGTGGCGGCGAGGCGCTCGCCCTCGCGTTCGCGGGCGGTGGTCAGGTCCTTCAAAGTGCCTTGGGCGAGCTTCTTGAGCGACTCGCTCCAGTCAAGCGTCGAGCCCGAACCCGTGGAGCACAGGCGCAGCGCGTCGGCAACACTCAGCGGAGCCGCGTCGGGCAGCCAGGCCGTGACAGTGTCCTGCAGGGAGCACAGGCGCTGCAGCATCTGCGGCGTCGGGTCTGGCAGGGACGCGTTGTCGTTCGCTTCCACGAAAAATGCGCGAACTTCCACCTTGCCGCGCTTGAGCTTGGCCGTGAGCAGGCTGCGAAGCATGGGCTCCTGAGCGCGCAAATCTTCCGTCAGGCGGAAAGAAAGGTCCAGAAAGCGGCTGTTGACCGATCTGATCTCCAGACCCAGTTGCCGATGCGGCGCGTTTTGTCGCTCTTCGCTCACTGGAGCCTCCAGCTGTGCGCTGGCGTACCCTGTCATGCTGTAAACTGCCATTGGACTTTTCGGTGGTTGGTTGCTTGCAATCCGGCGATTATCCGGGTTCTGACCGACCCGTGATTGCATCCACTGCCATATGTCGAAAATCAAGCCTTCTCCACTGCCCCCGGATACCGTCATCGGCGGATATCGAATCGTACGCCGCGTAGCCGCTGGCGGCTTCGGTGTCGTCTATCAAGCCATTGGCGCGGACGACCAGCCCGTCGCCGTCAAGGAATACCTGCCCTCGTCCCTCGCCTCCCGTGCGGCGGGCGAACTCGCGCCGGTCGTCGCCCCCGAAAAACTGTCTCTGTATCGACTCGGTCTCAAGAGCTTCTTTGAAGAAGGTCGCTCGCTGGCCCAGATCTCGCACCCCTCCGTCGTGAGCGTGCTGAATTTCTTTCGCGAGAACGAAACCGTCTACATGGTGATGAACTACCTGGAAGGCGCGACGCTGCAGGATTTCATCATCACCGCGCGCGACCAGAAGGCGCAGAAGATCTTCCGCGAATCCACCATCCGCTCGCTGTTCGACGAGGTGTTGCGTGGTCTGCGCATCGTGCACCAGCACAAGATGCTGCATCTGGACATCAAGCCCGCCAACATCTTCATCACCGACGACGACCGCGCCGTGATGATCGACTTCGGTGCCGCGCGCGAGGTGCTGTCCAAGGAGGGCAACTTCATCCGCCCGATGTACACGCCCGGCTTTGCCGCGCCCGAGATGTACCGCCGCGATGCGCAGATGGGCCCGTGGACCGACATCTACGCCATCGGCGCCTGCATCTACGCCTGCATGCACGGCTACCCGCCCACCGAGGCCACGCAGCGCTCGGACAAGGACCGCCTCACCGCCGCACTGGCCAAGATGCGCGGCCTGTATTCCGACAATCTGATCGAAGTGGTCGAGTGGTGCATGGCGCTTGATCCGCTGTCGCGCCCGCAATCGGTGTTCGCGCTGCAAAAGGAATTGAGTCGCGAGGGCGAGAGGCGCTATACCAAACTCACAGTCGCAGAGAAAATGCGCCTGCAGATCGACACACTCGTGGCTGACACACGCAACAACGTCCTCAAAGCAGGCAGCGGCCCAGGGAAAATCCAATGAAATTCTCCGTCTTCCAGATCAGCCGCAAAGGCGGCCGCGAAAAAAATGAAGACCGCATGGGCTATTGCTACACGCGGGAGTCGGGCCTGTTCGTTCTGGCCGACGGCATGGGCGGTCACCCTGATGGAGAAGTCGCCGCGCAGATCGCCATCCAGACCGTCTCCGCCCTCTTCCAGCGCGAGGCCAAGCCTGCTCTGGCCGATGTGCCCACCTTTCTGACCGCCGCGCTGCTGGCCGCCCATCACCAGATCCTGCGCTACACCAGCGACAAATCGCTCGGCGATTCGCCGCGCACCACGCTCGTCGCCGCCGTCGTGCAGGACGGTCGTGCGCAGTGGATTCACTGCGGCGACTCGCGCCTGTACATGGTGCGCGAAGGCCAGAAGGTCACCCGCACACGCGACCACTCCTATCTGGAACTGCGCAACGCGTCGTTCCAGGGCCTTGAGAACATCAACCGCAACGTGCTGTTCACCTGCCTCGGCTCGCCGTCCAAGCCGGTGTACGACATCAGCGATCCGGTGAATCTGGAACAAGGCGACCGCTTGCTGCTGTGCTCCGACGGCTTGTGGGGCGCAATCGACGACGACCGCATCGCCAAGGAACTGGGCCGCAACACCGTGTCCGAAGCCGTGCCCAATCTGGTTGAAGAAGCCCTGCGCGAAGCGGGCAGCTCCAGCGACAACGTCACCGTGGTGGCCATGGAGTGGGAGACCCCCGACCAGTTCGCCTCCACCATGGGCATCTCGACCGACAGCATCAGCGAAGACGTTTTTGCATCGACGATTCAGGCCGGACTGGGCGACAACTCCAACTTTCCCGACGAAAGCGACGACCTCGACGACGAGGCCATCGAGCGCTCGATCGCCGAGATCAACGAGGCCATTCGCCGCACCTCTGCGGCACGCAAAGCCTGAAAAGCGGACAATCGGGGGCATGACCCAAGCCCCTACCGCCAACGCCTCATCCGCTGATTTCGCCCGCATCGGCCGCGCCAACGACGCACTGCGCCCGGTGCGCATCACCCGCAACTACACCATGCACGCCGAAGGTTCGGTGCTGATCGAATTCGGCAACACCAAGGTGCTGTGCACCGCGTCGGTCGAAGAACGCGTGCCGCCGCACAAGCGCGGCAGCGGTGAAGGCTGGCTCACGGCCGAATACGGCATGCTGCCCCGCGCCACGCACAGCCGCTCCGACCGCGAAGCCGCCAAGGGCAAGCAGACCGGTCGCACCCAGGAAATCCAGCGCCTCATCGGCCGCAGCCTGCGCGCCGCGTTCGACCTGTCCAAGCTCGGCGAACGCACCATCCAGATCGATTGCGACGTGATCCAGGCCGACGGCGGCACCCGCACCGCAGCCATCACCGGTGCCTGGGTGGCCGCGCATGACGCCGTCACCAAGCTGCTCGAAACCGGCAAGCTCACCCAATCCCCCATCATCGCGGAAGTCGCCGCCATCTCGGTCGGCATCGTCGGCACCCAACCCATGCTCGACCTCGAATACCGCGAAGACGTCGCCTGCGACACCGACATGAACGTCGTGATGACCGGCGCCGGCCACTTCATCGAAGTGCAAGGCACCGCAGAAGGGGCCGCCTTCTCGCGCAAGGAAATGGATCAACTCCTCGACCTCGCAGAAAAAGGCATCAGCGAACTCATCGCAATGCAAAAAGCAGCACTGAAGTAATCGGCCAACGAAGAGTTCGCACAGCCCGAACTCTCACCACAACGCCAAGACAGCCCCTCAGGCTAGGCGTCGAAGCCGCAGACAGTATGTTCATACGGCAAGGCTTCGCAACAACGCATGAGGGGCTGTATTGGCGCCTCAAAACGAATGACCCATCGAAGCCGAACAGGCTTCGTACCCAACAAAAAAGCAAAAGATGAAAATCGTTCTTGCATCCAACAACAAGGGAAAGCTGGCTGAACTGCAATCGATGCTGGAACCGCTTGGCGTCGAGCTGATCCCGCAAGGCAACCTCTTCACCGGCGAAGCCGACGAACCCTACAACACCTTCGTCGAAAACGCTCTCACCAAGGCCCGCTTCGCCTCCGAAAAAACCGGCCTACCCGCCATTGCCGACGACGCCGGCATGTGCGTCGAAGCCTTCGGCGGCCTGCCGGGCGTGCAGACTGCGTACTACTGCACGCAGTTCGGCTACGAAAAAAGCGACGCCAACAACGTGCGCGCGCTGATCGAACAGATGGACAAGATCGACAACCGCCGCGCCACCATGGTGAGCACGCTGGTCGCCATCCGCAGCCCGCAAGATCCTGAACCACTGATCGCAGTGGGCCGCGTGCGCGGCGAAATCCTGCGCGAACCCAAGGGCACGAATGGCTTCGGCTTCGACCCCATCATGTTCATCCCCGAACTCGGCCACACCTTCGCGCAACTGCCGTCGGTCGTGAAGAATTCCTACAGCCACCGTGGCCGCGCCACGCAGCAACTGCTGGACATGCTGCGCGAAAACTGGTTCTGATTTTTTGACAGCGACATGAGCATTCCCATCATCAACGCAGACGCCACCAACCCCATCACGGGCAAGCCCCTGCGCTCCATCATGGACTACATGCGCCCCGGCGTGCTGCAACTGCAAAGCCTGCCGCCGCTGTCGCTGTACATCCACCTGCCGTGGTGTCTGAAGAAGTGCCCATACTGCGATTTCAACTCGCATGAAGCCCGTGGCGGCGAGCACGACGAGAAGCAATACCTCGCCGCGCTGATGGCCGATCTCGAAGCCGCGCTGCCGCTGATCTGGGGCCGCTCGGTGCACAGCATCTTCATCGGCGGCGGCACGCCCAGCCTGTTCTCGCCCGCATCCATCGACCAGTTGCTGAGCGATGTGCGCGCGCGTCTGCGCCTCGAAGCCGACTGCGAAATCACGATGGAAGCCAACCCGGGCACCTTCGAGAAAGACCGCTTTCGCGCGTATCGCGCGGCAGGCGTCACGCGGCTTTCGATCGGCGTGCAGAGCTTCGATGATCGCTACCTGAAAGCACTTGGCCGCGTGCACGACCGGGCCCAGGCACTGGCCGCCGTGGAAGAAGCCGCGCTCTCGTTCGAGACCTTCAATCTCGACATCATGTACGCCCTGCCCGGCCAAGGCCCGCTCGATCTCGAACGCGATCTGCAGACCGCGCTGTCGTTCGCGCCGCCGCATCTGTCGGTCTATCACCTGACCATCGAGCCGAACACCTACTTCGCCAAATTCCCGCCCGTGGTCCCGGACGAAGACACCGCCTACGACATGCTCGACCGCATCACCGAACTGACCGGCGCGTCAGGCATGAAACGCTACGAAATCTCGGCCTACGCGCGTGCCAATCACGAGTGCTGGCACAACACCAACTACTGGCAATTCGGCGACTACCTCGGCATCGGCGCAGGCGCGCACAGCAAGCTGAGCTTCGCGCATCGCGTCGTGCGCCAAGTGCGTTTGCGCGATCCGAACCGCTACATGGAAGGCGCACTCGCAGGCCTCGCCGTGGCGCAGGATGACGACGTGCGCCGCGCCGATCTGCCGTTCGAATACATGCTCAACGCGCTGCGCCTGCGCGACGGTTTTTCGCTGCAGGACTACATGGATCGCACCGGCACACCGCTGTCCACCATCGACGCCGGACTGAAAGAAGCCGAAGCCAAGGGCCTCATCACCCGCACCGGTTTGAAGATCCAGCCCACCGAACGCGGCTTTGATTTCCTGAGCGACCTGCAATCGCTATTCCTCGCGCCGTGATGGTTTCTTGACATCGCAGCGCGTGGACGGAAGGACGACACCTCAACCACAACGCGCCGCGATGATCTTCCCGCTCGCATCCAGCTCCAGATTCAGCCGCTGCTGATCGAACTCCTTCGTCACCATCTGCCCCGGCCTGAGCACCCGTGCCATGCGGGCCCCGGAACGCACACGCGCCTGCTCGATCACCTTGACCGTAGGCTGCTGCCCCACCACGCCTTGCGCAGGCTTGGCATCGCAGATGTCGCCGGGTGGCGCGGTTGATTTGCCAATGGGTTCAGGAGGCGACGCAGGCGTGGGCTTGGATACCGGCTGCGGATTGTTGCCCGCTGGGCTTTGGGGGGCAAAGGACGAGCACCCAGCGATCAACAACACTGCGCCAAGCGACACAAGACCCGATAAAACTGTTCGCATGGCGACCTTCCTTGTTCTGTGCCTATGTGCCTGAACCATACCGCATGCAGCGATGGCTTGGACTATCTGCAGTAACGACGCGTTGTTCATCCTTGTCAAAAGTCCACTTCTCGATCCGCTCATCGCTCCAGTACCTGCGACAGTTGGCAGGCCGCCAGCCTGAGGCCCCATCAATGTAAAACTTTTAGTTACAAAAACCAATACACTGTCGGCAGACGAACACCAGCGGCGAGTCATTTCAAAACACAGGAGGCTGGCATGAAATGGGTTTGGTTGATCACCGGGCTGCTTGCATCCAGCGCCAACGCTTTACCGCTACTCGCAGTTTCGGAGACCGCCTGGCAAGGGCTGGAGACTCATGAGAAAGCTGAGATCCAGCGCAGCTACCTGATCGAGACGGTAAGAGACAGCACCTTCGGCCTCATCATTGACAACCAGGGCGTGGACAGATCGACGCCAGGAACGCATGGTGGAGCGGTTCTCGGCAGCGCCATCGCCGACGTTTCGTATATCGATCGAGCCTTCAGTGGTGGTCACTATTCAGCCAAAACACACCTCGGTGTCGTGCTGCTTGGTGGCTTGCTCGGTTCTGCGCTGGACAAAGCCCCGCAGCGCCAATTTCAATTCAGGTACGCGATCAAACTGCAAGACGGCAGTGTCGTGTACCAAGACAAGTACTCGACCGAACCCTTTCGGCATCCGGCGGGCATATGCGTAATGTTGTCCGACCTGAGCGTTGCCGCCAACCAGAACCTGTGCTCGCAGACACCCGACGTACTCAGAGCAACCTATGTGCGGCAGACAGCGCTCAATCCAAGCAATGCCTTTGCAGCCACATCGTCCGTTGGATTGGAAGCGTCGCCGATCTCGTCGCCACCACGCATCCAGCCAATGACGAGCAACTCGGTCAGTTGCAAACTCAATTCCTTGCCACCCGTTCAGACAACTTTAGACAAATGCAATGCAATCAATGGGAGAGTGATCAATGAATAAAATTTTGGTCGTGATGATGGCTGCTGGATTGATGGCTGGCTGCGCCAACCGATATTCATTCGAAGGGCAACATTACAAGGGCGAGAAGCGATTCCAGACAGCGGTGGAACAAACACGCGTAGCTTCCATTGCGCAAGTGACTCCGCTGCCAGCCCCGCTTTCCGACAAGAAGTTGGTGGCCGTCCTGCCGGGAGTGCAGGCAATCACGGCAGAGAACACCAAACGCATTCAAGCCGAAAATCGCCGCGTTCCGCAAGGCAAGGAAGCCGTGATGATTTCAACGTTGAGCAAATCCAACTACGACCTTGTACGAGCAATGTACGAAGGCGTTTCCAAACGCGGCATATACAAAGAAGTGGAAATAAGGGATGCCGCAAGCATGGTGGTATCCGTTGAGCCGTCACCCGACTATGACGTGATCTACTTCACCGAGCCTGCATTGAATTCAGGGCAATACTTCTTCGCATCCAGCAAACACGGAAAGCAGGTTTTTGCATATGACAGATCCGGAGTGGGTCCAGCAGCCAAAGTGAACGCCTTCATAGAAGCAGTGCAGGCACTGGCGATCCGCAACTGACAAAACAACAACGACTGCCCCTGACCAGAAAATAATGAAGAAACTGATTTGGACAATACCGATGATTGCAAGCTTGGCAGCCTGCGCTACGGACAGCGCCGGAGTGGCGCCCTTGGGCGACGGACGCTACCTCATTCGCGGCAGCGACTTGACGGGGTGGAATGGTTCTGGAGATGTGAAAGTCTTGCTGTTGAAAGATGCCGGTGAGTTTTGCGCGAAGCAAGGCAAGGAATTGACCGGGGTGCGCACCAACGGGCTGGAAGCCAACTTGATCCGGGCCGCATCGGCTGAAGTGACCTTCAGGTGCAAGTGACAACAGGATCATGAAAAAAGGACTTGGCCGCACAAGCAGCCAAGTCCTTTTGTCGTTTGGTAGGGCCTCCCAGAGTCGAACTGGGCACCAATGGATTATGAGTCCACTGCTCTAACCAAGCATGAGCTAAGGCCCCGGGGATTCATTTTCAGATCCGTCCTCGCCCGTGTTGCACGGAGAGGAAACGAAGCATTGTAAGGGCTTTATTCAGGTCCGGTGACTGAGCGCGTTGCTCACGAGTTTCGAGGTGATGTCGACGATCTGGATCATCTTGTCGTAGGGCATGCGGGTGGGGCCGATCACGCCGAGGGTGCCGACGATCTGGCCATCGACCTCGTAGGGGGCGCTCACCACGGAGAGTTCCTCGAACGGCACGACCTGACTTTCGCCGCCGATGAAGATGCGCACGCCTTCTGCCTTGCTGGAGTTTTCGAGCAGGCGCAGGATTTGTGTTTTCTGCTCGAACAGGTCGAAGGCGCGGCGCAGGTTGCCCATGTCGCTGGAGAAGTCGCTGACCGACAGCAGGTTGCGCTCGCCAGAGATGACGACGCTGTCGGTGGAGTCGGACATGGCTTCGGTGCCGACGTTGACGGCTGCCTGCATGAGCGCGCCGATCTCGCTTTGCAGCGCTTCGACCTCGGATTGCAGGCGTTCGCGCACTTGCTCCATGGCGAGGCCGGAGTAGTTGGCATTGAGGAAATTCGCGGCTTCGATGAGCTGGGATTGGGAGTAATCGGCCTGGGTGAAGATCACGCGGTTCTGCACGTCGCCGTCGGGCGAGACGATGATCACCAGCAGGCGCTTTTCGGACAGTCGCAGGAATTCGATGTGCCTGAACACCGATGGGCGGCGCGGCGACATGACGACGCCGACGAATTGCGAGAGGTTGGACAGCAGGTTGGCCGCGTTGGCGATCACCTTCTGCGGCTGCTCGGGCATGAGTTGCATGGATGGCAACTCGTCGCGCTGCACGGTGAGCATGGTGTCGACGAACAGGCGGTAGCCACGCGCCGTGGGAATGCGGCCTGCCGAGGTGTGCGGGCTGACGATCAGGCCCAGCTCTTCCAGATCGGCCATGACGTTGCGGATGGTCGCGGGCGAGAGCTCCAGCCCCGAAGCGCGCGACAGCGTCCGCGAGCCCACGGGCTGGCCGTCGGCGATATAGCGCTCGACGAGCGCTTTCAACAATAACTTCGCACGGTCATCAAGCATTCGGGCATTCTAAGGCGCAGAGCCGTTTCGCGAGCGCCGCGGGCCCTGCTCGCCCTCCTTCGCACGCAGGGGTTAACCCTTGAGCTGCATGCCGACTCTCGGTGCTTATGCGCTGGCGAGGCGCGCGGGCATGATATACAAGCATCTGAAGCATTCCCGGTGTGACGATTGCCCTGATTTCCAGCCTGTGCGCCCCTTGCGCGAACGGCTCGGGATTCAATAAAGTCACATCACTTCATGATGTAATTTCCGAATGAATCTCACCTTTCGCAAAGTAGCCCTCATTGGTAAATACCAGCGTCTGGCATCCGACGCTGCCGCACTGGAGAAGTCGCGGCTGGCGCTGGAAGACATTGGCCGCTTTCTGGTCGAACAAGGCTGCGAAGTGCTGTTGGAAGACGAGAGCTACGCCAACACCGGCCTGCAAGGCTACGAAGTGGCGACCACCGAGCAGATCGGCATGCATGCCGAACTGGCGCTGGTGGTGGGCGGCGACGGAACCATGCTGGGCGCGGGCCGCGAGTTGGCGCGTTATCAGACGCCGCTGGTCGGCATCAACGGTGGCCGCCTTGGTTTTGTGACCGACATTGCGCTGGAAGACTACCGCAGCGCGCTCGCGCCCATCCTGCATGGCGACTATGAAGAGGACGAGCGCCCGATGATGCGTGCTCGCGTCATTCGCGGAAGCGAGTGCCTGTTCGAGGCGCTGGCGCTCAACGATGTGGTGGTGAACCGCGGATCGACTTCCGGCATGGTGGAGCTGCGCGTGGAAGTGGGCGGCGTGTTCGTGTCCAACCAGCGCGCCGACGGTTTGATCGTGGCCTCGCCCACGGGCTCGACGGCCTATGCGCTGTCTGCGGGTGGACCGATGCTGCATCCGTCGCTGCGCGGCTGGGTGATGGTGCCCATCGCGCCGCATACCTTGTCGAACCGCCCCATCG
Source organism: Diaphorobacter sp. HDW4B (assembly GCF_011305535.1). Classification (GTDB taxonomy): domain Bacteria; phylum Pseudomonadota; class Gammaproteobacteria; order Burkholderiales; family Burkholderiaceae_C; genus Diaphorobacter_A. Next base: position 1,094,936 of record NZ_CP049905.1, read on the forward strand.
TGCTGTCGGACTCCGAAGAGATCGCCATCGAGGTGGTCGGCGGGCGCGATATTTCGGCCAACTTCGACATGCAGTCGATTGCCACGTTGCTGCACGGCGACCGCATTCTGGTGACGCGCGCCGAGCATTCCGTGCGCTTTCTGCATCCACGCGGCTGGAGCTATTTCGCGACCCTGCGCAAGAAGCTGCGCTGGAACGAAGGAGGCTCCTGACATGGCGCTCAAGCGCATTGCGTTGCGCGACTTCGTGATCGTGCAGTCGCTGGATCTGGATCTTCAAACCGGCTTCACCGCACTGACCGGCGAGACCGGCGCGGGCAAGTCGATTCTGATCGACGCACTGCAGTTGCTGCTGGGCGCGCGCGCCGAGACCGGCGTGATCCGCGAAGGAACCGAGCGTGCCGAGTTGTGCGCGGAGTTCGATCCGCCAAAGCAATTGAACCACTGGTTCGACGAAGCAGGCATCGAGCAGGAAGAATTGCTGCTGGTTCGCCGCACCATCGACACGCAGGGCAAGAGCCGCGCGTGGATCAACGGCACGCCTGTGACGGCCACGCAGTTGCGCGTGCTCGGCGAGCACCTGCTCGACATCCACGGCCAGCACGCGTGGCAAAGTCTCACGCGCCACGACAGCGTGCGCGCGCTGCTCGATGCCTATGCGGGCGTACAGACGCAGCCGCTCAATGCGCTGTGGAACGACTGGCGCGAAAAGCTCAAGACACTGGAACACGCACGCGCCGCGCAGGACACCTTGCAGCAAGAGCGTGAGCGCCTGCAGTGGCAGATCGGCGAGTTGAAAAAGCTCTCGCCGCGTGCCGATGAATGGGATGAACTCAACGCCCAGCACGCCAAACTGTCGAATGCGCAATCGCTGCTCGACAACGCACAGGAGGCGTTGCGTGCGCTGGAAGACGAGGACGACGACACGGGTGCGTTGTCGCGGCTGTCGCAAGCGCAGAACCTGCTGCAGAGCTACGAGCATGTGGACGAATCTTTTCGCTCGATGAACGAGGTGCTGTCGGCCAGTCTGGCGCAGGCCGAAGACGTCGTGCGATCGCTGCAGGGCTTTCTGCGCCACACGGAACTGGAGCCGCAGCGGCTGGCTGAATTGGATGCGCGCCTGTCGCAATGGATTTCTCTGGCGCGACGCTACAAGCGCCAACCGGACGACCTGCCTGCGTTGTGGGAAGGCTGGAAGACCGAGCTCAAAGCACTGGACAACGCCGCCGATCTGGACACGCTCGCCAAGGACGAAGGCACCAGCCGCGCGGCCTACGAAAAGGCAGCGCGTGCGCTGTCACAAAAGCGCACCAAGGCCGCGCCACAATTGGCGGGAGCTGTCACGCAAGCCATGCAGAATCTGGGCATGGCTGGGGGGCGCTTCGTGGTGGAAATCGACACCGCTGCCGAGGCCGGACCGCAAGGCATGGACCACGTGAGCTTTCTGGTCAGCAGCCATCCGGGCATGACGCCCAAGCCGATCGGCAAGGTGGCATCGGGCGGAGAACTCTCGCGGATTTCGCTTGCGATTTCGGTGACCACCAGCGAGCTGGGCGAAGCGCCCACGCTGATTTTTGACGAAGTGGATTCGGGCGTGGGTGGTGCTGTGGCGGAAACGGTCGGCAAGCTCATGCAGCAGTTGGGCAAGGCGCGTCAGGTGTTGACCGTGACGCACTTGCCGCAGGTGGCGGCCTGTGCCGATCACCATCTGGTAGTGGCAAAACACAAGAGTGCGCAGGGCACGACCAGCTCGGTCAAGCCTGCGAATGGCGATGCCCGCGTGCAGGAAATTGCGCGCATGCTGGGCGGCGAAAGATTGTCGGCCACCACGCTCGCTCATGCGCGCGAGATGCTGGAGCCGGCCGGAGCCCGCGCAGGCAGTGCAGTGAATGCTTGATTCTGAATTGAGGTGATGAGGTAGTTTATGGCGCTCGAAATTGTGCTGATCACCGGCATGTCCGGTTCCGGGAAGTCCGTGGCTTTGCACGCCCTGGAGGACGCAGGCTTTTACTGCGTGGACAACCTGCCGCCCGAGCTGCTGACGGCCTTCATCGGACTGGAACATGTCAACCACGGCAACCGACTGGCGATTGCGATTGATGTGCGCAGCGCCACCGCTTTGCCGCTCGTGCCAGCGCAACTCGACGAACTGCGCAAGCAAGGCGTGCGCGTGCAATGCCTGTTTCTGGACGCATCGACCGAGACGCTGGTGCGCCGTTTTTCGGAAACCCGCCGCCGCCATCCGCTGTCCAAGGACGAACTGCGCGAAGGTCAAAGCGCCCTGCTGCAGACCATCGATCTAGAGCGCGAACTGCTGGCCGATCTGCGCGAGCAATCGCATGTGATCGACACCAGCGCGATTCGCGCATCGCAATTGCAGGGCTATGTGAAAAGCCTCATGTCGGTGCCACCAAGCCGCATGATTCTGGTGTTCCAGTCATTCGCATTCAAGCGCGGCGTGCCGGTCGATGCCGACTACGTGTTCGATGTGCGCATGCTGCCGAATCCGCATTACGAGCCTGCGCTGCGCGATCTCACCGGCAAGGATGCGCCGGTGGCGGAGTTTCTGGAGCAGCAACCTGCCGTGAATCTGATGGAGCAGCACATCGAGAAATTTCTCGAACACTGGCTCGATGCGCTTGCCGAAAACCACCGCAGCTATGTGACCGTGGCCATCGGCTGCACAGGCGGGCAACACCGCTCGGTGTATCTGGTCGAGCGGCTGGCCAAGCACTTCAGCCCCAAGTGGAACACGCTGCGCCGCCACCGCGAAATGGATGCGCGCGCAAGCGGCCACTGAGCAGCAGCGGGCCACATCCGGCCACTTTGTCCGAAACGTCTCAGAACTTGGCGAGCAGCTTGCGCACGGGCGCAGGCAAGCCGAGATTGGCCCATTCGGTCGGTGCAAAAAAGCCTGCGCCATCGGCCTCGCTGACCTTCCATTTGCGCGCAGATGCATGCATCACCACCGGGTGCAGATACAGATCGCGGTGCGTGAGCACATGCGTCACCACAGCCAAGTCTTCGAGCTGCGCGTTGCTTCCCGCAGCATGTTCCAACAACGTGCGTTCTTCAAACACCGGTGGGCAATACAGCCCCGCCCAGATGCCGGTCTGCGGTCTGCGTTCAAGCCAGAGACGCCCTGCCGCATCACGCTCCAGCAGCAGCCACCAGGAATGCGAACTGCGTTTGAGCTTGCACGTGCGAACAGGATATTCCTCGGGATCACCGTCCTTGTGCGCAACGCACACCGATTCGAGCGGACACAGCATGCAGGCCGGTGATTTGGGTGTGCAGATGCCCGCGCCCAGATCCATCATGCCCTGCGTGTAGCGCGGCATGGTGTGGTGTAGATCGTCGTTGGGCAGCAACTGATCGGCCAGCGCCCACAGCTTGCGCTCGTTGGCGGCCACGGCCAGGTCGTCATCAAAACCGAGCACGCGCGTGAGCACGCGGCGCACGTTGGCATCGAGAATCGCGGAGCGTTCGCCAAAGCAGAACGAGGCAATCGCGCCAGCGGTCGAACGGCCAATGCCCGGAAGAGAGGAAAGCTGCTCGACTGTATGCGGAAACTCGCCGCCGAAGTCGCTCACCACCATCTGCGCCGCCTTGTGCAGATTGCGCGCGCGGCTGTAGTAGCCAAGGCCGCTCCAGAGCGCGAGCACATCGTCCTGCGGCGCAGCGGCGAGCGCCTTCACATCGGGAAAGCGCGCGAGAAAACGTGCGTAGTAATCGAGAACGGTGGTGACCTGCGTCTGCTGCAGCATGATCTCCGAGAGCCACACACGATAGGCGTCCCGCGTGTTCTGCCACGGCAGATGGTTGCGACCATGCTCTTTCTGCCAACGCACGACGCGCGTGGCGATCTCGGGAATCCCAATTGTCATCAGCGAATTATCACTGACATCGCCGATGTTCAATCGAACAGCAGATCCACTTCGGCGTGCTGCAGCATGCGCTCCTGCGGGGCAAGCGGCGTGTGCACGAGACGGTCGGTGAGGCTGGTGAGACGGTGTTCAAGCTCGGTCAGATGCTGGTCAGCCGACTCGATTTCCGCAATGCGCTCCACCAGACCGTTGGCCGCATTTTGGATGCGGTCCACCGCTTCGATGCGGCGCGAGAAGCTGCGCTTGCGCTCGCGCAGTTGAGCATCGAGCTGCGCCGTGGCCGACTTGCTCCACAGCTCCAGTTCGTTGGATGCGGAATCGAGCACGGCGCGCAGTCGCAGCGTCAATCCACGCAGCAGACGCTGTGCGAATTCTGGCTGAGCAAGACGCAGCGTGTTGCCCATACCGATGTATTGCTCGTGCCGGCGCTCGATCTCTGCCACGTCGGCAATGAACGACTCGAACTGCGGCGCTGCAGGCACCTGCAGCGAGAAACCGAACTCCGCATTGAGCTGGCGGAACGTTCCGCCCAGCATGTCGCGAATCTCCAGACCCGAGGCCTGCGAGGCTTCGAGCAGACCTCGAACGCGCGCCATGGTGTCGGCATACACCTTGCGCAGCCCCAGCTTGAACACACCGCCCTTCAGCGCTTCGGCCAATGGTTCCATCTCGGCCTTGAGTGCGCGCGAGCCAATCTTGTGCAGCACCTCACGCATCATCTTCAAATGCACGGCACGCAGGGCCAGCACCTTGGCCGTGCTGGAATCGAAATCGCGCTGCTCCAGCTCGATGCGACCGCGCATCGCCTGAATGACAGTGGCGTTCTTGCCACGCAGGCTGTTGAGCTCCGACATCTGGTCATCCAGATCGCGACGGCGAATGTTCAGCACGCGCGTGGTCTCGGCATGCAGGCCGGTCACGCCATTGGCGACGACACCGCGCAGAATGGACTGGCGACGGCCAAGAATGCCCTCGCCCAATGCTTCTTCGAGATGCGGCAATCCGCTGGCTTCGAGCAGCACATCGTCCGCCGTGATCTTGGCGACCAGACCCTTCTGCGCCGACACCGGCACCACTTGGCTGAGCGACACGCCCAGAATGTCGGCCGAGTTGCGGCATTGCTGGTCGAGCTGCTCCTGCACCTGCGTGGGTGTGTTCAGCGAATCCCACAGCGTGTCGATCTTGTTGAGCACGACAAGGCGTGTCTCGTTGTTCTCGGCCGATGCGCCCAGATGCTCGCGCCAGATGGACAGGTCCGAGCGCGTCACGCCCGTGTCCGCACCCAGAATGAACACCACGGCGTGGGCCTGTGGAATCAGGTTGATGGTCAGTTCGGGCTCGGCACCGACGGCGTTCAAACCCGGCGTATCCAGAATCACCAAGCCTTGCGTGAGCAGCGGATGCGGCACGTTGATGAGCGCGTGCCGCCACTTGGGCACCTCGACCATGTTGTTCGCATCGGCCAGCGGATTGTCGTCGGGCGAATCGTCATGCCAGAAGCCCAGCGCGCGCGCTTCGTCGATCGTCACGCGCAGCACTTCCGATACCTTGGACAGCGAATCGGCCATCTGATCCGCATCGTCGATGTCGAGAGGAATCTCGTTCCACTGCTGCTGCTTGAGACGCCATTCGGCCAGGCCCTGTGGCTGCAGCCGCGTTTCGATGGGCAGCAGGCGCAGGGACGCCACCGTGCCTGCTTCGTAGGACAGCTCGGTCGGGCACATCGTCGTGCGCCCGGCGCTCGCGGGCATGATGCGTCGGCCATAACCGGCGAAGAAGATCGCGTTGATCAGTTCGGACTTGCCACGCGAGAACTCGGCGACAAAGGCGACCATCACCTTGTCGCTGCGCACCTGTTCTTCGAGTCGCTTCAGGCGCTCTTCGATGGAAGCGTCCATCAGATCATGTGCGCTCATCCATTCAGCCAACTGCTTGAGCTGCTGGGCAAATGCGCGCTTCCACACGCCGTGCTGGTCAAACTGTTCGTTGAATGAGGGTCCCACGCTGAATCCGCTTTATTGTTATATCGTATCGACCATTGATTGGCGATTGATATGAAAGTTGCCTATATAACGCAATATAGCATCGCCCCATGGAAAAACGGCAAAGCATTTGTGGTCTGTCGACTCGACTTTACCTATAGACAACAGTACCGGCGCATGGGTCACGGCTTCTGGCAATGGGCGCAGAAAAACGTGCTCCGCTGTCCTTGCCGCAGCATCTTGATGGCCGCGCCGCAGACCTTGCACGGCTGCCCCTCGCGGCCATAGACATTGGCCTCCAACTGAAAGTGCCCGGCATTGCCATCGGCCGCAGAAAAATCGCGCAGCGTGCTGCCGCCCGTTGCCACGGCCCGCGCCAACACTTCGCGAATGGCGGTATGCAGCTTCAAAGCACGCGCAGGGCCGATCTTGTTGGCGGACGTCGTCGGCCTGATGCCGGAAAGAAACAGCACCTCGGACGCGTAGATGTTGCCCACACCAACGACGATCTTGCCGCTCAGCAGCAACTGCTTGACCGGCAGACGGCTGGCCTTGAGCCCTTTCTTGAAGGCGTCGAAGTCGAAGTCATCTTCGAGGGGCTCAGGCCCCAGCTTGGACAGCAACTTGATCGCAAAAGAATCATCCTCACCGCCAAACGCCATCACCGCCCCGAAACGGCGCGGGTCATGCAACCGCAACAAACCATGCGTCGTGGTGAGCTGGAAATGATCGTGCGAGCCCAAAGGCGGAAGTTCGGATGCGAAACGCAGACTCCCCGACATGCCCAGATGCAGCATCAGCAGGCCGCGATCAAGATCCACCAGCAGATACTTGCCGCGCCGCCGCACCTGCAGCACCGTGCGGCCGACCAGCGATTCGGGCGCCACACCCAGCGGCCAGCGCAGCGGCTTGCCAAGAAAGACCGAACTTATCTGCGCTCCGCTGATCTGTTCAGCAAAGCTTCGCCGCGTGACTTCCACCTCCGGCAACTCTGGCATATCAACAATCACTTTCCAGTACAAACAAGGACATGGGGGCGCAGCGTCGCGAAGAGTAGAGACTCTGAAGTGGCGTGCGCGAGCCAAAGAACCACAGGAACCGACCCGAGCATGGATTATTATGATCTGATGGTGCAAATTCATCGTTTACGGGCAGTTGCCATGGCCGCGGCCATGGCCATGTACGCCCACGCTTCCTGGGCGCAGGCACCTGCCGAGCCCGAATCCCCCACCGCTCTGCCCACCGAGGAAGAATCATCGTCCAGCGACGACAAGGCGGCCGTGGATGCGGAGCTGTTCTACGAACTTCTGGTGGGCGAGATGACCACCGGGCAAGGCGACGCCGCCTCGGGCTATGCACTGATGCTTGATGCGGCGCGGCGCAGCGGTCAGGAGCAGCTTTACCAGCGCGCCACGCAGATTGCCCTGCAGTCGCGCTCGGCAGAAAGCGCGTTGATTTCGGCCCGCGCCTGGAAGGACGCCTTCCCCAACTCGCGAGACGCCAACCGCTATCTGCTGCAGATTCTGGTGATCCTCAATCGCACCGCCGAAACGGGTGGCCTGCTCAAGCAGGAGTTGGCGCTGTCCAATCAACGCGTCAAGCTGCTCACCCTCAAGGCATTGCCGCAGGTCTACGGCCGCGTGAGCGACAAGGCACTGGCCGCCAAGGTAGTGGAAACGGCCGTCGCTGGCGAACTGAACAACACGGCCACCGGCCCGACTGCATGGACCACCGTGGGACGCATGCGCCTGGCAGCCGACAATACCGCTGGCGCGCTCGATGCCGCCAGGAAGGCCATGGCTCTGGACCCCACCGACGATGGCGCAGGCACGCTGGCGCTGCAACTCGTCGATGTGGGCGCACCCGGCGCGCAGAGTCTTCTCAAGACCTATCTGGCCGGCCACCCCAGCCCCGAAGTGCGCATGAACTACGCGCGCTTTCTGCTGCAGACCGCGCGCAACGAAGAGGCACGCGAACAACTGAACCTGCTCACCAAGAGCAACCCCGAGCTTGCCGATGCCTGGCTGGTGCGCGCATCGCTGGACGTGCGAGCCAAGCGCCCCGACGACGCGGATGCCGCCCTGCAGCAATACATCAAGCTGTCAGAGCCGAACATCAGCAACCCCACGGTGGCCAAGGCGCTGTCGCGTGCCTACATGATGGCCGCGCAGATCGAGACGGACCGCAGGCAGTACGCCAAGGCGCAGACCTGGCTGGCCAAGGCCGACAAGGCCGCACCCGGCGATTTCTCGGTGAGCGTTCAGCAAGCATCGCTGCTTGCCAAGCAAGGCGACCTGCCCAAGGCGCGCGCGCTGATTCAGGCCCTGCCCGCCAGCTCTGTCGACGAACAGCAACGCAAGCTGCTGGCCGACGCGCAATTGCTCAAGGAGGCCAAGCAGTTCGACGAAGCGGCCAAAGTCACCGGCAAGGCCGTTGAGCTCACACCCGACGACAACGACCTGCTCTACGAACAAGCCATGCTGTCGGAGAAGGCGGGCAATATCGCCGACATGGAGCGCCTGCTGCGCCAGATCATCGACCGCCAGCCCGACTACCACCACGCACGCAATGCGCTGGGCTATTCGCTTGCCGATCGTGGCGTGCATCTGGAAGAAGCCAAATCGCTGATCGACTCGGCCCTCAAGCTCGCGCCGGAAGACCCCTTCATCCTCGACAGCAAGGCCTGGGTCGAATTCCGCCTGGGCAACAAGCAGGAATCGGCTCAGCTCTTCGAGAAAATCTTCGCCAGACAGCAAGATGCCGAAATCGCCGCGCACTACGGCGAGGTGCTGTGGAGCATGGGCGAACATGACAAGGCCAGACAAATCTGGCGCAAGGGCCGCGAGAGCGAACCCGATAACGAAACGCTGAACGAAACCTTGAAGCGTCTGGGAGTCAAGCTTTGACGCAGGCTCGGGCTTTTTCGCGCCGAGTCATCGTGCTGGGAGCGGCGGCGCTGCTCGCAGCCTGCGCCCAGCCCAAACGCGCGCCGAACATCGCCATGAACGGCGAAGATATCTGGACCGGTCGCCTTGGTTTGCAGGTGGATGAAGGCGCGGAGAAGAATTTCAGCGCGGGCTTCGACCTCTCGGGCGACGTCGAGCGCGGCAATCTCACGCTCTACAACCCGCTGGGCAATGTGCTGGCCAAGCTGCAATGGTCACCGGGAGTTGCCACGCTCGACTCGCCCGATCAGAAGCTGGAATCCGACTCGCTGAGCGCGCTCGTCATCCAACTGACCGGCAACGATCTGCCGATTCAGGCGCTGTTCGGCTGGCTGCGCGGAGTGGATGTCAAAGTCACGGGCTGGACTGCCGACCTGAGCCGCATCGACACGGGCCGCCTCACCGCCACCCGCTTTTCGCCGCAACCCGGCGCCGTGCTGCGCATCGTCCTCAATCGCTGAGGCGGCGCTTTCTCCGCACATAGATAGACAAGACAACCAGGACGACGATCGCCATGCAGGCCATCTACGACGTGCCGGCTCCGGCCAAACTCAACCTCTTTCTGCACATCACGGGCCGTCGCGACGATGGCTACCACCTGCTCGAATCGGTGTTCACACTCATTGACTGGTACGACACGCTGCATTTCGAGCTGCGCAGCGATGGGCAGATCACCCGTGAAGACCTCTCGACACCGCTCCCGCCAGACGACCTGTGCACCCGCGCAGCCCGTGCGCTGCAACTGACTGGAGGAACCCCTCTTGGCGCTCACATCGGCATCCACAAGCGCGTACCGGCTCAGGCGGGCATGGGCGGCGGATCCTCGGACGCCGCCAGCACGCTTTTAGCCCTCAATCGCTTGTGGGGGCTCAATCTTCCGCTATCACAACTTTTGGCCATCGGACTGAAACTTGGCGCAGATATTCCGTTTTTTTTATTCGGAAAAACGGCTTTTGTGTCTGGAATTGGTGACATAATTCAGCCCATCGATTCGCAGCAGCTACCGCCGCAAGCAACGCTTGCAGTAGTGAAGCCGGAAGCAGGATTGGATACGAAAGAAATTTTTTCAAGTCCTTTCCTCAAACGTGATTCAAGGCATGCTACAATCGAAGACTTTGCTGCAGCACACTACCGATTCGGAAGTAATGACTTGCAGCCAGTTGCTCAAGCACTGTGCCCCGAGATCAAAAAAGTCATCGACTTTCTAGAATCAAAGGAAATGCATGCTAGAATGACGGGCTCAGGAAGTGCAGTGTTTGCACAGATGCCGCATACAGCAGATTTGACAGATGCGCCAAGCGCATGGCAAGTCAAAGTATGCAAAACTCTGGCAGTTCATCCTCTGGTGGGTTGGGCTACAGAAACGGATATAGGTTGATTGCTTCCGGCAATTGACCTGTGTAGGGGAGTCGCCAAGCTGGTTAAGGCACCGGATTTTGATTCCGGCATGCGAAGGTTCGAATCCTTCTTCCCCTGCCAAATATTTTCCCAACCACGGGACTTCAAGTTCAGATCACTGAGCCGCTCATGCAAGCCAATCACCCAGACTTCATGGTTTTCACGGGCAATGCCAATCCTGGCTTGGCCGCAGAAATCGTCAAGCATCTCGGCACCAATCTCGGTGCAATGGACGTGGGTCGTTTCTCCGATGGTGAAGTCACCGTCGAAATCAAACAAAACGTCCGTGCCCGCGATGTGTTCGTCGTTCAATCGACCTGCGCGCCCACCAACGAAAACCTGATGGAACTGCTGATCATGGTGGACGCGCTCAAGCGCGCCTCCGCCGAACGCATCAGCGCCGTCATTCCCTACTTCGGTTACGCCCGTCAGGATCGCCGTCCGCGTTCGTCGCGTGTGCCGATCTCGGCCAAGGTGGTTGCCAACCTGCTGCAGACCGTGGGCGTCGCCCGCGTTCTGACCATGGACCTGCACGCTGACCAGATTCAGGGTTTCTTCGACATTCCCGTCGACAACATCTACGCTTCTCCCGTGTTGCTGGGCGATCTGAACCAGAAGAAGTACGAGAACCTGATCGTTGTGAGCCCCGACGTGGGCGGCGTGGTCCGCGCACGTGCGCTGGCCAAGCAACTGGGCACCGACCTGGCCATCATCGACAAGCGCCGTCCAAAGGCCAACGTGTCGGAAGTGATGCACGTGATCGGTGACATCGACGGCCGCAACTGCGTGATCATGGACGACATGATCGACACCGCAGGCACCCTTGTGAAGGCTGCCGAAGTGCTCAAGGAACGCGGTGCCAAGAACGTTTACGCCTATTGCACACACCCGATCTTCTCGGGCCCGGCCATCGAGCGCATCTCGAAGGGTTCGGCACTGGACGAAGTCGTGGTGACCAACACCATCCCGCTGAGCGACGCCGCCAAGGGATGCAGCAAGATTCGCCAACTGTCCGTGGCGCCGTTGATCGCAGAGACGATCCACCGCATCAACACGGGCGAGTCGGTGATGAGCCTGTTCTCCGATCAAAACAACAACTTCTGATTTTTCAGATGCTGTTGACAAGCCAAGCCTCCCTCGGGAGGCTTGTGTGTTGTTCGGGAGTCGGCAAAAAAGCCGGACCGGCATACGCATGAACCCCAGTTTTCTGGAAATGCGCGTCGGTTCTTTGTAATAGGGTCAGACTGGTCGCGGTCGGCCCATCTAGGAGTTAGTTATGAAATTCGTCGCTTTTGAGCGCGCCAAGCAAGGCACGGGTGCGAGCCGCCGTCTGCGTATTTCGGGCCGTACGCCTGGCATCGTCTACGGTGCTGGCGAAGCCCAACTGATCGAGCTGGACCACAACAACCTGTGGCACGCTCTGAAGAAGGAAGCTTTCCACGCTTCCGTGCTGGACATGGACCTTGACGGCAAGGAATCCAAGGTTCTGCTGCGTGACGTGCAATTCCACCCCTACAAGCAACTGGTTCTGCACATCGACTTCCAACGCGTCGATGCCAAGACCAAGCTGCACATGAAGGTTCCAGTCCACTACAAGGGCGTGGAAGAGTCCCCAGCTGTCAAGGGCGACAAGTGCCTCGTGACCGTTCTGGTGAACGAACTGGAAGTGTCCTGCATGCCTTCCGACCTGCCAGAATTCGTGGAAGTCGACCTGAGCGGCCTGCAAAAGAACGCTGCCCTGCGCGTTTCCGACGTGAAGCTGCCAAAGGGCGTGTCCGCCGTCATTCGCGCTGGCAAGAACCCATCGCTGGTGTCCATCGCTGCTCCAGTCGTGGAAGAAGTTGCTCCAGCCGCTGACGCTGCTGCTCCAGCTGCTCCAGCCAAGAAGGGCGGCAAGAAGTAATTCTTCTTTGCCTCCGCTGACTTGACGTCACGACAACGGCCCACTTCGGTGGGCCGTTTTGCTTTGTGCGCCAAGCAAGCCACCAAGAACCACCAAGACGCGACGGCATTCGCGACAAGGACTTGCGTCTCGCACGATAATTCAGACCATCATGATCAAACTGTTTGTCGGACTGGGCAACCCCGGCCCTGAATACGAAGACACGCGTCACAACGCCGGTTTCTGGTGGATTGACGAACTCGCACGCGACCTCAAGGTGAACCTCGTTCCCGAACGCAGCTACTTCGGCCTGATGGCCCGCGCCAACGTCGGCGGCAACACCATCTGGCTGCTGGAGCCGCAAACCTTCATGAACGCCTCCGGCAAATCGGTAGGCGCCCTCGCCCGCTTCTTCAAGATCAAACCCGAGGAAGTCCTCGTCGTGCACGACGAACTCGACATCCCGCCCGGCCAGGTCAAACTCAAACGCGGCGGCAGCCACGCCGGCCACAACGGCCTGCGCGACATCCACGCCCAACTGGGCTCAGCCGACTACTGGCGCTTGCGCGTCGGCATCGGCCACCCCGGCGTGAAGTCGGAAGTGGTGAACTGGGTGCTCAAGAAGCCCTCCCCCGACCAGCGCAAGCTCATCGACGACAGCATCATCCACTCATTGAAATCGTGGCCCGTGCTGGTGGAAGGCGACATGGAAAAAGCCACCCTCCAAATCCACACCAACAAGCCCCCCAGGCCAAAGCCCCCACGCCCCGCAGAGCTGGACAAGTAAGCACAAAAAGCATCTCGCGCAGTCGCGAGATGCCGGCACGAGCAACGCGAAGTGCCGAAACACACCTCTTATGAAACCTCTGACTCGCGGCGGTTGCCCGAACGGCGCGCCCACGGCGCAAAGTGAGTTCTGCCGCGGGTATTGAAAGGCGATTTTTGGTGACTTTTTGGCGCAAGCAAAAAGTTACTCGCCCGCCGGGGCGAGACCCGGCACCCGCTCTCAACACCCCAGCGGCAGCAAAAAATCACCCCGCAGCCTGCAACCGCAAATACTTCTCCATCAAAGTCTCACGCGATTCCTGATGCTCCGGACTCACAGGAATGCAAGCCACAGGACAGATAGCCACGCACTGCGCCTCCTCAAAGTGCCCCACGCACTCAGTGCACTTGTCCGGATGAATATCGTAGTGCTCCTCCCCCATGTAGATCGCATGGTTGGGGCACTCAGGCTCGCACACATCGCAGTTGATGCACTCGTCCGTGATCATCAAAGCCATGGCGCAGCCCTCCCCGCCACAGGGCGAACGGTAAACGGGAAAAGAAGGTAACTGCACTTGGCCATGCCCTGATTATCCAACGCCCGCGCCCACAGCACGAAGCTTGCGTGCATGGCCCGAGGCAGGCTGCGGTTTTTGCCGCTATGCTCGCACCCCATGGCTTTCTTTCTCCTCAAGCGTCTGCTGACTCTGATGGTGACGCTGCTGGCCGCGTCCGCCGTTGTCTTCGTCGTGCTGGAAATCCTGCCAGGCAACGCCGCACAAGTGGCACTCGGCCCCGACGCATCTCCCGAGGCCGTGGCCGAACTGGCCGAGCAGATGGGCCTGAACCAGCCCGCCATCACGCGCTATTTCCAATGGGTGGGCGGTCTGCTGCAAGGCGACATGGGCACCAGCTACACCTACGGCTCGCCCGTGCGCGAACTGATCTTCGAGCGCCTCGCCCTCACCGTGCCGCTGGCCATCATGGCGATGATCATCACCACGCTGATTGCGCTGGCCGCCGGCATCTATGCGGCCTCGCGGCACAACAAGCTGGGCGATGTGGGCGTCATGGGTCTCGCGCAGATCGGCATCGCGATTCCGAATTTCTGGTTCGCGATCCTGCTGATTCTGGTGTTCTCGGTGAAGCTGCAATGGTTTTCGGCGGGCGGCTTTCCCGGCTGGTCCGAAGCCGATGGCGGAGGTTTCTTCCCCGCGCTGCAATCGCTGCTTTTGCCTGCGATTGCGCTGGCTGTCGTGCAAGCGGCCATCCTCGCGCGCATCACACGCTCGGCCGTGCTGGACGTGTCGGGCGAAGACTTCGTGCGCACCGCCCGGGCCAAGGGTCTCACGCAACGCGCCGCGCTCTGGAAGCATGTGCTGCGCAATGCGATGATCCCCGTCGTCACCGTCATGGGCCTGCAATTCGCCAACCTGCTCGCGGGCACCATCGTCGTCGAGAACGTGTTCTATCTGCCCGGCCTTGGCCGCCTGATCTTCCAGTCGATTGCCAACCGCGACCTCATCGTCGTGCGCAACTGCGTGCTGCTGCTGGCCGCCATGGTGGTGGTCGTGAACTTCGTCGTCGACGTGCTCTACGCCGTCATCGACCCACGCGTGAAGGCAGGTGAGCTGTGAGCCAGGCCGGTTTTTGGCAGCGCGCCATGCGCAAGCACAGCTTCGTGATCGGTGCCGCGCTCACGCTGCTCTTGCTGTTCATGGCCGCGCTGTCGTTCATATGGACGCCCCACTCCGCCTACGCGGTGGACATGAACGCCGCACTGCAGCCTCCCAGCGCCAGCTACTGGCTGGGCACGGACGCCTATGGTCGCGACATCGTCTCGCTGCTGCTGGTCGGATCGCGCAGCTCCATCATGGTGGGCGTGATCGCGGTCGGCATCGGTCTGCTCATCGGCACGGCGCTCGGCCTGCTCGCAGCAGCACGTCGCGGCTGGGTCGAAGAAGTCGTCATGCGGATTGCGGACTTCACCTTTGCCTTCCCCGCGCTGCTGCTGGCCATCATGCTTACCGCCGTCTACGGTGCGAGCATCCAGAACGCCATCATCGCCATCGGCATCTTCTACATCCCGACGTTCGCGCGCGTGACTCGCGCATCGGCCAAGCAGATCTGGGCACGCGACTACATCCTCGCCGCGCGCGCCTGCGGCAAGGGGCCGTGGAGCATCACCTTCGACCATGTGCTGCCCAATATCCTTCCCGCGCTGATCGTGCAGGCAACCATCCAATTCGCGCTCGCCATTCTTGCCGAAGCAGCGCTGTCCTACCTCGGCCTCGGCACGCAGGCGCCCGATCCTTCCTGGGGCCGCATGCTGGCCGAGGCGCAGACGCTGATGTTCCAGAACCCGCTGCTCTCCATCTGGCCCGGCGTGGCGATTGCGCTCACCGTGCTCGGACTGAACCTGCTGGGCGACGGCCTGCGCGATCTGCTCGATCCGCGCCTTTCGCGTCAACGTTGAGGTGACATGCGATGAACCACCACAACGATCAACCATCCACCCAACCACTGCTCGAAGTCTCGGGCCTTGGCATCACGCTCGACACCCATCGCGGCCCGGCGCAGGCCGTGCGCGATGTGGGCTTCAAACTCGCTCGCGGCGAGATGCTGGGCTTGATTGGCGAATCCGGCAGCGGCAAGTCCATCACCGCCATGGCGCTCATGGGATTGCTGCCCGAATCCGCGCGAACGCAAGGCAGCGTGCGATTCGATGGACAGGAATTACTCGGTCTTTCCGATAAACAGATGTGCACCTTGCGCGGCCACCGCATGGCCATGGTTTTTCAGGAACCGATGACCGCGCTGAACCCCGTGCACACCATCGGCAACCAGGTCGCGGAGCCGCTGCGGCTGCATCAGAAGCTCTCGGCCAAGCAGGCCCGCGAAGGCGCGCTCGCCCTGCTCGACCGCGTCGGCATTCCGCAGGCCGCGCAGCGCTTCGATGCCTATCCGCACCAGTTCTCCGGCGGGCAACGCCAGCGCATCACGATTGCGATGGCGCTGGCCTGCAACCCCGATCTGCTGATTGCCGACGAACCCACGACGGCGCTTGACGTGACCGTGCAGCAGCAGATCCTCGATCTCATTGCCGATCTGGTGGACGAGCGCCGCATGTCGCTGATCCTCATCTCGCACGACCTCGGCGTGATCTCGCAGAACGTGGACCGCATGCTCGTGATGTACGGCGGCACGGTCGTCGAAAGCGGCACGACCGAACAGGTGTTCGATCACATGGCCCATCCCTACACGCGCGGCCTCCTCGCGGCACGCCCGCGCATGGCGGAGCTCGGCCAGCACAAGGCGCGGCTGCAGACCATTCGCGGCACCGTGCCCGAACTGGTCGATCTGCCCAAAGGCTGCCCTTTCGCGGGCCGCTGCGAATTCACCATCGATGCCTGTGCCAGCCAAAAGCCCGCACCGCAGACGCTGGAAGCAGGCCACGAGGTTCGCTGCATCCGCGCCGAAGCCATCGAAGCGACGAACGGGGTTTCCGCATGAGCGACACCACCCCTTTGCTTCAGGTGAATGAACTCACGCGCAGCTACGACCTGCCGCGTTCTTCGTTGTTCGGACCGCGTGAACAAGTGCATGCGCTGCGCGGCGTGAGCCTCACGCTGCAAGCTGGAAAAAGCCTCGGCGTGGTCGGCGAATCAGGCTCCGGCAAGTCCACGCTCGCGCGTCTCGTGATGGCGCTGGACCGACCCACATCCGGCAGCGTGCAACTGCTCGGGCGCGATCTGCACCAGATGTCGCCTGAGGATCTGCGCGCCGCACGACGTGATTTTCAGATGGTGTTTCAAGACCCCTACGGCTCGCTCGATCCGCGCCAGAGGGTCGAGCGCATCGTCGCCGAACCCATGGCTGCGCTGGAACGTGCGAGCAAGGCCGAGATGAAAGAGCGCGCTGCGGAAGTGCTCGCGCAGGTCGGACTTCGCAGCACCGATGTCGACAAGTTTCCGCACGAGTTCTCGGGCGGTCAGCGCCAGCGCATTGCGATTGCACGCGCGCTGATGACCAAGCCGCGCCTGATCATCGCCGACGAGCCCGTGAGCGCGCTGGACGTGTCGGTGCAGGCGCAGGTGCTCAATCTCATGCAGGACCTGCAGCAGCAATCGGGCCTGAGCTATCTGCTGATCAGCCACGACCTCGCGGTGGTGAGCCATCTGTGCGACGAAGTCGTCGTCATGCACCAGGGCCAGATCGTCGAGCGTGGCACGCCCGCCGAGCTGTTCACACACGCGCAGCATCCCTACACGCAGGCGCTGGTGCAGGCCGTTCCGCAGATTGCGCCGGGTCTCGCACGTGCACGCCGCGCCGCACGCCGCGCCGCCTGATTCCGCACTCCGGACGCGCCTTGCGTGCATGGCAGGATGCACAAGGCCTCTCGATGTAGTAAAACACGGTTGATACGCAGCGTGCCCGGTTCGGGCGCGGCTGCCTGCAACCTTCTGGAGACCCCCATCTATGTTGAATCGTCGCACCGTTCTGGCGTCCGGCGCACTGTCTGCCGTGCCCTTGATGACCCCGCTGTCCGCGCTCGCGCAAGCGAAGAAGGACTCGGTCACGCTGGCACTCACGCTGGAACCACCGGGGCTCGACCCGACGGCCGGTGCGGCTTCTTCGATTGCCGAGATCACGCTCTACAACATCTACGAAACGCTCACCAAGATCAACGCCGACGGCAGCGTGTCGCCGCTGCTGGCCGAGAGCTGGGAGGTTTCGCCCGATCTCAAGACCTACACCTTCAAGTTGCGCAAGAACGTGAAGTTCCAGAACGGCGAGCCGTTCAACGCAAGCGCCGTGAAGTTCTCGTTTGACCGCGCGGGCGGCGACAAGAGCACCAACAAGGACAAGCGCACCTTCGCTGGCCTGTCCGCCAAGGTGGTCGATGAAAGCACCATCGTGCTCATCAACAGCGAGATCGATCCCGACCTGCTGTTCGTGCTCGGCCAGGCCACCGCCATCATCACCGAGCCCAAGAGCTCCGCGACCAACGCCACCAAGCCCGTGGGCACCGGCCCCTACAAGCTCGACGCGTGGGCGCGGGGCTCGTCCATCACGCTGGGCGCATCGCCCACGTTCCGCCAACCAGCGAACGTCAAGATCAAGCGCGCCACCTTCCGCTTCATTCCCGATCCGGCCGCGCAGGTCGCCGCCATGCTCGCGGGCGACGTGGACGCGTTCCCGCGCATCACGCCGCGCAGCGTGGCGCAGTTCAAGGCCAACCCGCGCTTCCAGGTGGTCATCAGCGGCTCGCGCGCCAAGACGATTCTGGCGATGAACAACGCACGCAAGCCGCTGAACGATGTGCGCGTGCGCCGCGCCATCGCCGCCGCCATCGACCGCAAGTCCGTGATCCAGGGTGCTGCCGACGGCCTCGGCGCACCCATCGGCAGCTACTACGTGCCGGGCGCATTCGGCTATGTCGACACCACGGGCGTCAATCCGTACGACGTCGAAAAAGCCAAGAAGCTGCTGGCCGAAGCGGGCGTGAAGACGCCACTCGAACTCACGATGACGCTGCCGCCAGCGCCCTACGCACGCCAGGGCGGCGAGGTGATCACCGCCGAACTCGCCAAGATCGGCATCGTCGTGAAGACGCAGAATGTGGAATGGGCGCAGTGGCTCTCGGGCACCTACACCAACAAGAACTACGACCTGTCCATCGTCTCGCACGTCGAGCCGTTCGACCTGAACAACTACACCAAGCCCGACTACTACTGGGGCTACCAGTCGGAGAAGTTCAACGCGCTCTACGAGAAGATCAAGACCGCCGAGCGCCCTGCCGACCGCGCGCGCCTGCTCGGTGACGCGCAGCGCATGCTGGCCGAGGAAGTGCCCAGCGTCTACCTCTACCAGCCACAATGGGTCACGGTGGCCAACAAGAACCTGCGCGGTCTGTGGAAGGACATGCCGGTGTTCGTCAACGACCTGTCCGCGCTCGCGTGGGCATGATGTTTGCGGTTGCTTGCCGCTGAGTGCGCTTGGACACCATGGTGGTGCGCAGCGCGACTCGTTCCGTGTCGAAGTTTCGTCGTCCTCGTTTGAAAAGATCTGGTTGATGTCTGCTGCCCTCTACGACCTCAGCGCCAGCGAACTGCTGGCCGCGTATCGCTCCCGCCAACTCTCGCCCGTCGAGGTCACGCAATCCGTGCTGGACCGCGTGGCGCAATGGGAGCCGCAACTGCGTGCCACCTATCTGCTGAACCCGCAAGGCGCGCTCGCTCAGGCCAAGGCCAGCGAAGCGCGCTGGATGAAGAACGCGCCCACCGGTCTGCTCGACGGCGTGCCGGTCACCATCAAGGAAAACATCGCCACCAAGGGCGAGCCCATGCCGCTGGGCACGGCTGCGGTGGAGCTGTTTCCGTCGATGACGGACTCGCCCGCCGCAGCACGTCTGCGCGAATCGGGCGCGGTGTTTTTCTCCAAGACCACCATGCCCGACTACGGCATGCTGTCGTCCGGCCTGTCGAGCTTTCATGCGCTCACGCGCAATCCGTGGGATCTGAGCAAGGGGCCGGGTGGCTCCAGCGCCGGTGCGGGCGCAGCGTCCGCAGCCGGTTATGGCCCGCTGCATATCGGCACCGACATCGGCGGCTCGATCCGCCTGCCCGCAAGCTGGTGCGGCATCTTCGGGTTGAAGCCGAGCCTCGGTCGCGTGCCCATCGATCCGCCCTACACCGGCCGCGCCGCAGGCCCGATGACGCGCACCGTCACCGATGCTGCACTCATGATGCAGGTGCTCTCGCAACCCGATGCGCGCGACAGCATGAGCCTGCCTGCACAGAACATCGCCTGGCATGAAACCGAAGCCGCGACGCCCGCATTTTTCCAAGGCAAACGCATTGGTCTGCTGCTGGATGCGGGCTGCGGATTGCCGCTTGATGACGAAGTGCGTCAAGGCATCGAAGCCGCCGCGAAGCTGCTCGAAGCCGCTGGCGCGCAGGTCACTTCGATGAAGCCTTTCATGACGCCCGAGATGCTTGCGGGAATGGACCATTTCTGGCGCATGCGTTCGTTCTCCGACATGCAATTGCTGCCCGCCGAACGCCGCGAAAAAGTGCTGCCCTACATCCGCACCTGGGCCGAAAGTGCGGCCGACTTTTCGGGCAAGCAGGTGTTCGATGCAAGCCAGCAGTTCCACCTCACGCGCGTGGCCACGGTCAGGGCCTGCAATGCGTTCGACTACGTGATCTCGCCCGTCGCGCCGCATGTGGCGTTCGCGGCGGAATGGGCCTCGCCAACCAACGATCCGTTCAAGCCGCTGGAGCACATCGGCTTCACCGTGCCGTTCAACATGTCGGAGCAGCCCGTCTCGTCCGTCAATTGCGGCTACACGAAAAGCGGCTTGCCCATTGGCCTGCAGATTGCCGGTGCGCGCTTTGACGATCTGGGCGTGCTCAAGGCATCGCGCGCGTTCGAGCAGATGCGCGGCGAGCAGCGCGCATGGCCCGAACCACCGCCGCTCGCCTGATCGATCAGCGCTGCGATGTGGCCAGCTTCACCGCCAGTCCCACAAAGACCAGCGCGGTAATCTTGTTGAGCCACCACTGGCCCTTGGCCGACTTCAGCAGCAGTTTGCCGAACACACCCGAGAAGATCGCGATCGCGCCGAACACCAGAAACGTCGCGAGGATGAACACCGCGCCGAAAGCGAAGATCTGCGGCGCGACCGGGCCCAGCGCCGGATTGGCGAACTGCGGCAGAAACGCCAGAAAGAAAATCAGCACCTTGGGGTTGGTGAGGTTCATCACCACGCCGCGCATCACCATGCGCATGAAGTCGCCAGCGGATGCGGCCTGTGCAGTCCGCTTGGGCTGATCGTCACCATCGTCCTTCACGCTGGTCGGCGCACGCCAGGCGCCCCAGGCGAGATAGACCAGATAGGCCGCGCCGCACCACTTGAGCACGGTGAACGCCATCTCGGACGCGGCGAACACCGCCGCCAGCCCCAGCGCCACGGCCGAGGTGTGCACGATGATGCCCAGGCACAGCCCCACGACCACCGCAATGCCCATGCGCCAGCCGCGCTGCGCCGATTGCAGCAGCACGAAAAGGTTGTCCGGACCGGGGCTCAGGCCCAGTAGAACGGCTACGCCAAAGAAGGTGATCAGTGTCTGAAGGGTCGGCATGATGGGCGTTCAAGCAAAAACCCCTGCATTCTGCACCGAACTGGCGCATGCCCCGCCGCCAGCCGTCGCACAATAGAGGGCTCGCGCGCATGTGGCCTTCAACCGACCTGCGCCGCCCTTTCATCTCTATCCACACCTCCATGGACCCGATTCTTCTGGTGCTGCTTGCGGCAACGGCCTCCTACTTCATCAATGCCAAGCAGCAGCGCCAACGCATCGCCGTACTCGCCGAACATCTGCAGCCGTTCCAGATCGAAAAGCACATCGAGGCGCTCACGCAAGGCTACCTGCGTGCCATGGGCGAGAAGGAAGACGAGCGCCGCCTGCAGGTGCTCGCGCTGCTCAGCGACAACGAACAGTCGCTCGTGAGCCAGTTCAATCGCTTTGCCGCCTCTTTCCAGAAGGTGAGCGAGCCCATGGCCCGCGTGAGCAAGCTGCCCGTGAGTCTGCCGTTCGCCACGCAGCTCATGCCCGGCAGCACCTTCGACATGCGCAAGGCCGTGCAGCTCCACGCCCAGGGCTTCGAGCGCGTGATTCGCAACGAGGCAGGCCGCTCGCCGCGCGACAAGGCGTTCATGATGACCGCCGAAATCCTGCTCATGCAGCACAGTTGCCATTGGTACTGCAAGTCCAAATCGGTCGCCTCGGCGCGCATGCTGGCGCGCAACAAAACGCCGCACGAGCAGCTCGTGCAATCGGTCTCGCCCGAGACCCGCGCGGCCTATCAAGCACTGGTCGGCTGACCGCGCAGCGCCTGCGCTGTAGGACAAGCCCGGGCGTTGACGGGAAGGTCTTGCGGGCCACGCTTTCCATCCCGCAGAATGCCATTTGCCGCGTGTTACATGCAGCAACATTGCATCGCCTGCCTCCATGAACAAGATCGAAACCCATCAAGCCAACGTCTGGATCGCTGCGGGCGTCCAGCACTCCGTTCTCTCGCGCACTCTGCCCGCGCTGCGCCACGATCTGGCGGGCTCGGTGTCGGTGTTGCGCATGGGGCTGGCCGTCATCGCCCGCAAGCTGGACAACGGCGGCGAGCAGATCGAACGCGATGCGATCCTGCAGCGCACCCAGTCGCTGGAAGCCGGTGTCACCGAACTGAGCAACGGTCTGCGCAGACTTCGGCACTGGGACAAACCCACGCACGAGTTGCTCGATTCCCGCGCCTTGCTGGGCGAGATCTGGGCGCTGGCAAGGCCGTTTCTCGCGCTGCGCAACATCGACCAATCGCCGCTGCCGGATGCGAGTGATGCGGGCTGGCCCACGCAACCGCTCAAGCCCCAGCCGCTCATGTATTTGCTGCTGGCCAGCATCTACCATCTGGCCGAAGGTGCAGGCAACACGCCCGAGCGCATCACCACCACGCCGCTCGCAGACCGCATTCGCGTGTCAAGCGAAGGCCTGATGCCATCGACCAGCGCGCCGGACGACTGCATGCTGGGCGCGGGAGTGCGTCACACCCCCGCCATCGACCACCTCAGCCTGCTGTGTCTGGCCGATCACCTGCAGAGCCACATCGAATTCGAATCCGCGCAGTCCGTGCTCATTCATCTCGACTGAACGGCACGCCGACGATCCAGCCTTCCAGCGAATCCATCTGCGCAGGCAGGCCATGATTCACATGTCTGGCCAAATGCTGACGATGCGCCCAAGCCGCCGCAAGCATGCACAGCACGGCATCGACACTGTCGCCGCTGGCATCGGTCTCCAGCAACTGGCGTTGTGATTCGCTCAACAGCACATGCAGGCCATCGAGCATGGCCAAGGGCTGCTCGATCAGGCTCACCAGTTGCTTTCTCGCCGCCGCACGTTCAGGTGTCTGCTTGGCCTTGTCATCGCTTTTGTAGCTGGCCCGCGCAATGAGTTGGCGCGCCAACCAGCCCGGATAAGCCTCCAGCGCCACGCGGCTGCGGTCGCCCTCTTCCAAGCCCGGCAGATGAACACCCGCCTGCCTCAGCAGAGGCACACCCGCATGCATCATGAAAGCCACGGGCGGGTTCACCCATTTCATCGAAGGACTGGAGCCCGCAGGGCCATCGGTGGCGCGGTGCGCAAACTTGCGGCCCACCGGTCTGGCTGCGCAGAACGCAGCAAAAAAATCACGAATCTGCAGGCGGCTGAGCGATGCGTAATGCGCCATGCATTTGTCCCATTGCGTTGGCCACAGCAGATGTTCAACCAACTCGCGCGGAAGACCAAAAGGCAGATCGAAACCACCCACCCAGTGCTGTGCTTGTGCGAGCCATTCGGCAAACGCGTCAAGGCTCTCGAAGCGCTCGATGGCGAGGAGTCTGACGCCCTGCCCGGCACATTCGCCACGCGCCAAAACAATGGGCTTGCGGCGCGTTGGAGCGCTCGAAAAATCGCAGCCGATGAGTTGCTGCGGCTGCGTGCTCATGGCGTCAACCCAGGCCCAGCGCAGTCACGCCCGCTGCGATCAATACGGCGCCGAAAATGCGCGCCTTGCGGTCGCCTTCCTTGAGCAGATGGCCGCCAATCAGAGCGGCAAACAGCATCGAGACCTCGCGCGCCGGAGCCACGTGCGACATGGGTGCGTGCTGCATCGCATAGAGCACAAGCACGTAGGCCACGGGGCTCACCACAGCCACGGCGAGCGCGTATTTCCACTGCTGCTTCCACAGTACCTTCAGCTCGGCGGGCTTGCGCAGCGCGACCGGAGCGAGCAGCAGGATGCGCAGGATGTTGCCCATGTAGTCCACCAGAATCGGCGACAGCAGCATGATCTTCACCGCATAGCCATCGACCACCGTGTACGACGCGATGAACACGCCCGTGAGCACGCCGTAGAACATGCCTTTGTGGATGCGCGTGCGAGCGCTCTGCTCCTTGGCCGCCGTGCGCAGCAGGTTCACGCCACCCGCAATCAGGAACACGCCACCGACCACCGCCGCAATGCCCAGCGCACCGAGTGCGGACAGCGATTCGCCCAGAAACGTGATCGCCACCATCGACGACAGCAGCGGCCCCGTGCCGCGCGCCAGCGGATAGACCACGGTGAGATCGGCCTTGCGATAACCGCGCAGCAGCACCACAAAGTACAGCACATGCAGCACGCCGCTGAGCGCGACGATGCCCCATTCCTTTGCGCCCCACAACGGCACCACGTCGCGGCCCAGCCACCAGCCGAGCGGCGCCCAGATCACCATGTTGAGAACGGACGTGAAGAAGGCAAAGCGCGAGTCACCGCCCGCGCGCTTGGCCACGATGTTCCATCCCGCGTGGATCAGGCCCGCGAGAATGATCAGTCCAAAGGCGGTCAATGACATGCGTTGTTCTTTGTTGGAGTGCTTGCAGGCATGTTCACGAAAAGCGCCCATCCCGAGCGCTTTGCCATCTCACCGATCAGCGTGGATCGAGAGATGGAGGGAGAAAACAGGAAACGAAAAAAATCAAGCGCGACCGATGACCGAGGCCGTTGCCATCAGCTCTTCGAGCAGCGCGAACGACACCTTGCCCGATGTGGAGTAAGGATCGAACTCGGGGCGCTCGGAGTACTTCAGCACGATCGAGTGATTGAGCTTGGCGAGGTTCACATGGCCCATGGTCCAGCCACCGAAGCGGCGCTCGGAGATTTCCTCGAACGACAGCAGCTCGACGTCCTTGTGGCGGATGTCGGCCTGAATGCTGCCGAACAGCTCGCTCACCGTGGAGCGACCGCCTTCGATGGCCTGCAGGAAGATGCCGCCGCCGTAGCACAGCACACCCGTGATGCCGCTCGCCGGATTGTGCGAACGCGATTGTGTGAGGATGGCTTCAATCGCCGCGGGCGAAGTGTCGACCGCACGGCTCACATACAGCAAACGCACCAGCATGGCTCATTTCCTTCCGGGAATCAGTGACAGAAATTCGCGGCGCAGCGTGGGGTTCGTGAGGAACACGCCACGCATCACCGAGTTGATCATCTTGCTGTCCATCTCGCGCACACCGCGCCAGGACATGCAGAAGTGCGAAGCCTCCATCACCACGGCCAGACCATCGGGCTGGGTCTTTTCCATGATGAGGTCAGCCAGTTGCACCACGGCCTCTTCCTGGATCTGCGGACGGCCCATGACCCAGTCCACCAGACGCGCGTACTTCGACAGACCGATCACGTTGGTGTGCTCGTTGGGCAGCACGCCGATCCAGATCTTGCCCATGACCGGGCAGAAATGGTGGCTGCAGGCGCTGCGCACGGTGATCGGGCCGACGATCATCAGCTCGTTCAGATGCTCCGCATTCGGAAACTCGGTGATCGTGGGCGGCTCCACATAGCGGCCGCGGAACACCTCGTTGATGTACATCTTCGCGACGCGGCGCGCGGTGTTGTGCGTGTTGTGGTCACCCTTGGTGTCGATGACCATGCTGTCGAGCACGCCCTGCATCTTCACCTCGACCTCGTCGAGCAGTCTTTCCAGTTCGCCCGGTTCGATGAATTCGGAGATGTTGTCGTTGGCATTGAAACGCTTGCGCGCCGCAGCCAGACGTTCGCGAATCTTCACGGATACGGGAGTGCCTTCGTCAGCCTGCGGTTGGGCGTTCAGCGGTTCTGCGTTGGGGGCGTCAGGGATTTGTGACATATCGGGATAGTAACAGCGATTGGAGTCCACAGTGCGGGACGGCACTTATCGCCTCATGGCTTGTCAAATAACCTTCAATAGCTATACAAACAATAGCATCAAAGCACCGTATTCAGTACCTGTTGCCGGTCACCCAGATCAGGCTGCGCATGATGGCCGCAGCCACATGATCGAGCACGCGCTGGCGCAGCGGACGGCTGGCAAAGGCCTTCGCATCCATCTGCTGACCGGCGTTCTCCATGGCGCGCACCAGATGCTTGCGCAGGTCCTTGGCGAAAGCGGCGTCCTCGACCACCACATTGGCCTCGCGCGCGAGCAGCAGCGACAGCGGCTCCAGATTGGACGAGCCGACCGTTGCCCAGGGCTTGTCGCCATTGGCATCGATCACGGCGACCTTGGCGTGCAGAAAGCTCGGTGCGTATTCGAAGATCTGCACGCCCGCATCGAGCAGCGCGCCATAGACCGGCCGCGATGCGTGGTACTGCATGAAGTATTCATAACGCCCCTGCAGCAGCAGCTTGACGCTCACCCCGCGCTTGGCCGCAAGAATCAACGCGCGGCGCAGTTTGCGGCCCGGCAGAAAGTAGGCATTGGCGATGATGATTTCCTGCCGCGCGCTGCCGATGGCGCGCAGATACGCCTTCTCGATGCGCGCGCGATTGCGCAGGTTGTCGCGAAACAGCAGCGCCGCACGCATGCCCTTGACCTTGGCGGCCGAGCGCTTGGCTGCGCCCTGCGCCGCCCCTGCGGCCTTCAGATCGGCCATCGCCTTGGTCAGACGGCGCTTGCGCACGTCCTGCACCGCACGCATGCGCCACCAGAGCTTGTCCATGTTGTCGGATGCCTGATCGACCACCGCCCCTTGCGCGCGCACCGCAAAGTCGAAGCGCGGAAACTCCAGCGCGCCGTGATTGGGATCGTAGAAATCGTCGAGCACGTTGATGCCGCCGCAGTACATGACCTCGTCATCGACCACGCACAGCTTGCGGTGCAGCCTGCGCCAACGCTTGGGCAGCAACATCGACAACATGGGGCCCACGGCGTTGAACACCTGCAGTTGCACGCCTGCGGCCTCGAATTTGTCGCGCAATGCTTTGGGGATGGGGCCGGTGCCGAAGCCATCGACCGCCACGCGCACATCGACGCCGCGAGCTGCCGCGCGGATCAGCGCATCGGCCACGCTCTCGCCGGTGGCGGTGATGTCGAAGATGTAGGTTTCGAACTGAATGCACAGCTCGGCCGCATCCATGTCGGCGATCAGCGCGGGAAAGAATTCCTGCGTGCCCTGCAGCAACCGGACATCATGCCCGGGCAGGTATTCGATGCGTTTGCCGGTCGCTGCCGGGCTCAAAGACGGAACTCCGCGATCAACGGCAAGTGATCCGACATGCGCCACCAGATGCGCCCGTTGGGCACATACAAGCCCGTCGGATGCAGGCCACGCACGTAGACATGGTCGAGCTGCGCAAGCGGCAGGCGCGCCGGGTAGGTGTTCGAGCGCGGACCTTCGTCGTACTCGAACAGCCCGAAGCCCGCGAGCATGCGCTTGATCTGAAATCCCCAGTCGTTGAAGTCGCCCGCCACGATGAGCGGCGCACCCTTGGGCACTTCGCGCTCGATGAAGCGGTGGATCTGCGCGATCTGGCGGATGCGGCTGTCGTGGATCAGCCCCAGATGCACGACGATGGCGTGCACGCGCTGGCCTTGAAAATCAATCTCCACATGCAGCAGGCCGCGCTGCTCGAAGCGATGGTCCGAGATGTCCTCATGGCTCGATCCGATCACCGGCCAGCGCGAGAGCAGCGCGTTGCCATGCTCGCCATCGCGCGTGTAGGCGTTGGTGCGATAGACCGCCTCGTAACCTTCGGGCGAAAGGTACTCGGCCTGCGACACGTCGGGCCACCGGTCGAAGTACTGTGCCTCCTTGCGGTTCATCTTGCGCACTTCCTGCAGACACACGATGTCGGCATCAAGCTGCTCGACGGCCAGCCCGAGGTTGTGGATTTCAAGACGCCGCGCCGGACCGAGGCCCTGCACTCCCTTGTGGATGTTGTAGGTGGCAACGCGCAGAATGTCCGAATGCACTTCCTGCGCGTGATGCACGTTGCTCTGGATTTCAGTAGTCATCGTCAGACAAATCGGGGAAGCCACAGTATGGCTTCGGAGTTGGACGGCGAGTAGCAGCGTTCGGCCGCGTCCTGCCAGTCCCACCATTCATATGCAGTGTGTTCGCGAGGATTCAATACCACCTGCGTGCCCAGCGGCACCTCCAGGCTGAAAATTCTTTCCCGATTCTCGCGCACGCCCGGCTCGTAACGGTGCAGCCATTGGGGATAGATGCTGTAGACGTTCTCCAAGTTCCAGTCGCGCAGCACACACCCGCCAGCCCGGCTGTCGATGCCCGTTTCCTCCAGCACCTCGCGGTGCGCTGTGAGAGCGAACGCTTCATCGACCGCATCCTTGCTGCCGGTGACCGACTGCCAGAACTCCGTGCGCGCGCCTTCGCCGGTCTCGCCCGTGCCGCCGGTACGCCTGAGCAGCAGCACCCGCAGATCCGGCGTGTGGATCACGACCAGCACCGACAGGGGAATCTTCCAGCGTGGGGATGCGGCAACAACGGACAAAGCGCTCGAATCACTCATGGTTTCAACAACTGATCTTTCATTGTGCTCCGTGGGATCGACAGGGCGCTGTCAGCGTTTGGCTTGATTTGCCGAACCGGCCAGCGGCTTGGTCGCCACGGGCGGCGGCAGCTCCTTTTCCTGCAGCAGACGCAGCTGATGCACAAGCTGATTGTGCGAGTGCAAAAAGGCCGCCGCGATCACCTTGCCCTCGTTGGTGTTGCTCCAGCCCATGCCCGCGCCACCGCCGATCTTGCCCAGCACAAAGCCGCCCACGCCCAGATCGGTCGCGCGTGCCGAGCCGGTCGATGCCGCCACCTGCTCGGTCGTTTCGTTGTCGGTCAGAAACAGCGCGGTCTGCGCCTCCTTGAACTTCACCTGCTCGGCCACGCCCGCGAGGCCTGCAATATCGCGCAGTACCGGAATCATCGCGATGATGCCTGCCAAACCGCGCCCCGCGTCCTGCTCGCTGAAGGTGAGGCTCGGCGTCATCGTGTACTGCGCCTCGTAGCCCTTGCCCTTGCTCACCGTGCCGTTGGGGCGCAGCACGCCCGAATCGCGCAGTTCACCTTCACGGATCGTGCCCTGCAGGCCGCCCGCACGATCGACCACGCGAAAGCAGCCGCTTTGCTGCATCAGCAGCTTCACCAGCGGCACGGGCGTGGGCGGCAGATTCACCGTGGAAGGCATGATGTAGCCGCGCGGATTTTCCAGCAGCGCCACGGTGGCAATCGGCTGATCGCAGCGTTCGAGCGTCGGGTTGGCGTTCTGCGCACCAGCCGGGCCCGCCGAGCCGGTGACCTCTGAGCCGCCCTGACCGAGTTCCGTCTTCTTCTCGCCGCAGGCCGTGAGCGACAGCACGACAAATGCACCAGCGCAAATGGCAGCGCCCGCACGAACGGGTGTAGACATCCGAGTCGAAAACTTCATGCATTCCCTCGCAAAAACAATCGTTGTCTGAAAAAGAAAAACGCCAAAGCCCGAAGGCCTTGGCGTTATACCGTTTTCTGCTGACAGTTTCGAAAAATCGATGACTGAGCCGATTGCTGAACCGATTACTGGGCAGCAGGAGTCACGTTGCGCAGCTTGATGTGCAGTTCGCGCAGTTGCTTCTCGTCGACGGGCGATGGAGCCTGCGTGAGCAGGTCCTGAGCACGCTGTGTCTTGGGGAAGGCGATCACGTCACGGATCGATTCAGCGCCGGTCATCAGCGTGATCAGACGGTCCAGACCGAAGGCCAGACCACCGTGTGGAGGCGCGCCGTATTGCAGCGCGTCCAGCAGGTAGCCGAACTTGGCACGGGCATCTTCTTCCGTGATCTTGAGCGCGGTGAACACCTTGCTCTGCACGTCCGCGCGGTGGATACGCACCGAGCCACCGCCCAGTTCCCAGCCGTTCAGAACCATGTCGTAGGCCTTGGCGATGCACTTGCCTGGATCGGTGTCCATGAGGTCTTCATGGCCGTCCTTGGGCGACGTGAACGGATGGTGCACGGCGGCCCAGCGGTCGTTTTCTTCGTCGTGTTCGAACATCGGGAAGTCCACCACCCACAGCGGTGCCCACTTGTTCTCGAACAGGCCGGACTTCTTGCCGAACTCGCTGTGACCGACCTTCAGACGCAGTGCGCCGATGGAGTCGTTGACGATCTTTTCCTTGTCGGCACCGAAGAACAGCAGGTCGCCGTCCCGAGCGCCAGTGCGCTTCAGGATTTCAGCGATCGCTGCGTCGTGCAGGTTCTTCACGATGGGCGACTGCAGGCCTTCGCGGCCCTTGGCCACTTCGTTGACCTTGATCCATGCGAGGCCCTTGGCGCCGTAGATCTTCACGAAGTCGGTGTACGAATCGATCTCGCCGCGCGAGATTTCCGAGCCGCCAGGAACGCGCAGGGCCACCACGCGACCACCCTTGGTGGTGGCGGGAGTGGAGAACACCTTGAAGTCCACGTCCTTCATCACTTCGGTGAGTTCGGTGAATTCGAGCTTCACGCGCAGATCGGGCTTGTCGGAGCCGAAGCGGAAAGCCGCGTCCTGGTACGTCATGATCGGGAACTCGCCCAGATCGACGTTCAGTTGCTGCTGGAACACTTCCTTGATCATCTGCTGGAAGATCGCGCGGATTTCTTCTTCGTTCAGGAACGACGTTTCGCAGTCGATCTGCGTGAATTCCGGCTGACGGTCAGCGCGCAGGTCTTCGTCGCGGAAGCACTTGGTGATCTGGTAGTAGCGGTCGTAGCCAGCCACCATCAGCATCTGCTTGTAGAGCTGGGGCGACTGCGGCAGCGCGAAGAATTCGCCATCGTGCACGCGGCTTGGCACCAGATAGTCGCGCGCGCCTTCTGGCGTGCTCTTGCCGAGCATGGGGGTTTCGATGTCGACGAAGCCCAGCTTGTCGAGGTAGTTGCGCACCTGGATGGCGGTCTTGTAGCGCAGCATCATGTTGCGCTGCATGTACGGACGGCGCAGGTCCAGCACGCGGTGCGTGAGGCGCGTGGTTTCCGACAGGTTTTCGTCGTCGAGCTGGAACGGAGGCGTGACCGATGGGTTCAGCACGTTCAGTTCGTGGCACAGCACTTCGATCTGGCCACTCTTGAGCTTGTCGTTGGTGGTGCCATTGGGGCGTGCACGCACCAGACCCTTGACCTGCACGCAGAACTCGTTGCGCAGGTCTTCGGCGACCTTGAACATTTCTGGGCGATCAGGATCGCACACGACTTGCACATAGCCTTCGCGGTCGCGCAGGTCGATGAAGATCACGCCGCCGTGGTCGCGGCGACGATTCACCCAGCCGCACAGAGTCACGGTTTGGCCCAACAGGGCTTCGGTCACAAGACCGCAGTATTCGGTACGCATTGCCATGGTCTAACTTCCTGCGCCCTCTTGGGACGCGTCTATTGCATGTTTGTTTATTGTTTGGATTCGTGAGCGATCGGGTCGGGCGGAGTCACCACGCCCATCGACACAATGTATTTCAGCGCGGCATCGATGCTCATGTCGAGCTCGATGCAGTCGCTCTTGCGCATCATCACAAAATAGCCACCGGTCGGGTTCGGCGTGGTCGGCACGTACACGCTGACGAATTCGTCGCGCAGATAGGCGGCCACTTCGCCCGTGGGCGCGCCAGTCACGAACGCCACCGTCCACACCCCTTCGCGAGGCCATTGCACCAGCACGGCGGTTCGAAACGCATTGCCGCTTTCGGAGAACAGCGTGTCCGACACCTGCTTGACGCTCGAATAGATCGAACGCACCACAGGAATGCGGCTGACCAGGCTGTCGCCCCACTGCACCAGCTTGCGGCCTGCAAAGTTGCTGGCCAGACCGCCGACGAGCAGCAAAATCAGCAGCGTGAGCACCACGCCGAAACCGGGAATGTGCACGCCGATCAGCTTGTCCGGCTGCCAGTCGCCCGGCAGGATCTGCAGCGTCTGGTCGAGCGTGGAGACGATCCAGTTCAGCACCCAGGCAGTGATCACGCCCGGCACGATCACCAGCAGACCCGTCAGCAACCAGCGTCTAAAAGCAGACATCATGATGGGGTTCAGACCTTCGCTTCGGTTGCCGCAGCCGCAGGTGCCGGGGCTGGAGCAGCCGCTGGAGCCGCGCCGCCGTCGGCAGCAGGTGCCGACGCGGATTCACCGCCCGCAGACTTGGATTCGGCTGGCTTGGGAGCGCTGCCGCTGTTCTTGAAATCGGTGGCGTACCAGCCCGTTCCCTTGAGCTGAAAGCCCGGAGCCGTCAGCTGTTTGGAGAACGCCTCGGCACCGCACTCAGGACACTGGGTGAGCGGCGCATCAGCGATTTTCTGCAGGACATCCTTGGCAAAGCCGCAGGAGGCGCATTTGTAGGCGTAAATAGGCATGGAAACCGAAAGGAGCTGGTTTGCAAAACCCTAAATTATAGGCGTTGCTACCTATTCCCCTCATTGCGCCGCTTGTTCCACTCCGGCAACCTTGTGATGACCCGCATGGGCATTGGAGATCACCTGGGGCATGAGCGAACCCGCGATCATGCCGAACATGGCCGCCAGCACACCTGCGAGCTGCTGCGGAAAGGCGGTGTTGAGCGCCGGTGTCGCCATGAACACGATCCACACGCCAATGCCCAGCACCACGGCGGCAATCGCGCCCTGAGTGCTGGCACGCTTCCAGTACAAGCCGAACACCAGCGGCACGAATGCCCCCACCAGCGGCACCTGATAGGCGCTGGAGACCAGTTCGTAGATCGGCGTGCCTTCCATCTTGATCGAGTAAGCCAGCACGCACACCGCAAACACCAGCACGCTGATGCGCATGGTGAGCAGCACCTCGCGGTCGCTGACCTGCTCGGGGCGGAACTGACGCCAGATGTTTTCGGTGAACGTCACGCTCGGGGCCAGCAGCGTGGCCGACGCGCAGGACTTGATGGCCGAGAGCAGCGCGCCGAAGAACAGCACCTGCATGACCACCGGCATCTTGTCCATCACCAGCGTGGGCAGCACCTTCTGCGGATCGTCCTTGAGCAGCGCGGCCGTCTCGGCGGGCATGATCAAGAGCGCACTCGCCACGAGGAACATGGGCACGAACGCAAAGAAGATGTAGGCCGTGCCGCCGATCACCGTGCCTCGCACGGCGGCCTTCTCGGAGTTGGCCGACATCACGCGCTGGAACACGTCCTGCTGCGGAATCGAGCCCAGCATCATGGTGATGGCAGCGCCGAAGAAGAAGATGATTTCATGCCAGGTCGGCTCGGGCCAGAACTTGAACAGATCGCGGCTGGTCGCCAGATCGATCACCTTGTCCGCGCCGCCCGCCATGTCGCTCGCGAACCAGGCCAGAATCACCAGACCGACCACCAGAATGATCATCTGGATGAAATCGGTCACCGCCACCGACCACATGCCACCCCAGAGCGTGTAGACCAGAATCGACAGCACGCCGATGGTCATGCCCCACGGAATGCTGATGGCACCGCCCGACAGCAGATTGAACACCAGCCCCAGCGCCGTGACCTGCGCCGACACCCAGCCCAGATAACTCAGCATGATGATCAGCGAGCAGACGATTTCAATGGTCCGGCCATAGCGCTCGCGGTAGTAGTCGCTGATGGTGAGCAGCGTCATGCGGTACAGCTTGCCCGCAAAGAACAGCCCCACGAAGATCAGGCACAGGCCCGCGCCGAACGGGTCTTCCACCACAGCATGCAGCCCGCCCTCGATGAACTTGGCCGGCACGCCCAGCACGATCTCCGACCCGAACCAGGTCGCAAAGGTCGTGGTGATGATCATGTACATCGGCAAGTGGCGACCAGCGATCGCGAAGTCGGTGGTGTTTTTCACGCGCCTGGCGGCCCACAGGCCAATGCCGATGGTGACGAACAGGTAGGCAATCACCATGAAGAGCAACACGCTGGCACTCCTGAAGATGTAAGGGGTTGAAAACGAAAAGGGGGATTATCAGTAGAAATGGCGCATTCGCATCAGAATCTGCATCGCCAGCAGACCCAGCACGAAGCCCACACCACCGTAGACGATGCGTTGCAGCAGCCGATTGGTGCGCTTTTGCTCGGCCAGCAGCTCCTGCAGTTCGCGCCCGTAATCCTTGGGCTTTTGCTGCAGATAGTCGTGCATCAGACGCGGCAATTGCGGCAGCATCTTGGCGTACAGCGGCGCCTGCGAAACCAGCTCGCGCCACACGCGCTTGGGGCCCATCTGGTCGAGCATCCACTTTTCCAGAAACGGCTTGGCCGTGCTCCACAGATCGAGTTCGGGATCGAGCTGGCGACCCAGACCTTCGATGTTGAGCAACGTCTTCTGCAGCAGCACAAGCTGCGGCTGGATTTCCACCTGGAAGCGGCGCGAAGTCTGGAACAGACGCAGCAGCACCATGCCGAGCGAAATCTCTTTGAGCGGACGATCGAAGTATGGCTCGCAGACCGAACGGATCGCCGATTCCAGCTCGTTGACGCGCGTGGTTGCCGGCACCCAGCCGCTTTCGATGTGCAGCTCGGCGACGCGCTTGTAGTCACGGCGGAAGAACGCGGTGAAGTTCTGCGCGAGATATTCCTTGTCGAATTCGGTGAGCGATCCGACGATGCCGAAATCCAGCGAGATGTAGCGCCCGAAGGTCTCGGGCTCCAGACTCACCTGGATATTGCCGGGGTGCATGTCCGCGTGAAAGAAACCATCGCGGAACACTTGCGTAAAAAAGATCGTCACGCCATCGCGCGCGAGCTTCGGAATGTCCACGCCCGCATTGCGCAGCTTCTCGACCTGGTTGATCGGCACGCCGTTCATGCGCTCCATCACCAGCACCTGCGGGTGGCAGAAATCCCAGAACACCTCGGGAATCTCGACCAGATTCAGCCCGTCCATGTTGCGGCGCAGTTGCGCGGCGTTGGCGGCTTCCTTGATCAGGTCGAGCTCGTCGTGCAGATAGTTGTCGAACTCGGCGACCACCTGCATGGGCTTGAGGCGCTTGCCGTCGCTGGAGAGCTTTTCCACCCAGCCGGCCATCATGCGCATCAGCGCGATGTCCTTGTCGATCACGCCCAGCATGCCCGGACGCAGCACCTTCACAGCCACGTCGCGCTCCACGCCATCGCGGTTGCGGATCACCGCAAAGTGCACCTGCGCAATCGAGGCGCTGGCGATCGGCACGCGGTCGAACGAAACGAACACCTCGTCCACGGACTTGCGAAACGAGCGCTCGATGGTCTCCACCGCCACGTTCGGATCGAACGGCGGCACGCGATCCTGCAGCAGGGCCAGTTCGTCCGCGATGTCCGGCGGCATCAGATCGCGGCGCGTGGAAAGCACCTGACCGAACTTCACGAAGATCGGCCCCAGACTCTCCAGCGCCTCGCGCAGCCGCTGCCCGCGCGGCGCATCCAGCTTGCGCCCGAAGTTGGTGAACCGCGCAATGCGACTCAGCACCGGGTTCCGAAAACTGTTGAGGACCAGCTCATCGAGCCCATAGCTCAGGCAGGTCCAGACAATCGTGACGCCGCGAAAAATACGACTCATGGCGCTCAAACGTCTCCGCGCGAAAACGGCATGGAGCCCACGAACTTGCGCAGCGCCTGAGCCACACGACCCGCAACAGTAGCGACGGCGTGCGCAGGCGCATCACCGATCACGCGCGCCAGGTCTTCCTCGACATCCCAACGCACGTTGTCCACCAGCCAGTTGATCTCGGCCGCGAACTTCACATCGCCATCGATCAGGATCGTCGGCTTGTCGCCACGCATGGCGCTCTGGGCAATGGCAAACGGCGAGGCATCGGCCACCTCGATGCGCAGATCGGGCATGGCGGACGCCGGTGCCAGATCGAGCAAGCCCGCCGGCGTGACCTGCAGCGTCATCGAATACGCACGCCACTGCACGCGCGCGACGCGCCCGCTCTGGTTGCCCAGACGCTCCATGGCTTCGGGCTCTTGCATCAGGACGTGATTGAGGAACAGCACAGCGCGGTGCTGCACTTCGTGCACCAGCCATTCCGGAGGTTGAGGTCCGGCCGCTACTCGTTCGAACAAACCATCCAGGAAATTGAAAGGGGTCTTTGGGGTCATAACCCCTCAATTATTCCCTGAACTGACAGAGGGGGGATGGGTTGAGGGGCTGATTGCCCTTCAAAAGCCCTCTTTGTCTTTTTGATTTTTGTTTTTTGCTGTTGGTTTGAGGGCAGAGGCCGGGACTGCCCCCGGCGGGGCAGTAACTTTTTGCTTGCGCCAAAAAGTCACCAAAAATCGCTTTTCAATACCCGCGGCAGAACTCACTTTGCGACTGCGTCGCGCCGTTCGGGCAACCGCCGCGAGTCAGTGTTTTCATAAGAGGTGCGTTACGGCACTTCGCGTTGCTCGTGCTGCATCTCGCGACTGCGCGAGATGCCAAGGCATAAGCGCTGTGGCGAATTTATTTGACTCGCGATTCAACGCCCACCAACCAAGATCATTCCGTCGCGAGACTCGCGCCTCCGCTGCTGCATCGCAGAATGCAGCAGCGCCCTCCCCAGCTTTTGGTCTGACTCACGATATTTGTCCGAGCGGAGCGCGCAGCGCGAAGAGAGTTATATCGTGGGACTTCAAAAGCGATTTTTGGTGACTTTTTGG
The DNA here is from genome assembly GCF_011305535.1 of Diaphorobacter sp. HDW4B. Lineage (GTDB taxonomy): Bacteria > Pseudomonadota > Gammaproteobacteria > Burkholderiales > Burkholderiaceae_C > Diaphorobacter_A. Next base: position 1,131,223 of record NZ_CP049905.1, read on the forward strand.
CGCAGCAAAAAGTTACTCGCCCGCCGGGGCGAACACCCGGCCTCTGCAAACAACCGCCCAGCAAGAGCAAAAAAAAACACCTTCCCCCACAAAGCAGGGAAAGGCGTCCAAAAAACCAGCGATCAATAACGAAGGGTTATTGCAGCGCCTGAACTCCGGCAACCAGCCAGCCGCTCTGGCCACTCTTAGGCTTGGTCATGTTCCAAACTTCACGGAACGGGCTAGGACCAGCCGATGGCTCCTCGCGGATCATGCCCGAGAACTCGACGCTGGCCATGTAGGCATCGCCCATATCCTCGATGCCCAGCAGTTGGGCTTCGATCATCACCACGTCGGTCTGGTTGGGTTGACCTGCCGTGCGGTTGGCTTCGCGTTCGTTCAGCTGCGAGCGGATTTCCGAGACCATGTCGTCGGTCATCATCGAGCGCAAGGTCGTGATGTCGGCGCGGTCCCAGGCGCCTTGCAGCGTGATGAAGTTGCGCTTGGCTGCCGTCAGGAAGCCTTCGGTGTCGAAGCCTTCGGGCACGCCCCAGTTCTGCGAACCGGACAGGCCTGCGCCGATCATCGAGCCACCGGCCAGTGCGCCGCCTGCAGAAGCTGCGCCAGCAGCAGGCGTGAAGGCCATGTTGCTGTGGTCGAACGGACGGGCCGATGCGTCGTTGCCGATCTTGTCAGGGTTGTACTGACGTGGGGTTTCGGCTTGCGCGGGGCTTGCGTTACCAGCACCTTGGAACGCGAATGGCGATGCATTGTTGTTCTGCTGTTGGTTGTTGCCGCCGCTGCGCGCACGCATGATCAGGCGGATGACGAAGAACGCCGCCATGGCCAGCAGGGCGATCATCAGGATGTTGGCAAAGCCTTCACCCATGCCCAGCGAGTGGGCGAGCCATGCCAGGCCCAGACCCGCGGCCAGACCGCCGAGCATTGCGCCCCAAGGCTTCTTGGGTGCGGCGGCAGCTGGGGTTGCAGCGCCGGGCTGGCGTGCAGGGGCTGCCGTGGCAGCGTTTTGTGCGGGGGCACCGGGAGTGGCAGCAGGCGCGCCGCCTGGTGTTGCCTCACGTTGCGTGACATTCGACGATTGCTTGCCCATCGACTTGCCGCCACCCATGCGCTTCGCATCGGCGTCGGCGTGGGTGAAGACCACCAGCATCGCGACCAAGACTACAGACCACAGTTTCATCATCCGTTCTCCATTTAGTTGTGCACTCTCCCCTTCACCTTTGCTCATCAGCGCTTGTTGAATTTCAGCTCATGGGTTCGTTCAGCACTTTATTCCAACATGCAACGCCACTATCCCGCCAGTCATATTGTGATAGTCCACATGTCCGAAGCCACTTTGCTTCATAAGGGATTTGAGCTCTTCCTGGCCCGGATGCATGCGGATGGACTCGGCCAGGTAGCGGTAGCTCTCGGCATCGCCAGCGACCATACTGCCGATGCGGGGCAGCACGCTGAACGAATACCAGTCGTAGGCTTTTTCGAGCGGCTTGGCGATTCTGGAAAACTCCAACACCATCAGACGACCACGGGGCTTGAGCACCCGGTTCATCTCTTTGAGCGCTTCGTCCTTGTGCGTCATGTTGCGCAAACCGAACGCGACGCTCACGAGGTCGAAATGATTGTCGGGGAACGGCAGCTTTTCCGCGTCGCAGACCAAGGTCGGCAGCACGATGCCCTTGTTGATCAGGCGGTCGCGGCCCACGCGCAGCATGGCTTCGTTGATGTCAGTGTGGATCACCGTGCCGGTCGGGCCGACTTTCTTGGAGAACGCCAGACCCAGATCGCCCGTGCCACCCGCGATGTCGAGCACCTGGTTGCCTTCTTTCAGATTGGCGACCATGACGGTGTAGGCCTTCCATGCGCGGTGCAGACCACCGGACATGAGGTCGTTCATCACGTCATATTTGGAGGCGACGGAATCGAACACGCCGCGCACGTGGCGCGCCTTGTCCTTCTCGTCAACGGTCTGGAAGCCGAAATGTGTGTTGCTCATGATGCGATGCTAGGCACACGGGCAGCAGGCGTACAGGGACAACCACGCGCCCGTATGGGACTTGAAGAAGAATGCCGGGATTGTGACGCAGAAGCCAAAGGCCGCGTCAGTGACCACCACAGCCATGACCGTGGCCATGGCCTTTTTTCTCGGGCATGGGGGTGTCGCGGTCGGCGCCGTCGGCCTTCAGGCGGAATTCGTATTCGGCCCAGAGCTGCGCCTCGTTCGCGCCCAGCTCATACAGCAGATCCCACGAAAAGATGCCGCTGTCGTGGCCGTCGGAGAAGGTCGGCTTGACGGCGTAGTTGCCCACGGGCTCCAGGTCGACCAGCGTGACGTTGCGCTTGCCGGTCTGCAGCACTTCCTGGCCGGGGCCGTGGCCCTGCACTTCGGCAGACGGTGAATACACGCGCATCAGCTCGAACGGAATGCGAAAGACCTTGCCGTCGGAAAAGCCCACTTCCAGCACGCGCGACTGCTCGTGCACGGTGATGGATTCGGGAAGCGGCGAGCCGGGACGAAGTCCTGCCATGTTGGTATCACCCTGGAAAGAGTTGCAAGGACGGGCCAAGTTCGAAAACCGGCCCGCCGGAAAAATCAGCCGAACTGCGCGGACAGGCGTTCGGCCAGCTGCGCGTCGAGCAGGCTCAATTGTGCCGCCACTGCGGCTTCCTTGTCCGCATTGCGCGGACGTTGCGCGTTGGCCCAGACCGACGCGGGGAAATGGCTGTCCCAATCGAAGCGCGCGATCACGTGCCAGTGCAGGTGCGGCACCATGTTGCCAAGCGCGGCCAGATTGATCTTGGTGGGCGCAAGCGTGTCGCGCATCACGCGCTCGACCGCCGCCACCGCCTTCATGCAGAGATTGCGGTCATCGTCCGACAGATCGGACAGCTCGGCCGCATGCGCGTTCCAGATCACGCGGTAGAAGGCCGGGAAGCCCTCTTCCACTGCGCGGATCAGGCGCAGCTTCTCGCCGCGCCAGATCAGCGCACCGCCGTCCTGCGCGCAGAGCACGCATTGCGCAGCGGTGGTCGTCATACCAGCACCCGTTCGATGCCGCCTTCGTTGGCGCGCTTGACGTAGTCGGGCATCCAGTTCTCGCCGAGGATTTCACGCGCCATTTCGACGACGATGTAATCCGCTTCGAGCAGGCCGTTCTGCAGGTCGTCCTGATAGCGGTTCAGACCTTGCAGGCAGCTTGGGCAGCTCGTGAGAATCTTCACGTTGTCCTTGGCCGCCACATTGCCCGATTCGCGCAGCACGGCTTCGCCCTTGCGGATTTCCTCGGTCTTGCGGAAGCGGATCTGCGTGGAGATGTCCGGGCGCGTCACGCCCAATGTGCCCGATTCGCCGCAGCAGCGCTCGCTCTTCAGAACGTTGTCGCCGACCAGCGCCTTCACGGTCTTCATCGGCTCCTGCAGTTTCATCGGCGTGTGGCAAGGATCGTGGTACAGGTACGAGCCCTTGCCTTGCAGCGTGATGCCCTTCTCCAACAGGTACTCGTGGATGTCGATGATGCGGCAGCCGGGGAAGATCTTGTCGAACTGGTAGCCCTGCAGCTGGTCGTAGCAGGTACCGCAGCTCACCACCACGGTCTTGATGTCGAGGTAGTTCAGCGTGTTGGCCACGCGGTGGAACAGCACGCGGTTGTCGGTGATCATCTTCTCGGCCACGTCGAACTGGCCCGAGCCGCGTTGCGGATAACCGCAGCACAGATAGCCCGGTGGCAGCACGGTCTGCACGCCAGCGTGCCAGAGCATGGCCTGGGTTGCCAATCCCACCTGGCTGAACAGACGCTCCGAGCCGCAACCGGGGAAGTAGAACACCGCTTCGGTTTCCGAGTTGGTAGTCTTGGGGTCGCGGATGATCGGCACGTAGTCCTTGTTCTCGATGTCGAGCAAGGCACGCGCGGTGCGCTTGGGCAGACCACCCGGCAACTTCTTGTTGACGAAGTGGATGATCTCTTCCTTGAGCGGCGGAGCGCCCACGGTGGCTGGCGGATGCGCGGTCTGCTTCTTGGCCACGGCGTGGAACAGGTCCACCGCCGCGCGTTGCGCCTTGAAGCCGACGTTGACCATCGCGCCACGCATGAACTTGATGGTGTCGGGATTGGTCGCGTTGAGCATCGCCATGGCCATCTTGTTGCCCGGACGGAAGCTCTTCTTGCCCATCTTGCGCAACAGGTTGCGCATGTTCATGGTCACGTCGCCGAAGTCGATCTTGACCGGGCAAGGCGTGTAGCACTTGTGGCAGACCGTGCAGTGGTCCGACACGTCCTCGAATTCCTGCCAGTGCTTGATCGACACGCCACGGCGCGTCTGCTCTTCGTACAGAAAGGCTTCGACCAGCAGCGAAGTCGCCAGAATCTTGTTGCGCGGGCTGTACAGCAGATTGGCGCGCGGCACGTGCGTGGCGCACACCGGCTTGCACTTGCCGCAGCGCAGGCAGTCCTTGACCGAATCGGCAATCGCGCCGATGTCGCTCTGCTGCATGATCAGCGACTCGTGGCCCATCAGGCCGAACGACGGCGTGTAGGCATTGGTCAGATCGGCAAACATCAGCGAAGCGCGCGAGTGCGCATGCGCTGGCTCGGATTGCAGCTTGTTCTGATCGGCCTGCAACTGCTCGGTGTTGCGGATCAGCTTGCCACGGTTGAAGCGGCCATGCGGATCCACGCGGCGCTTGTAGTCGGCAAACGGGGCCAACTCTTCGTCCGTCAAAAATTCCAGCTTGGTGATGCCGATGCCGTGCTCGCCCGAGATCACGCCGTCCAGACGACGCGCCAGCACCATGATGCGGGCCACCGCTTCGTGCGCGGTCTGCAGCATGTCGTAGTCATCGCTGTTGACGGGGATGTTGGTGTGCACGTTGCCGTCGCCCGCGTGCATGTGCAGCGCCACCCACACACGGCCCTTGAGCACGCGCTTGTGGATCGCATTGACTTCCGCGAGGATCGGCTGGAACGGCGCGCCATTGAAGATCAGCGCGAGCGGTGCCTTGATCTGCGTTTTCCAGCTTGCGCGCAGCGTGTGGTCCTGCAGTTGCGGGAACAGCGTCTCGACGTTGTTCAGCCAGTCCTGCCACAGCGCACGCACCTCGGCGACCTGCGCCAGCGCTTGCGCCACGCGGTCTTCGAGCAGTTCGGCTGACGGAATTTCGCCCGCATCGTCCTGCTTGCCCAGCGGCAGATTGCCGCGTGCGAAGAACTCTTCGAGCGCATCGCACAGCTTGAGCTTGTTGCGCAGCGACAGTTCGATGTTGATGCGCTCGATGCCGTCCGTGTACTCCCACATGCGCGGCAGCGGGATCACCACGTCTTCGTTGATCTTGAAGGCGTTGGTGTGGCGGCTGATCGCGGCGGTGCGCTTGCGATCGAGCCAGAACTTCTTGCGCGCCTCGGCGCTCACGGCGATGAAGCCTTCGCCGTTGCGCGAGTTGGCAATGCGAACGACTTCGGCAGTCGCCTGCGCCACGTCGTCGGCGTTGTCGCCCACGATGTCACCGATCAGCACCATCTTGGGCAAGTGGCCGTTGCCCTTCTTGCTCTTGGTGGCGTAGCCCACAGCCTTCAGGTAGCGGTCGTCCAGATGTTCCAGACCGGCCAGCAGCACGCCCGAGCGGTTCTGCTCGGCGAACATGAAGTCCTTGATCTCGACGATGCTCGGCACGGCGTCCTTGGCATTGCCAAAGAACTCCAGACACACGGTGCGCGTGTGGTCGGGCATGCGGTGCACGATCCAGCGTGCGCTGGTGATCAGGCCATCCGTGCCTTCCTTTTGCACGCCCGGCAGGCCCGAGAGGAACTTGTCGGTCACGTCCTTGCCCAGACCTTCCTTGCGGAAAGTGTGGCCGGGAATGTCGAGGCGTTCGTTGCGCAGCGGCGTGCGGCCGTCGGCAGCGAAATACTGCAGATCGAAGCTCGCCATTTCGGCGTCGTGGATCTTGCCCAGGTTGTGGCCGACGCGGGTGACTTCCAGCCATTCCGCATTCGGCGTGACCATGCGCCAGCTCGCCAGATTGTCGAGCGCCGTGCCCCACAGAACGGCCTTCTTGCCGCCCGCGTTCATGGCGATGTTGCCGCCTACGCACGACGCTTCGGCCGAGGTTGGATCGACCGCAAACACAAAGCCCGAGCGCTCGGCCGCATCGGCCACGCGCTGCGTGACGACGCCCGCTTCCGTCCAGATCGTGCCGACTTCGCGGTCCACGCCCGGCAGGCTGCGCATCTCGACCTCGGTCATGGCTTCGAGCTTTTCGGTGTTGATCACCGCGCTGCGCCATGTCAGCGGAATCGCGCCGCCGGTGTAGCCGGTGCCGCCTCCGCGCGGGATGATGGTCAGTTCGAGTTCGATGCAGGCACGCACCAGTTCAGCCATTTCGGCCTCGGTGTCCGGCGTGAGCACCACGAACGGATATTCCACGCGCCAGTCGGTCGCGTCGGTCACGTGCGACACGCGCGAGAGGCCGTCGAACTTGATGTTGTCCTTGGCCGTGTGCTTGCCAAGGCGCTTTTGCACCTTCTTGCGCAGCTCGCCGGCCTCGACCAGCGTCGAATCGAACTCGTCGATCGCGCGGCGTGCAGCCGTCACCAGAATGCCGACCAGACGATCGCGCTCGGCGTCTTCCTTGGGCTGGCGGCGCTTTTCGATTTCGGTCAGACGGTGCGTGAGCGCATCGACCAGCATCTTGCGGCGGTTGGGGTTGTCCAGCAGGTCGTCCTGCAGGTAGGGATTGCGCTGAACCACCCAGATATCGCCGAGCACTTCGTACAGCATGCGGGCAGATCGGCCCGTGCGACGTTCGCGGCGCAGCTGGTCCAGCACGCCCCAAGCGGACGCGCCCAGCAACCGGATCACGATTTCGCGATCGGAGAACGAGGTGTAGTTGTACGGAATCTCACGCAAACGGGTGGGCTCTTCGCCCTGCGCCTGCAGGGCAGCCAGCGCAATCGGAACATTCATGGGGTATTCGCCTGGATGGGCAGGCCGCCTGAAACCGGCAGCCCGCGTGCCTCGGGGGTGCGATTTTATGACAGCCCGTTACTTCCCGCTGCACTGCGGCAAGAGCCATGGCAATCTATACATGTTTAAGGCCGAAAATTGATGGCCCGGGCCTTGCAAAAAACCCACAAAACACGGCTTCAGCGCCCGGTTTCCAGCGCAAAACGCCCCGCCGAGACAAAAACACTGTCTTCCTGAGGCGTATGCACACGGCCACAAAGGACATCGCGCAGATGCCGCTCCAGCGGGTTATGGCGCGAGAGGCCGTGATTGCTGGTGAGCGCCAGCGCGTCCTGCACCACGGCAATCGCCTGCGCCATGAGCAGATTCTTGGCCAAGCCCGCCTCCACGACCGACGCGCCCGCGCCGCTGTCCAGATCGGACGCCAGCCGCTCCAGCAGAACACGGTTGGACAGCAAAAGCCCTTCGATGCGCCCGACCGACTCCTGAAATCGCGGCAGAGTCGCCAGCGACGCGCCCAGACTGGACGGCACGCGCTGGTTCAGAAAAGCCACCAGCCAGTCGCGCGCAGCCCGCGCCACGCCGTTGTAGAGCGCACCCAGCAGCAAGGTCATCTCGGCTTGGAAAGCGCCGTCCTTGGCGGGCACTTCGCCGGGCAACACCAGCCCGACTGCGTGATCCGCCGGAGTGAGCACTCCGTCGAGCACCACATCGTGGCTGCCGCTGGAGCGCAGGCCGAGGTGATCCCAGGTCTCCTCGATCAGCACGCCCGGGTCGTCCGCGCGGACCAGAAAGGTGCCGACACGCGGAGTCGCCTCGTCCGTTCGCGCCCACACGGCCAGCCACTTGAGCACCGGAGCACCCGTCGAATAGATCTTGCGCCCGGAAATCCGCCAGCCGTCCGGGGTCTTGGTGGCGACTGTCGCCGGAAGACCGCCACGCGCGGGCGATCCGAGTTCGGGCTCGACCCGCAAGGCGTTGATCAGCGCGCCGCGTTCGACAGCATCCTTGACCAATCGCCGCGCCAGCGCCTCGGGCCAGGGCGAACCGGCGCGCGCCGCCTGCCGCTGCTGGATGTACTGCATGCTCAGCACCAGCGCGGTCGCGGGGCAGCCGTAGCCAATCGCACCAATCACCTCGGCCAGTTGGGTGCTCGACGCGCCCTGCCCGCCCAAGGCGCGCGGCGCGGCCAGCGCGAGCAGCCCGGCTGTGTGCAGGTCGGCAAAGTTTTCATGCGGAAACGTGCCATCACGGTCATGCGCCGCCGCACGCCGCCCGAACTCCGCCGCCAGCACGCGCGCGGTATCTCCCCAACTGAGCGACGCGTTCATCTTCAGGCCGCCTTGCGTTCGGTGCTCGCCGCCTTGAGCGCATCGCGCTCGGCCACCTTCTGGCGGATCAGCGGAATCAACTCGCGGCCATACTCGATGGTGTCGAGCAGCGGATCGAAACCGCGAATCAGGAACGTGGTGATGCCGAGGTCGTAGTACTTGAGCAGCGCATCCGCCACCTGCTCGGGCGTGCCGACCAGCGATGTGGAATTGCTGCGCCCGCCGGTCTCGCGCGCAATCGCGGTCCACAAACGCTCGTCCACGCGATCACCTTTGGCCGCATCAGCCAGCAAGCGGCGCGCACCTTCGCTCTGCTGCGGCCCAGCACCGCGCGAATGGGCGATCTGCACCTGCTGCTTTTGCGTGGCCTCCAGAATCTGCGCGGCCTTCTCCCAGGCCAGCTCTTCGGTCTCTGCAATGATGGGGCGGAACGAAACGCTGAACTCCACCTTGCGACCATGCTTCGCGGCCTGCGCACGCACGCGGCGCACCAAGTCTTCCGACTGCGCAAGCGACTCGCCCCACAGCGCGTAGACATCGGCATGCTTGCCCGCCACTTCGAGTGCAGGCTCGGACGCACCACCAAAGAAAATCGGCACGATGGGCTGCTGCAGCGGCTTCACTTCCGACACCGCGCCCTTGACTTGGTAGTACTTGCCTTCGTGGTCGAAGGGCTTGGTTTCGGTCCACACACGGCGCAGGATGGTGAGGTATTCATCGGTGCGCGCATAGCGTTCATCGTGGCTGAGAAAATCGCCATCGCGCTGCTGGTCCACGTCCGAGCCGCCGCTGATGTAGTGAACCGCCACACGGCCATTGGTGTAGTGATCCAGCGTTGCCAACTGGCGCGCAGCCAGCGTCGGCGCCACAAAGCCGGGGCGATGCGCGAGCAGGAACTTCACCTTCTGCGTGGCCGCCGCCGCATAGGCCACGGTGAGCAACGTGTCGGGGCTCGTGGAACTTGCAGGCACCAGCACGCGATCAAAGCCTGCGTATTCATGGGCCTGCGCAAAGGTGCGCACGTACGCCGGATCGACCACCGGCCCCTTGCGCGACACGGTTTCGGACACTTCGTGGGGCTGGATCATTCCGATGATCTGAACGGGCATGTGCGTTTCTCCTTGAGCGAATGTGAGGTCTGAAAGAATGACCCGATGATCCCGTCGCAGCGCGCTTCATTCAACGAAGAAAAACGACTTAGCTTGTTCGGTTTTCAATGCGGAAAACCAGCGCGCACCAAGCGCACCGGATCGCCATCCATGCGGCGCAGCAAAGCGTCGATGCCCTGCTCGTTCGCGCTGGTCGATGGCTTGGCTCCACCGCTTTCCGTGCGGCAGATCAGGTCATCCACCGACCATGCAGACAGCCCCGGTTTGGAGCGCGCGCGCAGCCAACCGTCACGATCCACCAGCAGTTGCTGGCCGCGCGCGCCTTGCTCCGAATCGCCGAGCAGCAAGGCCAATGCGGGCAGCAGTTGATCATCCTGCGCGGCGCATTCGGCATCTGCTGCGCCACCCAACACCACGCTCACCCAACGCGGATCTTCGACCGCCTGCGCAGCGCGATCATCGGACGGCAAAGCAATCAACAGACGCTGCCCCGACAAACTGGCACTGCTGCGCTCGCCACCGTTTCGGCAACGCATTTGAAATCGCGGCAAACGCACGGGCCGCTCCCACACACCCACGCTGCGCAATGTCTGCCCGGCAGCGTTGGCCTGCAGGTAGTCGAGCACCTTCCAGATGTCGGCATCCGTCATGGAAATCTCGGATATGCCCGGCATCGTTTCCTTGCCCGTGCGTGCGTTGCGCATGCCGTGGCGCACATGCCAGAACAACTCGCCGTCAAGCCGCTTCCAGAGCAAGCCTCCCGCCAGATTCGGCGGCCACATCGCCAGCTTGTGCGCCTGCGGCCCCTCCCCGCGCGCGTCTGCTCCATGGCACTGCTGGCAATGCTGCTGGAACAAAGCCTGTCCGCGCAGAATATTGGCGGGGCTGAAGTCCGATGCGTTGCGGTGCAGACTGGTGGGAGTGGCCTCGGCCCACAGCAGATGCTCGGCGGGCCCGGGCGCAAAAATCAGCGCGGCTGCGGCTGACGACACCAGCCCCAGCCGCGCCTTCCAACCCACGCGAAACAAGGTCGCCAACAGCAGAAAAACGGCGAGCACCACGAACAGGCCGGAGATCGCAACGCGGCGTGCGTGGCCCGGATCGATCCACATCATCTCCGCCGCCAGCCGATGGGCAAACGGCCACTGCGGTTGGCCCGCAACCAAGGGCGTCAAGCCGACCGCATGCAAGCCATCACGCAGCGCCAACTGCGCAGCCAGCATGCCCTCCAAAACGCCCGTCACCCACTCCGCTGCCACGACAAAATCAGGTCAGCACATCGGCAAACACATGCGATGCAAAGCGTGCCGGATCGGTCGTGGGCTTGAGCACCTTCACCAATTTGAAGTCGCGCGCATAGAACTCGATTTCGTCCTTCAAGCTCTTGCCGACCGGGTGACTGCGGTGCGTGAGCGTGGCGAGCACGGCACGCAGTTCGCTCTCTGCCACTTTCGTGTACGGACTGTAGATGCGCGCGGTCTCCGCTGGGTTGTCGGCCACGAAGTCCGAGGCTTCGACAATCGCCCGCGTGAGCGCTGCGGCAGTGCCTTTGTCATTGCGCACCATTGCGCCGCTCACGCCCAGCACGCAGCAGGTCTTGGCCGCGTATTCGCCCGAGAGATTCGTGGCGAGGTCGACCAGCCCCTTGGTGCGGCGCTGGATCAGCAACAGGTTCGGATCCCCATCGGCAATCGCGTGTGCCTCGCCTTTTTCGACCGCGAGGCCCAGCATGTCGCCAGGGAACTGCCGCCACTGCACGTCGCGTTCGGGATCGAGCCCCGCCTTGGCGAGCAACACCGAGAAAAAGTTCTTGCCCGGCGCATTCAGATCGGACACCGCAATCGTCTTGCCCTTGAGCTGCGCGATGCTCTTGACGCCTGCCGGTTCGTAGCCCACCAGCCGCGAGCAGCCGCCGTGCGAGCTGCCCACGAGCTTCACGTCAAAGCCCGATTCGAGCGGTTTGATCCAGCGGTGAATCATGCCCACGCCCGCATCGGCCTTCGATGTGGCAATGGCTTCGAGCAACTGGTCGGTGGAACCTGCGAAATTCACCAGTTCGACCTTGAGCCCGTGCTTTTCAAAGATGCCGCGCTCCAATGCCACAGGCGCTGCGGACAGACAGATCGCGTTCGCATTCCAGGCCAGCTTCACGGGCTTGAGCGGCCCCGATGCCCACACTCTTCCAGCCACTGCACCAGCAGCTCCTGCCACTGCGACCGCGCCCGCCGCACGCAGCCAATTTCGGCGCGCATTGGAATGCGAATTTTCGTTCTCGTTCATGGAAGACTCCTCCTTATCTGTGATCATTCAAACACTCAAACGCACCTGCTCGAAACGAACGGGCGCAAACGATGCGTCACGCACATTCAATGCCTCGGACAACAGCGTCTGCACGGCCACATCCACGCGGCTGGCGACGTCGGGGTGCAGCACACCGCCGCCTTCGGGCAGATGCGTGACCTGCGCATCGGTGGCGTAGATGCCCGAGAGAATCTGCTTTGCGCCCAGCGCCTGCAGCACTGGGCGCAACGCGTAATCAAGCGCCAGCATGTGGTGCGGACTGCCACCCGTGGCAAGCGGCAAAACCGTCTTGCCTTGCAGCGCGGTCTGCGGCAGCAAGTCGAGAAAAACCTTGAGCACGCCGCTGTACGCCGCCTTGTAGACCGGCGTTGCAACCACGATCACTTTCGCATGTGCCACCTGCTGCGCGGCCTTGACCACATCGGGATGATCGAACTGCGCCTGCAGCAGCGCCTGTGCGTCGAGATTGCGGATATTCAAAGTCTCCGCGTGAATGCGATGCTGCGCGAGGCGCTGCCCCACATGGGCCAGCAAGGTAGCGGAGCGGGAGCGCTCGGACGGGCTCCCGGCAATCAATAGAACTGACATGAACTTCCTGTCGCCAAACTTCGATGAAAACGGCTGCGATCAAAGCACTGACCGACCCACTTCGACCACGAAGTTTTCAAACTAAGAAACCGCGTTTTCCGAATATGCAAAAACGAGTCCTTCGCGCACAGACCGCATAAGCAAGCGCGCTTTTCTTTGTTCACGGCAATCCGCTCGCTGCCTATCGTGGCTGCTCTGAAAAGAACGAACCAAGGATTGCCACTCATGTTGAAGAAGCCTCTACGATTTGCCGCCATCGCACTGGCTGCCGCACTGCCCTTGTTGAACCCCTTGAGCGCCGCCGCCGACAACTGGCCTTCGCGCCCAGTCAAGCTGGTCGTGCCGTTTCCACCCGGCGGTGCTGCGGATGCGATTGGCCGCTACTACGCCGACAAGCTGAGCAAGGCGCTCGGGCAGCCAGTGATCGTGGACAACAAGGCCGGTGCCGGCACGGCGATTGCGGCCGAATATGTGGCCCGTTCCGCGCCCGATGGCTACACACTGTCGCTGGCAACCAGCGGCCAGCTCACCGTGCTGCCGCATCTGCAAAGCGGTCTGCGTTTCGATCCGGTGAAGGACTTCACGCCGGTGTCGCTGGTGGCATCGGTGCACAACGTGGTGGCGATCAATCCCAAGTTGCAGATCAACTCGTTGTCCGAACTGCTGGCACGCGCCAAGGCGAATCCGGGCAAGGTGACCTACTCATCTTGCGGCAGCGGCACGCTGTGCCACTTGACTGGCGAGCTGCTGCAGAACCTCTCGGGCAGCGAGTTGCTGCATGTGCCCTACAAGGGCAGCGCGCCTGCGGTCACCGCCGCGTTGGGCGGCGAGGTCGATCTCGCCATCGACACGCTGACCGTGCTGGCTCCGCAGATCAAGGCGGGCAAGCTGCAGGGTTTGGTGCAGACATCGGCCAAGCGTTCTGCGCAGCTGCCCGATGTGCCGAGCGCGCCGGAAGCCGGGCTGCCGAGTTTCGTGAGTTCGGGCTGGTTTGGTGTTGTCGTTCCGGCGAACACGCCCGCGCCCATCGTGGCCAAGCTGCAGCGTGAACTGCACACCATTGCGCGCGCGCCGCAGACCGAAAGCGATCTGCAGGAGCGCGGCATCAGCGTGGAATACAACACGCCCGCCGAGTTCGCATCGCTGATCAGGACCGACTACTCGCGCTGGGGCAAGGTGGTGCAGGCGGGCAAGGTTCAACTGGCGTCGCAGTGAACCCGGATCGCCCAGGGCATCATCAGAACAGCACGCGCTTTTTGATGGTGCCCGGCACGTTGGCGAGTTTTTCCAGCGCCAGGTCGGACGACTTGGCATCCAGATCGATCACCACATAGCCCAGCGTGTCGTTGGTCTGCAGGTACTGCGCGGAGATGTTGATCTGGTTGTCCGACAGAATCTGGTTGATCTGCGAGAGCACGCCCGGCACGTTGCGGTGAATGTGCAGCAGGCGGTGCTTGCCCGCGTGTTCGGGCAACGCCACTTCGGGGAAATTCACCGACGAGGTGGTTGTGCCGTTGTCGCTGAACTTGACCAGCTTTTCCGCCACTTCCAGGCCGATATTGGCCTGCGCTTCCATCGTCGATCCGCCGATGTGCGGCGTCAGAATCACGTTGTCCAGACCGCGCAGGGGCGACTCGAATTCCTCGTTGTTCGAGCGCGGCTCGACCGGGAACACGTCCACCGCCGCACCACCCACATGACCGGACTTGAGCGCCTCGGCCAGCGCGTCGATCTCGACCACCGTGCCGCGCGAGGCGTTGATCAGGATCGCGCCGGGCTTCATCTTCGCGATCTGCGCTGCGCCGATCATCCATTGCGTCGAAGGCAGCTCGGGCACGTGCAGCGAGACGATGTCGCTGTGCGTGAGCAGGTCGTCGAGCGAGGCCGCCTGGTGCGCGTTGCCCAGCGGCAACTTGCTGACCACGTCATGAAAAATGACCTTCATGCCCAGCGACTCGGCCAGCACCGAGAGCTGCGTGCCGATGGAGCCGTAGCCGACAATGCCCAGCGTCTTGCCGCGCGCCTCGTAGGAATGCTCGGCGCTCTTGCTCCAGCCGCCACGGTGCACTGCAGCATTCTTGGCTGGAATGCCGCGCAGCAACAGGATCGCCTCGGCCAGCACCAGCTCGGCCACCGAACGGGTGTTGGAATACGGCGCGTTGAACGCCACCACACCATGCTCGCGCGCGGCCTGCAGGTCGATCTGGTTGGTGCCGATGCAGAAAGCCCCTACGGCGACGAGCTTGTGCGCGTGGGCCAGCACGTCGGCCGTGAGCTGGGTGCGGGAGCGGATGCCAAGAAAGTGCACATCGGCGATGCGCTGCTTGAGTTCCTCGTCGGGCAGTGCGCCCTTGAGTGTCTCGATGTTGCTGTAACCGGCGGCATGCAGCACATCCAGCGCGCTCGGATGAATCCCCTCCAGCAGCAGAAACTTGATCTTGCTTTTGTCCAGCGAAGTCTTGGCGTTCACGGCAATCCCCTTGTGTTGCGGTCGTAGCGGTCGCACATCTGCGTTGATGCACGCATTTCTGTACGCATTTCCCACAGCATTGTGCATTGCACAAAACCTTGCTTTTTCGATGACAATTGCACTGCCGAAAATGGAGCACAATTGGTGACATTCCTTTGTGACTGTCATTATCAAAAGTCAATGCAAGCGCAATCGCTCACCGTATTTCCCCTGTTGTGAGTGTTTTCTTGCTGTGCGACAACGACATCTTCTTGTCACATTGGGCGAGTTACCATCTCGCCGCAAATAATCATCTCTTTATATCCCCTAGGAGCCTACATGCGGATCAAGCAACTGGCCTTGGCCACTCTCGTCGCGACCACTGGTATTGCTGCGCAAGCACAAACCGAAATTCAGTGGTGGCACGCGATGACGGCCGTGAACAATGAATGGGTCAACGACCTGGCCAAGCAGTTCAACGAAAGCCAGAAGGAATTCAAGGTTGTTCCCACTTACAAGGGCACCTACGACGAAACCATGACCGCTGCCGTGGCGGCGTTCCGCTCGGGCGGCGCACCCCACATCCTGCAAGTGTTCGAAGTGGGCACGGCCACCATGCAAGCCTCCAAGGGCGCGACCGTTCCGGTCGCCAAGGTGCTGAGCGATGCGGGCGTGGCGTTCGATCCCAAGGCCTACATTCCTGCCGTGGCGTCGTACTACACAGCCCCCAACGGCCAGATGCTGAGCTTCCCGTTCAACAGCTCGACCACCGTTTTCTACTACAACAAGGACGCCTTCAAGAAGGCCGGCCTGAACCCGGACAAGGCGCCAGCGACCTGGCCTGAAGTCTTCGAAGCGGCCAAGAAGCTCAAGGCCAGCGGCCACAGCTGCCCGATGACGCTGGCCTGGATGGGCTGGACGCAGCTCGAATCGTTCTCCACCTGGCACAACGTCGAGTTCGCCACCGAGCAGAACGGTCTGAGCAAGAACGGCTACAAGGCCCGCATGAAGATCAACTCGCCACTGCACGTGCGCCACATCGAGAACCTCGAAAAGGCAGCCAAGGCAGGCGAATTCGTCTACAAGGGTCGCGGCTCGCTGCCGCAGGCTTCGTTCGTGTCGGGTGAATGCGCGATGATCCAGACCTCGTCGGGCTTCTACGGCGACGTGGCCAAGAACGCCAAGTTCGGCTACGGCATCTCGCAACTGCCTTACTACCCGGACGTCAAGGGTGCTCCACAGAATACCGTGATCGGCGGTGCTTCGCTGTGGGTCATGGCTGGCAAGAAGCCTGCCGAATACAAGGGCGTTGCCAAGTTCTTCGAGTTCATCTCGCAGACCAAGGTGCAGGCCGCCAGCCACCAGCGCACCGGCTACCTGCCAGTCACCATGGCATCGTTTGACCTGACCGAGAAGTCCGGCTTCTATCAGAAGAACCCCGGTACCGACACCGCCGTGAACCAGATGGTCCGCAAGGTGACCGACAACTCGCGCGGCATTCGCCTTGGCAACTACGTGCAGATCCGCACCATCGAGGACGAAGAACTCGAACAGGTGTGGGCCGGCAAGAAGGCTCCGAAGGACGCGCTGGACTCCATCGTCAAGCGTGGTGACGAACTGCTGGCTCGCTTCGAAGCGGCCAACAAGGGCAAGTGATCGGGCGTTAGTCATCCTCGCGAATCCCTCATGCCGCCCTCGGGTGGCGTGAGAGAAATCGCATCTTTTTCACATACCTCCGTGGTCTCACAAAGGCCTCGGCGGTTTTTTGGTTTTTGAAGGCATATGGAAAAACGAGTCCTTTTCCGATCCGCCTGGCTGCCATGGTTGCTGCTGCTACCGCAGATGGCGATCATCGGCATCTTCTTTTTCTGGCCCGCGGCCCAGGCGATCTTGCAATCCTTCCAGGTGGAAGACGCATTCGGCCTGAGCAAGGAATGGGTCGGTCTGCAGAATTTCATTCAACTGTTCAACGACGCTTCGTACCTCGAATCGTTCTACCGCACGGCCATCTTCTCGGTGCTGGTGGCGGGCGTTGGCATCCTGGTCTCGCTGGCGCTGGCCATCTTCGCTGACCGCATCGTGCGTTTTGCGATGGTCTACAAGACGCTGCTCATCGTGCCCTACGCGGTCGCGCCGGTGATTGCCGGTGTGCTGTGGGTGTTCATGTTCTCGCCGTCGCTGGGTGTGGTGTCGTATGCGCTGGAGCGCATCGGCTACAACTGGAACTTCCTGATGAACGAGAACCAGGCCATGGCGCTGATCGTGATGGCTGCGGTGTGGAAGCAGATTTCCTACAACTTCCTGTTCTTCCTCGCGGGCCTGCAATCCATTCCGAAGTCGCTCATCGAAGCCGCTTCCATCGACGGTGCCGGTCCCTGGCGTCGTTTCCTGAACGTGCAACTGCCGCTCTTGTCGCCCACCACGTTCTTCCTGCTGGTGATCAACATCGTCTACGCGTTCTTCGACACCTTCGGCATCATCGACGCGACCACGCACGGCGGCCCCGGCCAGTCCACGACGATTCTGGTCTACAAGGTGTATCTGGACGGCTTCAAGGCGCTGGACCTCGGCGGCTCGGCCGCGCAGTCCGTGATCCTGATGTTCATCGTCATCGCGCTGACCGTGATCCAGTTCCGTTATGTTGAAAAGAAAGTGCAGTACTGAGCATGATTGACCGACGTCCCTGGCTCGATGTGCTGTCCCACGCCGTGATGATTCTCGGCGTGGCCATCGTGGCCTTCCCCATCTATCTGGCGCTCATCGCCTCCACCCACACCGCACAGGAAATCGTGCAGGCACCCATGCCGCTCTGGCCGGGCACCAACATGCTCGAGAGCTACAAGGAAGCGCTGTTCGGCTCCGGCAAGCTCGGCTCCAACACCGACCTCATCCGCATGATGTGGGTGAGCTTCGTGACCGCCATGGTCATCACCGTGGGCAAGATCGCGATCTCGCTGCTGTCCGCGTTCGCCATCGTGTACTTCCGCTTTCCATTCAAGCAACTGTGCTTCTGGCTGATCTTCGTGACGCTGATGCTGCCGGTCGAAGTGCGTATCCTGCCAACCTACAAGGTGGTGGCCGATCTGGGTCTGCTCAACAGCTACGCGGGTCTCACGCTGCCGCTGATCGCATCGGCCACGGCCACGTTCCTGTTCCGCCAGTTCTTCCTGACGGTGCCCGACGAGCTCGTCGAAGCCGCGCGCATCGACGGCGCAGGCCCGATGCGCTTCTTCAAGGACGTGCTGGTGCCGCTGTCCAAGACATCGATTGCCGCGCTGTTCGTGATCCAGTTCATCTACGGCTGGAACCAGTACCTGTGGCCGCTGCTCATGACCACCTCGGAAGACATGTACCCCGTGGTCATCGGCATCAAGCGCATGGTCGCTGGCGGCGGTGAAGCGGCCATCGACTGGAACGTTGCCATGGCGACGACCATCATCGCCATGCTGCCCCCCGCACTGGTCGTGATCCTGATGCAGAAGTGGTTCGTCAAGGGCCTGGTGGATACCGAAAAGTAATCCCCCCGAACACGCCCTCACCCGCACTTCAATACATCAAGAACCCATTCAAAGAGTTTCGAACATGGCATCCATTTCACTCAAAGACGTCGTCAAGGTCTACGGCTCCGGCAAGCAAACCGTGCCCGTCATCCACGGCGTGAACGCAGAAATCAAGGACGGTGAATTCATCGTCATCGTCGGCCCCTCGGGCTGCGGCAAATCGACGCTGCTGCGCATGGTCGCGGGCCTCGAAGAAATCTCCGGCGGCACGATCTCCATCGGCAGCCGCGTGGTCAACGACCTCGAACCCGCACAGCGCGACATCGCCATGGTGTTCCAGAACTACGCTCTGTATCCGCACATGAGCGTGTTCGACAACATGGCCTACGGCCTGAAGATCAAGAACGTGCCTGTGGACGAAATCAAGCAGCGCGTCGATGGCGCAGCCAAGATTCTCGAACTCGCGCACCTGCTTGATCGCAAGCCGCGCCAGCTCTCCGGCGGCCAGCGCCAGCGCGTGGCCATGGGCCGCGCCATCGTGCGCAATCCGCAGGTGTTTCTGTTCGACGAACCACTGTCCAACCTCGACGCCAAGCTGCGCGCGCAGACCCGCATCGAAATCCAGAAACGCCACAACCAGCTCGGCATCACCAGCCTGTTCGTCACCCACGATCAGGTCGAAGCCATGACGCTCGCGCAGCGCATGATCGTGATGAACGGCGGCCGCATGGAACAGTTCGGCACGCCCGAAGAGGTCTACCACACGCCCGCCTCCACGTTCGTGGCAAGCTTCATCGGCTCGCCTCCGATGAACCTGCTCAAGAACGCCCCCGGTGCCAAGCCCGGCACCGTCTTCGGCATTCGCCCCGAGCATCTGGACATCACCCCCGGCACCGGCTGGGCGCTGGTGGTCGACACCGTCGAACTGCTGGGTGCGGAACGCCTGATCTACGCCCGCGTGCAAGGCGGCAACGACGACGAACAACTCGTCGTGCGCGTGGAAGAAGGCAAGTTCACGCCGAATGCGGGCGACGTCATCCATGTCACGCCACGCCCCGATCGCATCCATGCCTTCGATGCGAGCACGGGTAAACGCATTTGAGAAAATAGCGGCTCACTTCCGCTGAAAAACGATGGCCTCGCTGATTCACTCCACGGTTCCGGTGCTTCCTTCTCCGGACCTCGCGGTCAGCGAGGCTTTCTACGTTCAGAAGCTCGGTTTTCGTGCTGCGCTGTCCCTGCCCGGCACCTACCTCATCGTCGAGCGCGACGGCTGCGAAATTCATTTCTGGCCCTGCGGCGACAACACCGAACTGCCCCGCAATTCTTCCTGCTATGTGCGCGGCGACACCAACGCGCTGCATGCCGATTTCGCTGCGCGCGGACTGCCACTGCAGCCGCCGCAAGACCGCGAATGGGGCATGCGCGAGCTGTATGTGATCGACCTGCACGGCAATCTGCTCAAATTTGGAGAACCCTTATGACTACCCTGGCCGCATGGCCTTATCCGCGCTGGGTTGCACACCGTGGCGCTGGAAAATTGGCCCCCGAAAACACCATGGTCGCGTTTCGCCTTGGCGCATCGTATGGTTATCGCATGTTCGAATGCGACGCCAAACTCAGCAAGGACGGTGTGCTCTTTCTGATGCACGACACTGACCTGAAGCGCACCACCAACGGCCTGGGCACCGGCAGCGACCGGACCATGGGTGAGCTCGCGCAGTTCGACGCGGGCGCGTGGCATTCACGCTCCTTCGCGGGTGAAAATCTGCCCACGCTCGAAGCGCTCGCACGCTGGTGCATTGCCAACCATCTGCACCTCAACGTCGAAATCAAACCGACTCCCGGACAGGAAGAAGCCACCGGCCGCGCCACGGGCGAGCTGATGAATCGCCTCTGGCCCAAGGACGCCGTGCCGCCGCTGTTCACCTCGTTCAAGCCCGATTCGCTGCGCGGAGCCAAGGCGGTTGCGCCCGCTATTCCGCGCGGTCTGCTGGTCGACAAGTTTGCCGACGGCACGGGCGAGGCCGATCTGAAAATCGCCGTGGAACTGGGCTGCGTCGCCATGGTGCTCAACCATGCGCTGTGGAGCCCCGAACTCGTCCAGCGCGTGCACGACGCGGGCCTGCGCTGCAGCAGCTACACCGTGAACGATGAGTGGGAAGCCAAGCGCCTGCTCGACATCGGCACCGACTGCATCATCACCGACCGCGTCGATCTGTTCAGCCCTGCGGCGTGATCTGAACCGACACTGCAGCACGCGATGTCTGCGAATTCTTACGCCCGCAGTTTCCGGTGGGCGCTAGAGTAGCGGGAAAACATCGCACGCAGCCACCTCCATTTTTGGGCGAGCGATGGACACCCTCGCTCAAGAATGCGTATGAACCCATCTTCCCGCTTCGTCGAACGGCCCTTTTCTTTCGTCCGCCTCTTCTGGCACACCTTCTGGCATCTCTGCGCGCTGCTCGCGTTGCTGCTGGGTCTGGGCATCGCGCCCGCCGCGTATTCGCAGACGCAAGACACGCCACGCACGCCCATCGCGGCGGCCGTCAACGGTAATGGCAATGGCAGCGCAGCGGACGCACCGCTGCCTCAGCCCGACGACCTGCGCAAACAGCTCGGTGCCATTCCCGCGCAGTTTGAAGAAAGCAGCGATGCGCGCAAATATCTCGCGCAGTTGAACGTCATCGGCGCCAATGCCGACCGTCTGGCCAAGAAGCGCACCGAAGAACTGGCCGACATCGACGGTCGCCTCACCGGCCTCGGCCCCGCGCCGGAAAAAGGTTCTCCAGCCGATGCGCCCGATGTGGCCGAGCAACGTGCTGCGCTGAACAAGCAACGCGCGGCCATCGATGCCGACTTGAAGCTCGCGCGACTGATCAGCGTGGATGCCGAACAGCGCAGCGCCGAAATCCTCAAGCAACGCCGCGCGCAATTTCAGGCCGCGCTGTCCGCACGCGTCGCATCGCCGTTGAGCCCTGCTTTCTGGCGTTCGTGGAAAAGCAGCGCGCTCGATGACTGGGAACGCCTGAAGTCGCTGGGCGAAGACATGCAGCTCGCCATCCTCGACGCGACCGCCACATCGCGTGGACGCTATCAACTGACGCTGTTTTTGCTCGCCGCTTTCGCGCTGGTCACCGGCGGTGTCTGGCTGGCCGACCGCATGCTGCTGCGCGTGTTGCCGCCTCGCCTGCCGCAAGGCAGACTGCGGCGCACGTTGCTCGCCAGCGCCGAGGTGATCGTCAATGTGCTGATCGTCGCCGTCGCGGTGAAGCTGGCCTGGAGCGGCCTGCGGCTCGATGATGCCAACGACGAGCGCCTGCATGCGCTGGCCAACGTCTGCGTGAAGATGGCCGCTTACGGCACTTTTGTGGTGTCGCTCGGCTATGCGCTGTTGTCGTTCAAGCGTTCGTCATGGCGGTTGCTTCCGATCTCGGACACGCTGGCGCGCAATCTGCGCCCCTATCCGTGGTGGCTAGCAGCGTCGTCTTCGCTTGGCGGTCTGGCCATTGAGATCAGCGCCACGGCCGGACTGAGCATCAGTTCTGAAGTGCTGATCCACATCGCCTTTGCACTGCTGATTTCGGTGATCACCTTGCTCGGTCTGCGCCAGTTGCGCGAACTCGATCAACCCGATCCCGGAGCCACCAGCGACTCTGGCAGCGAGCCACAGAACGACCCGGAACCCGCCGCCACCAGCTTCACGCGTCCTCTTTGGTTCGCGCTGCTTTCGGCAGCGGCAGGCATCTGCGTGATCGTGATTCTCGGGCTGCTGGCGTTCGGCTATGTGGCGCTGGGCTCGACGACGGCAAGGCAACTGGTCTGGACCATCGTCGTGCTGGCCACCATGTACCTGCTGTTCAAGCTGGCCGACGATCTGAGCGAAGCGCTGCTCTCGTCCAAAGGCAGCATCGGAGTCAAGCTGCACGCGGGGCTGGGCCTCAACGAACGGCTGCTCGATCAGGCAGCGGTGCTCACCTCCGGCGTGCTGCGCGTGGCGCTGTTCTTCTACATGATCATCGCATTGATGGCACCGCTGGGCACCGCACCCGACGAGGTGTTCCGTCGCGGCACCTCGGTCGATCACAGTTTGAAGATCGGCGACTTCACCATCGCCCCGCAAGCCTTGCTGACGGCCGCTGCCGTCATCTGCCTGGGCTTTCTCGCGATCCATCTGTTCAAGCGCTGGCTCACCGACCGCTACTTT
The DNA here is from genome assembly GCF_011305535.1 of Diaphorobacter sp. HDW4B. Lineage (GTDB taxonomy): Bacteria > Pseudomonadota > Gammaproteobacteria > Burkholderiales > Burkholderiaceae_C > Diaphorobacter_A. Next base: position 1,153,665 of record NZ_CP049905.1, read on the forward strand.
CCGAACACCACGCTCGAACCCGGCATGCGCAGCTCGATCTCCACGCTCACCGGCTATGTGAGCGGTGTGGTGGTGATCGCCGCCGCGTTGGCGGGCCTGGGCATCAGCGTGGAGCGCATTGCGTGGGTGGCGAGCGCGTTGTCGGTGGGTATCGGTTTTGGCCTGCAGGCCATCGTGCAGAACTTCATCTCGGGCCTGATTCTGCTGGCCGAGCGGCCCGTGCGCGTGGGCGACTGGGTCAAGCTTGGCGACACCGAAGGCGACGTGCGCCGCGTGAATGTGCGTGCCACCGAAATCCAGTTGCCCGACCGCTCGACCATGATCGTGCCGAACTCGGAATTCATCACCAAGCCGGTGCGCAACATGACCAGCTCCGGCGCGCCGGGCCGCGTGCTCATGCGCCTGCCTGCGCCGCTCGATACCGATGCCGAACGCATGCGCGAGATCATCCTGAAGGCCTACTCCGAGCACCCCGCCATTCAGGACACGCCCGCGCCCGTCGTGCAGCTCGAAGGCATTCAGGGCGGCACGCTGACCTTTCTGTGCATCGGCTACATCGGCAATCCGCGCAACACCGGCAGCGTGAGCAGCGATCTGCTGTTCGCGATTCTCAAGTCGCTGCGCGAGGCGGGGCTCTACCTCTCGCCACCGGCCACCACCTCGGTGTCGCGGCCCGAGTCATCGCAAGATGGCGATGCGGTGGTCGATCAGCTCACGGGCGCGCGTTGAACCGAGCCAAGCCGATTCGGATTTCAGCCTTCGTTCAATTCTTCGTGGTGAGCCACCTCGCCACGCTTCCAATATGCGGCCACGCGCATGCGCTTGGCATTCACGCCGGGCTTGGCAAGGAAGGTGCGGCGCAGTTGGGCCATGTCGTTGTGCTCGCCTGCGGCCCAGATGAAGCCGTCACCTTCTGGAATCGCCAGCGACTCGGCAGCATCCTGCAGCGAATCCACCCATTGCAGATCCACCTGCGCAGCGCTCGGCAGCGCGCGCTTGTCAGCTGCGTGATCGAGCAGCACGCGCACGGTCACGCGCGCTTCTGTGGGCAGTTCGCTCAAGCGGCGCTCGATGGCGGGCAAGGCGCTCGCATCGCCAAACAGCCAATGCCATTCAAACGCCTTGGGCACCACCATGCTGCCGCGCGGGCCGGCAATGCCCACCCACTGGCCGATCTGCGCATTGGCCGCCCACTGCGCGGCGGGGCCCGCTTCGTGCATGGCGAATTCGAGCACCATCGTGCCCTTGCCTTGGTCCCAGCGCACGGGCGTGAAGTCGCGCGCTGTCGGGCGCTCGCCTGCTTCAAAGTTCGGGCGACCATCGACAAAGCGGGGCAAGAGCGGCTTTTCCTGACCGACGGCGGGCAGCAGCAGCTTGACGTGGTCGTCGAACCCGGCGCTGTGGAAGTTGGCCAGATCGGCACCGCCGAGCGTGACGCGCACAAAGCCGGGGCTCACGATCTCGCGCGCCATGAGCTGCATGTGGCGGGCGGCGAAAGGATGGCGCACGCGCTCGATCTGGAGATGGTTGGTGGGAGTTTCGTTGGCGATTTGCGAAGATGGGAAGGTCATGGACAGTGGCTTTCTGGAGTGACTAGAATGTTGATTAAATCAACAAGATGCCAGAACGATACCCGCATCATGTTGACTTTGTCAACAAATAAGATAAAACCCACGCCATGAACGCAGTCACCGTGTCCACGCAAGTGCTGGATGCCTTGCACAACCTCATCTTCATTTACCGGGGCCGCATGCGCGCCGAAATGCACCGGCATGACGACCGGCTCAACCGCAACTCGGTGCGCTGCCTGCTGTTCGTCGGCCACCAGCCGCTGTGCACGCACAAGGAACTGACGGACTACCTGCACGCCGACAAGGCGCTGGTGGCGCGCGTGCTCACCGAAATGGAAGAAAACGGCTGGATCGAACGCGTGCCCCACCCCGAGGACCGCCGCAGCCGCCGCTTGCAACTCAGCGAGCAGGGAAAGTCGCTGTTTTCAGAGATGCAGAAGGCGCGCGCCAAGATCGGCGAGCAGATGATGCAAGGCTGCCCCGAGGCGCTCCAAAAGCAGCTCGCCGCCCAGTTGCTGCAGATGCAGGCGAACCTGCGGGCGTCGGATGCGCCGGACAAACCGGACGACTCTTCTTGCGAAAAACGAGGAAATCGCCGCTGCGCAGATGGTAAATGAGAATCAGAAACTCATTTACCGTGGCAATCAGCCCTTCCAGCCCCGCAATAACACCCATTGTGTTGTAGCCATTGCAACACTCAGGGTCATGTAAGTAATCCATTTTCCGTCGTTGCCGAAGAACCCCAGTCCACCCAGCAGAACGATGCAACCCACAGCAAAATTGATAGCTGCAGGTTGAAACCAGCCATAGGTTTTGGCACGTTGTCTGAAGAAAATATGCGCGCAGACGACCATCAGCACGGCCAGAAAAAAGGCCGGTGCGATGAAATTCAGAAAATGGTTCAGTGCGAGTAAGGGGTTCATAAATATGACTCAGATCAAGTCAGTCATTCACGACACCCAACCTTGATCCCGTACAAATTTTATAATCGCGCTATGGCAGTTTGGGCATTAGGCATCAATCACACGACCGCGCCGCTTGACGTACGCGGTCGTTTTGCGTTCGCGCTCGACCAGATCGCGCCGACGCTGATCGGCCTGCGTCAGGCCCTGACCAGCAATTCCGTGCGCCATCCGGGTGTGGAAACCGCCATTCTGTCCACCTGCAACCGCACCGAAATCTACTGCGCCGCCGAAGCACCCGCACTCGACCACACGCTCGACTGGCTGGCCCATTCGGGTGGCGTGAGCCCCTCGCTGCTGCGCTCGCACTCCTACACCCTCGAAAACGATCTGGTCGCCCGCCACGCCTTCCGTGTTGCCAGCGGCCTCGACTCAATGGTGCTGGGCGAGGCCCAGATCCTCGGCCAGATGAAGAACGCCGTGCGTGCCGCCGAAGACGCGGGCGCGCTCGGCAGCACGCTCAATCAGCTTTTTCAGCGCAGCTTTGCCGTTGCCAAGGAAGTGCGCAGCTCCACCGAAATCGGCGCACACAGCATCAGCATGGCCGCCGCTGCCGTGCGTCTGGCTGGTCAGCTGTTCGAAGACCTCTCGCAGATCAAGGTGCTGTTCGTCGGCGCGGGCGAGATGATCGAGCTGGTCTCCACGCACTTCGCGGCCAAGCATCCCAAGCAGATCACCATCGCCAACCGCACGCTCGAGCGCGGCGAAAAGCTGGCGCAACAGTTCAACGCGAACACCATGCGCCTGTCGGACCTGCCCGAGCATCTGCATGAATACGACGCGGTGATCAGTTGCACCGCATCGAGCCTGCCGATCATCGGTCTGGGTGCCGTCGAGAGCGCACTCAAGAAGCGCAAGCGCCGCCCGATCTTCATGGTCGATCTGGCCGTGCCGCGCGACATCGAAGCCGAGGTCAAGGACCTGCGCGACGTGTATCTCTACACCGTCGACGATCTGGCCAACGTGGTGCGCACCGGTCAGGCCCAGCGTCAGGCTGCGGTGCAGCAGGCCGAGGTCATCATCGACCACGGCGTGCAAAGCTTCATGCACTGGCTCGACCAGCGCAAGCCTCAAGGCGGCGCGGTGCCGCTGATCCAGCAGATCAACGCGCAGGCCGACGAATGGCGCGCGCTTGAAATTGCCCGTGCCAAAAAGCTCATCGCCAAGGGCGAAGACATCGACACCGTGCTCGAAGCCCTGTCTCGCGGCATTGCGCAGAAGATGCTGCACGGCACCATGGCCGAGCTGCACAAGGGCGATGCCGAGCAGCGTGCCCAGACCGCAGACACCGTTCAGCGCCTGTTTCTGCGCAAAGAGCGTTAGCGCTTTTCTCCTTCTCGGGTCAGCCCCTCGCGCTGACCTTGTCGTTCTGCGCGCCCGTCGCAGACTTGCCGTCATGCACCGGCGGCGTCCCCGAATTTCCTCCATTCATCCACGATGAAACCCTTTCTCAGAACCCAGCTCGAGAAGTACGCGCAGCGCCTTGAAGAGCTGAATTTTCTGCTCTCGCGCGAGGACATCATGTCCGACATGAAGCAGTACCGCGCGATCTCCAAGGAGCATGCCGAGGTCACGCAGATCGCCGGTCGCTACAAGCGCTACCAGCAGGTCGAGTCCGATCTGATCGGCGCGCGCGAGATGCTCGAAGACCCCGACATGGCCGAGATGGCGCAAGAGGAAATCGCGAGCGGTGAAGCGGAACTCGTGCAGTTGGAAGACGAACTGCAGCGCCTGCTCTTGCCCAAGGACCCGGACGACGCACGCAACGCCTTCATGGAAATCCGCGCAGGCACGGGCGGCGACGAATCTGCGCTGTTCGCGGGCGACCTCACGCGCATGTACACACGCTACGCGGCCAACAAAGGCTGGAAGGTGGAGATCATGTCCGCCAACGAAAGCGAACTCGGCGGCTACAAGGAAGTGGTGTTGCGCATCGAGGGCGACGACATCTATGGCCGCATGCGTTTCGAATCCGGCGGCCACCGCGTGCAGCGCGTTCCCGCCACCGAAACGCAAGGCCGCATCCACACCAGCGCCTGCACCGTGGCGGTGATGCCCGAGCCCGACGAGCACCAGGCCATCACGCTGAACCCGGCCGATCTGCGCATCGACACCTTCCGCGCATCCGGTGCGGGCGGCCAGCACATCAACAAGACCGACTCCGCCGTGCGCGTGGTCCACTTGCCCACCGGCATCGTCGCCGAATGCCAGGATGGTCGCAGCCAGCACAGCAACAAGGCCAAGGCTTTGCAGGTGCTGCAGGCGCGCATTCAGGAAAAGGAACGCAGCGAACGCGCCGCCAAGGAAGCCGCACTGCGCAAGGGCCTGATCGGCTCGGGCGACCGCTCCGACCGCATCCGCACCTACAACTTTCCGCAGGGCCGTTTGACCGATCACCGCATCAACCTGACGCTCTACAAGCTGCTCGCGATCATGGAAGGTGACTTGGACGAAGTGCTGGACGCGCTCGCCCATGCACGCGAGGCCGAGTTGCTCGAAGAGCTGGAAGTCAATGCCTGACACGACCACCACCATCGCCCAACTGCTCGCTCAAGCGGCACAGCAGGGAATGGCGCGCGTCGATGCGCAGATGCTGATGCTGCACGTCATGGGCCAACCCACGCATGCGCGCGCGTGGCTCATCACGCATGACTCCGATCTGCCAAGCGCCGAACAACTCGCGCTGTGGCACGCGCTGTGCGCTCGCCGTCTGGCGGGCGAGCCCGTTGCCTATCTGACGGGGCACAAGGAATTTTTCGGCCTGCCTTTGCAGGTGGATGCGCGCGTGCTCGATCCACGCCCGGACACCGAAACGCTGGTTGAATGGGCGCTGGAAATCCTGCCCGGCGACGGCGCAAATCAGCGCATCGTCGATCTGGGCACGGGCAGTGGAGCGATCGCGCTCGCACTTCAGCACCAGCGCCCTCAAGCCGAAATCTGGGCCGTGGATGCCAGCGCAGATGCGCTGACCGTCGCCAAGTCCAATGCGGAGAAGCTTCGGCTGCCAGTGCAGTTTGCGCACGGCAGTTGGCTCTCGCCGCTGACGGGGCGATTCGACGCCATCGTCAGCAACCCGCCTTACATTCCATCTGCCGATCCGCATCTGGTGGCGCTCACCCACGAGCCGCTTTCGGCGCTGGCGAGCGGTGGCGACGGGCTGGACGACATCCGGCTCATCATCGAACAGGCCCCTGCCCATCTGAAGCCGGGTGGCTGGCTGCTGCTCGAACATGGCTGGGATCAGTCCGAGGCGGTGCAAGCACTGCTTTCCCAGGCGGGTTTTGACGACGTGCAAAGCCGGGCCGATCTGGCTGGCATAGCCCGATGCACTGGCGGGAAAATCCGTGAATGACGCTGGCTTGAGCAGACAGTGGAATAATCGACAAATTGAGCCCTGAATTCACCACGAAGGGCATTCGAATTTCAGGAGTATTTTCATGAGCGACGTACAACAGCGTATCGATCAACTGGTCAAGGGCAGCGATGTCCTGCTCTTCATGAAGGGCAACGCCAGCTTCCCCATGTGCGGCTTCTCGGGCCGTGCCATCCAGATCCTCAAGGCCTGCGGCGTGGATCCCAAGAACGTCACCACGGTGAACGTGCTGGAAGATCAGGAAATCCGCCAGGGCATCAAGGACTACAGCCAGTGGCCCACCATCCCTCAGCTCTACGTGAAGGGCGAGTTCATCGGCGGCTCGGACATCATGATGGAAATGTACGAATCGGGCGAACTCCAGCAAGTGCTGGGCGGCGGCGCTGCAGCGTAAGCCGCTTCGAGTCACGTTTTCACGAAAGCCGATCAGTTCGCTGGTCGGCTTTTTTGTGGGCGCTTTGCGTGCCCGACAACCTTCGCGCACCACGGACAAGGCACCACCGAATCACGGCTGACCGCTACACTGTTTGCATCACCATTCGCGACTGAGCCCATGCATCGGCGGTCGCCTGCTACATGCAATTGCCCGAAAGCCTCTTCGTCATCGCCCTTTTGATCGTGCTCAGTGCGTTTTTCTCGCTGGCCGAACTCTCTCTGGCTGCGTCCCGCCGTTTGCGGTTGCGCCAGTTGGCGGTGGATGGAGACATGCGCGCGGATCGGGTGCTGAAGCTGCAGGAAGGGCCGGGCGACTACTTCACCGTCGTGCAGGTCGGCCAGAACGCCGTGGCGATTCTGGGCGGTATCGTCGGCGAAGGCGCCTTGAGCCCCACGCTCAGTCGCCTGTTCTCGCTCTGGATGCAGGAATCGACGGCGCAGACGGTGGGCTTTCTGTGCTCGTTCTTCATCGTCACGTCGCTGTTCATTCTGTTCTCGGACCTGTTTCCCAAACGCCTTGGCATGGCCGAGCCCGAACGCTGGGCCGTGCGCGTGCTCACGCCGATGACCTGGTGCATGCGCATCTTCAAGCCCGTCGTCTGGCTGTACGCGAAGACTGCCGATCTGATCTTCAAGCTGCTGGGCATCCAGACGACACGCGACGAACGCATCACCTCCGAAGACATTCTGGCGATGACCGAAGCCGGTACGCGCGCAGGCGTGCTGGCGGTGCGCGAGCAGCAGGTGATTGCCAATGTGTTCGAGCTGGATTCGCGCACTGTCGGATCGGCCATGACGCAGCGCGAGCGCATCGCCTTCTTTCTGCATGACGACCCGGACGAAGTGATCCGCGCGCGCATCGCCGAGGAACCGTTTTCGACCTACCCCGTGTGCGATGGCGACATCGACCATGTCGTCGGCTATGTCGATGCCAAGGACCTGTTCCAGCGCGTGCTCAACAATCAGGCCCTGTCGCTCAAGGACGAGAACCTCGTGCACAAGGTGCTGATCGTGCCGGATCGGTTGACGCTCGCCGAGGTGCTGGAGCAGTTCCGCCAAGTGCATGAAGACTTTGCGGTCATCGTGAACGAGTACAGCCTCGTGGTCGGTGTCGTCACGCTGAACGACGTGATGAGCACGGTGATGGGCGATCTGGTCGGCCCGGATGACGAGGAGCAGATCGTCAAGCGCGACGATAACTCGTGGTTGATCGACGGCGTGACACCCATCGAAGACGTGCTGCGCGCGCTCCACCTTGACGAGCTGCCGCACGATGACGAATACGAAACGCTGGCGGGCTTTCTGATGGTGATGCTGCGCCGCGTGCCCCGCCGCACGGACAGCGTGAACTTCGGCGGCTACAAGTTCGAGGTGCTGGACGTGGACAGCTACCGCATCGATCAGGTGATGGTGTCCAGACTCGAACCCATTGGGCGCACCGAGCAGACTGCACCATGAAAAAAGCTGGCATCAAGCCAGCTTTTTGCTTTGAAAGCACCTGAAAGAGCCCGAAAAGATCAGGCCGCAGTCGCCTTCTCGTTGAACAGCCAGTTGCGCTGCGCACCGAACACCGCGTTCGGATAAGGATCACGACCACGGCTGCCGTTGTAGCGACCCAGTGCCATGAACACGTCTCCCTTTTCACGGTCCAGATAGTGGCGCAGGATCACGCAGCCAAAGCGCAGATTGGTCTGCATCTGGAACAGCTTGCCGGCGTCGCCATCGCCAATCACGCGCGTCCAGAACGGCATGACCTGCATATAGCCACGCGCGCCCACTGGCGAGACCGCGTATTTGCGGAAGGCGCTTTCCACCTGCACCAGCCCCAGCACCAGCGAGGTGTCGAGCCCCGCGCGCTTGGATTCGTACCAGATGGTCTGCAGAAAGTCGCGGCGCACTTCCCATTCGGGCTTGCGCTTGCGCAGCTTGTCGCTCATCGTGCCCAGCCAGCGCAGATACATGATGCGCGCCTCGGTCGTGGCAAACAGCGGCTCTGGCGGGCCTTGATTGGACACCGCCGAACTCAGGGCGGTGCGCACCGAGTCCATCAACGGCTCTTCAAGCTGGCCACCCGCGTGCGCCATTTGTGGCACACCCAGCATTCCCAGCGGAGCCGCGGACAGGGACAGCATGAGCGAACGGCGCGACACGCCCTCCTCCCGCAGCTTTCCTCCCTCAGTGACACTTTCCTTCAAGCTCATACCTTCAAACGTTCCTTCACATGCGCAAACACGTCGCCCACAGCGACCTTGCTTGCTTCCGTATCACGACGGCCCTGGTATTCCAGTTGGCCTTCCTTCAAACCACGATCCGAGATCACCACACGGTGCGGCACACCGATCAGTTCCCAGTCCGCGAACATCGCACCGGGGCGCTCGCCGCGGTCGTCCAGCAACACATCAACGCCTGCCGCCTGGAATTCGGCATACAGCTTTTCAGCGGCGGCCTTCACTTCTTCGCTGCGATCCATGCCGATGGGGCAGATCACCACGGTGAACGGCGCAATCGCGTCGGGCCAGATGATGCCGCGCTCGTCATGGTTCTGTTCGATGGCAGCGGCCGGCAGGCGCGTCACGCCAATGCCGTAGCAACCCATCTCGAAGAATGCAGGCTTGCCGTCTTCAGCAAGGAACGTCGCGTTCATGGCCTTGCTGTACTTGGTGCCGAGGTAGAACACATGGCCCACTTCGATACCGCGCTCGATCGCCAGTTCCCCCTTGCCGTCGGGAGACTTGTCGCCCGCAACCACGTTGCGGATGTCGACCACCAGTTCCGGCTCGGGCAGATCGCGGCCCCAGTTCACGCCGGTGATGTGGTGGTCCACCTGATTTGCACCGCAAATCCAGTCAGCCATCAAAGCCACGTCGCGATCGGCCACGATCTTCACGGGCTTCTTCATGTTCAGCGGGCCCAGATAGCCGGGCTTGCAGCCGAAGTGCTCCTCGATCTCGGACAGCGTGGCGAAGCGGAAGCCCACATTCAGGCCCGGCACCTTGCTGACCTTGATCTCGTTCATGTCATGGTCGCCGCGCAGCAGCAGCAACCAGACTTGGCTTTTCACGATTTCGCCTTGATCATTGACTTCATCTGTAGCCAAAACCAAAGACTTGACAGTTGTTGACAAAGGGGTGCCCAGCAATTCAGCAACTTCGCCACAAGTCGCTTTGCCTAGTGTGGGCGTCAGTGTCTGAGGCTTGCTTGCCGCTGGACGTGGGCCTGCAGGCGCCAGCGCCTCGGCCTTTTCCATGTTGGCTGCGTATTCGCTGTTTGGGCAGTAGACGATGGCGTCTTCGCCGGTTGAAGCGATCACCTGGAATTCTTCGCTCAGATCACCACCGATCGCACCCGAATCAGCAGCAACAGCACGGTAACGGAGACCAAAACGGTCAAAAATGCGGCGATATGCGCCCGCCATCACTTGGTAGCTGGATTTGGCAGCCGTCTGGTCGCGGTCGAAGCTGTACGCATCCTTCATGATGAACTCGCGACCACGCATCAGGCCAAAGCGTGGACGGCGTTCGTCGCGGAACTTGGTCTGGATCTGATACAAGTTCTTCGGCAACTGCTTGTAGCTGCGGAATTCCTTGCGCGCGATGTCGGTCACGACTTCTTCGCTGGTCGGCTGGATCACGAAGTTGACTTCATGACGATCCTGAATGCGCAGGAGTTCCGGGCCCATCTTCTCGAAACGGCCGGTTTCCTGCCACAGGTCAGCAGGCTGAACCACGGGCATGGTGCATTCGATGGCACCCGCGCGGTTCATTTCCTCGCGCACGATGGCCTCGACCTTGCGGATCACGCGCAGGCCCATGGGCATGTAGTTGTAGATACCGGCCCCCAGCTTCTTGATCATGCCAGCGCGCGTCATCAGCTTGTGGCTGACGACTTCCGCATCAGCAGGAGCTTCTTTGAGGGTGGAAATAAGGAATTGGGAAGCTTTCATCTATCGATCTCAGGCCAGTGAGGTTAGCCCGCTTGCCGCGCGCGGGGTACCGTGCATAATGGTCACAGTTTTTGAATTTGGGGTTAGATTATGCTCGACCGGGACGGATTTCGCCCGAACGTCGGCATCATCCTGCTCAACCAGAGGAACCAGGTATTCTGGGGAAAAAGGATACGGACGCACAGTTGGCAGTTCCCTCAAGGTGGCATTGATCGCGGGGAATCCCCCGAGCAAGCCATGTTCCGGGAGCTTCACGAGGAAGTCGGGCTCATGCCCGACCACGTCCGAATCATTGCCCGCACGCGGGACTGGTTGCGCTACGAGGTGCCTGACCGGTATATCCGCCGCGATGCGCGCGGACATTACAAGGGCCAGAAGCAGATCTGGTATCTCCTGCAATTGGTGGGCCACGACTGGGATTTGAACCTGCGTGCCACCAATCATCCAGAGTTCGACGCTTGGCGTTGGAACGACTATTGGGTTCCGCTCGATGTAGTGGTGGAATTCAAGCGCGGCGTCTATGAAATGGCGCTCACCGAACTGGCGCGCTTTCTGCCGCGCCACGAACAGCGCAACCGGTATCTCAGAAGCGGCATGCGATCGAGAGATGGCCTGCCTGTTCCTGATGTGATTCAGCCCACGGCCACGCGCTTCAACTCGATGATGCTGAAGCCGGGCATGGAATTGCCGCCGGGCGCAAGCTTCGATCCAAACCCGCAAAGCCGGGCTCTGGCACCGGACGATGAACTGATCGGGCAACCGTCGCAGATTCTGGCTCAGCCCAAGGGCATGCAACACGACGAGTGATTCGTCAGCCCTGCCGCCAGACGGGCAAACCCACAGCGACACCGCCCCGGAAACCCCAGGTTTCCGGGCGTTTCCGTTTTCCACCATCTCAGTGATGCGCCAGCACCAGATTGTCGCGGTGCACCATCTCGGGCTCTGCGGTGTAGCCGAGGAGATGTTCGAATTCCGATGAAGGCTTGCGGCACAGCAGACGTGCTTCGGCACTCGCGTAATTGGCCAAGCCACGCGCGATTTCCACGCCAGTCGCATCCTTGATGCCGATGACATCGCCGCGCACAAAATCGCCCTCGACGGCAATCATGCCAATCGGCAGCAGGCTCTTGCCACTGCCGATCAACATCGCGGCCGCACCGGCATCGACGGTCACCGCACCACGCATCTGCAGGTGATCGGCCATCCACTGCTTGCGCGCCTGCGTCTTCTGGGTCTGCGCAACCAGCAGCGTGCCGATGGACTCGCCCTTGGCCAGACGAATCAGCACGTCTTTTTCGCGCCCCCAGGCAATCACGGTGGAAGCACCCGAGCCCGCAGCGCGCTTGGCCGCCAGAATCTTGGTGATCATGCCGCCCTTGCCGATGCTGGAGCCCGCACCGCCCGCCATTTCTTCCAACGCAGGATCACCCGCCTCCGCCACGTCCACGAACTTGGCGTTCGGATCACGGCGAGGATCGGCGGTGTACAAGCCCTTCTGGTCGGTGAGGATCACCAGCGCATCGGCTTCGACCAAGTTGGCCACGAGCGCGCCCAGCGTATCGTTGTCACCGAATTTGATTTCGTCGGTCACGACCGTGTCGTTCTCGTTGATGACCGGAACCACACCCAGACGCAAGAGCGTCAGCAGCGTGATGCGCGCGTTCAGATAGCGCTCACGATCAGCCAGGTCGGCGTGCGTCAGCAGCACCTGCGCATTGCGCATGCCTTGCTCACGCAGCTTGGTTTCATACATTTGAGCCAAGCCCATCTGACCGACAGCAGCCGCTGCCTGCAACTCGTGGATTTCGCTCGGGCGGGTTGTCCAGCCCAGACGCTTCATGCCTTCGGCAATCGCGCCGCTCGAGACCATGATGACCTCGCGGCGCACACCGTCGTCGCCATGCACAAGAGCCGCCATCTGGCGGCTCCATTCGCCGATGGCGACCTCATCCAGCCCCTTGCCCTCGTTGGTCACGAGACTGGAGCCGACCTTCACCACGATGCGACGCGCATCGCTCAAAACATTGGAGACCATTTTCTGTATGTGTTTGGCAATCTCGCCCGACTGCTGCAAAACGAGCAGATCGCGGGCGGTTGCCATTATGAAACGTCAGACGGCTTCAGTGGCGAAGTCGGTCAGGCCGCAAGCTCAGGCTTGATCGTCGTCACCCGACGCAAAGCGCGGGTCGAAGCGTGGATCAAAACGCGGATCGTCGTGCACATCCACCTCATCCTTGGACAGGAAACGCGGATCGACCTCAGGCGTCGAGTTCTGTGCCACCTGCTCGGCGTGCACATGCTGGAAGATCGACTTGATCAGCGGCTCGCAACCTTCACGCGTGAGCGCGGAAATCTCGAACACCGGGCCCTTCCACTTGAAGCGCTTGACGAAGTCCTTGACCAGCTTGGCACGGTCCTCTTCGGGCACCATGTCCAGCTTGTTGAGCACCAGCCAGCGCGGCTTGCTGTGCAGCTCGGCATCGTACTTGCGCAGCTCTTCCACGATCGCCTTGGCCTGCGCGACCGGATCGACGTTGTCATCGAACGGAGCCACGTCAACAATATGCAGCAACAGGCGCGTGCGCTGCAGATGGCGCAGGAACAGATGTCCCAGACCCGCGCCTTCCGAAGCGCCTTCGATCAGCCCGGGAATGTCGGCGATCACGAAGCTCTGCTCGGGACCGACGCGCACCACACCCAGATTCGGGTGCAGCGTGGTGAATGGGTAGTCGGCAATCTTCGGGCGCGCATTGGACACCGCCGCAATGAACGTCGACTTGCCCGCATTCGGCAGACCCAGCAGACCCACGTCCGCCAGCACCTTGAGTTCCAGCTTCAGATTGCGACGCTCGCCAGGGAAACCGGGCGTCTTCTGGCGCGGCGCGCGGTTGATCGCGCTCTTGAAACGCAGATTGCCGAAACCGCCATCGCCACCCTTGGCAATGGTGATCACATCACCCGCATTGAGCAGCTCGAACAGCACCTCGCCCGTGTCGGCATCGGTCAGGATCGTGCCTACCGGCATGCGCAGCGTCACATCCTTGCCTGCCGAGCCGAACATGTCCGAGCCCTTGCCATGCTCACCGCGCTGCGCCTCGTGGCGGCGCGAGAAACGGTAGTCGACCAACGTGTTCAGATTCGGATCGGCCACGGCAAACACATGCCCACCACGGCCACCGTCACCGCCATCGGGACCGCCAAATTCCTTGTACTTCTCGTGGCGGAACGACACGCAGCCATTGCCCCCGTCGCCGGCGGCAATGTCGATAAAGGCTTCGTCAACGAACTTCATGATGCAGGAGTTTACAAAATCGCCCGATCCACACTCGAAGGAAAGGACTTGATCAGGCGTCAACCACCTGAATAACGCGGCAAAAACACCGCACAGCAGATTGGGAAGTGTGAGCCACTGCCGGATTCACAGCCACAATGCCAAGATGGCCCTTTAGGCTAGGCGCCTCGCCCGCTGACAGTACTCTCGTACGGCAAGGGCGAGCAACAACGCATAAAGGGCCATATTGGCACCTCTGCACGAATAACCAATTGAAGCCGCAGGCTTCATGTCACCCGAACAAATCAAACCGCCGAAAACAACAAAGCCCCGACGGATCGGGGCTTTGGCGCTTGTTCAGCGAACAGCTTACACCTTGGTGATGCTCACTGTGTGCTTGTTCAGAGCACCCTTGTGGCCAAAGCTCACATGACCGTCCACCAGTGCGAACAGAGTGTGATCCTTGCCCTGGCCCACGTTGTCACCAGCGTGAATACGTGTGCCGCGTTGACGAACGATGATCGAGCCAGCGCTGATCAGTTCACCACCGTAAGCCTTGACGCCCAGCATTTTTGGCTTGGAGTCACGACCGTTGCGCGTAGAGCCGCCGCCTTTTTTCTGTGCCATGAGATATTACCCCTTAAGCAGCAATAGCGCCGATCAGCAGTTCGGTGAACTGTTGACGGTGACCTTGAGACTTAGCATAGTGCTTACGACGACGCAGCTTGAAGATGCGCACTTTGTCGTGCTTGCCGTGAGCAACAACCGTTGCCTTCACAGATGCGCCGGACACCAGGGGTGCACCAACCTTGAGTTCAGCGCCGTTGCCGACTGCCAGAACCTGGTCGATCACAATCTCCTGGCCTACGTCCGCAGCAATCTGTTCTACTTTGATTTTTTCGCCAGCAGCAACGCGATATTGCTTGCCACCGGTTTTTATGACCGCGTACATGTAAACCTCTTTTGAAATGAGCTCCGCGAACGAACTTTCACGGAACCCAAGAGTATACCCTAGTCGATTGATCGCTGGCAAGCCCCACCCCGATGCCCGCAAAGGCAGCACGCATGCCTATGTCAAAGCCTGCCCGACCATCCCCGTCAAACCCGCGACAGGCCACGCTTCGCAAGGATTCGTCGGTTACTTTCCCATGCCTCAACAGCAATGCGATCCGTACTTCCTATAATTTGAGTCTTTGACAACATTTTCTGACTGCATCACCTTGGCCGCCAACAACAACAGCACCGCCGCAACGCTCGCATTGATCGCAGATGACATGCGCGAAGTGGACAAAGTCATCGCCGCACGCCTCAGCTCTTCGGTGCCGCTGGTGAGCCAAGTGGCGCAGTACATCATCTCCGCGGGTGGCAAGCGCCTGCGTCCCGCCCTGCTGCTGCTGCTGTCCGGCGCGCTCGAATACAAGGACGCGCAGCGCTTCAATCTGGCCGCCGTGGTGGAATTCATCCACACCGCCACCCTGCTGCACGACGACGTGGTCGACGAATCCACCCTGCGCCGTGGCCGACCCACCGCCAACGAGAACTTCGGCAACCCGGCCAGCGTGCTGGTGGGCGATTTTCTGTACTCGCGCGCCTTCCAGATGATGGTCGACACGAACAACATGCGTGTCATGCACATCCTGGCCGAAGCGACGAACATCATCGCCGAGGGCGAGGTCCAGCAGCTCATGAACACGCATGACGCGTCGCTCACCGAAGCCGCCTACCTGAACGTCATCCGCTCCAAGACCGCCAAGCTGTTCGAGGCCAGCGCGCGACTCGCAGCCGTTCTGGCCGGAAGCCCCGAGCATGTCGAAAAGGCCTGCGCCGACTACGGACAGGCACTCGGCACCGCCTTCCAGGTCATCGACGACGTGCTCGACTACGACGGCGACGCCGCCGAAATGGGCAAGAACCTCGGCGACGACCTGCGCGAAGGCAAGGTCACCCTGCCCCTGATCATCGCCATGCAACGCGGCACTGCCGAGCAATGCGCGCTGATCAAAAACGCCATCGAAGTGGGTGAAACCGACAACCTGCCAGCGGTGATCGAGATCGTCAAAACCACAGGAGCACTTGACGCCACCCGCCAGGCAGCCGCCGCGCAAGCCCAACTCGCCATCGACGCCATCGCCAACCTTACTAACAACGCATATACACGCGGATTATTACAATTGGCGGCTTCACTGCTTGATCGCCGCATCTAAGCCGCAGCATCCCGGCAGTGAGCAACACCAAACGGGGTGTAGCTTAGCCTGGTAGAGCGCTACGTTCGGGACGTAGAGGCCGGAGGTTCGAATCCTCTCACCCCGACCAAGACAAAATACGACAAGCCCAAGTGACTGGTTCACTTGGGCTTTTGCTTTGCCGCTGACCCGTCCTGAACGGCGCATCCAGCCCAAAGTGTTGTAGTTATGCGCACTCATGCAAATAAATGACAACCCGACACCCTTCTTGTCGAGGCCCTGAGAGCAACCGCCTACAACCACGCATCATGAAAGTGCGCAATCCCCAGCAGTGAAGTGCGTCCAATGAGTCCTGCTATGGCACGAAAATGCACCGCAAAAAGGCGGAAAAGTCTGCTCAATATCAAATAGCGAAGGACCCGCTTCTCACGACCACACGCATACTGGCAAAGACAACACAGATTGCTGCATCGCAACATGCAACAGGCCTGCTCATGCTGTACAGCCAACGGTCAATAAGCGATGATAGGATCGTTGCCCTTACTTACATCAATCCACTGCATTCATGGCCGCTGTAGACACTGCCCCCAAAAGCGCGACCCCCATTGTTCTGCCTGGTTTGGCACGAGCCTTGATGTCCGCTGGCAAGCTCGATCAGAAGGCCGCAGAGGACATCGCCAAGAAGGCGCAAGCCACGCGCAGCACCTTCATCGCCGAGCTGATCGGCTCCGGTACGATCACATCGGCTGATCTGGCACATACGATTTCCAGCGTCTTCGGCGCCCCGCTGATTGACGTTTCGGTATTCGATCCGCTCAAGCTGCCCAAAGAAGTGCTGGATGCCAAGATTTGCATGACCTACCGCGTGGCGGTACTCAGCAAGCGCGGAAATCGTCTCATCATTGCAACAGCCGACCCCACGGATCACGAGGCGGCCGAACAGATCAAGTTCACCACCCAGATGGGGGTCGACTGGATCATTGCCGAGTACGACAAGCTCGGCAAATTCGTTGAACAGGCGAGCAAAGGAGCCAGCGAAGCGCTCGACAGCATTGTCTCGGGCGGGGGGGGTGACTTCGAGTTTGGCGATGTCCAGGTCGAAGAGGAAACAGAGTCTCAGGACGTGGGCCAGGACGTCGAAGACGCGCCCATCGTCAAGTTCCTGCAGAAGATGCTGATCGATGCGTTCAACATGCGCGCGTCGGACTTGCACTTCGAGCCCTACGAGCACACCTACCGCGTGCGTTTTCGCATCGATGGCGAGTTGCGCGAAATCTCCAGCCCGCCCCCAGCGATCAAGGAAAAGCTGGCATCGCGCATCAAGGTGATCTCGCGGCTGGACATTTCAGAAAAGCGCGTGCCGCAGGACGGGCGAATGAAGCTCAAGATCGGTGCGGATCGTGTCATCGATTTCCGCGTGAGCACCTTGCCCACGCTGTTCGGCGAGAAGATCGTGATCCGTATTCTCGACCCGAGCAGCGCCAAGCTCGGCATCGAAGCGCTCGGCTATGAGCCCGAGGAAAAAGAGCGTCTGCTGACGGCGATCGTGCGCCCATACGGAATGATTCTGGTCACAGGCCCCACGGGTTCGGGCAAGACCGTGTCGCTCTACACCTGTCTGAACCTGCTGAACAAGCCGGGCGTGAACATTTCCACGGCCGAAGATCCGTCGGAAATCAACTTGCCCGGCGTGAATCAGGTCAATGTGAACGACAAGGCGGGGTTGACCTTTTCTGTCGCGCTCAAGGCCTTTCTGCGCCAGGATCCCGACATCATCATGGTCGGCGAAATCCGTGACCTCGAAACCGCCGACATCGCCATCAAGGCAGCGCAGACTGGTCACATGGTGCTCTCGACCCTGCACACCAACGACGCGCCCACCACGTTGACGCGTATGCGCAACATGGGCATCGCGCCGTTCAATATTGCATCGAGCGTGATTCTGATCACCGCTCAGCGTCTGGCCCGGCGTCTGTGCCCCAACTGCAAGGAGCCTGCCGATATTCCGCACGAATCACTGGTGGAGGCGGGCTACAAGGAAGAGGACATCGACGGTTCGTGGGTCACCTACAAACCGGTGGGCTGCAGCGCCTGCAACAATGGCTACAAAGGACGCGTTGGCATCTATGAGGTCATGCCCATTTCCGAGGAGATGCAACGCATCATCCTGCGCGATGGCAGCGCGTTGGAAATTGCCCAGCAAGCACGCATCGAAGGGGTGCGTTCTTTGCGTCAGTCCGGCCTGTACAAGGCAAAAATAGGCATGACATCGCTGGAAGAAGTTCTGGCCTGCACCAACGAATAAAAATACAGAAGAAAGCATCGACACGATATGGCAACTGCAGCATCGAGGGGAATCAAGGACTTCGTCTTTGAGTGGGAAGGCAAGGACCGCAGTGGCAAGGTCGTGCGCGGTGAAATTCGCGCGGCTGGTGAAAATCAGGTCAAGGCCACCTTGCGCCGTCAGGGCGTGCTCGCCACCAAGATCAAGAAGCGCCGCATGCGCTCGGGCAAGAAGATCAAGCCCAAGGACATCGCGCTGTTCACTCGCCAGATGGCGACGATGATGAAAGCGGGTGTGCCCTTGCTGCAGGCCTTTGACATTGTGGGCCGCGGCAACACGAATCCCAGCGTCACCAAGCTGCTCAACGACATCCGCAGCGATGTGGAAACCGGTACGTCGCTGAACGCCGCTTTCCGCAAATTTCCGATGTATTTCGACAGCCTCTACTGCAATCTGGTCGAGGCCGGCGAGCAGGCCGGTATTCTGGAATCGCTGCTGGATCGCTTGGCGACCTACATGGAAAAGACAGAAGCGATCAAGTCCAAGATCAAATCTGCCTTGATGTATCCGTGTGCTGTGGTGGTGGTCGCCTTCGTGGTGGTGACCGTGATCATGATTTTCGTGATTCCTGCGTTCAAGGAAGTCTTTACCTCGTTCGGTGCCGACCTGCCTGCTCCCACCTTGATCGTGATGGGCATCAGCGAGTTCTTCGTTGCCTATTGGTGGCTGATCTTCGGCGTCATTGGCGGCGGCGGCTACTTCTTCATGCAGGCATGGAAGCGCAGCGAGAAGATGCAGCGGTTCATGGATCGCGCTCTTCTGAAAATGCCTATCTTTGGTGACCTGATCAACAAGTCCTGTATCGCGCGCTGGACACGAACCCTCTCCACCATGTTCGCCGCCGGTGTTCCCTTGGTGGAAGCGCTGGACTCGGTGGGTGGTGCCTCGGGCAATTCGGTGTACAGCGAAGCCACGACCAAGATCCAGAACGAAGTATCGACGGGCACCAGCCTGACCAATGCGATGACCAATGCGAACGTCTTCCCATCCATGGTCATCCAGATGGTGGCCATCGGTGAAGAATCCGGTTCGATCGACCACATGCTTGGCAAGTCCGCCGACTTCTATGAAGCGGAAGTGGACGAAATGGTGGCGGGCCTCTCCAGTCTGATGGAGCCCATCATCATCGTGTTCCTCGGCGGCCTGATTGGCGGTATCGTCGTGTCGATGTACCTGCCTATCTTCAAGCTCGGCCAGGTTGTCTGATGTTCGGTGTGGATTGGATGGATGCCGTTGCCATTGGCATCCTTGGTTTGCTCATTGGCAGTTTTTTGAATGTGGTGATTCATCGTCTGCCGATCATGATGGATCGGGATTGGGTTCAGGAAGTCCTTCTCTTCGCAGCAGACAAGGGCCTCAAGGTCACCGACGACAAAGGCGAAACACTCGAAGCCAAGGAAAGTGAGCCTTTCAGCCTCGTGGGTTGGCTTTCGAGACTGGTGAAAAAAGACGCCACTCCAGCCGATGAAGACAAGTTCAACCTCATGACCCCTGCCTCGCGTTGTCCACATTGCGGACACGCGATTCGCTGGTACGAGAACATGCCTGTCGTGAGCTACATCGCGCTGGGCGGCAAGTGTTCTGGTTGCAAGGCGCGCATCAGCCCGCGCTACCCTCTGGTTGAACTGGTCACTGGCGCCTTCTTCTATTTTTCCGCCACCAAGTGGGGCTGGTCGATGACGACGCTGATGTGGTGCGGCTTCTCGGCTGCCATCATCGCGCTGGCCATGATCGACTGGGATACGACGCTCCTGCCCGACAGCATCACCCTGCCGTTGCTTTGGGCAGGCCTGCTCGGCTCGGCCATCCACTGGTTGCCTGTACCGTTGATGGATTCCGTCATGGGTGCGGCGGCAGGCTACCTGTCTCTGTGGTTCGTGTATTGGGTGTACAAGTTTGTGACCGGCAAGATCGGCATGGGGCACGGCGACTTCAAGCTGCTGGCGGCTCTTGGTGCATGGTTCGGTTGGACAGCGCTCGTGCCCATTATCCTGATGGCCTCGGTCATCGGTGCGATTGTCGGCATCGGAATGAAGCTGATGAGTTCTTTGCGCGAAGGCAAGTACGTGCCATTCGGCCCGTTTCTCGCGCTTGGCGGACTGACCGCCATGGTCGTTGGTCCCAACCGCATTCTGCACACCGTGCTCTCGGTCTTCGGACTGTGATCCGCCCAGGCACATGTCACGACAATCTGGAAAAACAAGCCTGCGCATCGGACTCACCGGCGGCATAGGCAGCGGCAAAAGCACTGTTGCAGGCATGTTGCGCGACCTCGGCGCTGCGCTCATCGACGCCGACCAGATCGCACGCTCGGCGACTGCAGCGGGTGGCGCCGCCATTCCACAGATTCGCGCCGTATTCGGCGACGACTTCGTGGATGCATCCGGCGCATTGGATCGTGCACGCATGCGTGACCTCGTGTTCAACGACGCCAGCGCCAAAGGGCGGCTCGAAGCCATCGTGCATCCTCTCGTCGGCCAGACCACATGGGCAGCAGCCAAGGCCGCAGAGCAAGCGGGCAGTAAGGTGATCGTGTTCGACATTCCCCTGCTCGTGGAGTCCCGCCGTTGGCCATCGCAACTCGACCGCGTGATTGTGGTCGACTGTACCCATGAAACGCAGATCACGCGCGTCCATCAACGCAATGGGCTGGCACGCGAAGCTGTCGAGTCCATCATCGCGGCGCAAGCCAGCCGCGAGCAGCGCCGGGCCGCTGCGGATTGGGTGATTTTTAACGATGGGTTGTCTTTGTTAGATCTGCAAACAAAAGCTCGCGAGATCGCAAGGCAGTTCGGGCTATGATGTGCCCAAGTGTGCTGACACAAATCAATCAACCAGCACCAAAATGAGCTGAAATCCGGGAAGCCCGCAGCGTGATTCTCTACGAATATCCTTTCAACGAACGCCTGAGAACCTACTTACGGTTGGAGCAGCTGTTTCGCCGCCTTGGCGAGCTGATCCCGCGCGCGCATCCTCTGGACCATCATTTCGCCTTGGTCACCATCTTCGAGATCATGGACGTGGCTGCCCGCGCCGACCTCAAGACCGATGTGCTCAAGGATCTCGACAAGCAAAAGCTGTTGCTCGATTCCTATCGCGGCAACCCCTCCATTTCCGAACGTGTGCTCGATGGTTTTGTCGCGCAGTTGGACGGCTGCTTCAGCGACCTCAATGCGCAAAGTGGCAAGACAGGCCAAGCACTCACTGAGAACGAATGGCTGATGGCCATCCGCAGCCGCGTGGGCATCCCCGGTGGCACCTGCAGTTTTGACCTGCCCGCTTACCACGCATGGCGCAACCTGCCTCAGGAAAAGCGTCAGCGTGATCTGGAAGACTGGTCGCACACGCTGGCACCGCTTGCGGAATCGGTGTTCGTACTGCTGCGCCTGATGCGCGACGCCGGTATGCCACAGAAAGTGGTGACCACGCGCGGACAGTTCCAGCAGACCTTGCCGCACGGCCGCACCTTCAACCTGCTGCGCCTGCGCATTGATCCTGCGTTCAAGCTGGTTCCCGAAATCAGCGGCAACCGCCTGCTGGTGTCGGTGCGCATGATGCAACAGGATGAAAGC
The DNA here is from genome assembly GCF_011305535.1 of Diaphorobacter sp. HDW4B. Classification (GTDB taxonomy): domain Bacteria; phylum Pseudomonadota; class Gammaproteobacteria; order Burkholderiales; family Burkholderiaceae_C; genus Diaphorobacter_A. Next base: position 1,175,319 of record NZ_CP049905.1, read on the forward strand.
GGCAAGATGCTTCCCGCCACGGAAGAAGCCAACTTCGAGTTGACGCTCTGCTCCTGAAACTCGACGTGTGAAGACATCATGAGCCAGAACGAAACCACTTCGGCCACACCCCCAAAGCATGTGAAATGCCCCACCTGCGGCGGCGACAGTCTGTACAGCCCCGCCAATCGCTTTCGCCCCTTCTGCAGCGAACGCTGCAAGATGATCGATCTGGGCGCGTGGGGCAACGAGGACTTCCGCGTTCCTGCGGAAGCACCGCCTGAAGACAATATCTACGGCGATCCGAAACTGGAGCCGTGATCGACCTCCACCAAAGATCGCTCACGCACCATTTCAGCCGATCACTGACGGATCAAAGCGCTCACCGCGTTCTTCGGCAAACCACTCCAGCACCGGCACTGCGCCAGGCAAGATCGGCTTGACCGTGGGCGGCCAGTCCTGCCAAGCCATGTTCTGGCCTTCGCGCATCTCAAACTCGCCCTGCCAGTCGTAGACCTTGCACCAATGCAAGCGCACCAGCGCATGCGGGTAGTCGTGCTCGGTCACCTTCCAGACGCTGGCCGCGCCGATGGTGATGCCCAGCTCTTCCTGCAGCTCGCGGCGCAGCGCCTCCTCCACGGTTTCACCCGCTTCAAGCTTGCCACCCGGAAACTCCCAGTAGCCCGCGTACGGCTTGCCCTCGGGGCGCGAAGTCAGCAGCATCGCGCCGCCATCGCGCTTGAGCAGAATGCCGACCGCCACTTCCGTGTGCTTGCGCGGCACGGTGTTTTCCGAATCAGCCATTGGCGTACTGCCCTGCAAAGTCACGCGCGAACTGCGATGCCACACGGCCGCTGCGCGAGCCGCGCTCCAGCGCCCAGATCAGCGCCTGCGGACGCGCCTCGGCAATCGCCGCTTCCGACACGCCCAGCGAGCGCAGCCATTGGCTGACGATGGTGAGGTACTCCTCCTGACTGAACGGATAGAAGCTCACCCACAGGCCGAAACGCTCGGACAGCGAGATCTTCTCTTCCACCGCCTCGCCCGGATGCACTTCGCCGTCGGCGGTGTGCTTGTAGCTGAGGTTTTCCTGCATGTATTCGGGCAGCAGGTGGCGACGATTGCTGGTCGCGTAGATCAGCACGTTCGGCGTCGATGCCGCCACCGAACCATCGAGAATCGACTTGAGCGCCTTGTAGCTCGCCTCGCCGTCTTCAAAGCTCAGGTCATCGCAGTAGATGACGAACTTTTCGGGGCGACTCGACACCACTTCGACGATGTCTGGCAGGTCGGTGAGATCCGCCTTGTCGACTTCGATCAGGCGCAGTCCCTTGGATGCATAGGCGTTCAAGCAGGCCTTGATCAGCGAAGACTTGCCAGTGCCGCGCGCGCCCGTCAGCAGCACGTTGTTGGCAGGCTTGCCGTCCACGAACTGCTGCGTGTTGCGCTGGATCTTTTCCTTCTGACCTTCGATTTCCTTGAGGTCATCGAGGCTCTGGGCCGACATGTGGCGCACGGGCTCCAGCACGCCGTGACCGTTGCTGCGCTTGCGGTAGCGAAAGGCCACCGACGCACCCCAGTCCGGCTCGGACATGGGCTTGGGCAGCACGGACTCAATGCGATCAATCAGTTGCTCCGCTCGTTGCAGCAAGCGTTCAAAGGCTTCGTTCATGTCTCTTCCGTCAATCTATCTTCTGTGAGGTCGCTCAGGAGCGGTAGTCGGCGTTGATGGTCACGTATTCGTGGCTCAGATCGCAGGTCCACACGGTGTCTGCAGCCTTGCCGCGACCGAGGTTCACACGCACGGTGATTTCGGTCTGCTTCATCACGCGCTGCCCGTCTTCTTCGCGGTAGTCGGGATTGCGACCGCCTTGCTTGGCCACATGCACGTCGTCCAGATACAGGTCGATGCCGCCCTGATCCAGATCTTCGATGCCTGCGTAACCCACGGCGGCCAGAATGCGGCCGAGGTTTGGATCGCTGGCGAAGAACGCGGTCTTGACCAGCGGCGAATGCGCGATCGCATAGGCCACCAGACGGCACTCGTCACCCGTCTTGCCGCCTTCGACGTGGATGGTGATGAATTTGGTCGCACCTTCGCCATCGCGCACGATGGCTTGCGACAGCTTCTGCGCCACTTCGAGCAGGGCTGCCTTGAGCACCTTGCCGTCTGCGCTGTCGATCGCCGTGATCTCGGCGTTGCCTGCCTTCTGCGTGGCGATCAGCACGAACGAATCGTTGGTCGAGGTGTCGCCATCGATGGTCACGCGGTTGAACGACTGGTCAGCCAGATCGCGCACCAGATCCTTGAGCAGCGCGGGCGCGATGTTCGCGTCGGTCGCCAGGAAACCCAGCATGGTCGCCATGTTCGGGCGAATCATGCCCGCGCCCTTGGAGATGCCGGTCACCGATACGGTCTTGCCGGAGATCTGCACCTGCGTGCTGAAGGCCTTGGGCACGGTGTCGGTCGTCATGATGCCCGCAGCAGCGGTGCCCCAGTTGTCGGGCTTGGCGGCAGCGATGGCCGCTGGCAGACCGGCGACGATGCGATCCACCGGCAGCGACTCCATGATCACGCCCGTCGAGAACGGCAGGATCTGCGCGGCCGAGATGCCCAGCTCCTTGGCCAGCGCATCGCAGGTCGCATTGGCACGCGCGAGGCCGTCGGCGCCGGTACCGGCGTTGGCGTTGCCGGTGTTGATCACCATGGCGCGGATGTCCGAGCCCTTGGCCAGATGCTCGCGGCAGATCTGCACGGGAGCGGCGCAGAAGCGGTTCTTGGTGAACACGCCAGCGACGGCAGCGCCTTCGTCCAGCAGGAACACAGTCAGGTCCTTGCGATTGGCCTTGCGCACGCCAGCCTCGGTCACGCCGATACGCACACCGGCGATGGGGTGCAGAGCGGCTGGATCAGGAGCGGAAAGGTTCACAGGCATAACGGTGTCCTCGAGAGAGTGAAATGGGGTGGGTTGTTCGGTGGATCGATTCTGCTTTCGCGTCATGACAGCCATGCGCGAAGCCAAACCGTGATGCTACAAGCAAAAACACGGGCATGAAGCCCGTGTTGATGTTTGTAGAGCAGATCAGGCCAGTTTGCCGTGGCACTGCTTGTACTTCTTGCCGCTGCCGCATGGGCAGGGGTCGTTGCGACTGATGCGCAGGCCTTCGTATTCGGCCGGCAGCGGCTGCGACTCCGGACCGTCCTCACCCGGATCGCCCAGATCGGAGCTGCCGTGGTAGATCGCACCATCCAGGCGGTCGCCCTGATGCTCCAGCGCCTGCGAAGCTTCGTCGAGTTGCTCGTTCGAACGAATCTGCACGGTCATCAGGGTGCGCGTCACCGAGTTCTTCACCGATTCGATCAGCTGACGGAACAGCTCGAACGCTTCGCGCTTGTATTCCTGCTTGGGCTGCTTCTGCGCATAGCCGCGCAGGTGAATGCCCTTGCGCAAGTAGTCGAGCGCGGAGAGGTGATCACGCCAGTTCGAATCGAAGCTCTGCAGCAGAACCATGCGCTCGAAGTTGTTGAACTGTTCCTTGCCGACCAGCGCAACCTTCTCATCGAACTGTTCGCGAGCCGCAGCCAGCACCTTTTCGAGGATTTCCTCGTCGGTCATGCTGTCCGAGCCCTGGACCGCCTGCTGCAGCGGCAGCTCGATCTGCCAGTCGCCAGCCAGTGCCTTTTCAAGGCCCGGCAGGTCCCACTGTTCTTCCACCGATTCGGCAGGCACGTACTGGTGCACCACGTCGGTGAAAACGTCATCGCGCATGGCAGCGATCAGGCCGGAGAGTTCTTCAGCGTCGATGATCTCGTTGCGCTGCTGGTAGATGACCTTGCGCTGATCATTGGAGACGTCGTCGTATTCGAGCAGTTGCTTGCGAACGTCGAAGTTGCGGGCTTCGACCTTGCGCTGCGCCGATTCGATGCTGCGCGTGACAATGCCGGCTTCGATGGCTTCACCGTCGGGCATCTTCAGGCGATCCATGATGGCCTTGACGCGGTCGCCCGCGAAGATGCGCATGAGCTGGTCATCCAGACTCAGGTAGAAGCGCGAAGAACCTGGGTCACCCTGACGGCCTGAACGGCCGCGCAGCTGGTTGTCGATGCGGCGCGATTCGTGACGTTCGGTCGCGATGATGCGCAGACCACCAAGAGCCGCCACCTTGTCGTGATCGACCTTCCATTCGTCGCGCAGTTGCTGGATGCGAGCGGCGCGCGCGCCTTCGTCCAGCGACTCATCGGCTTCGACGGCAGAAATCGCCTTTTCGATGTTGCCGCCGAGCACGATGTCGGTACCGCGACCAGCCATGTTCGTGGCAATCGTGATCATGCCGGGACGACCGGCCTGCGCCACGATGTCGGCTTCACGGGCATGCTGCTTGGCGTTCAGCACCTGGTGAGGCAGGTTCTCGCGGTTGAGCAGCTCGTCGATGATTTCCGAGTTCTCGATCGAGGTCGTACCCACCAGCACGGGCTGGCCACGGCCATAGCACTCGCGGATGTCGGCGATCGCAGCGTCGTACTTTTCGCGCGTCGTCTTGTAGACGCGGTCCAGCTGGTCATCACGCTTGCTCTTGCGATTCGGTGGAACCACCACGGTTTCGAGACCGTAGATTTCCTGGAATTCGTAGGCTTCGGTGTCGGCCGTGCCGGTCATGCCCGAGAGCTTGTTGTACAGACGGAAGTAGTTCTGGAAAGTGATCGAGGCCAGCGTCTGGTTCTCGGCCTGGATTTCCACGCCTTCCTTGGCTTCCACCGCCTGATGCAAGCCATCGCTCCAGCGACGACCCGCCATCAGGCGACCCGTGAACTCGTCCACGATCACGATTTCGCCGTTCTGAACGACGTAATGCTGGTCGCGGTGATACAGATGGTTGGCACGCAGCGCAGAGTACAGGTGGTGCACCAGCGAGATGTTCGATGGGTCGTAGAGCGACGCACCTTCGGCGATCAGCCCACCCTGCGACAGCAGTTGCTCGGCGCGCTCGTGGCCCTGCTCGGTCAGGAACACCTGCTGCGATTTTTCGTCCAGCGTGTAGTCGCCCGGCTTGGTCACGCCTTCGCCCGTGCGCGGGTCGGCTTCGCCTTCCTGACGCGTGAGCATGGGAGCGATCTTGTTCATCTCCACGTACATCGCGGTGTGGTCTTCGGCCTGACCGCTGATGATCAGCGGCGTGCGGGCCTCGTCGATCAGGATCGAGTCCACTTCGTCGACGATGGCGTAGTTCAGGCCGCGCTGCACGCGCTCGCGGCCTTCGTAGACCATGTTGTCGCGCAGGTAGTCGAAGCCGTATTCGTTGTTCGTGCCGTAGGTGATGTCGGAGCCGTAGGCGGCCTGCTTTTCCTCGCGCGGCATTTGCGGCAGGTTGATGCCGACCGACAGTCCGAGGAAGTTGTAGAGGCGACCCATCCAGGTCGCATCACGATTGGCGAGGTAATCATTGACCGTCACCACGTGCACGCCCTGACCGGACAGCGCATTCAGGTACACGGGCAGCGTCGCGGTCAGCGTCTTGCCTTCGCCGGTGCGCATTTCGGCGATCTTGCCGTAATGCAGCGCCATGCCGCCGAGCAACTGCACGTCGAAATGGCGCATCTTCATGATGCGCTTGGAGCCCTCGCGGACCACGGCAAAAGCTTCAGGCAGCAAATCGTCCAGCGATTCGCCCTTGGCGACCCGGTCCTTGAATTCCTGTGTCTTGCCACGCAGTTCGTCGTCGCTCAGCTTCTCGAACTGAGGCTCAAGAGCATTGATGCTGACAACGGTTTTGCGATAAGTTTTAAGCAGCCGGTCATTGCGGCTGCCAAATAATTTGGTGAGGAAGTTGGTGGCCATGCAAACAGGACCGCCCGTCACGCTCAATGCGCGCCAGACGACCGTAATCCCTAAGACTAATTGGTATCAGATGGGGCCGGTTCCGGAAATTGCAACAGATGTATGCACTGTTTTTTGCCTCCGGACACGGGGGCTCGTGGCGCAGATTCTACCCGTGCGCCGTGGATCGCCCTTCACAAAGTCCAGCTACTCTGACAAGGATGTGGGTTTGAGCCCATTTGGCGATGTGCGCGAACCACGCTCAGGCACTGCAAAGCCGGGAAACCGTCTTTCGAGCCCTTCCGCCACCACGCGCAGATAATGAGGCATCACCTCCACAGTTCTCACTTAGGCACGCACGACAGACATGCACAGACGCCATGAATCCATCCCTCTTCTGCAAGCCGCAAGCGAGTCTCCCACGCTGGCGCAACTGACACGCCTCACCCGCGATTCCACCGCCCGCCTGAAGGCCATCGAGCCATTGATTCCACCCAGCATGCGCGCGTCGATCCAGGCCGGCCCCATCGAAGGCATGACCTGGTGCTTGCTCGTGAAAGGAAATGCGGCCGCATCCAAGCTCAGGCAACTGCTGCCATCGTTCGAAGCGCATTTGCGTACCAAGGGGTGGGACGTGCAGCACATTCGCGTCAAGATCCAGACACGGACGGAAAGCTGAAAGCATCAGCCGCTGCAGAAATGAAAAAACCCGTCAGAGACGGGTTTTTTGTTTGGTGCCGGTTGTCGGAATCGAACTGACGACCTACCGCTTACAAGGCGGGTGCTCTACCAACTGAGCTAAACCGGCGAAGCTCTTATTCTAGCTTCAACTTTTTGGTGTTTTTGGAAAAAACCAAAAAAATTTCTATTTTGTTCACTTCACGAGCTTAAGAGAAGGTCTCGCACCGCCACCTGCCGGAGGCTTGGGTGGTGGGCTGTCCTCGTCCGTGTCATCCACTTGAGCACCACCCACCGGCACGAGCTGTGGAGCGGAACGCTCTGCGGCCGCGTCGGCCTTGGCGGAGGCATCTGGCGAGTCGTCCATCTGCGGCGGCAGGCTGTCTTGCGACACTGCGCCACCCAGATTGTCGACCGGCGGAGGGAACGCCATGCCCTGCCCGTTCTCACGTGCGTAGACGGCGATCACACGACCCACGGGGACCATGATCTCGCGCGCCACGCCGCCAAAGCGGGCTTTGAACTCGATGAAGTCGTTGCCAAGCTGCAGACTGCTGGTCGCATCGTAGCTGGCATTCAGCACGATCTCGCCATCCTTCACGAATTCACGCGGCACCTTGACGGAGTCGTTCACGCTCACCACGATGTAGGGCGTGAAACCGTTGTCGATGCACCATTCGTGAATCGCGCGGATCAGATAGGGCCGCGTGGAGGTGAGTTCCGGGGCGTTGATCATGTTTTGTTTCGCTGGCGCTTCAGACTTCAACAACGCGCAAATTACTTGCGCATCACCTTTTCGGAAGGTGTCAGCGCTTCGATGTAGGCGGGGCGCGAGAAGATGCGCTCTGCGTACTTGAGCAGCGGAGCAGCGTTCTTACTCAGCTCGATGCCGTAGTAGTCGAGGCGCCACAGCAGTGGAGCGATCGCCACGTCGAGCATGGAGAAGCTTTCGCCAAGCATGTACTTGTTCTTCAGGAACACAGGGGCGAGCTGGGTCAGGCGATCGCGGATGTGCGAGCGGGCCTTTTCCAGCGCCTTGTCGTTGCCCTTGGAAGCGCGCGACTCGAGCGTGTTCACGTGAACGAACAGTTCCTTCTCGAAGTTCAGCAGGAACAGGCGAACGCGTGCGCGGTCGACTGGGTCGCCGGGCATCAGCTGAGGATGCGGGAAGCGCTCGTCGATGTACTCGTTGATGATGTTCGACTCGTACAGAATCAGGTCGCGCTCGACCAGAATCGGCACCTGGCCGTACGGGTTCATCACATTGATGTCTTCGGGCTTGTTGTAGAGATCCACATCACGGATTTCGAAATCCATGCCCTTCTCGAACAGAACGAAGCGGCAGCGGTGTGAAAAAGGACAGGTCGTACCCGAATAAAGCACCATCATGGTGAGCGGCTCCTAAAAAGTCAAAAGAGTGGACGCTTGCGCGGCCACTCTGCACCGGCCGAACAAAAGGCTCGACCGGTAGAACAAGGCGTAGATTGTCGGGTAGTTACTTGACGTCTTTCCAGAAGGCTGCATTGAGCCTCCACGCGAAGAGCGTCAGCACCCCCAGGAAGAACAGAACCCAGACACCCACGCGGATGCGCGTATTTTGCGCTGGTTCGCCCATCCACTGCAGGTAATTCACAAGATCACCTACAGCCTTATCGTAATTCTGAGGCGTCATGGTACCAGCGCTGACTTGTTCCCAGCCCTTGAATACCTGAGTCTTTTGTCCGTGGCTCTCCAACTCCTCGAAGACTGGCTTGCGATTGCCCTGCAGTTCCCACAGCGGATGCGGCATGCCGACGCTTGGGAAAGCGAGATTGTTCCAGCCCGTGGCCTTGGTGTCGTCACGGTAGAAAGTGCGCATGAAGGTGTAGAGGTAATCCGCACCCGTGCCGTTGTGACCGGCACGCGAGCGCGCGATCACGGTCAGGTCCGGCGGATTCGCGCCGAACCATTCCTTGGCCTGCTTGGGATCGATGGACGCTTTCATGGTCTCGCCGATCTTGTCGGTCGTGAACATGAGGTTGTCCTTGATCTGCTGGTCGGTCAGGCCGATGTCCTTCAGACGGTTGATGCGCATGAACGCAGCCGAGTGACAGCTCAGGCAGTAGTTCACGAAGATCTTGGCACCGTTCTGCAGCGACGCGGTGTCGCTGGTGTTGACCGGCGCCTTGTCCCAGGCGATTCCACCCTCTGAAGCCTGAGCACCCGCAGCGATTCCGAGCGCTGCGACCAGGGTCAAGATAATTTTTTTCATCATGGTTGTGGGCTCCTGCTCAATGCGCGGCAAAGGTGACACGGTCCGGCACCGGCTTGGGCTCACCCAGACGGCTCCACCACGGCATCAACAGGAAGAAACCGAAATAGAACAGCGTACCGACTTGCGAGACGCGCTCACCGATGGGCGATGGAGGCTGCACACCCAGATAGCCCAGAATCAGGAACCAGACCACGAAGATGGCGTACATCCACTTGTGCCAGCTCGGACGATAGCGGATCGAACGCGCAGGGCTTTGATCCAGCCAAGGCAGGAAGAACAGGATGATCACGGCACCGCCCATCACCACCACGCCCCAGAACTTGGCGTCGATGGAGAGCATCATCGCGATGGCGATGGCCGCCACCACCGCGACGGCACCCTTGGCGATGCTTGGCAGCTTGAACTTGAAGATGCCGAAGCCGGCACCCAGCACCACGCAGGCGATCAGCGCATACATCATCTCGCTGGTGATGGCACGCAGCATCGAGTAGAACGGCGTGAAGTACCAGACCGGCGCAATGTGGTTCGGCGTCTTCAGCGGATCCGCAGGGATGAAGTTGTTGTACTCGAGGAAATAGCCACCGAACTCAGGCGCAAAGAACACCACGGCCGAGAAGATGAACAGGAAAATGCACACGCCGAAGATGTCGTGCACGGTGTAGTACGGATGGAACGGGATGCCGTCGAGCGGATGGCCCTTGGCGTCCACTGGCTTGCCCGGACCCTTGATCTCGATACCGTCGGGATTGTTGGAACCCACGTCGTGCAGCGCCAGCAAGTGAGCCACCACCAGACCCAGCAGCACCAGCGGCACGGCGATCACGTGGAAGCTGAAGAAGCGGTTCAGCGTCGCGTCACCCACCACATAGTCGCCACGGATCAGCAGCGCCAGATCGGGACCGACGAAGGGAATCGCGGCAAACAGGTTCACGATCACCTGAGCGCCCCAGTACGACATCTGGCCCCATGGCAGCAGATAGCCCATGAAGGCTTCGGCCATCAGGCACAGGAAGATCGCGCAGCCGAAGATCCACACCAGCTCGCGCGGCTTGCGGTACGAGCCGTACAGCAGACCACGGAACATGTGCAGATACACGACGATGAAGAACGCGGACGCGCCCGTCGAGTGCATGTAGCGGATCAGCCAACCCCAGGGCACGTCGCGCATGATGTACTCGACCGACTCGAACGCCTTGGCGGCGTCGGGCTTGTAGTGCATCACGAGGAAGATGCCGGTGACGATCTGGATCACCAGCACCAGCAGTGCGAGCGAGCCGAAGATGTACCAGAAGTTGAAATTCTTCGGAGCGTAGTACTCCGACATGTGGACCCGGTAGGCCTCGAAGGCCGTGGGAAAGCGGTTCTCCAGCCAGGTCGATGTCTTCTCGACAGCCGACGCATTGGGGGAGACTTCCTTGAATTCGCGGTAAGCAGCCATGGTGTTCTCCCTCAAGCCTTCTTGTCGTCGCCGATGAGCAATCGGGTGTCGGACAGGTACATGTGAGGCGGAACCTCAAGGTTGTCGGGAGCGGGCTTGTTCTTGAACACGCGGCCAGCAAGGTCGAAAGTGGAGCCGTGGCATGGGCAGAGGAAGCCGCCCTTCCAGTCATCCGGCAGCGAAGGCTGTGGACCGGAGTGGAACTTGTCCACTGGCGAGCAGCCCAGATGCGTGCAGATGCCGACGACGACCAGCAAGTCGGGCTTGATCGAGCGGCCTTCGTTGCGAGCGTACGCTGGCGTGAACTCGTCGGGCTTGCGCAGCGACTTCGGGTCGGCCAGTTGCGAATCAAGCGCTGGCAGCTCGGCAATCTGCTCCTTTGTGCGCTTGACGATCCAGACCGGCTTGCCGCGCCATTCGACTGTCAGCTTCTCCCCTTCCTGCAGAGACGAAATGTCCACCTCAACCGGTGCGCCGGCGGCCTTCGCCTTCTCGGACGGCTGAAACGTGCTCACAAAGGGGACGGCAACTCCAACGCCGCCCACCGCACCAGCGCAGCCAGACGCAATCAGCCACGTCCGTTTGCTGGAATCGATCCGGGATTCACTCATGGGGGTCCTCGATTTGCTTCGCTAATATGGTTAACAATAAATTGTAGCGGAGTGAAAATGCTTAATGCACCATAGCAATCACCCTTAAGCTAGGCAATACTTCAGTGTTTTCATCTATATCAAAGGATTTCATTTATGAGCTTTATGAAAGAGTTCCGCGAATTCGCGGTCAAGGGCAATGTCATTGATTTGGCAGTTGGTGTGATCATCGGTGGCGCATTCGGCAAGATCGTCGACTCCATCGTGAACGATCTGATCATGCCCATCGTCGGCTTGATCTTCGGCAAGCTCGACTTCTCGAATCTATTCGTTGCACTGGGTACTGTTCCAGAGGGAACACCCCATACCCTCGAAGCCATCCGCAAGGCAGGCGTTCCTGTTTTCGCCTATGGCAACTTCATCACCGTGGCGGTGAACTTCATCATCCTCGCGTTCATCATTTTCCTGATGATCAAGCAGATCAACCGTCTGAAGCGCGAAACGCCTGCCGAGGCGCCAGCTCCGGAAGCCACACCGGAAGACGTGGTTCTGCTGCGCGAAATCCGCGACAGCCTCAAGCGCTGATTTGATTTTTTTACAACACTTCAAACCAAAACGCCGCTCAATCGAGCGGCGTTTTGCCTTTTATCACAATTTAATATATTAACGATTGCGAATATTCAGTGGCTCCAGCAAGCCAGCCGTTTTGCCACCTGGATCGACTCAATCAAGCTTGCTGCGTCGGCGATTCCACGTCCGGCAATATCGAATGCAGTGCCATGGTCGGGGCTGGTGCGGATGAGCGGCAGGCCGAGCGTCACGTTCACGCCGGAGTCCACGCCCAGATATTTGATCGGGATTAACCCTTGATCGTGGTACATCGCGACCACCACGTCGAATTCGCCCTCCTTGTCGGCGCTGCTGCGCGCGCGCATGAAAACAGTATCTGGCGCATAGGGACCTGTGGCGAAAATGCCTTCGTTTTGAGCCGCTGCGATGGCCGGCGCGATGATTTCCAGCTCTTCACGCCCGAACAGCCCGCCCTCGCCCGCATGCGGGTTCAAACCCGCCACACCGATGCGCGGCTGGCGGCCCAGCGTTCTGGAAAGTGCGCCGTGTGTGATGCGCAACGTCTGCAACACATTTTCGAAAGTGACTGCATCAATTGCATCACGAAGTGACACATGGATACTCACCAGCACCGTGCGCAGCGCATCGTTGGCCAGCATCATCCGCACCGGCATCTCGGCGTTTGTCACGCCCCTGAACTGTGCCGATTCGGCCTGCAGCAGCTCGGTATGACCGGGAAATCTCACCCCAGCGAGCGACAGCGCCTCCTTGTGCAGCGGCGCCGTCACCAGCGCCGCGACCTCGCCGCGCAAAGCCGCACGCGCTGCCCAGATCACGCATTGCGCAGCGGCATCCCCGCCTTCCCTGGTGATCTGGCCGAACGGCACCAGCTTGGCGGGCATGTCCGATAGTTGGAAAACCGGAATGCAGCGCGGCGGCGCATCCAGTGCTTCGTCCACGCTTTGAATCTGCGCAATGGGCAGTGGCAGGTCATCGTCGCCGCTCACGCATTGCACGGCTCGGCGCATCGTCGCCACGTCGCCTACGACGAAGCAGCCGCGCACCACATCAGGCGCATCGCGGAATGCCTTGACGATGATTTCGGGGCCTATGCCCGCCGGGTCCCCTTGGGTGATGACCAACGGCAGGGGCGATTTTTTCGATGATTCAGCAGACATGGAAAGCTTCAGGCCGGGTTATCGATTTCAACAAATACATGTTCAAGGCCCAACCGTGCGGCCACATGGGCAGCGGCTGCGGGTGCGCCGTAGCGCTCGGTCGCGTGATGTCCTGCTGCGATGAACGCCACACCGGTTTCGCGCGCGAGGTGCGCTTGGGGTTCCGAGATTTCTCCGGTGATGAAGGCATCGGCGCCGGCAGCAATCGCCGATTCGAAGAAGCCTTGCGCACCGCCCGTGCACCAGGCCACGCGGCGAATCTCGCGTCCATTGCCCGGATCGGCCAGCGTCACCTGGCGACCCAATGCGGTTTGCACATGCTGAGCGAGCGCATTCGCGCTGGCGAAATCCGCTGCGCCTGCAAAGCCCAGATCCTGCTCGCCAAAGCGCTGATCAGTCTGCAGACCCAGCACACGGCCGAGTTGTACGTTGTTGCCGAATTCGGGGTGCGCGTCGAGCGGCAGGTGGTAGGCGAAGAGATTGATGTCATGCGCGAGCAGCAGCTGAATGCGCTGCTTCATCCAGCCGGTGATGCGCCCGTCCATGCCGCGCCAGAACAGGCCGTGGTGCACGAAGATCGCATCGGCCTTCTGCGCGATGGCTGCCTCGATGAGCGCACGGCTTGCCGTGACGCCGCTCACGATGCGCGAGATGTTTTCCTTGCCTTCAACCTGCAGGCCGTTCGGGCCGTAATCCTTGAAGCGCTCGGGCTGCAGGAGTTCGTTGAAGGAGTTCAGCAGGGTTTGCCTTGAGGTGCTCATGCACCGGATTGTCCCAGATGCATGAGCCCGTCCGCACGCCTTACTTGACGTTGGTTGGTTGCCAGCCGCCCGAGGCCAACGGCCAGAAGCCGATCACGAAGCCCAGAATGCCCATCGCGGCCACGTAGTGCGCGGGAGCCATCAGGTCATACGTTTGCCAGACGCTGATGATGATCGGAGTCAGTCCGCCGAACACCGCATAGGCCATGTTGTAGGCGAACGAAAGTCCCGAGAAGCGAATGGCTGGCGGGAACGCGCGCACGCCAGTGATCGGCAAAAGCGAGATCGAGCCGCAGAAGAAACCGACCAGCGCATACAGCCAGATCAGCGATTCCGGCGTGCCCGGCAGGTTCATGTAGAACAGATACGAAGTGACCGCAAGGCCACCCCAGCCGATCAGCATCACGGCCTTGGTGCCGATGCGGTCGGTCGCCCAGCCGCACACGGCGCAGCCAATGGTCAGCGTGAGCGTCGCGGCCACATTGGCTTCGAGCGACAGCGTCGGCGCGATGTGGAACACCTTCTGCAGATAGGCCGGTGTCATCAGAATCACCACCACCACGGTGGTCGACAGCACCCAGGTCATGAGTGCCACGAGCAGCATGGCAGGACGGTGTTCACGCAGCACGGTCTTCACCGGCAGTTCCTTGGCCACCTTCTTGCGCTGGGCCATTTCCTTGAAGATCGGAGTCTCTTCCAGGAAGCGGCGCAGATACACGGAAACCAGACCGAACACACCGCCCAGAATGAACGGAATGCGCCATGCGTAATCGTTGATCTCGGCGGCGCTGTAGTGCGTGTTGATGAACACGGCAAACAGCGAACCCAACAAGATGCCGCCGGTGATGCCCGCCGTCAGCGTGCCCACGGCCAGACCGTAGTGGCGCTGCGGCACGTGCTCGGCAACGAACACCCATGCGCCCGGCATTTCACCGCCGATGGCTGCGCCCTGCAGCACGCGCATGGCCAGCAGCAGCAGCGGAGCCGCAATGCCGATGGACGCGTAAGTGGGCAGCAGGCCGATCACCAGCGTGGGCACGGCCATCAGAAAGATCGACAGCGTGAACATCTTCTTGCGGCCCAGCTTGTCGCCGAAGTGAGCAATGATGATGCCGCCGATCGGGCGTGCCAGATAACCGGCCGCGAAGATGCCCAGCGTCTGCAGCTGGCGCAGCCAGTCGGGCATGTCGGTCGGGAAAAACAGCGCGCCCAGAATGTTGGCGAAGAACACGTAGACGACGAAGTCGTAGAACTCCAGCGTGCCGCCCAGCGCCGAGAGGCTGAGCGTCTGGTAGTCTTTTTTGTTGAGAGTGCGTTGCGGCTCACCCGCTGCTGGGAGCGTGGCCGCCGAGGTCATGTGGGTCATTGCGTGATTCAGTAGTTCTCATGAACAACTGCACGACGAATGGCGAACGGATCGCGCCACTGGGTTCAACCTTCACAGACGTTGCCGGTTGGGCAGTCTGGGGGTAGGCGACCTGCAGGGATGCAGCAGGTTGCGGGGAACGAGGGGCCGTGGCAGTTGGTTACATACTAAGGGTTTACCCATGATCGTGACGGAAAAGATCAAAACAACCATTTGATAGTGATGGTTGAAAGTGCGCTGCCTTGGCACGCACTCTTTCTCCCCAAATGCGAGACGGGCGACAATGCTTCCTTTTGCAAGTAGAGAATCATTCAACATGAAGCGCTTCTGGCTGCTTTTTTCTCAGGCCGTCACCGTCCTGCTCGCCGCGTACTTCGTCGTGGCCACCTTGCAGCCAAGCTGGCTGCAGCGCGGCGCGTCCCGCAGCGGCGCGGGCATCAGCCTCATCGAGGCACCACCAGCGACGCGCGCCGAGCCACCTGCAGGCAGCCTGGCCAGTGCCGCCCGCAAGGCCTCTCCGGCCGTCGTCAGCATCAACACCAGCAAGGCCGCCCGTTCCTCACGCGGCAATGACCCCTGGTTCGAATTCTTCTTCGGCGATCAAGGCAATCAGGCCCAGGTCGGCCTCGGCAGCGGCGTGATCGTCAGCCCGGACGGCTTCATCCTCACCAACAACCACGTGGTCGAAGGCGCGGACGAGATCGAAGTCACGCTCACTGACGCCCGCCATGCCAAGGCCAAGGTCATCGGCACCGATCCCGACACCGACCTCGCGATCCTCAAGATCGACCTCGACAAGCTGCCCGTGATCGTGCTCGGCGACTCCGACCAACTGCTCGTCGGCGACCGCGTGCTCGCCATCGGCAACCCCTTCGGTGTCGGCCAGACCGTGACCAGCGGCATCGTCTCGGCGCTGGGCCGCAGCCAGCTCGGCATCAACACCTTCGAGAACTTCATCCAGACCGATGCCGCCATCAACCCCGGCAATTCCGGCGGCGCGCTGGTCGACGTGAGCGGCAACCTCATGGGTATCAACACGGCGATCTATTCGCGCTCGGGCGGCAGCATGGGCATCGGTTTCGCGATTCCCGTGTCCACCGCACGCTTGGTGCTCGACGGCATCGTCAAGGACGGTCAGGTCACGCGCGGCTGGATCGGCGCAGAGCCCAACGAGCTCTCGCCCGAACTCGCCGAAACCTTTGGAGTGAAGGCCTCCGAAGGCGTGATCATCACCGGCGTGTTGCAGGACGGCCCTGCCGCTCAAGGCGGCCTGCGTCCCGGCGACGTGATCACCAAGGTGGGCGACAAGGCGATCAGCAATGTCTCCGAACTGCTCTCCACCGTGGCGGCTCTCAAGCCCGGCGTGGAAACCAAGTTCGCCGTGCTGCGTGGCGATGCGACGACCGAGATCACCATCGTCCCCGGCAAGCGCCCTGCTCCGGCCAAACGCGTGCAGCAGCGATAAGCCGAACAGGTTCTGAGCACAAAAACAAAGGGCAGTCCGTTTTCGGACTGCCCTTTTTCATTGATTCAGCGCTCGGATCAGGATGTCTTTTCCGAATCGGTTTTCGCTTCGCCGTCCGACTGCTGATCTTCAGGTGCCTTGGTGTTCCGCTGGAACCAGCCTGCGGCGATGATGCCGATCTCGTACAGCAGCACCATGGGCACAGCCAGCGACACCTGCGAGAGCACGTCGGGCGGCGTCACCACAGCAGCCACGACGAAGGCCAGCACGATGAAGTAGCCACGGAAGGCCTTGAGCTTGTCGATGTCCACGATGCCCAGACGCACCAGCAGGATCACCACGATGGGCACCTGGAACGCGCAGCCGAAGGCGATGTAGAGCGACAGAATCGCTTCGACATACGACGAAATGTCGGGCGTCGCCGCCACGCTGGACGGCGTGAAATGCTGGATGAAACCGAACATGCGCTCCAGCACAAAGAGCTGCACGAAGGCGATGCCGATATAGGCCAGCGCGCTGCCGAAGAAGATCAGCGGCAGGGCGAACTTCTTCTCGTGCGAATACAGGCCCGGGGCGACGAAGGCCCAGATCTGGTACATGATCCACGGCAACGCCAACAGCACGGCCGCCATGGCCAGCACCTTGAGCGGCACGATGAACGGCGAAAACACCCCCACCGCGATCAGCTTGGCGCCCTCGGGCATGTGGTGCCTGATGGGCGTGGCGACGAAGTCGATCAGACCGTCCGGTCCCGGCCAGAAGGCCAGCAGCGCGATGGCGACAAGAATGCCGTAGATGCTGTAGAGCAGGCGATCGCGCAGCTCCATGAGGTGCTGAACGAAGGGCTGCTCGGTGCCGGCCAGTTCGTCGTCTTTGGGAGAAGGAGTGTCAGCCATGGTCAAACAAAAGCGCGAGCCCTAAGAGGCTCGCACACAGGGATCGGAGCATGCCTTGGCGCGCGAACTGCGCACCGGGCATGGCGGCAAGAACGGCTTGCCGCACGTTGGTTGGCTCAAAGCGGCTTTTTCGGACGGAACCGCGCCACGCGTGCCGCGCCCGACTGCGCCTTGGTGCGAACGCCGGAGCGCGACTTGTACCACTGCGGCATGGCCCCGCGCTTGAGCCGCCAGTTCTTGCGCGGATGGCGATAGGCCGGTGTCACGGTGCTGCTGGAGTTCCAGTCGTATTCGGAACCCGTGCTGCCGGAAGACGAGTCGCTCAGGGACGATGTGGCATCGCTCCAGTCCTTCTCGAAATCCTTGGCGCTGGTGTGAACCGATTGCTCGACATCGCGAGCCGCCGATTCCACGTTGTCCTTCATCTTGCGCAGCTCGTCGAGCTCCATCGAACGATTGACCTCGGACTTCACATCGTTCACATAGCGCTGCGCCTTGCCCAGCAGCGTACCCACGGTGCGCGCCACTTTCGGCAGCTTTTCCGGCCCGATGACGACCAACGCCACCACACCGATCAGCGCCATCTTTGAAAGGCCAATATCAATCATTCAGCGAATCCGCTCAGATACTCGGAAATCAGCTCTTGTGCTTGGCTTCCACGTCGATGGTCGACTTGTCGGCGGCGGCGTTGTTGGTCACTTGACCAGCAGCGGCATTGTTGTTGCCAGCAGCGTCGGCGTCAGCCTGGCCACCGTCCTTGATGCCGTCCTTGAAACCCTTGACCGCACCACCCAGATCGGAGCCGATGTTCTTGAGCTTCTTGGTGCCAAAAACCATCACGACGATCAGCAGCACGATCAGCCAGTGCCAAATAGAAAACGAACCCATGTGATTCTCCTAACGAATACAGACCATTCTAGACGCCACGCGTGTCAAGACGGTCATTAACCAGTAACTTTCCCGGTGGGAACCGGGCATTTGGAGCCTGTGGACGGCTTTCTCAAGCCTCTGGCTCAGCCCTTTTTCCAGGGACGCGGGCCGCCGATCACGTGCACATGCAGGTGGTGCACTTCCTGACCGCCTTCATCACCCGTGTTCACCACGATGCGGAATCCGCCTGCGGGATAAGGGTTGCAGCCCTGCTCCACCGCGAGCTTGGGGGCCAGAGCCATCATCTTGCCGAGCAGCGGCGTGTCTTCCGCCGTGACCTGGGCCATCGACGGAATGTGCTTCTTGGGCACCATCAGAAAATGCACTGGAGCCCAGGGATTGATGTCGTGGAACGCAAAGACATCCTCGTCTTCGTAGACCTTCTTCGAAGGGATCTTGCCTTCGATGATCTTGCAAAAAATACAGTTCGGATCGTGCATATCAGTTCGATGGAAAAGCGAATGTCTCAGTGAGCGCCGGTCAGAAAGGAACGCCGCCGCCAGTCACAGATTCTCGGATAGTTTGAGCGTGGGGCGAAGGCCCACGTCCGCAAAATGCTTGTGCAGCCACTGGGTGCCCGAATCACGGCCCAACTCGAACAGTTGCCGGATGAAGGCCATGTCCGTGCGCATCTTGCTGGCGGCGCCCAAGGGGGCGAGCACTGCGCCACCGTCGATGCGGTGCATCAGCACATTCTTGTAGCGCCGGTTGTCCAGCTTGCCTTCCGCCAGCAGTCGGCGCACGAATTCGATGGCGCGCAGTTCCGCGAGCAGGCCAGCGTTGAACGTCACTTCGTTCACCCGCTCCATGATTTCCTGCGCGTCGTCGGGCAGGTTGTCGTGGTCGATGGGGTTGATCTGCACGAGCAAGATGTCGGCCGCGTCGGTGCGGTAGATCAGCGGATAGATCGCAGGATTGCCCGAGTAGCCGCCGTCCCAGTAATGCTCGCCGTCGATCTCGACCGCCTTGAACAGCATCGGCAGGCAGGCCGACGCCATCACCGCATCCGCGCTCAGACGCTTGCCGGTGAAGATCTCGCCGCGCCCGGTACGCACATTGGTCGCGCACACAAACACCTGCTTGGCGTTGGTCGCGCCGATCAGCTCGAAATCGACTTCTTTCTCCAGCAGCTTGCGCAGCGGATTGATGCCGAGCGGATTCATCTGATACGGCGACAGCCACTGTGTGAGCATGTTCATGAACGCGCCCGCCGCCGGCATGGGCACGCCCCAGAGCATGGTCGAACCCATGGTGCCGACGCCTTCCCAGAGCTTGTGCAACGTCTCGCGCGCCTTGATGGCACCCGCGACCTGCGCCTCGTGCACATCCTTGTATTCATGCGCGGCGACGGCAAACCCGTGCGCCATTGCCACCGCGTTCATCGCCCCCGCGCTCGTGCCGCTCACACCTTCGATGCGCACGCGGCCGTCTTCGAGCAGCGCGTCGAGCACGCCCCAGGTGTAGGCACCGTGCGAGCCACCGCCCTGCAGCGCGAGATTCAGCGTCTTGAAACCTTGTTCGTCAGGCATCAATGGCTTTTCCGTTGCTCATCGCGAGCATGCCGCGAATGATGCGGTACAGGAACCACAGCGAAATGATGCCCCAGGCGATCCAGCCGGGAACGAAGAACAGCAGCCACAGCGGCGAGGTGACGACGTACAGGATGCCCGCCCAGATCACCGAGCGGATGCGCCACGAGAAATGGCTGGCCTGCCAGGTGCCTTCGGCGTCGCCACGTTTGACCAGATCGATCACCAGCGCCACCAGCAGCAGCAAGATGCTGGGCTGCGCACTCGGAACCACCGCAGCCACCGCCACGATCAGATGCAGGATGTAGCTGACCCAGCCAACGGCCTTGAGATTCTCTGCCCGCTGGTTCGGCTCGATGTCGATGATGTCGTTGCTGCGATTGCTCACGTCGATCCTCCTTCTTCCTTGTCACGATTGACCGCCTTGCGCAGGGCCTTTTCCTCCAGCCCGCTCAAACCTTCACGGCGTTCCAGTTCGATGATCACGTCCGCTGGCGTCAGGCCGTAGTAGGACAGTGCCACCATCGAGTGAAACCACAGATCGGCCACTTCGTAGACCAGCTTGGACTTGTCCGCGCCGTGATCCACATCCTTGGCCGCCATCACCACTTCCGTCGCCTCTTCGCCCACCTTCTTCAGAAACGCGTCCGGCCCCTTGGCAAACAGACGCGCCACATAGCTCTTGTCCGGATCGCCCAGCTTGCGGGACTCCAGCACCTCGGCCAGACGGGCCAGGGAATCGTTGGAGGTGGTTGCGGAAGAATCGTTCACGTTGACGTTCAAGTTGTCGCTCGACATGGTTGCTGCGCTCACTTTGTATTTCTTGGTTTATTTGTAGATGGACTCGGGATCTTTCAAGACCGGATCGACCGGCGTCCAACCGTTGCCGTCCCCATCCACGCCCTTCTCCAGACGACTGTAGAAGCAACTATGGCGTCCCGTGTGACAGGCGATGCCCGGCTCATGCCCCGTCTGCGTGACCTTGAGCAGAATGACGTCGTTGTCGCAGTCGATGCGGATGTCATGCACGGTCTGCACATGGCCCGACTCCTCGCCCTTGAACCACAGCTTGTTGCGCGAGCGGCTGAAATACACCGCACGGCCCAGCTCGGCGGTCTTTTCCAGCGCCTCGCGGTTCATCCACGCAAACATCAGCACGTCGCCCGACGATGCTTCCTGCGCGATCACAGGCACGAGGCCCTGCGCGTCCCATTTCACTTGATCTAGCCAGTTCATGTTGTCAATTGTCCGCGATTCGGGAAATCCACAATCGGAATTCGAAAACCTTCGCGTCCCATCAAGCAAAAAAAGGGCCAGCGATGATCACGCCAGCCCTTTCGATTCAAGCACGGGTGCTCTGCTTATCGACGCGCACGCCGGGTCTGCCGGTAAGCCAGACCCACCATCGCCAACGCCAGCAGAACCAACATGGTGCGTGAATCCACCGGCACCGCAACGGCGTCCTGCGGCTCGTTCACGATCGGGTCGCTGTCGGTCGACGTGCATGGCGACGAGGTCAGACAGGTGCCGCCGGTCACCGTGGCGGTGTTCTCCGCCTGCTCGCCCGCCTTGCCACTCACCGTAGCCGTGACCTTGTAGACCACATTGCCACCCGCCGCCACCGTGATGCCCGTGCAGGTCAGACCCGCGCAGGAACCGGCGTTGGAACCACTGGAGGCAGTGCTACCCACGATGCTCACATCCTTGAGGCCGCTGACGACCGTGTCGGTCCAACTGATGCCGGTCGCGTCGGTCGTCCCCGGATTGGAGATGGTCACCGTGTACGTCGTCGTGCTGCCCACGACCAGCGAGGTCTGGTTGTTGGTCTTGGTCACCATGGGATCGGCCAAAGCATTCACCTTGGTCGGCACGCTTGCGCAATGCATATCACCCGCAGCGCAGCTTCCGGGCACCGGTGGATTTCCGCCGTTGTACGGATCACCACCGCCGCCGACCGAGGCCAGATTGCTCGGATTGCCCACGGCAGCCGAAGTCACCTTGACCGGCAACTCGATCACCGACGACACGCCCGCCGCCAACACGCTGGCGTTGGTGCAGGACACTTGCTGACCGGCGACCCCACAGGTCCAGCCATTGCTGCTGCCAGCGGTGGCCGTGAGGCCAGTGGGCATGTTGTCGGACACCGTCATCACCGAACCGTTCGTGCTCGCCGTGCCGTGGTTGGTCACGGTCATCGTGTACTTGGCACCGGTTTGATCGACCGTCCACGGGCCGTTGCTGGTTTTCACCAGACCCAGACTCGGCACGCCCGGCAAGGCCGCGCAGCCGGATGCATCCGTGGCAGTGGTGCCCACAATGCTTGCAGCATTGAATGCACCACTGCCAGCGCTGCCGGTACACGCGACCTGCGTCACGCCTGCCTGCATGGTGAAGGTGAGCGCAACCACATAGCTGTGCGTAGCGCCGACCGGCAGCACCTCGTTCGCAGCGCTGATCTGCGTGAGCGCGCCGTTGACCGGAGGCGTGAGCGGCGTGGCAATCGCGCTGCTGGACACTCGCGCAGTCCAACTGTTCAACACCACATCCGCCGGAAAGCCGGGCGTGTCGCTGAGCGTGTAGTGGCCATCGACACCGCCCAGGTTGGTCACGTCGATCTGGTACTCGGCCACGTACTGGCCCGCAACGCCCGTGGCAGTGAAGGTCGGGTTCGACTTGCTCACCACCAGATCCGCCAGCGCAAAAATGCGCGTGATCTTCTGCGCGCAGTGGCCCGGATCGTTCGGATCCAGACTCAAGCAGCTCGTTCCGGGCTCTGGCGCGTCACCGTCGTTGAACGGATCACCACCACCGCTCACCGATGCGTGATTGGTCACATCGGCGTTCAGGCCACCTGCGAGCGCTGCAGTCGTCACGTTGACAGGCAGCACGATGGAACTGCTTTGACCGGCACCGATGACCAGATCATGGATGCTGTGACAGGTCACGCTGCGGCTCACGAACGAGCAGCTCCAGTTGGCCGAGACCAGCGGATCCGTCCACTTCGGCTCGATGCCGAGCGGCATCACATCCTTCACGTTGATGAGGATCTCGCCCACCGACGCGGCAATCGCGCTGCTGTTGTTCACCGTCAGCGTGTAAGCGGCGTCTGCCTGCCCGACGACCCAGGGGCCATTGTCCGTCTTCACGATGTGCAGGTCCGGCGCATTCACCACGGTGGTGATGCTGGACTTGCACGACGCATCCATCGGGCACAGCGGATCGCCACCGCCATAGGCCTGCGCGTTGTTGGTCACATTCGGGGCCGCCGCAGCGGTCGGCGTCACCGGAATCCTGAACGTCACCGACGCATTGACCGCCAGCGAAGCGGAGGACTCGCAGGTCAGTTGCTTGACCAGCGTGCCCGTCGCAGAGCATCCCGGCTCGCTCGTCAGATCGCCCAACGTCATGCTGGCTGGCAGCGTGTCCACGACGGTGATCTTGCCGCTCGTGGCCGCCGTTCCCACGTTGGTAACCTTCAGCACATAGGTCGAAGCCACACCCACCGAGAACTCGGTCATGCCCGTGCTCTTTTCAAGCAGCAGGTGCGGCGCGTTCACCGGCGTGCTGATGGTTGGCGCGCAACGTGTGGGCAGGCTGGCCGTGGCCGTTCCATCCACACACAGCGGATCACCACCGCCCGTGACACCGGCCTGATTCACCATGGTCTGCTTGTCGGCCGAAGCCTTCGGCGTGACACCGATGACGATGCTGGCACTGGCCTTGACCGCCAAAGCGGAGACCGTGCAGGTCACCGTCTGACTGCCCGCCGCCACCGCCGCGCAGGTGGCCGAAGTCGGCGTGACCGAGTCGATGGTCAACCCCGCAGGCACCACGTCGGTGATCGTGATCACACCCGTGGTCGCTGCCGTGCCGTTGTTGGTCACAGTGAGCGTGTAGCTTGCAGCCTGACCCACCGTGAACGCACCAGCGTTCGCCGTCTTGGTCATCTCCAGCTTCGGCGCGGTCACCGGGTCATCTGTCTTGCCCGTGCAATGCAACTCGCTCGGGCAAGTGGAGTCACCTGTGTCGCTATTCGCAATCGCCTTGTTCACTTGCGACGTGCCGTCCGCGCTTGCCAGCGGCGTGACCGGAATCGTGAACGACTTGCTGCTGCCCGGCAGCATGCCCGCGCTCACGTTGCAGGTCACCACATTGCCGTTGGCCGAGCAACCGCTGTTCGTGAGATCACCCACCGCGAGGCCCAAAGGCACGGTGTCGGTGATCGTTCCCGCCAAGGTCGCGGCCTGGCCCTTGTTCTCGACCGTGATCGTGTAGCTCGTGGGCTGACCGACCACAAAGCTGCTGTCGAGCTTCTTGCTCACCGCAAGCTGCGGACGATCGACGTTGGTCTGCACCGTGACCGAGCAAGGGCTTTGCGTCGTGCACGCCGTGCTGCCGCCCGTCACGCTCGCCGTGTTGACGGCAGGCGTGACGACCGTGTTCGCCACCGCCACATGCGCAATAATCACCGGAGCCGAAACGTTCGGCAGCAACACATCGCTCGTCGTGCATGTCAGATCCGTTCCACTCGCCACCGAGCAAGTCCACACACTGTTCGGTTCGATGGAGGTGATGGTGATGCCTGCAGGCATGCGGTCCGTCACCGTGATCGCACCGCTCGTGCTGTTGGTGCCGTTGTTGCGCACCTTCAGCGAGTAGATGCCGTTCTGGCCCACGGCAAACGTGGTTGGCGCAGCTTCCTTCTCGATCACCAGCGCAGGCGTGCCTGCATTCTTGCTGGTGACGGGCGGAGACTCCTTCTCGCACGGTGTCGTCGTGCAGGTCACGCCGGTTGGTGGTGTCACCGTGGCCTTGTTGACGATGTCGCCCGTGGCATTGCGCGCAGCAGTACCTGTGATGGTGATCGTCAGCTTCTCGCCCATGGCAAGCGCCACTCCGGTCAGCGACACGTTGTTCGTCGTGCCGGTCGCATTGGCCCCGCAGCTTCCCGTGCCGGTGGCCACGCAGCTCCATGCACTCACCTCGACTTCGACCGGCACAACATCCAGCACCGATGCACCGCTGATGCTGCTCGGGCCATCGTTGAACACTTCAATCGTGTAGTTCAGCGGCTGGTTGGGCACGTACTGCGTGCCCTGCTCCGAGACCTTGGTGATGCGCAGATCGGCCTTCAAGCCCACCGGCGTCGTGACGCTGGCGCAGTGCAGATCGCCCACGGCGCAAGTGCCCGGAACAGGCGGCTCGCCACCGTTGTTCGGATCACCGCCACCACCGACGGAAGCAACGTTCACCACACCGGTCGAGCTCACCAGAGTGCTGCTCAGAGTCACCGGCAGCGTGATGAGCGATGGCGTGCCAACAGCCAACGCAGCCGTGGTCTCGCAGGTCACGGTCTGACCGATCACAGTGCAAGTCCAACCATTGCTGGTGGTGTTCACAGCGCTGACACCTGTGGGCAATGTGTCCACCACCTTGGTGGTGCCGGAAGTCACGGCATTGCCGACGTTCGTCACGGTCAGCACATACTGCGCACCGGTTTGTCCGGCACTCCACGGGCCGTTGCTGCTCTTTGCCAGAGTCAGATTGGGCAGGCCGGGCAGATTGCCGCAAGCGCTGGCTGCAGGCGCTGCCGAGCCGATGCTCGCCGCGTTGTACGCGCCATGGCCTAGAGTGCCGGAGCATGTCAGCGATGTCGCCGCCGTGCTTGGGCTGGCCGTGAACGCAATCACCACCACATAGCTGTGCGTGCCGCCTGCAGCAATCGCGGTGGCCGTGGCGCTGATCTGATGCGTCGCGCCATTGATGAGCGCAGGCAACGGCGCATTCACGCTGCCATTCGTGCTGTTCACTGTCCAACCGTTCAGCACGGTGCCTGCCGCAAAGGCCGGCGTGTCGGTCAACGTATACGTGCCGGGCAGGCCGCCGGTGTTGGAGACCGTTACGGTGTACGTGGCCTGGTATTGCCCCAGCGATGTCTGCGCCATGCTGTTGAAGACCTTGGTGATGCCCAATGCCGCTGGCATGTTGACCGTCGTCGACGTGTTTGCGCAATGGCCGGGGTTGCCCGCATCCAACGCGGTGCACGCAGTTCCCGGAGCGGGTGGCATGCCGCCGTTGAACGGATCGCCGCCACCGGCCACCGAGGCATGGTTGGTCACGCTGCCCGTCACACCTGTGCTGATGGCCGTGGTCAACACATTGACCGGCAAGGTGATCGAAGCCGAGCCGCTCGCAGCAATGCTGGCATTGCTTGTGCAATTCACCGTCTGCCCGTTGGCCGTGCAGTTCCATGCACCGCTCATCAGCGTGCCCACCCACTTCGGTGTGATGCCCATCGGCAGTTCGTCCACCACAGCGATCTCTCCGATGGTCGCCACCAGCGTGCTGGCATTGCTGACCGTGAGTTGGTACTGCGCATTCGACTGCCCCACTTCCCACGCAGCAGTGTTGGACTGTTTGCTGATCTGCAACTGCGGCGCGTTCACCGTGGTCACGGTGGTCGATTCGCAGTTCGCCTTGTTGGCCGGGCACAGCGGATCGCCGCCGCCGTAGACCACGGCCTTGTTGGTCACAGTAGGTGGTATCGACGAGGCTGCCGCCGCCGTTGGCGTGACGGGGATGGTGAACCTCACAAAACCCGCCGGAGTGAAATCCGTCGCGGCCGCAAGCACTGCGCTGCTCTCGCATCGCACGCTCTGTCCGCTGCGGGTGCAGCCCGTCGGCATGGTACCCAGCGTCAGATGCGCAGGCACTTCGTCGATCACGGTGATCAGCCCGGCAGTCGGCGCGGTACCGATGTTCGTCACCGTCAGAATGTAGTTCGAGAGAACGCCGACCTTGAAGCCTTGCGTACCGGCATCGGTGGTCTTGGTGATCTTCAATTGCGGCGCGTTCACTGGCGTCGTCACCACCGGCGCACAGCTTGCGGGCAAGGCGCTGACAGGCACCGAGGCCACGCACAGCGGATCGCCGCCGCCTGTGGCCGTCGCCTGATTGCGCAGGGATTGATTGATCACGCTGGCTTGCGGCGTGACCAGAATGGCGACTGTCGTCTCTTGATCGACGGCCAGACCCGCAGCCACCGTGCAAGTCACTTTCTGGCTGTCTGCCGGATCCACAGCGCAAGCACCCGCAGGTTCGAAACCATCGATGCGCAGGCCCGAAGGCACCACATCGGTGATGGTTGCGGGCAGCGTCGTGGTTGCCGTGCCGGTGTTCTTTAAAGTCAGCAGGTAACGTGCCTGCACTCCCACCGTGAAGGCCACCGGACTCGTCTCTTTCTTGAGCTCAAGTTGCGGTGCGCTCACCGGATCGTTGGTGATGCCCACGCATCCCGTATCGGACGGACAGGTCAGGTCACCCGTGGTGTTGTCGGCGGTCGCCTGATTGGTCAGCGTCTTGCCATTGGCGGTGGCCAGCGGCGTCACGGGAATGACAAAGCGCTTGGTCTGTCCGGGAGCGAGCGTGCTCGGCACCGCACAGGTCACGACTTGACCACTCACGCTGCAACCACCCGCTGCATCCAGCGTACCGATGACGAGATCGGCAGGAACGGTGTCGGTGATCGTGCCGCCCAGCGTGTTCGCATTGCCTTCGTTCGTCACGTCGATGAAGTAGCTCGTCTGCACACCGACGACGAAAGCGTTTTCGACCTGCTTGCTCACCTTCAGCTTGGGGCGATCCACATTGGTCGTCACGCTGTCCGTGCAGGTGAGCGAAGTGCCGCAGTCCGAGCCGCCGCCCACCACCTGCGCCGTGTTGCTCGCGGTCGCGCCGACCGCGTTCCCCACCAGCACCTCGGCATTGATCACCGACGCCACCGATTGGGGCAACAGCGCCACCGTGCTGAAGCAGGACAGCTGGGTGCTGGTCGTCGCCTGGCAATTCCAGTTTTCACCAGTCACCTTGGTGGTGTCGATGGTGATGCCTGCAGGCATGGTGTCCGTCACCGTGATCACGCCACTGGTGCTGCCTGTGCCCGTGTTTTTGACCGTGATCGTGTAGAGACCACGGCCACCCACTGCAAAGGCCGAAGGCGTCGCCTGCTTGTCGATGACCAGTACCGGCTTGCCGCTGTTCTGATTCGTCACCGTATCGGTCAGCACACAGGCCGTCGTCGCACAGGGCGTGGACGTCGGAGGCGTCACCGTTGCCGTGTTGATGATGTCGCCCGTCGCCGAGCGCTGCGCCATGCCGGTCACGGTGATCGTCACGCTCTTGCCAGCAGGGATCTTCACGCCCGTCAGCGACACGTTGTTGTCGGTGCCCGAGGCGTTCGCTCCGCAATCTGCGCCCGTCGCGGGAGTGCAGCTCCAGAGACTGACGTTGACCTTTGAAGGAACCGTGTCCTGGATGCTTGCACCATCCACATCGCTGGGACCGTCATTGGTCACCACGATCTGGTAGTTCAGCGACTGGTCCGGTACATAGCTCCCATCAGGCGTAGCCGTCTTTTCGATGCGCAGATCGGCCTTTTGCACCACGGTCACGGTGCCTGTCGACGGGTTGCACTTCGTGTCGGAAGACGTGCATGCCGGATCCCCGCCACCGCTCAGATGTGCCGTGTTGCTGGCACCGCCAGCAACCGCCGTGCTTGCGACCTGAACGGGGATGTCGATGGTGTACGTGCCATTGGCAAGTCCCGAAGCCAAGGTGCAATTCGGACCGATGGCACTTCCGGAAGTGTTGCCGCAGGAGGCCAGCGTTCCACCACCCGTCAGTTGCGGCGCACCCGAAAGCGTGACGCCCGTGGGAAGCGTATCCGTCAACGCAATCGTCTCTGTGGTGGGGCCATTGGTCACCACCACGTTGATCTGGTACTTCTGATTGCTGGCACCCGCCACCAACGTGGTCGGAGACGCCGTTTTGGTCGCGGCGATATTGGGGTATTTCGGCGTGTTGGTGAACGTGCAAGTGATCTCGTCACCGGCTTGCGGCGTCACGCTCACGCTGGTGCCCGTGCCGGAAGCAGGCACGGCCGTGCCACCAGCGGTAGCGTTGGTGCATGCGAAGGTCGAGGTGTAGCGACTCAGGTCGGCAAGAGGCGAGCCCGCCGCCGCTTCGCTCAGCGTGTATGCCGTGCCCGCGTTCACATCGACCGCACCCGTGCTCACGCTGTTGGCGTTTCCAGACGAGGTGTTGCTTGCAACGCCACCACTGATGGACACGGTGAACTGGTCCGTGCTCAGCAGACGCCCAGCCATGTTTTTCGACACCGTCAGGCGTGTGCGCTGCACCGTGTTTGTCACGCTGCAGGAGTTGCAAATCGGCGTCGAGCCACCACCCGATGCGACCACACTGTTGTTGACCGTCGCTCCCGCACTGGCAAGCACGGTCGCCGTGTACGTCACCGAGTAGGTACCGATGCCCGTTCCTGAAGGCAAGGAGCAATTCAGACTACCAGTGCAGACCAGCGCCGGACTGTTGCTCACGATGCTGCCGAACTGAAGGCCCGCGCCCAACGTGTCCGCCAAGGACAACGCACTGGTCAGCGGCGCATTGCTGACATCCGCACTCAGAACGTAGGTGATAGTGGAGCCGACCGGAACCGCGCTGCCTGCCGCCGGATTGGCGCTCTTGGAAACGTTGACGACCGGAACCGCCACAGTGGTCTGAGCCGTATCGGTATTGGGTGCTGGCGCATTGGCGGTTTCATTGGTCGCCGCAATCACGGTCGTGATGGGAATCGGCCCCGGGTTGCCTGCCGCAACCACATAATTGAAATTGAACAGCAGGGTCTGGCCGACTGTGAGTGTGGTCGGCATTCCGCTGAAGCTCACCTTGCAGGTGGCTGCGCTGTATGTCGCCATCACACCCGTCGGGAGCAAAGTGAATGTCACAGCGGCGGGACAGGTCTTCGTCACACCGGAACCACCCAAGGTGCCAATCGTCACTTGATAAGTGACGCCCGTGGCAGGAGCACTGCCAGCGTTGTTGAACGAGAACGAGCCGTAGGCCGTACCGCCCGAGAGAACACTCGGCGTGACAGACACTTGCGTGCTCACGTCGACGGGCGTGCTGGGCTCCAGAATCTCGATGGTCGGAATGAACACCTGCGACTTCTCCAGCGCCCAGAGATCGAGTCCCTTGCCATCGCCAAAATACTGGTCGCTCGCCGTGCAATCGGTGTTGGCGTTGTTGCTGCCCGCCCACTTGCGGTAGTAAATGCTGCTCGATCCGGAGCCGGACAGCACGGTCGATGAATTCAGGCCTATCAACGAGTACACAGGCGACGGTTGAACCTGGTCCTTGCCCGCCAGAACACTGCCGCAGAGGTGACCATTCAATGTCCCGATCACGGTGCCATTGGCCGTCTTGTAGCCTCGGTCGTCGTAGTACACCGTGTTGTCGCCAACGCTGGGGCCGTTGAGCTTGGTGAGAATCGGACCGCCATTCACATTGCCTTCCACGTCGGCCATGGGAAAGTGGATTTCGCCGTTTCGACCAACGATCTGATACTTGTAGTTCCCAGCCGGAAAGGAGTTGCCGTTGTTGTCCCGTCCATCCCAAAGGATGTTGTGATCTCCGGTTTCAGCAATGCCGGTCAACACGCGGTTCTGCGTATTGGCGGGGTCGAAATCCGTGCCGTTTCTGCTGATGACGATTTGATATGTCTGGGTGTTCTGCACACTGAACGTGAACGAGCCACCAGACGATACGGTCGTGGAGTTGTTGCCAAAGTTTCCGACGAAGGCCGGATTGGTGAGCACCGGCGTCTTGGGTGCCAAGGGAAAAGACAACGCCGTCAGAACCCGTGCGACCTCGGCTGCATTCGGGCCATTCTGGGAGACATCGCTGAAGAAGATCGGGTACTCGGGAGCCTGCGCCTTGATTCCGGCAGTGCCTGAAGCGCCACCCGTAACCGCGCCTCCTGTCCCCCGGTAGTCCCGATACAGGGGCGAGCCATTGGTATCCAGAAAGCCTTTGCTGTTGGCATAGAAAGCTGCGCCGTTGGGGTCGATGCCCACGAACTGCTGCTTGTAGCGATAGCCGTCGCTGGACACGTAGTACAACGTGGTGGCAATGCGGTAGGCCCGATTGGTCAAATCCGAAGCTGCCCCGCTGTTGTTACCAGTGGCCACGGTCCACGCATAAGTGAAGACACGCCCGTTGATATCGACAAGAGATGTCGTGTCGCTGCTGCGCACAGTGACATCCCAGGCGGACACTGCATTGCTTTGTGGCGACGGAGGATCAATCAAGGCCCCGGATCCCGAGTCCCCACCGAACAAGACACCATAGATGCCCGTGGTTGGTGCTTTGTACGAGCATGCCTTGTAGCGATCGGCATTGCCGCCATTGCTGCCCGAAACGCTCAATGGACCTGCCAGCTCAGCGTTCCGGGTCTCGATCAACCCATCCTTTGCGGACGTGCATGTGAATGTGGCCGTGCCTGGAATGGTCTCCAACCCTTTGCTGCCAAAACTCTGCGGGCTGTACAGCTTGATTTCGCCCTTTCCAGCGCTCGAGCGATTGCGAGAGCCCAGCAGAATGTGCTCATCCTTTTGCGCATACACGTAAAAAAACTGCCGCCCACTGACGACGCCGTGAAACGTGTTGTTGGTACTCAACCCCATCACCGCACGACCGGTCGTATCGTTCGTCTCGCCAGACGGATGCAGAGTTCGGCTGCCCTCGGCATGCACATTGCCACTCCACCCCAGCAGCAGCCACAACAAACAACCAGCGAGAACGGCCATCGCCGCATCTTTCAAGCATGTGGCTGCAAAGTGTCTGGATATGGAGCGCACGCGAGCAGGAGTAATCCACTCGCGCAGTGGTTGAGTTGCCGTCATTCAAATGTCCCGATTGCTTTGGATATCGGGCAACACATGCTTGCGCCGTGCCTTGCCCCACATCCCTGCGCCGCACCACCCCCTTCATCACGAAAACGCCAAGGCGTCAGAGGGGCTTGCGGCATTCGTCTGGCGAATCACCCTGCAAGGGCCTGCTGGACAGGTCCATTGAGGAATGACGGGATGCGACGCTCATTCACCGACATCAGTCGTCGAAAATGATCACATTCAGTCATTTATGACTCATGTGGGTGCATGTTACTCAAAAACACACATTTTTCAACAACTGACGCCAATGTCGGACGTCGCTCCGGGGGAAGGAAGCGGTGCACTTTTGTGTTTCCATCCACCGGGACGTGGCTTCCAGCAACCGTTTCACATTTATTAACAGTGATCGGTGCTTGGTGTAAAAATTTCGTCTTCTGAATTGAGGTAGCCGCAGCCATAGCGGCTCACGACGGGCATTTGTATCAAGGAACAAAAAAATCGCCTGCTGGCAAGGCACTTGTTCAGTGCGATGCCAACAGGCGATTTTCAGATTCGGCGCCGCGAGGGGCGCCTGGAAGCCAGATCAGTTCCGGCGCTTGCCAGACATTCCCACTTGTCCAAAGGAACGCGCCGCCAATCCCATGAGCAGCAAGGCGAGAGCGAACAGCGCCCAGCGCTCGTTCACAGGGACCGGAACCGTCACGGCCGGCACATCGCCCACCGTGACCGCAGTAGCGCCGCTGTTGTTGGCCAAGTTGGGGTCGTACAGATCATGCACCGCCTTTGTCGTGATGGAGAAGCTGCCCGCCGTAGTCGGCGTGAAGCGTGTCGTGCACGAAACCGCTTGCCCGGACGCCAGCGTGGCAACGGGAACCGATGGAGTGCAAGTCGTGACGGCCGTTGCAGGCGCGCCGCTGATCTCGCAACGCACATTGGTCGTGTCTGCGGGACCGGCGTTCAAGCAGGTGGACGTCACCACCACCTCGGAGCCGACGGACACGGCCACCGTCGGCGGCGTGCTGACCTGAACATCGGCCTGAGTGGATGGTGTCGTCACCGAGCACGTCGCGCCACAACTCCCGGCAGCGCTGCTGCTCACCGTGTTCACGACGGACGCACCCGTCAACGTGCTGTCCACCTTGACCGAGAACTGCACCGATACAGTGGCTCCACCCGCCACCGGCACAGTCTGCGTGCAAGTGCTGCCTGCTGCGGCACACACCGGTCCGGGCGCGGCGCTCCAGCCCTCTGCAGATCCGACATAAGTCGTGCCTGCAGGCACGGTTTCGGTCAGATCGGTCGAGCCAGCTGTGCCACCCGCGTTGGTCACGCTCAGTTGGTAAGTCAGCTTGTCCCCAGGCTTCACTTGGTAGCCGCTTGGTACGCTCGCATCGTTCACCTTCACCAGCGACTTGACCACGTTGAGGGCCGAAGCCGTGTTGGCCTGCACGGTCCGCGCTTGCGTGTTGTTCAGCAAGTTGGTCTCGAAGCTGTCGGTACGCGCTGTCACCACCGCGTCGATCGACATCGCCTGCGTTACGGGGAACGACAGTGTGCACGTCAACATGTCTCCCGGATTGAGTGTTTTCGGTGCCTC
This sequence comes from Diaphorobacter sp. HDW4B, assembly GCF_011305535.1. Taxonomy (GTDB): domain Bacteria; phylum Pseudomonadota; class Gammaproteobacteria; order Burkholderiales; family Burkholderiaceae_C; genus Diaphorobacter_A. The sequence goes on from NZ_CP049905.1 coordinate 1,208,110, forward strand.
GCATGTACCCATCATCGTCGCCTTGAGCAAGGTATTGATCACAAGCTCGCAGCTTCCGTTCACCGCCAGGATCGGGCTGTTGTTGCTGCAGACACCCACGATCGTCACCGTGTCGCCCACCACAATGGAAGTCGGGAACTGTGTGATCACTGCCTGCACATCCGTTACCGAGCTGTTGACCACCGCCGTGCAGTTCGTGCCCGTGCAGTTGTTCGCCGCATCGCTGGCCACGGTGTTGCTGATGGTGGCGCTCGTCATCGGCGCCAGCACCTCGACGGTGAAGCGCACGTGTTCTGTCGTCACGGTGCTGCCCGCTTGGGCTGCCACGCTCACGCTTTGCGTGCAGGTGCTGCCTGCGGCCGTGCACACGGAGGTGGCGGGAGTGGTGCTCCAGCCCTCGCCCGTGCCGCTGCCTGTGCCGAGGTAGCTTGTGCCTGCGGGCACGGTCTCGGTGAGGGTCGTGCTGCCTGCCGTGCCGCCGGTGTTGCTCACGGCGATGTCGTAGGTCAGCTTGTCGCCGATCTGCGCTGCGTAGCCTGTGGGCACGGCGGCTGCGTTGACCTGCACCAGTGTCTTGACCACGTCCAGTGCGGCCGGGGTGTTCACCACCACGCTGCGGCTGGAGGTGTTGTTGCCGGGCTTGTCGTCATACTGGTCTGCCGCCGCTGTGGCGCTCACCGTGAAGGTGCCCGTCGTGGTCGGTGTGAAGGTGGTCGTGCACACGATGGTGGCGTTCACTGCGAGGCTGGCCACGCTCGCGCCGGTCACGCCGCCTGACACGCAGGTCGTGACGGAGCCCGCCACCGTGGTGGCGCTGCCCGTGACCGTGCAGCTGGCGTTCGTCGCCACTTGCGGGCCTGCGTTCGTGCAGGTGCTCGTGAGCGTCACGGACGTGTTGGTCGTGGCCGTGGTCACGCCTGTCACGCTCGCCTGCATGTCTGCCTGCTCGGCCACTGTCGTGACCGTGCAGCTCGCGCAGTTGCCTGCGCTGCTGGTGGCGGTGTTGACGATGCTCGCCGCCGTGCCGGGCTTGGCCACGCTCACGGTGAAGGTCCGTGCGATGCTCGCGCCTGCGCCCACGCTCACGCTCTGCGTGCAGGTGCCGCCGGGCGTCGTCGCCGTGCAGCTCCAGCCTTCAGAGGTACCGCTGTAGCTCGTGCCTGCGGGCACGGTCTCGGTGAGCGTCGTGCTGCCGACTGTGCCGCCCGTGTTGTTCACGTTCAGTGTGTAGGTCAGCACGTCGCCCGGCTTGGCCAGGTAGCCTGCGGGAACGGCTGCGCCATTGACGGCCGTGAGGGCCTTGGTGGTCGCCATCGCTGCCGGGGTGTTCACCGTCAGCGGCGTGCTGTCGATGTTGTTGCCCGGCGTCGGGTCATAGCTCTGGCTGCTGGCCGTGGTGGTGATCGTCACCGGGCCGGTCGTGGCCGGGGTGAACGTGATGGTGCAGTTGAGCGTCGCGCCGCTGGCAAGGCTTGCCGAGGTCTGCGCCGGGTTACAGGTGTTGGTCACGTTGGTGGCGTCTGCGGGCACGCCCGAGGCCACGCAGCTGGCGTTCACCGCTGCGGCCGTTCCGTTGTTCACGCAGGTGCTGGTGACGCTCACCGGCACGCCCGCTGTCACGGGCTGGGACGGGCCGCTGATCGCCTGCATGTCTGCCTGTACGCTTGGCGTGGTCGCCGTGCAGTTGCTGGCCGTGCAGCTGCCTGCGGCATCGCTGGCCACGGTGTTGGTGATGTTGGCGCTCGTCATCGGTGCCAGCACCTCGACGGTGAACTTGGCGTGCTCTGTCGTCACGGTGCTGCCCACTTGCGCTGCAACGCTCACGCTCTGCGTGCAGGTGCTGCCTGCGGCCGTGCACACGGAGGTGGCGGGAGTGGTGCTCCAGCCCTCGCCCGTGCCGCTGCCCGTGCCGAGGTAACTTGTGCCTGCGGGCACGGTCTCGGTGAGGTTCGTGCTGCCTGCCGTGCCGCCCGTGTTGCTCACTGCGATGTCGTAGGTCAGCTTGTCGCCGATCTGCGCTGCGTAGCCCGCCGGTACAGCGGCCCCGTTGACCTGCACCAGTGTCTTGACCACGTTCAGTGCGGCCGGGGTGTTCACCACCACGCTGCGGCTGGAGGTGTTGTTGCCGGGCTTGTCGTCATACTGGTCTGCCGCCGCTGTGGCGCTCACCGTGAAGGTGCCCGTCGTGGTCGGTGTGAAGGTGGTCGTGCACACGATGGTGGCGTTCACTGCGAGGCTGGCCACGCTCGCGCCGGTCACGCCGCCTGACACGCAGGTCGTGACGGAGCCCGCCACCGTGGTGGCGCTGCCCGTGACCGTGCAGCTGGCGTTCGTCGCCACTTGCGGGCCTGCGTTCGTGCAGGTGCTCGTGAGCGTCACGGACGTGTTGGTCGTGGCGGTGGTCACACCGGTCACGCTCGCCTGCATGTCGGCCTGCTCGGCCACTGTCGTGACCGTGCAGCTCGCGCAGCTGCCTGCGCTGCTGGTGGCGGTGTTGACGATGCTCGCCGCTGTGCCGGGCTTGGCCACACTCACGGTGAAGGTCGGTGCGCCGCTCGCGCCTGCGCCCAGGTTCACGGTCTGCGTGCAGGTGCCGCCGGGCGTCGTCGCCGTGCAGCTCCAGCCTTCGGCCGTACCGCTGTAACTTGTGCCTGCGGGCACGGTCTCGGTGAGCGTCGTGCTGCCGGTCGTGCCACCCGTGTTGTTCACGTTCAGTGTGTAGGTCAGCACATCACCCGGCTTGGCCAGATAGCCTGCGGGCACGGCTGCGCCATTGACGGCCGTGAGGGCCTTGGTGGTCGCCATCGCTGCCGGGGTCACCACCGGCACAACACCTGTCGAAGGATCACATGCTTGACCCGTTGCGCTTGTACAAGCGGGATCACCGCCACCGCTCAAGTTTGCGGTATTGGCACCGCCTGCGGCGACCGCACTTGCAGTCACAGTGACCGGAATCGTGATGTTATAAATACCATTGGCCAAGCCGGTGGGCAACGCGCAAGTTGCGCCCAGATTGCTACTGCCCGCACTGGTGGTACAACCGCTCAGCGTGGTACCGGTTACGGTCGGCGCACTTGCAAGGGTGATACCCGTCGGGAAGGTATCGGCAATGGTGATCGGCGCAGTGGTGGGACCATTGGCCACGGTCACCGAAATCTGGTAGTTCTGATTGGCCCCGCCTGCGAGAAACGGATTGGGTGAAGCCGTCTTGGTAGCGGTCACGGTCGGTGGGGAATTGGTGATGGTGCACGCAATCTGGTCACCCGCCTGCGGTATGAACTCACTCCATGTCCGGGTAGTTGAAGCATCAGTACCACTTCCAGAAGGCAAGACCGTTGTCGAGCCGCTGGTCGCGTTGGTACAGACCAGGTTGGATCGGTAGCCCGTGGGCACGCTGTCTGCGGATGTCGCCAACGTTTTTTTCGCCTCGGAAAAGCTCATCGTGTTGCCCGCAGGCACCGTGATCTCCGCCGTTGACGCCGTCTGATTCGTGCCCGTTGTCAGAACCGTGCCATTGTCCGGTGGCACGCCACCTGAGTTGATGCGCACCTCAAATTGATCGGCTGTTGCACTACGACCAGCGGGCAGGCTCTTGGTCAATTGGACCCAGACCGGGGTTGGGATGTTTTGACAAGCCCCATCGGCAGTGAAGCTGTTGGTGCCGTCCGAGGCGTTGGCCGTGTTACGCAAGCCGCCTGAACTCCCTGAGCAGACATCCGCCGCAGAGCTGCCTGGATTGATGGTGTAGCGGAAAACCACGGTATAGGTATCAGTGCCGCGATTGGCGGGAGTGGCTGATCCGCTGAGCGTCCGTCCTGTAACAATCGTCCAAGGAGCTGATGTCACTATGGAAGGCGATGCGTATGTCGGACTTCCCCCACTTCCAGTCCCAGTAGTGACTCGACTGACTGTCATGCTGTTGATGGCAACGTGTGAGCCGAAGTTGGGCACATCGGTCAACGAATAGGTAATATTGGCCCCGCTGCCGCTATTGCTGACGCTATTCTTGACCGCGATGGTGTAGGTGATGTCGTACTGAGTGAGCGAGCCATTTACCGACGCCATGGAGACGAACGACTTGTTGATGCTCAAGGGCGCGTCGTCATCCACGATGGTATAGGCCGACGTGCTTTGAACCGGGCCACCGCAGGTCGTGTTCGAGGCTACTGTGTAAGCAGGTCCCGACTGAATGGCGAACTGGATGTCTTTGTTCAGTGTCTCTACAGTTGTGTCGTTACTGATCGTGACCGGCAAGGAAAACAAGCTACCCGCTGTTGTCCCGTCATACGTGCCGACAGGAATATTGACGGAGAGCACTCTGGTGCCGCTCGTTGTTGAAAAGTCCGTCGGTGAGCCCGCACTCGCGCCAGGACCGTTGGCAGCCCCACCAGTGATCCAAACCGTCACGTTGAATGCCGTGGACACCGTCCCATTCACCCGAATTTTTGGAATGCTTCCACTGCCCGCCGCCTCAAAACCCGAACCACTGGCAACCGAAAAATCAACGATTGGCTTCAGCGTGACTTGGACGTTGTCAAGGAAGTTGCCTGCATCAATCCCCCCAGGCACATCAGTTCCATCTGCTGCTGACACGGCTTCGAAACCAATATTCGTGCCGACCGAAGTACCCGTATATGTAAAGCTTCCGGAGTAAAGGGCCCACGTCTGATCCGGTAACGGATGCGAAGCGGTGATCGGACCTAACGCTGGAACCTGTGAACTCGTAGAAATCACACCATTGCGATTCGTCCCCACTTGGGCAATAGTCGTGTTTTCTCCAACGATCAACTTGGCAACGTCAGGTGTGTTGATCCCTTTGCGTCCTCGGTGGTAGAAACTCCAGCCCACTGTTTCATTCTGCAAAAGACAGATGTTCTGCAACAGTCGGGCTGGGTACTGAGCATTCAACTCAACGATTTGACTACCATTTGCTGCGTTGACGTTTCCGTATCCGTCCGCGTTTCGGGGTGTTCGCACCTGCTCAATGATCGGGCCGGGAGAAGTACCCAATGCAGTCGTTCCCGTTTGACCGCCAATAGAACATCCCCCCACATTAGCTGTGGGGAAAGGAGGATGTGTGGTATCCCAACCAGGAACTTGAGCCGCATTGATATAGACCCGGCAACCGGCTGTAGTGAGATCAGGCAGCTCAAAGCTCGAATTCGTGAAATTCCGCTTCACCTGCGCCATTGCTGGCACAAACGCACTCACGCTCAACAGCATGACCAGACATACCTGCATACATAGCAGGCCAAGGGATTTACCCCCCTGAGGTTTCGACATGAAGTACCCCCTTGGTTCCCCTGACGCAACGGCTCTGATCACACTGTTCTTCATATCTATTCGCTGTTTCCAAGGTTCCCAAGGCCACGAGAACGCTGTTCTCATAGGTCTTCCATCCAACTGCCGGAGGGTTCTCCGCAACGCGCCCTGCAGTCACTCGCGCACAGCCTTGGACGATCTGTGCGTGACGGATATATGAGTTTTCGGTGAGGCTTTTTGCAAGCCCGTTTTTATCGACAAGCCGGGTTTATAACTAAAAACTAACGCCGTGTGCTAATCATGACAAAATACCAACATTTGCATAAATATGTGATATTTGGTATCAGTTGTCAATTGGTGCTCATTTATGATCAACATCACTCATTTCAGCTGATTCGATCAGTTCTGATTTTTCACTCTGCCGCCGATCACTCAATAGGGATGCTCTTGCGATGGCTGTTGTGACGTTCATATCAATTTTCATAGCGTCGTTCGCTTACTCCCAAAGCATCACCGTTGTTGATCAGCGTCCGCGCGCAGACAAAAAAAGCCAACGGCTTTTGGCCGTTGGCTTTTGATTGGGGGTGAGCCGTGTTGCTTGCTGGCTAAGGTAGTTAGCTGCGAGCCTTGGGTGATCTGCTCAATGCGCTAAATCGCGTTACAACCGCACCGGAATCCCGCGCTCGCGCATGCGTTCCTTCGCCTGCTGCACGGTGTATTCGCCGAAGTGGAAGATGCTGGCCGCGAGCACGGCGTCGGCTCCGCCCTGCTGCACGCCATCGGCCAGGTGATCGATGTTGCCCACGCCGCCGGAGGCGATGACGGGCACGCTCACGGCGTCGGACACGGCACGCGTGAGCGCGAGGTCAAAGCCGGACTTGGTGCCGTCGCGGTCCATGCTGGTGAGCAGGATTTCGCCTGCGCCACGCTGGGCCATTTCGGTCGCCCACTTCACGGCGTCGAGGCCGGTGTTCTTGCGGCCGCCGTGGCTGTAGACGTCCCAGCCTTCGCCGCGCTCGATCACGTCCTGGCCCTGGCGGCGCTTGGCGTCGATGGCGACGACGATGCATTGCGCGCCGTATTTGTCGCTGGCGGCGTTGATGACGCTCGGGTCGGCAATGGCTGCGGAGTTGAAGCTGGTCTTGTCCGCGCCCGCGTTGAGCAGGCGGCGCACATCGGCTACGGTGCGCACGCCGCCGCCCACGGTCAGCGGGATGAAGACCTGGCTGGCCACGGCTTCGATGATCGGCAGGATCAGGTCGCGACCGTCGCTGGTGGCGGTGATGTCGAGGAAGGTGAGTTCGTCAGCGCCCTGCGCGTTGTAGCGCGCGGCGATTTCGACCGGGTCGCCCGCGTCGCGCAGTTCCACGAAGTTGACGCCCTTGACCACACGGCCGCCGGTGACGTCGAGGCAGGGAATGATGCGTTTTGCGAGCACGTGAGTTCTCCGGGTCAGACTGACAATGGGGGGTTCGATGAAGAATGATTCTGGCGCATGCGGCGCGGCCATGCGAACGCTCAGGATTCCGAGAGCTGCTGCCAGCCGCTCCAGCGCGCGCCGGGCTGCAGCGTGACGGCTTGATCCACGCAAGCCGCTTCGACACACAACATGCTGCGGTAGCCATTTTCGGGCATGTCTTTCAACTGCGCGCAGAGCTTGGCACCGGGGTTCCAGACGACGACATTGCCCCAGTTCGGGCTGTGTTCGACGGTCAAGGAGGAAGCACCTTCGGCATCGCGCAAGGTCATCGGCCGCGTCGCCGAAGCAAACACGCTGTCGTATTCACCATCGAACGTGATCGCGCCGTTTTGCGTGTCATGCAGATCGCGCACTGCATCCCAGCGCGCGAGGCCTTCGAGTCCGGCGAGGCGCAATGCCTCGATGTTGTTCACATGCAGGTAGCTGTGCAGCGCGCCGGTGAAGCTCCAAGCGTCCGCGCCTGTGTTGTGCAGGTCGAGCGTCATGCGCAATTGGCCGGGCGCGAGTTGCACGATCAGGCGTGCTTCAAAACCATGTGGCCACCACGCGCGCGTCTGATCGTCGTCACGTAACAGCAAGACGGCTTGCACGCCATTGGCGTTCTGCTCGGATGATTCCAAAGCCCAAGGCAGATTGCGCGCAAAGCCGTGTTTGACGAGCGGGCCACGTTGGTTGAATTGTGGAAAGCAGATCGGCACGCCGCCGCGCACGGCGGCTTGGCCGTCCCACACGGCTTTCGGGCTCAGGAAAAAGTGCTCACCTTCGCGCTGTGTGTTCCACGAGATGACTTGCGCGCCGTGCAATGCGATGACGGTCGTGTCGCCGTTGGCGAGCGAGAGTCGCACGACGGGCTGGCCATTGAAGGTCTCGTTGCGCACCACGCCAGTTGCGGAAACAGCAGAAGAAACGGAAGAAAGTGAGTCCGTCATTTCACGAGGCGCGCTTCGCCGTTCTGCCAGCGCCAGACATCGGCGCACATCTGATCGACATCGCGCGTCGCAGTCCAGCCGAGCAGACGCGATGCTGTGCTCGAATCGGCCCAGTACGCGGCCACATCACCGGGGCGGCGATCGACGATCTTGTAAGGCACGGCATGTCCGCAGGCGCGCTCGAAGGACTGCACCATCTGCAGCACGGACACCGGCTCGCCCGTTCCGAGGTTCACAGTGAGCAGGCCCGCGTTCTTTTCGAGATAACGCAGCGCCGCCACATGGCCTTCGGCCAGGTCGCTCACGTGGATGTAGTCGCGCACGCCCGTGCCGTCCTTGGTGGGATAGTCGCCGCCGAAGATGCTCAGTTCCTTGCGCACACCCGCCGCCACCTGCGCCACGAAAGGCATGAGGTTGTTGGGCGTGTCCTGCGGGTCTTCGCCGATCAGGCCGCTCGCGTGTGCGCCCACCGGGTTGAAATAACGCAGCCGCGCCAGTCGCCATTGGCCCGGCTCGGAGTCGTTCAGATCGGCCATGATCTGCTCGGACATGTTCTTGGTGTGACCGTACGGATTGGTCGGGTGCAGATCCGCGTCCTCGTGGATGGGCGAACCGGCAGGATCGCCATACACCGTGGCCGAGGACGAGAACACCATCGTGCGCACGCCCGCATCGCGCATGGCGGCGAGCAGCGTAACCGTGCCTGCCACATTCACGTCGTAGTACTTGAGCGGCTCGCGCACCGACTCGCCCACGGCCTTCAGTCCGGCGAAGTGGATGACGGACGTGATCTGGTGTTCGCGCAGCACGCGCGCCAGCAGTTCGCCATCGCGCACATCGCCTTCCACGAAGACCGGCTGCTTGCCGGTGATGCGCGCAAGGCGCTCCAGCACCGAAGGCTTGCTGTTGCTGAAGTTGTCGAGAATGACGTAGGGCAGGCCCTGTTCTGCCAGTGCCGCACAGGTATGCGAGCCGATGAATCCGGCTCCGCCGGTGACAAGAATCACAGAAATATCTCTTTCAACCTGAAATTTTTCGACGCCCCAAACAAGCGCAGTTTCTATCCGTTGGTGCCGGGTTGTGAACGCGATGCAGCCACACTCTCAAGTGCAGCGACCTGCCTCGAAAGAAGCGCATTCTGCTCAGTCATCGAGTCCAGCAACTTGGATTGGTAGGAGTCCTTGCCGTTGTACTTGCGCATGAACAAGAGCCACACACCGATCAGCAGCAGCATCGGCCCCCACGACACGAGCAATTCGATCCACCATGGCGAGCGGTTGGCATTGGCATTGCGCGGAGGTGCAGGTCGGCGAAATTCGGCATCGACCACCTTCACTTCGGCAGTTGCATATTTGGCAACAGGCGCACCGGCTCTCTCGAACAGACGCACCGCCAACTGTTGCCCTGCAGGCACCACAAAGCCGTAGCTTTGCTCCGAGATCACATCGATCAGCTTGCCGTCGGCATCCTTCAATCGTGCTTCGAGCACCACCTCGGAAGCCTTGATGTCAGCCGTGTTCTTGACCTCGGCCAGCACGGTCACCATGCCGTCGTTGGTCGAGAATGAAGAGCTGACGACCTGAAGCGCGGACGCGTTCGGTGACGCTGCCGCGGCGGTTTGCGCCTGGGCCCCCGAGCAGCACACGAGGGCAAGAATGATCAAACATTTTTTCATTTTCACCCTTGGATGCCTTTGCACTTCGGATCGGACTCGCAGTCGATCCGCAGCACAGAGAGAAACTCCACCCAACTCAATGCGCCTTGCCGGGCATTGCCAACGTCAGGCGGTCAGTTCGTCGGCTCGGTCCTGCGCCGCTGCGAAGTCCAAGTCGCCGGAGTAGATGGCGCGACCGCAGATCACGCCTTCGACGCCTTCGCGCTCGACTTCGCAGAGCTTTTCGATGTCGGCCATGCCGGCCAGACCGCCCGAGGCGATCACCGGGATGGTCAACGCCTGAGCAAGCTTGACGGTGGCTTCGATGTTGATGCCCGAGAGCATGCCGTCGCGGCCGATGTCGGTGTAGATGACCGATTCGACGCCCCAGTCCTGGTACTTCTTGGCGAGATCGACGACTTCGTGGCCGGTGAGCTTGCTCCAGCCGTCGGTGGCGACCTTGCCATCCTTGGCGTCGAGGCCGACGATGATGTGGCCGCCGAACGCGCTGCAGGCGTCCTTCAGGAAACCGGGGTTCTTCACGGCTGCTGTGCCGATGATGATGTAGCGCATGCCGGCATCGATGAAGGTCTCGATGGTGTCCAGATCGCGAATACCGCCGCCAAGCTGCACGGGGATCTCGCTGCCGACTTCCTTGAGGATGGCCTTGATGGCGGTCATGTTCTTGGGTTGCCCCGCGAACGCGCCATTCAGGTCGACCAGGTGCAGACGCCGGGCGCCGGCATCGGCCCAGCGGCGCGCGATGGCGGCCGGGTCGTCACCAAAAATCGTGGATTGATCCATGTCGCCTTGCTTGAGGCGCACGCAATGGCCGTCTTTGAGGTCGATGGCGGGGATGAGCAGCATGATCGTAAGCGAGAGAGGGGGCGAGTCTGAAAGAGTGGTCGACCCAACCAGGTTGAAGGAAAAATCAGGGCTTCCAGGTCAGGAAGTTGCGAAACAATGCCAAACCGAATTCGGAGCTTTTCTCCGGGTGGAATTGTGTAGCGAAAATATTATCGCGTGCGATGGCCGATGCAAAGTATTCGCCGTAGTCAGCCTCGCCTGCCACGTGCTCCGCACGGTCGGGGCGCGCATAGAAACTGTGCACGAAATAGTAATAGCTGTCATCGGGGATACCACGCCATAGCGGGTGTACTGCCCCGTTGTGCGGCACCTGGCGCACGCGGTTCCAGCCCATTTGCGGCACCTTGAAACGGCTGCCATCGGCCTGTTTGCGACCGGCCAGATCAAACTTGACCACTTTTCCCGGAATGACGCCGAGGCCGGGGGTGTCGCCTTCGGTGCTGTGGTCGAGCAGCATCTGCATGCCCACGCACACGCCGAACAGCGGCTTGTTGGCCGCTGCTTCAAGCACGCTGTCCCGCAGACCGGAATCGTTCAATTCGCGCATGCAGTCACGCATCGCGCCCTGCCCCGGCAGCACCACGCGCTCGGCGGCGCGGACTTCTTCGGGACGGGAGGTGACGACGACGTTCCAGCCGCTGCCGTCGGCCGCCGCCAGCACAGCCTGCGACACGGAGCGCAGATTGCCCATGCCGTAGTCCACGACTGCAACGGTTTTTGATTCACTGTTCATGGTGTGTACCGTTCGCAGGATTTACAGCGAGCCCTTGGTCGAGGGAATGACGCCTGCCGAGCGCGGATCGCGTTCCAGCGCGTCGCGCAGCGCGCGGGCGAAGGCCTTGAACACCGTCTCGCACTGGTGGTGCGCGTTGATGCCCTTGAGGTTGTCGATGTGCAGCGTCACGCCAGCGTGGTTCACGAAGCCCTGAAAAAATTCATACGTGAGCTGGGTGTCGAAGCCGCCGATGCTGCCCGCCGTGAACGGAATGTGCAGGTGCAGGCCGGGACGACCGGAGAAGTCGACCACCACACGCGACAGCGCTTCGTCGAGCGGCACGTAGGCATGGCCGTAGCGGCGAATGCCCTTCTTGTCGCCCACGGCACGCGCAAACGCCTGACCGATGGTGATGCCCACATCTTCCACCGTGTGGTGGCCGTCGATGTGCAGGTCGCCATCGCAGTCGATCTGCAGATCGATCAGGCCGTGGCGCGCGATCTGCTCAAGCATGTGGTCGAAGAAACCGATGCCCGTGGCAATGCGCGATGCGCCCGTGCCATCGAGATTCACGCGCACCTTGATGCGGGTTTCCGCCGTGTTGCGGGCAACTTCGGCGACGCGATCGGCATTGGCATCGACCGCAGGTGTGGAGGGTACAAGAGATGATGTCATAAGGAAGCCTGCAGCGCCGCGAGCATCTGGGCATTGTCGGCAGCATTTCCGACGGTCAGACGCAGGCAGTTGGCCAGCAATGGGTGCATTGTAGAAACGTTTTTGATCAGCACTTTTCGTGCCTTCATGCCTTCGTAGGTCTTTGCGGCATCCGGAACGCGCACGAGCACCATGTTGGCCTCGCTGTCCCACACTTTCTGGATGCCGGAAATGCCACGCAAACTGGCAATCAGCTTGGCCCGCTCGGTGCGGATTTCAAGGGCCTGGGCGGCAAACACCTCGGCATGCTCGAGCGCGAAGATCGCCGCTTCGCAGTTCAGCACGCTCACGTTGTAGGGCGGGCGCACCTTGTCGATTTCATTGACGATGGCTGCCGGGCCAATCAGATAGCCCAGACGCACGCCCGCCAGACCGAACTTGCTGAGCGTGCGCATCAGCAGCACATGGCCGTTGCGCTCGGGCTCGGCCTGCATGCGCGAGAGCCAGCTGCGGCTGGCGAACGGCTGGTAAGCCTCGTCCATCACCACAAAACCGCCCTGCTCGCCCACGGCGTCGATCACGGCCTGCACCGATTCTTCGCTCCACAGCGTCGCGGTCGGGTTGTTGGGATAGGCCAGATAGGTGATCGCAGGCTTGTGCTCGGCAATCGCCGCCAGCATCGCAGGCACGTCGAGCTCGAAATCCGCATTCAGCGACACGTTCACGAAGTCGAGGCCCTGGAGCTGCGCGCTCATCGGATACATCACAAAACCCGGCATCGGCGCGAGCAGCTTGGCGCGGCCACCTTCGAACGGCTGCGCACAGGCCAGCGCCAGAAGGCTGATGATCTCGTCAGAGCCATTGCCGAGCAGAATCGCACTGCCTTCCGGCGCACCGGCGTACTGGGCCAGCGCGGCCTTCAGATCGTTCTGGCGCTCGCCTGGATAACGATTGATCTCCAGCACGCCGAGCCGCTTGCCCAGTTCGACCTGCAGATCCGCAGGCAGGCTGAACGGATTCTCCATCGCGTCCATCTTCAAATACCCCACCGAGCCCTGCACCTTGTACGCGTGCATGGCACGCACGTCAGGACGGATGCGATCAAGTGCTTTGGATTGGGGTGCGGACAAGGTGGTCATGATGAAAGTCTTCTGCTGGGTCGTCGTCTGAAAGGCGAATGGAGGTGGATGAAAAAGAAGGAATGAAAAAGAAAAAAGCGAAAAACAGAAATTCGAAAGGCGGCAGCGTTTGAACGTCAGCCCGCCACGTCGACCGGCGCGGCCTCTTGCTGGGGATGCACCACGGTGACGCCCCCAAACTGCGCGCCATGCGGCAAGTGCAGCGACAGCATCTGGTCGCAGCCGCTGTGCTGCGCACAGGCCACAGCCAGACAATCGCCAAATGCCAGTTGATGACGCGTCTGCACCGCCCACGCGGTTTCCAGCGTGGCGGCATCGGTTCTCCAGGGATTCCAGGTCTGATAACGACGAATCGCCGCACGCGCATCGCCCTGCGGCAGCGGCTCGGGCGCAGTCGTCACCTGGTCATAGAACTCGCACAAAGCCTGACTGCCCGTGCGCCCGCTGCGCGTTTTCCACAGCGCATCGAGCCAGTTCAGCGTGGCCGCGTACAGATCGGCATTGCCCACGTCTTCGGCGGCAATCAGCACAGAAGTATCGACAAACACCGGATTCATTGACCAGCGCCCTTTGCCGCAGACACACGCTTCAGTTGGGACTTGCGCGCAGGAGCACCGGCCTCCACCGCAGCGTGCCAATTGCGCTCGTCGGTGCGCCACGCGAGATAGGCCCGCTCATAGGCGTCCTCCCGGCGCTGCATCTCCGCCATGAAATCCCCCACCATGCGCGACACACTCGTGCCGCGACGCGCAGCCTCGATACGCGCCCATTCGAGCACGTCGTCGTCCACAGTAATGGTGAGGTTTTTCACAGCGCCAGTTTACACGAATTTCGTGTAACACGAAATTCGTGTCCAGGCGCGAGCGCAGCGAAGTGCCGAAACCAACCTCTTCCAAACTGACTTGCGGCAAGCTGTCTGAACGGAGCGCCCACGGCGCGAAGAGAGTTTTGCCGCAGGTATTCAAGCGCGCTTTTGGTGACTTTTCGCGCGCCAGCGAAAAGTTACTCCGCCGCCGGGCGGAACTCCCGGCCTCTGCAAGCACCCCCCCCTGCGGAGGCACAAAAATTCACCTGTATTGCGGCGGAGCAGCAAACCGCCCCTTGTCCGCCGGAAACGCATCCGGCCCACCACCCCGCACCGGTGATGGTGGCGGAGACACGCGAGAAGCCTCGGCAAGCTGCACTTCGAACAGCGCCGACCCAATCACCCCGATATTGCGCGGATTGCCAGCCGGTGTATTGCTCGCATAAGCGTTGTCCTTGGCAGAGAACCGAAAAGCCGCCACCTCATTGCTGTTCTTGCGAAAGCCCTCGACGCGCATCGTTTCTCCGGGACGGATCAGATAGCCCTCCGCATCGATGCTGCCCGGCTGGCCAGACAACACATCCAGCCCATCCACGGTCGCGACCAGTTCATACACACGTTGGCTGCGATTGACATAAACCAGCTCATAACGTTCGCCACTGCGACCCGCGACGTGGTAGTTCGAGCCGCCGCGCTGACTGTAGATCGGCAGGACTGCGCCACGTCCATCCACCACGGACCATTCGATTTTTCCGCCGGCCAGCAGCACGCTCAACTGGCGGTCGGCGTCGGCTCCAAGCGAGCGGCGAATGCTGTCCTCGTCGGTATAGCGCAGAGCGCTTTGCGCCTGCGGCTTGCCGGGGGTCAGGCGCGTTGCATCGATGGTGACGACGCGCGAGGTGCGGCCTTCGCCCCATTGCGTGCCGAGCGTGGAATGGGCTTGTGGCGCTTGCGGGAAAGGCAAGCGAGAAATCTGCGGTGCCGCGTGTCCCTCCACGATGGAAGGCCGCGAAGCGGGTGCAGGTGCAGGTGCGGACTCCACCGCCACGCTGCCCGAGGATGACTGCTGCGGCAGCGGCATCGAACACGCCGCAAGCAGCACGCTGGTGCCCAGCCCCAAGGCCAGCAGCCAGCGCCGCAACCTCAGGCGGCTTGATGCGAAGCGTGTTGAAGTTCCATCCCGTGTGTAGCGATCCATGACCTGATCCCGTTGTGCTGGAGTTGTGCGTTGAGGACGGCAGCCGTCAGTCGTCACGACGGCTCCCGAACGCAGTGTCCACGGGAAAATCAGGCCTTGCTCATAGACGAAACAACTGGCAAATCTTCTTGCAGTTACCCAACAGATTCACTTGGTCGTCAGGCGCATTTCCGCAGCGCGGGCGTGACCTTGCAGGCCTTCGCCATAAGCCAGTTCGGCGGCGATCTTGCCGAGCACCTGCGCACCGGCTTCGCTCACCTCGATCAGGCTGGAACGCTTCTGGAAGTCGTACACACCGAGCGGCGACGAGAAACGTGCCGTGCCGCTGGTCGGCAGCACGTGGTTGGGACCAGCACAGTAGTCGCCCAGACTTTCGCTGGTGTAGGCACCGAGGAAGATCGCACCGGCGTGCTTGAGCAGCGGTTCCCATTGGTGGGGGTCGCGGCTCGACACTTCCAGGTGCTCCGGCGCGATGCGGTTGCTGATCGCGCAGGCCTCTTCCATGTTCTTGGTGAGAATCAGCGCGCCGCGGCCTGTGAGGCTCTTGGCGATGATTTCCTTGCGCGGCATCTCGGGCAGCAGGCGGTCGATTTCGCGCTGCACCGCGTCGATGTAGGCGGCGTCGGGGGACAGCAGAATCGACTGAGCCAGCTCATCGTGCTCGGCTTGGCTGAACAGATCCATCGCCACCCATTCAGGCGGGGTCGATCCATCGGCCAGCACCAGAATTTCGGACGGACCCGCAATCATGTCGATGCCGACCATGCCGAACACGCGCTTCTTGGCGCTTGCCACGTAGGCGTTGCCGGGGCCGGTGATCTTGTCGACCTTGGGGATGGTTGCCGTGCCGTAAGCGAGCGCCGCCACGGCCTGCGCGCCGCCGACGGTGAACGCGCGGTGCACGCCCGCCACATAGGCAGCCGCCAGCACCAGCGCATTCTTTTCGCCACGCGGCGTGGGCACGACCATGATGATGTCCTGCACGCCGGCGACTTGCGCGGGAATGGCGTTCATCAGCACGCTCGACGGATAGGCCGCCTTGCCGCCGGGCACGTAGATGCCCACGCGATCCAGCGGCGTGACCTTCTGGCCGAGCAGCGTGCCGTCTTCGTCGCGGTAGCTCCAGCTCTCGCCGTTGGCCTTTTTCTGCGCTTCGTGGTAAGTGCGAACGCGCTTGGCGGCGGCTGTCAGCGCGTGCTTTTGCGCGTCGTTCAGGCTGTCGAAAGCGGCCTTGAGTTCATCCTGCGTAAGTTCAAGCGCCGACATGTTTTCGGCATTCAAACCATCAAAGCGCGCGGTGTATTCGAGCACCGCCGCATCGCCGCGCTTTTGCACGTCGGCGAGGATGTCGGCCACGCGCTGTTCGATTTCCGCGTCGGTGTCCGCCGACCAATGCAGGCGCGCCGCGAAGTCGGCTTCGAACGAGGCCGAAGCGGTGGACAGACGCAGAGGTGCAGCTTGCAAAGACATGGCAGACAACTTTCTAGTGGGGAACGAGCGGTGTTTTGAATTCAATCCTTGCGGATGGCGGATGCGAACGCATCGATGATGTGGCGCAGCGGCTCCTGCTTGAGCTTGAGCGCGGCCTGGTTCACGACCAGGTGCGAGCTGATGTCCATGATGCGCTCGACCTCGACCAGATGGTTGGCCTTGAGCGTGTTGCCGGTGGAGACCAGGTCGACGATGGCGTCGGCCATGCCGGTCAGCGGCGCGAGCTCCATGCTGCCATACAGCTTGATCAGGTCCACGTGCACACCCTTGCTCGCGAAGAATTCGCGCGCGATGAGCGTGTACTTGGTGGCGACCTTCAGACGCGAGCCCTGCGTGACCGCATGCTTGTAGTCGAAGTCATTGCGCACGGCCACGCTCACGCGGCACTTGGCGATGTTCAGGTCCAGCGGACGGAACAGGCCCTGACCGCCATGCTCGATCAGCGTGTCCTTGCCGGTCACGCCGATGTCGGCACCGCCGTACTGCACATAGGTGGGCACGTCGGTGGCGCGCACCATCACCACGCGCACATTGGGCTGGTTGGTCGGCAAGATCAGCTTGCGCGAGGTTTCCGGATCTTCCAGCACCTTGATGCCGGCAGCCGCCAGCAAAGGCATGGTTTCGTCAAAAATGCGGCCCTTGGAGAGCGCCAGAGTAATCGTCGTCATTGAATTCTTTCCACGTCGGCACCCAAGCCGCGCAGTTTGCGTTCCATGCAATCGTAGCCGCGGTCGAGATGGTAGATGCGATCCACCAAAGTCTCGCCGTTGGCCACCAGCCCTGCAATCACCAGACTCGCCGAAGCGCGCAGGTCCGTCGCCATCACCGTCGCGCCCGAAAGCTGTTCGGTGGTTGCGCCATTCTTGCCCAGTCCTTCGATCACGGCCTCGCGCGCATCCTTAGTGCGGATTTTCGCGCCCAACCGCTGCAGCTCGTTCACGTGCATGAAGCGGTTTTCAAAAATGGTTTCAGCCACCGTGGACTGGCCCTGAGACACCACGTTCAGCGCCATGAACTGCGCCTGCATGTCGGTCGGAAAGCCGGGGTACTCGGTGGTGCGAAAGCTCTGCGCGGTCAAGTTGGAAGCGCCGGGACTCGTCACCTGGATGCCATTGTCGCGTGCTTCGATGTCCACACCTGCATCGCGCAATTTGTCGATGACCGCGCCCAGATGATCCTCGCGCGCATGGCGCAGAAAGGCATCACCGCCCGTGGCCGCCACCGCGCACAGAAACGTGCCCGCCTCGATGCGATCCGCCACCACGGCGTGCTCGCAACCGTGCAGCGCATCCACGCCCTGAATGCGGATGCGCGCCGTGCCGTGGCCTTCGATCTTCGCGCCCATCTTGATGAGCATTTCGGCGAGATCGACCACCTCGGGTTCCTGTGCGGCATTTTCCAGAATGGTCTCGCCCTCGGCCAGCGTGGCCGCCATCAACAGGTTTTCGGTGCCGGTCACGGTCACCATGTCAGTGGTGATACTGGCACCCTTCAGGCGTGAGCGACCAGCGGGTAGATTCGCCACCATGTAGCCTTGCTCGACGACGATCTCCGCACCCATGGCCTGCAGGCCCTTGATGTGCTGATCCACCGGGCGCGAACCAATCGCGCAGCCCCCTGGCAAAGACACCTGGGCCTTGCCGAAGCGCGCCAGCAGCGGGCCCAGCGCGAGCACCGAGGCACGCATGGTCTTGACCAGATCGTACGGCGCTTCGGGCGAAGCGAGCGCGCCCGCATCGATGCGCACCGTGCAGTCGTCGCCCTGAACGCGCTCGATCACCACGCCCATGCTGCGGATCAGCTTGAGCATGGTGGCCACGTCCTGCAGATGCGGCACGTTGTGCAGAACCACAGGCTCGGCGGTGAGCAGCGCTGCGCACAGTTCGGGCAGCGCGGCGTTCTTGGCACCGGAGACCGGCACCTCGCCATGCAGCTTGCGGCCACCGCGAATCAGCAGCTTGTCCATGGGGTGGGCTTGTTGTGGGGAATCTTGAACTTCAGGCAATCACAAATCTCTGGCTATCTCTGGCATTCACTGCCGCATGTCGATCAGGCTTGGTTGCCCTGCGCGGTCCACTCTGCGGGAGTGAACGTCTTCATCGACAGCGCGTGCACTTCGTCGGTCTTCATGCGATCACCCAGCGTCGCGTAGACGCGCTGGTGACGCTGGATCAGGCGCTTGCCTTCGAACTCGGCGGACACGATGGTGGCGTACCAATGGCGGCCATCGCCCTCGAGGGTGATGTGCTCGCAAGGCAGGCCGGCACTGATGAGATCCTTGAGTTGGTCTGCGGTCATGGTGGGAAAAAATGAATGGAAATGGAAAACTGCGCCGGGCAGACTCAGTTGCGAATCTTGTAGCCGATGCGCAGCAGATGCACGGCCAGCGCGCTGATCAACAGCCACGCGCCGCCAACGATGGCAAAGCTGGTCCAGGGCGACACGTCGCTCTGCCCGAAGAAGCCATAACGGAAGCCGTCGATCATGTAGAAGAACGGGTTCAAATGACTGACCTTCTGCCAGAAATCCGGCAGCGAATGGATCGAATAGAACACGCCCGACAGGAAGGTCAGCGGCATGATCAGAAAGTTCTGGAACGCCGCCATCTGGTCGAACTTGTCGGCCCAGAGACCGGCGATCACCCCGAGCGTGCCCATGATGGCCGCGCCCAGCAGCGCGAACACGATGATCCACAGCGGCGCGGAGAAGTCCGGCACGGCAAAGAACAGCGTGATGATGAACACGCCCACACCCACCAGCAGCCCGCGCAGCACAGCGGCCCCGACATAAGCGCTGAACCAGGCCCAGTGCGACAGCGGCGTGAGCAGCACGAACACCATCGAGCCCATGATCTTGCTCTGCACCAGACTCGACGAACTGTTCGCGAACGCGTTCTGCAGAATGCTCATCATCACCAGACCGGGGATGATGAACGCGGTGTAGCTGATGCGGTCGTAGACCATCACGCGGCCTTCGAGCACATGGCCGAAGACCAGCAGATACAGCACGGCGGTGAGCACGGGGGCCGCCACGGTCTGGAAGGCAACCTTCCAGAAGCGCAGCACTTCCTTTTTCAGCAGGGTTTGCCATCCGGTCATGCCGCAGCTCCTTGCTGTTCGTTCATCACGTGGATGAACACATCTTCGAGATCGGCGCGGCGGATTTCCACATCCTCCAGCACCACGCCACCTTGGCGCAGCGTGGCCAGCAGTTGTTCGACATCACCCGCATCCTGCGCGGGAATCTGCACGATGCGGCCGGTGACGCGAGCACGCGCGTCCATGGCTGCAGGCAAGGCACTGTCGGTCTTGAACTGCAGCACGTTGGCCGATGCGGACTTGAGCAGATCGGACATGCTGGACAGCTTGACGATGTTGCCGTGCTTGAGCATCGCCACGCGGCTGCACAGCGCTTCGGCTTCTTCGAGATAGTGCGTGGTCAGCAGCACGGTGTGACCTTCGCGGTTCAGGCGTGCGATGAAGTGCCAGAGCGTCTGGCGCAGCTCCACGTCCACGCCCGCGGTCGGCTCGTCGAGCACGATGATCGGCGGCTTGTGCACCAGCGCCTGCGCGACCAGCACACGGCGCTTCATGCCGCCCGAAAGCTGGCGCATGTTGCTGTGCGCCTTGTCGGACAGGCCCAGGCTTTCGAGCAACTCGTCGATCCACGCGTCGTTGTTCTTCACGCCGAAGTAGCCGGACTGGATGCGCAGCGTCTCGCGCACGGTGAAGAAGGGATCGAACACCAGTTCCTGCGGCACCACGCCGAGGCTGCGGCGCGCGGCGGCGTAGTCGCTTTGCACGTCATGCCCCATGACCTTGACGCTGCCGCCCGAGGCGCGTGCCAATCCGGCCAGAATGCTGATGAGCGTGGTCTTGCCAGCGCCATTGGGGCCGAGCAGACCGAAGAATTCGCCCTCGCCAATATCAAGGCTGACGTTGTTCAGCGCCTGAAAAGGCCCCTTGGGGGTGTTGAAGGTCTTGGAGACAGACTGAAAAGATACGGCTGGCATGAAGCCTTCCATTTTAGAACGGGAAGGCCCATTGCGGCAGGAGAAGGTTTTGAGGGCGCGCTGGCACCCGGCCTTCGGTCACTCTGCGGTCAGCAGTTCCTGCACGCCATACAGCCCGGCCAGACTGCCCAGCGACGTGGGCAAGGCCTTGATGGCAAAGGTCTTGCCGAATTCCAGCGCCGTGCGGCGGCATTCGAGCAGGACGGCGAGCGCCGAAGAATCGAACACCTTGAGCGCGCTGGCATCCACGACGAGATGCTTTTCCTTGTGCGCCTTCATCGCCTGCATGAGCATGCGCAGACTGGCGGTGGCCTGTGCGTGCGTGAGCTCGGGCGGGAGCACCAGCATGCTGGGAGCGGCGGTGGCAGCGGCGTTCATGGTGTGTTCGACTTCTGGACGGGGTTTACTTGCCGTTGCCGGCAGCGTTGGCCTTGTTGCGGGCGACCAGCGATTCGATCAGGCCGTCGATGCCCTTGGCGTTGACTTCCTGGCCGAACTGCGTGCGATAAGTGTCCACGATCCAGACGCCGAGCACGTTCAGGTTGTAGATCTTCCAGCCGCTGCCATCCTTTTCCAGACGGTAGTCGACCTGCACCGGATCGCCCTTGCCGCGCACTTCGGTGCGCACCAGCACGTCCTTGTCGCCAGCGGCTGCGCGCAGCGGCTTGACCTCAACCGTCTGGTTCGTGACCTGACTCAGCGCGCCAGAGTATGTGCGTACCAACAACACCTTGAACTCGTCCTGCAGACGCTTTTGCTGCTCGGGCGTGGCCTTGCGCCAGCCGGGGCCGACGGCGGCTGCGGTCATGCGGCGGAAGTTCACATGCGGCATGAGCAGGCGATCAACCAGCACCATGATCTTGTCCACATCGCCCGACTTGATGGTCGAGTCGCTGCGGATGGTCTCCAGCACTTCGTTGGACAGGCGCTTGATCATCGCGTCCGGCGCCTCGTCGGCGGCAAAGGATGCCACCGGCGTGGACAGCAGCACGGCGGATGCCAGAGCGGCAGCGGATTGGGAGAAAAGGCGTCGATTCAACATCTTCAAATGTCCTTGTAAATTCACATACAGACTTGAATGTATGTGTTTGGCATCATGTGCGCTCATTTTCAGCACGGTGCCCGAGTTTGTTACGTCCCGGGCGTACCGGGATGCAAGCAATTGCAACCTGTGGCGCAATTGACTGGAAGTGGCCGAGCCGAGGAAAAGTCAATATTCCTCAGGCAGCTTGCCCGCGTCTTCGTCCTCGACCTGTCCCTTGCGCGGGAGAATGCGCTGGCTGCGCACCTGCAGATAGACGTCGCGCGTGAACGAATACGGATCCAGCGCAGCAGCGTCCAGCACTTCACCTGCATTCAGCAGCGATTCACGCTTTTCCACGAAGCGCAGGCCAATGAGCGAATTGCGCACGGGAATGTCGCTGATCTCGCCCACCAGACCGCCCTTCCAGTCCACCGGCAGAGCCACCGTGTCCCGAATGGTCGAGGGGCCGAGGAACGGCAGAACCAGATACGGCCCCGTCTTCACACCCCAACTGCCCAGCGTCAGACCGAAGTCCTGCTTGTGGCGCTGGATGCGCATTTCACTGGCGATGTCGAGCAGCCCGCCCAAGCCGAACACGGTGTTCACATTGAAACGCACCATGCTGTCGAACGCATCTGTGCCACGGCCTTGCAGCACATTGTTCACGAACGACCAAGCATCGCCCAGGTTGGCGAAGAAGTTGGTCACGCCGGAGCGCACTGGCTTGGGGGTGACTTCCTGATAGGCGGTTGCCACAGGTTTGAGGACTGCACGATCCAGCCCGTCGTTGAACGAGTAGATGCTGCGATTGAACGACTCGTAGGGATCGTCAGGATGCGCCTGCTGCGTGACACGGGAGTTGCTCGCGCAACCTGCCAGCAAAGCAAGTCCCAGCGCCGCAGTGCTGCCGCGCAGGATGAGTTGGGAGTACGTGGTTTTTTGCTTTGTCATTTTTTGCCGCCGGATCCGCTCGAACTTCCGCCTTCTTCGGCTTTGTTGTAGAGGAATTGGCCAATCAGATTTTCCAGCACGACAGCGGATTGTGTGGCGGTGATTGTGTCACCTTCCGCCAGATTGGCGCTGTCAGCGCCCGCCTCGATTCCGATGTATTGATCACCCAACAGACCGCTGGTGAGGATCTTCAGCGAGCTGTCCTTGGGGAACTTGTATTGCTTGTCGAGTTCCAGATGCACGTTGGCCTGGAAGGTCTCGTCATTGAACGCGATGCCCTTGACGCGGCCCACCACGACACCGGCACTGCGCACCGCCGCCTGAGGCTTGAGGCCGCCGATATTGTCGAATCGCGCCGTGACCGCGTAGCCCGACTTCCAGTTCAGGCTCAGCAGATTGGCCGACTGCAACGCGAGGAACACCAGCGCAGCCGCGCCCAACAGCACGAACAGGCCGACCCAGACATCATTCTTGGATTGCTGCATGGTTTGCTACTTTCTCCGAAAACCCGAGATACCAGTCTCTTCGCTTCCAAATTCGATTCATCAAATACTGAACATCAGCGCCGTGAGCAGGAAATCCAGCCCCAGCACCGACAACGACGCGATCACCACAGTGCGCGTGGTGGCGCGGGAAACCCCTTCGGGCGTCGGCTTGGCCACATAACCCTGCAGCACGGCCACGAAGGTCACGGCGATGCCGAACACGATGCTCTTGACCACGCCGTTGCCCACATCCTTCCAGACATCGACGCTGCTTTGCATCGCGCCCCAGAACGCGCCGGAATCCACACCCAGCATGATCACGCCGACCACCCAGCCGCCGATCACTCCGACCGCATTGAACACCGCCGCCAAGAGCGGCATGGCGATCACGCCACCCCAGAAACGCGGCACGAGAATGCGGCGCACCGGGTCGACCGCCATCATCTCCATTGCCGAAAGCTGCTCGCCCGCGCGCATCAGACCGATTTCCGCCGTGAGCGACGTGCCTGCACGACCGGCAAACAGCAGCGCGGTCACGACCGGACCCAGTTCACGCACCAGCCCCAGCGTCACGACCAGCCCGAGGGCGTTGGTCGAACCATAAAGCTGCAGAATGTTGTAACCCTGCAGCGCCAGCACGAAGCCGACGAACAGGCCCGACATCGCGATGATCGACAGCGAATAGTTGCCGAGGAAATGCACCTGATCGCGCACCAGCCCCGGGCGCTTGAGCGCCTCGCTGCCAAGCTGGACCAGACGCCAGAACAACTTTGCGCCCTGACCGATATCGACCAACTTGCTGCGCACCGCAAAACCCACATCGGACGGACGCCACCAACTCATGACTTGCCTCCCAATGCCATGCCCACCGGGCCGAAATCCTGATCCACGCTCGGGCCGGGGTAATGAAACGGCACAGGCCCCGTCGGCAGCGCGTTGACGAACTGGTGCACCAGCGGATCGGTGCTCTTGCGCACCTCATCGGGTGTGCCCTGCGCGGCAATCACGCCGGGGCCGAGAATGATCACGTGATCAGCCAAGCGGAAGGTCTCCTCCAGATCGTGCGACACGATGATGGTGGTGAGACCCATGGAATCGTTGAGCTGGCGAATCAACTGCGCCGACGTGCCGAGCGAAATTGGGTCCAGCCCGGCAAACGGCTCGTCGTACATGATGAGTTCGGGGTCGAGCGCAATCGCACGCGCCAGCGCCACGCGCCGCGCCATGCCACCGGAAATCTGGCTGGGCATGAGATCACGCGCACCGCGCAGACCCACCGCGTTGAGCTTCATGAGCACGATGTCGCGAATCAACTCTTCCGACAGATCCGTGTGCTCATGCAGCGGGAACGCCACGTTCTCATACACGCTCATGTCGGTGAACAGCGCGCCGAACTGGAACAGCATGCCCATGCGACGACGCGCTGCGTACAGCGCCTTCATGTCCATGCCACCGACGTTCTGGCCGTCGAACAGCACCTCGCCGCCCTGCGCCACCTGCTGGCCGCCGATCAAACGCAGCACGGTCGTCTTGCCACCACCGGAAGCGCCCATCAGCGCCGTGACCTTGCCACGCGGCACGCTCAGGCTGACGCCGCGCAGGATCGCGCGGTCGCCATATCCAAAATGGACATTGCGCAATTCCACGAGTGGTTTTGAGACGGTTGGAGCGTTATCAGGCATGGGTAAAAACAATCGATTGCCGGTCCCAAACAGAGAGAAGCAACCCTACATCATAGGGGGAAACCCGTTTCCCCCGTTCAGCCGATGTTGAACAGACTGTTGCTGAAACAATGCTTGACTATACTGAACCTCTCCTGCCAAAGACCTGCCAACCTTGACTGGCAAGGCCCGCAGCAGGTTTGACCGTACCTTGGCTCAAGTCCGCGCACCTTCGCCAATTGCAACAACCTACGCAACCTCAGGAAAACTTTCGCCCATGACGATGCCCGTACAGAACACCTTCGCGGTCTCCGCACGCGAAGCCAGTGGTCTGCATCTGATCGGCGATCTGCACGGCTGCACGGGTGACTCGCGCCTGATGCTCGATGCGGCATTCCTTGAGGCTTTCTGCGTGGAGCAGGTGGCCGCCGCCGGGCTCACCTCGGTCGGCTGCCTGTTCCATTCGTTCGGTTCGGGCGGGGGCGTCACCGGCGTGGTCGTGCTGGCCGAATCGCATCTCTCGGTCCACACCTGGCCCGAATCGGACTATGTGACGCTGGACGTCTTCGTCTGCAATTACTCCGGTGACAACCGCGCCAAAGCGCAGCAGCTTTTCGACACCCTGCAGTCGGCATTTAAACCGCAGGACACACACTTTCAGCGCATAGAGCGCATGTGAGCGCCTCCCAACGAAAAAAGCGTGGACGGTGCCGCGCTTGCTTGTTTTGAAATCCGAAGACTTCGACTCAACTCACAGCATGTGATTGAGAAACGCCTTGGCGCGCTCATGGCGCGGATCGGCGAAGAACTCCTGCGCAGGACGCGCCTCGATCAGTTCGCCCTGATCCATGAACACCACGGTGTTCGCCACCTCGCGCGCAAAGCCCATTTCGTGCGTGACCACCAGCATGGTCATGCGCTCGTCGGCCAGCTCGCGCATGGTCTTCAAGACTTCGCCGGTCAGTTCGGGATCGAGCGCCGAAGTGGGCTCGTCGAACAGCATGATGTCCGGCTCCATCGCCAGCGCACGCGCAATCGCCACGCGCTGCTTCTGGCCGCCCGAAAGGCGCGACGGGTAGTTGTCGCGCTTGGCGGACAAACCCACCTTGGCGAGCAGCTTTTCCGCACGCGCAATGGCCTCATCCTTCGAAAGCTTCTGCACGATCATCGGCGCTTCGACGATGTTCTCCAGCACCGTGAGATGCGGGAACAGGTTGAAGTGCTGGAACACCATGCCCATTTTGCTGCAGATGCGGCGGATTTCGGGTTCGGCAGCGTAGGTGCACTTGCCGCTCGCGTCGGTGGATGCCAGCGTGGCGCCTTCGACCTGCACGTTGCCGCTGTCGATGGTTTCCAGATGGTTCAGGCAGCGCAGAAACGTGCTCTTGCCCGAGCCCGAAGGGCCGATCACCGCGACCACTTCCCCGCGGGAAATTTTCAGCGACACGCCGCGCAGCACCTGCGTCGTGCCGAATGCCTTCTTGATGTCGCGTGCGTCGATCATCACCGGCTGCTGCGTCGCGTCATTCATCAAATTTGGCATAGCGTTTTTCCAGACGCTGGAAGCCCCATGTGAGCACCAGCGTCATGATCAGATAGAAAGCGGCGGCCACGATGAAAGGCGTGGTCGTGAAGTCGCGCTGCACAAAACCGCGCGCAGCACGCAGCAGGTCGTTGAGGGCCAGCACGTAGATCAGCGAGGTGTCTTTGACCAGCGTGATCGTCTCGTTGCTCATGGGCGGCAGAATGCTGCGCACCATTTGCGGCAGCACGATGCGGCGCATGGTCTGCGGATAGCTCATGCCGAGCACCTTGGCGGCCTCGTACTGGCCGCGATCCACCGACAGAATGCCCGCGCGGAAGATCTCCGCAAAATAGGCGGCGTAGTTCAATGCAAACGCCAGTACAGCGGCCGGGAAATCCGGCAAGCGCACACCAATCACCGGAACGAATGGGAGCGCGAAATAAATGAACAGCATCTGCAGCATGAGCGGCGTGCCGCGCATGAGCCAGATATAGCCGTTGACAAAAGTCGACAGCGGCTTGAAATGCGACACACGGGCAAGCGCCAGCACCAGACCCAGCGGCACGGCCAAGAGCAGCGTGATCGCGAACAACTTCAGGGTGACCGTGGCACCCTGAGCCAGTGGCCCGAGAAGAGAGAGAACGTAGTCCATACGGATAGCTTCAGAGCCCCGATGGCATCGGGAGGATTCCCCAGATGCCTGCAATGCGCGTGACGCATCGCTTTACGCAAGAACACCGCAGCCAGCCAAGCATGGCCGCTGCGGTGTCACGAAAAAGCCCGAAAGAGCTTTGGATTACTTGATGATGTCCTTGCCGAACCACTGGGTGGCGATCTTGGCGGCAGTGCCGTCAGCCTTCATCTCGCCCATGGCCTTGTTCAGCTTTTCCAGCAGTTCCGTGTCGTCCTTGCGAACGCCCACGCCGTACTCTTCGGTGCCGAAGTTCTCTTCGAGCACACGGTACTCGTCAGGCTTCTTGGCCACGTAGTAACGGCCCACTACTTCGTCGACCACCACGGCTTCCAGACGGCCGGCGGACAGGTCCATCAGCGCAGTCACGTTGTCGCCGAAGGTCTTGAATTCCTTGAACGACTTGAACACGGCGTCTTCCTTCTTCACTGCATCCACAGCGGAAGAGCCTTCCTGAGCTCCCACCACCTTGCCGGACATGTCGGCCTTGTTGTTGATCGCGGACTTGGCAGCCACCACGATGATCTGGTGGTTTTCCATGTAAGGGGCGGTGAAGCCGATCTTGGCCTTGCGCTCTTCGGTGATGGTCAGGCCATTCCACAGAGCGTCCACGCGCTTGCCGGAGAGTTCGGCTTCCTTGGCGCTCCAGTCGATCGGCTTGAATTCAGCCTCGATGCCCATGCGCTTAGACGCTTCGCGAGCCATGTCGATGTCAAAACCCACGAGCTCGTTCTTCTCGTCGCGGAAACCCATAGGGGGGAAGTTGTCATCCAGACCCACCACGATCTTGGTGATCGCTGCTGGAGCCGGTGCCGGAGCGGCCGACGGCGCAGGAGTTTCGTTTTTGCTGCATCCAACCAGAGCGGCACCCAAAGCGAGGAGCGCAACAGCGGCAATCTTTTTCATGGTCTTGCTGAGAAGTTAAGAAAGAAAAGAACAAAAGGATCTCACCCAGCCAAGGCTTGGGCCTTGTCTGCTCGGGATCCGTGCGAAAGGGGAGAAAACCCTCTATTTTCGCCCAGCTTGGCCCCCGAGGGTTGGAGTCGCACAAATTACGCGGGCAATTTGCTGCGGAGATCCATTCTTCACATCGGCAAAAGGCTGCCAACCGGCGATTTGCAGCTATCCAAACAGGAGCAACCCAACAACGCGCACAAACTTGCTCCAGTCGCCCGACAATGCAGCAACTCCGCATCCATCTTTCACCCCTACATTCCAAACACCATGCGCGCCCTGCTCTCCTCCATCGCCCTCACCACGCTCGCCCTCGCAAGCCCCCTCATCAGCCACGCCGAAGTCAAGGTCGATGACGCCTGGGTTCGCGCCACCGTGCCGCAGCAGAAATCCACCGGCGCGTTCATGCGCATCACCAGCACCGAACCCACCACGCTCGTCGCCGTGCGCACCAACGCTGCGCCCGTGTCCGAAGTCCACGAAATGAAGATGGAAGACAACGTGATGAAGATGCGCAAGGTCGAGCCCGGCGTCGCCATCCAGCCCGGCAAGCCGCTGGAACTCAAGCCCGGCGGCTACCACGTCATGCTCATGGACCTGCCCTCCGCCATGACTGCAGGCACCCATGTGCCCCTCACGCTGGTGTTCAAGGACGCTGCGGGCAAGGAATCCACCGTCGACGTGCACGCCATGGTGCGCGCGCTGAACGCCGCGGCACCTGCGGCCATGGATCACGGCAAGCACAAGCACTGACCGAGCGCCGTCCGAGCACTGGCGCGGCCCCTGCGCAAACGGGCCGCATGCCCGATAATCCGCCGTCAGAATTCGTTCAGGTTGATTGACCAATGAACGAAACTGGCGGCGGTTTTCCTTGGGCACTCGCCACCGCTGCCAGTCAGTCCCGGACAGCCATCTCGCCCAACAACTACAACAACAATCCATGCCTCCTGCTCAAGCCGAAAAACAATGGAATTCCCCGCGCTGGGCGCTCGCCATCCTGCTGGCGCTGCTGGGCATGCTCGGGCCGTTTTCCATCGACACCTATCTGCCCGCCTTCCCCGCGATTGCCGGTTCGCTCAACGCGACGCCCGTGGAGATGCAGCAGACGCTTTCGGCCTACCTGTTCGCCTTCGCGTTCATGACGCTGTTCCACGGCTCGCTCTCCGACAGCTTCGGACGCCGTCCCGTGGTGCTGTGGGGCATCGTGGTCTACACGATTGCCTCGGCGGGTTGCGCCATGTCCGAATCGATTGGCCAGCTCATTGCGTTCCGCGCGCTGCAAGGCCTGTCCGCTGGAGCAGGCATCGTCGTCTCGCGCGCCGTCATCCGCGACCTGTTCCCACCCGCCGAAGCCCAGCGCGTGATGAGCCAAGTGACGATCTTCTTCGGCATCGCTCCCGCGATTGCACCCATCGTCGGCGGCTTCTTCTCCGTCTACCTCGGCTGGCACAGCGTCTTCTGGTTCCTCACCGGCGTCGGCATCTTCCTGTGGATCGCCAACTACCGCCTGCTGCCCGAATCCCTGCCCGCCCAAGACCGTCAGCCCTTCGACATCGTCAACCTGATGCACGGCTACTGGGAACTCGGCACCAGCCCCCGCTTCCTGCTGCTCGCACTCGCCAGCGGCGTGCCCTTCAACGGCATGTTCCTCTACGTGCTCTCAGCCCCCGCGTTTCTGGGTGACCTGCTGCACCTCGGCCCCACGGAATATTTCTGGTTCTTCATGCTCACCATCGCCGGCATCATGGGCGGCGCGTGGTTCAGCGGA
The DNA here is from genome assembly GCF_011305535.1 of Diaphorobacter sp. HDW4B. Classification (GTDB taxonomy): domain Bacteria; phylum Pseudomonadota; class Gammaproteobacteria; order Burkholderiales; family Burkholderiaceae_C; genus Diaphorobacter_A. Next base: position 1,237,375 of record NZ_CP049905.1, read on the forward strand.
CGCCTGGCAGGACGCATCCCGCCCAAGCGCCAGATCCGGCACGGCTTCGTGATCATGTTCGTGGTCGCCATCGTGAACCTGGTGCTCAACCTGCTCTTCCCACCCCACGCCTCCTGGGGCATGTTCCCGCTGGCGATCTTCTCGTTCGGCTGGGCTTTGATGGTTCCGGTAGTCACCCTGCTGGTGCTCGACCTCTACCCCCAACGCCGCGGCATGGCATCCTCAATGCAGGCCTTCGTAGGCTCCACCGCCAACGGCTTGGTCGCAGGCGTGCTCGCCCCTATGGTCATGCACTCGGCCATCGGCCTTGCAGCAACTTCACTTGTGCTGATGTGCATCGGCCTCGTCGCGTGGATCTACTTCCACCACCGCTGGCCGGATGTGGGGCGCAACTCGCACAGCCATTGATGCGACAGAACCAGCGCTGCAGTCACCCTCACCCCAACTCTCTCCCGCAAGCGTGAGAGGGAGCAAGACAAAGCGCACCATCCAACCCAACAACGCGCGCACGAACATCTCGCGAAGTCGCGAGATTGAGCGGCACGAGCGAAGCAACGTGCCGTAACTACCTCTTCCAGACTGACTTGCGGCAAGCTGTTTGAACGGAGCGCCTACGGCGCGCAGTGAGTTTTGCCGCCGGTATTCAAGCGCGTTTTGGTTACTTTTGCGCGCAAGCAAAAGTGACTCGCCCGCCGGGGCGAGACCCGGCACCCGCCCTCAAACCAACCACCACCACAAAAAAGAAAAACCCGGAGCGGTCAATCCACTCCGGGTTCCCAAATCTGCCCTCTGATCAGAAGATCAGAGAAAAACAAGACTTATCAGCGCGGCGTACGCGCACGAGGCGCATAAGGCTTGGCACCAGCGCCAGACTTCACGTGCGCTGGCTTGCGATCACCACCACCGAAGCCACCGGGCTTGCGACCACCAAAGCCCTCGCCATCGCGACGACCACCGCCGAAACCGCCTTCACGACGCTCACCGCCGCCAAAGCCACCTTCGCGGCGCTCGCCACCGAAGGAACGCTGTTCGCGGTCACCGAACGAAGGACGATCACCGCCACGGTTACCACCACCGAAGCCACCTTCGCGACGCTCACCGCCGAACGAACGTTGTGGCTGCTCGCCACGGTCACCGCCGAAGCTGCGGCGTTCGCCGCCAAAGCCGCCTTCACGGCGCTCGCCGCCGAAGGAACGCTGTTCGCGATCGCCGAACGAAGGACGATCACCGCCGCGGTTGCCACCGCCGAAGCCGCCTTCGCGACGTTCAGCGCCGAACGAACGCTCGCGGTCACCACCAAAGGAAGGACGCTGTTCGCCACCACGGTCACCGCCAAAGCTGCGGCGATCACCACCACGGTCATCACCACCGAAGCCTTGCTTGCGGCCATAGCCACCTGCATCGCGGCCGCCGCCGAAGCCGCCGGAGCGAGCGCCACCGCCACCACCGTGACGCTTGTTGCCACCGCCGCCATTGCGACCACCACGGCCACCGAATTCGGCTTGCGGTGCGCGCTGTGTGGGCTCCATACCTGGAATCACTTCAGGATTGAAGCGTTGCTTGGTATAGGCTTCGATGTCGAAGATGCGACGACGATCGCGGAACTCGGCGAACGTCACGGCCAGACCGGAGCGACCAGCGCGGCCGGTACGACCGATGCGGTGGGTGTAGTCTTCCGCCTTCATCGGCAGGCCGAAGTTGAACACGTGCGTGATGGTGGGCACGTCAATGCCGCGAGCCGCCACGTCGGTGGCCACCAGAATCTGCACCTGGCCACTGCGCAGCGCCATCAATCGGCGGTTGCGCAGGCCTTGGCTCAGCGCGCCATGCAGGGCCACGGCGGAGAAACCATCTTGCTGCAGATCGTTGGCGAGGCCATCGCACTCGATCTGCGTGCTGGCGAACACCACGGCCTGGTTGATCGTGGTGTCACGCAGCCAGTGGTCGAGCAGCTTGCGCTTGTGTTGAGCGTTGTCGGCCCAGAACAGCACTTGCTTGATGTTGGCGTGCTTTTCCTGCGGGCTGTCGATCTGGATCTTCTTGACGGAAGAACCGTTGTCGTGCATCACACGCATGGCCAGTTGCTGAATGCGCGGCGCGAAGGTGGCGCTGAACATCATGGTCTGGCGACGCTGGCTGGTCAGTTGGTTCAGCTCGGCGAGGTCGTCCGAGAAACCCAGGTCCAGCATGCGGTCGGCTTCGTCGACCACGAGGAACTGCACTTGGTCGAGCTTGATCTGCATGGAGCGTTGCAGGTCGAGCAGACGACCAGGAGTGGCCACCACGAGGTCGGCGTTCTGCAGCTTGGCGATCTGCAGTTGGTAAGGCATGCCGCCCACCACGTTGGCAACGCGCAGACCCTTGCAATGACGCACCAGGTCGATGGCGTCGTGCGCCACCTGTTGAGCCAGCTCGCGGGTGGGGCACAGGATCAGGGCACCGGGAACGGCTGCCTTGAAGTTGCGTGGGTTGGTCGGGTCCTTGCGGCGATTGCGCTTGGGAGCGGGTTCGCCATTGGCAGCAGCTTCGGCGCTCAGACGGTCGAATTCAGCGCGCTCGGCGGCGAACTTTTCTTCCTGTTGCTTGAGCAGCGTGTGCAGCACGGGCAGCAGGAAGGCAGCAGTCTTGCCGCTGCCGGTCTGGCTGGAAACCATCAGGTCGATGAAGCGGTCGCTGTCGCCATCGGCTTCCATGGCGTAAGGAATCGCTTGCAACTGGACTTGTGTGGGCTGTGTGTAGCCCAGATCGGTCACGGCTTGCACCAGCTCGGGAGCCAGGCCCAGTTCGACGAAGGGGTTCGGACCAGCAGGTTCGGCCACAGTGTCTTCTTCGACTTCGACAGCAGCAGCGTCGGAAGTCATCATTTCAGTTGCCAGGTTTTCTTCAGGCAATACGGAGTCAGCAGGCGCGAAATCGCCCTGCGAATGCAAAGAGTCAGTCATGTATTTATGCAACCGCAGGCGCAACCTGCGGAGGCTTCATTCAAACGGTTAAAAAAACATCAACCATTCAACGAAGCCTGCGCCAGCTTGAGAAATGCTGGGCGGGTGGGTTTTTTTCAGTGGCGAATCCGTTGTTTGCTTCCAAAGAGCAAACATTCCGTACGCCGTGAACCCGATGTGAAAGGGAGATGTACAAGGTGCAGGAAAAGAGCTGCGACACCACTTGATCGTTCCTTGGAACGCTCCGTACCGCTCAGCGCATATTTCATGCAAGCCTGCAATTATGGCACGCTCCGGGTTTTCCCGCAAGCCCCTGTTGTCACCCTGCCCCAACTCACAATGACAAGAATGTTGAACGGTAGTGCGCCAGCTCGTCGATGGACTCGATCACATCGGCCAGCGCCGTGTGCTTCTGCGCCTTCTTGAACGAGGTGTAGGCCTCGGGCTTCCAGCGCTTGGCCAGCTCCTTCAAGGTGCTCACATCGAGATTGCGGTAGTGGAAGTAAGCCTCCAGCTTGGGCATGTACTTCACCAGAAAGCGGCGGTCCTGGCCGATGGTGTTGCCGCACATGGGCGTGGACGCCTTGGGCACATAGCGCTTGATGAATTCGAGCAGTTGCTCTTCGGCCTCGGCCTCTGTCACGGTGGATGCCTTGACCTTGTCGATCAACCCGCTGCGACCGTGCGTGCCCTTGTTCCAGGCGTCCATGCCGTTCAGAAGCTCATCCGACTGGTGGATCACCAGCACCGGGCCTTCGATGCGCGGCTCCAGATTCGGGCCGGTGATCACCACGGCGATCTCCAGAAGGCGGTCGGTTTCCGGGTTCAGGCCGGTCATTTCGCAATCGAGCCAGACCAGGTTCTGGTCGTTTTTTTTGAGCTCGGGAACAGTCGGGGTAACGGTTTCAGACATGCCTGAGATTGTCGCCGATCACCTACACTTGCGCTCTTCGCCCTCGAAATTTCCGCTCTGCAAAACGTGTCTCCTTCCCTGCTCTGGACCTCGCTGTTCGCTTTCTTTCTGCTCGCCGGTCTGGCCCTGCGACTGTGGCTTGCCACGCGCCAGATGCGCCATGTCGCGCAGCACCGCCATCAGGTGCCTGCTGATTTTTCCGAACGCATCTCGCTCGACGCACACCAGCGCGCGGCGGACTACACCATTGCCAAGGGCCGCTTCGGCCTGATCGAAATGGCGCTGGGCGCGGCGGTCGTGCTCGGCTGGACCTTGTTGGGCGGGCTGGACATGCTCAACCAAGCGCTGATCGAGCGCATGGGCGGCGGCATGTGGCAGCAGTTGGCCCTGCTCGCTGGCTTCGTGCTGATCAGCGGCCTCGTCGATCTGCCGGTGTCGTACTACCAGACCTTCGTGATCGAGCAGCGCTTTGGCTTCAACCAGATGACCCTCAAGCTCTGGCTGGCAGACCTGCTCAAGTCCACGTTCGTGGGGGCCCTCATCGGCCTGCCGCTGGCTGCGCTGATGCTGTGGCTCATGGGCGCGGCAGGCACGCTGTGGTGGCTGTGGGCGTGGTGCGTTTGGATGGGCTTCAACCTGCTGCTGATGGTGGTCTATCCGCTGTTCATCGCGCCAATCTTCAACAAGTTCCAGCCGCTCGATGATGAGTCGCTTGCAGCACGCGTCACATCGCTCATGAAGCGCTGCGGCTTTGCTGCCAAGGGCCTGTTCGTGATGGACGGCAGTCGCCGCAGCGCGCACGCCAATGCGTATTTCACCGGCTTTGGCGCTGGCAAGCGTGTGGTGTTCTACGACACGCTGCTCAAGCAACTCACGCCCGAAGAGGTCGAAGCCGTGCTCGCGCATGAACTCGGTCACTTCAAGCACAAGCACATCACCCGCCGCATCATCGGCATGTTCGCGATGAGCCTGCTGGGCTTTGCGCTGCTGGGCTGGCTGGCCACCAAGGGCTGGTTCTACACCGGCCTTGGCGTGATGCCGAACTTCAGCATGCCCGGCGTGGCGGGCTCCGCGCCCAACGATGCACTGGCGCTGCTGCTGTTCATGCTGGCCGTGCCGATCTTCAGCGTGTTCCTGTCGCCCGTGTTCGCGCAGATGTCGCGTCGCCATGAATTCGAAGCCGACGCCTTCGCCGTCGCGCAGACGCAAGGGGCCGATCTGGCCTCGGCGCTGCTCAAGCTGCACAAAGACAATGCATCCACCCTCACGCCCGATCCGGTCTACGTGAAGTTCTACTATTCGCATCCGCCCGCCGTCGAACGGCTGGCACGCATCCCTCACACAGCTGGAGTCGCGGCATGACAACAACCTCCGCATTGAAAATCAAGGACTGGTCCCAGGAAAAGCGCCGTGCACTCAGCGCCGTCGAACTGGTCACCAAACTCGTCGACCTGCAAGGCTGGAGCCTCAACGGCGACGGCGCGAACGTGGCCATCGAGAAGACCTTCCACTTCGCCAACTACTTCGAAACCATCGCCTTCGTGAACGCGCTGGCGCTCATCGCGCACCAGCAGGACCACCACCCTGACCTGTCGGTGCACTACAACCGCTGCGTGGTGCGCTTCAACACGCATGACGTGGGTGGCATCTCGACCACCGATCTCGATTGCGCAGCCCGCGTCGACGCGCTGCTCGCCACTGCACCATGAGCGGACGCCCCGAACTGCTCAAAGGTCTCGTGGTCGGCAGCCATGGCCGTCACTGCGTGGTGGAAACGCCCGATGGCGAGCGCCGCATCTGCCACCCGCGCGGCAAGAAAAGCCAAGCCGTCGTCGGCGACCATGTGCTGTGGCTGCCGGCGCCGCCCGGTCAGGGTGACGAAGGCACGATCGAAAAAGTCGAGAAGCGCCGCAACCTGTTCTATCGGCAGGACGAAATTCGCACCAAGTCGTTCGCGGCCAATCTCGATCAGGTGCTGATCCTGCTCGCTGCCGAACCCGTGTTTTCCGAGAGCCAACTGGTGCGCGCACTCATCGCCGCCGAGGCCGCACACATCACGCCCATCATCGCGCTCAACAAGAGCGATCTGATCGAGCCCTTCGCACGCGCCTGGGAACGCCTCTGGCCCTACCGCCACATGGGCGGCGAGCACGACACACAGCACCACTACCGCGTGCTGCCCATGTCGCTCACCGAATCCGGCACGGTCGATCACGAGACGCTGCTTCCCATCCTCGAAGGCAAGACCACGCTGGTGCTCGGCCCCTCGGGCGTCGGCAAAAGCACGCTGGTGAATCTGCTGGTGCCGGGCGCCTACGCCCTCACGGCTGAAATCTCGCAGGCACTGAACTCCGGCAAGCACACGACGACAACGACCACCCTCTACTGGATCGACGAAGCCCGCAAGACGGCGCTGATCGATTCACCGGGCTTTCAGGAATTCGGCCTGCGCCATCTCGCGCCCACCGATCTCGCCAAGTGCATGCCCGACATCGCCGCACACGCGGGCGACTGCAAGTTCTACAACTGCACCCATCTGCACGAACCCGGCTGCGACGTGCGCGCCCGCGTGCTCGATGCGGAAGATGATCAGAAACAGGCCGATTTCATCAGCGCGAACCGCTATCGTCTCTATGGCGAACTGTTCGAGGAACTGAGCGCTCCGCCGAAGTATTGACCCCCCTGAGGCGCTGCGCGCCTTCCCCCCGAAGGGGGGACGCCGCCAGTGCTGCGGGGCGGCCCTTGCACGGCGGCTGCTCGCCTGGAGTGTGCGGGCGTTGATGCCGCGCTACCTCGTTGGAGATGTTCGGTCAGCCCAGCAGGCGGGCGAATGACAGCAGCGCGAGCAGCAGCATCCACACCACGACCGAGCGCCAGACCAGGCCGACGACGCTGCGCAGATGCGCGACTTCCGGTTCGCGGCCGGGGGTGCTGGCGCTGTCGCCCAAGTCGGGGTCGGTTTCCCAGCCCTGTGTGGAGCCGACTTCGGACTTCAAGCGCAGCGCTTCACCGCCGAGGCGCACGTTGATCGCGCCGGAAGTGGCGGCCAAAATCACGCCATCGTTGTCGTTCGGGAAACGCTGTGCATGAAAGCGCCAGCCGTCGATGGCTTCTTCAAAGCTGCCGACCACGGCAAAGCTCAGAGCAGTCATGCGGGCGGGCAACCAGTCGATCACCAGCCACGATTTGGCAGCCACATGCTGCAGCGGGGCGCTGGCCGGATGCGTGGCGAGCGCGCGGCTGCGGGGCGACCAGTAGCGGGCGACAAACTCGGCCATGCGATACAGCACCGCGCCGGTCGGGCCAAAGCCCAGAGCTGCCAGAACCGAGAACCACGCCAGCACGCCAAACACGTGGCGGTGCGCGGCGATCACGCAGTACTCGATGACGTGACGGACGATTTCGCTGCGCGGCAGCTCGCCCACTTCCACTTGCTTCCACTCGGCCAGACGTGCGCGTGCGCGGTCGGCATCGCCCTCTTCCAGCGCATCGCGAATGCCGGTGAAGTGGTAGCTGAATTGGCGAAAACCCAGCGTGAAATACAGCACGGCCACGTTCCAGATCAACGCCACGGGCCAGCCAATCCAGTGCATCAAAGCCCAGTGCACGCCCAGCGCAATGGCCGACGGAACGAGCACAGCGATGCACCACGCCACCCATGCGTGCACGGTGGTTCCGGTGTCGAAATTGCGGCTGACCGACAACGCCCACGCGCGCGGTCCTGCATGGATCGGATCACTGCGCGACAGCGGTCGGGCCTGCTCTATGAGCAATGCAAACAGGATGGCAAAAAAACTCATGGGCGCCATCATACTGGCGCAGGGTATCGGACAACGTTTTTCGAGAGTGCGCGGACGAAAAATCTGCGCCTCGAAAATTTGTCATCAGGCCATCATGAAGCGGTAGAAGTTGCGCAGCATGCCTGCAGTTGCACCCCAGATGTAGCGCTGCGTGGAGCCGTCCTGATACGGCATCGCGTACCACTCGCGGCGCAAGCCTTGCCACTCCATGTAGTGGCGTTCGTGGTGGCGCGGGTCGAGCAGAAACGCAAGCGGCACTTCGAACACGTCGGCCACTTCGTCGGGGTTCGGCGTGATCGTGAAGCCGGGATGCACCAGCGCGACCACCGGCGTCACGTTGAACGCGGTCACCGTCACGTAGGTGTTGAGATGGCCGAGCACTTCCACGTATTGGTGCGCTATACCCACCTCCTCCGTGGTTTCTCGCAGCGCCGTTCCGTTGGGCCCGCCATCGCCGGGGTCGGCCTTGCCGCCGGGAAAGGCAATCTGCCCCGAATGCTTGTTCAGCCGTGTCGTGCGCTGAGTGAGCAGCACCATCGGCTGCTCGCGCATGACGATGGGGATCAGCACCGAAGCGTCGGCGGGGTCGCGATCGATCACTCCGCGATCCCGCAGCACGTCCGGCGTCCAGATCGGGGGCGAGGCAAACCGCTCGCGCAGCGCGTCGGGCGTCATCTCTTTCGCGGGAACGGCTGGCAGGTGCGAGTCCACTCCGGCGATGGGCGCCAGGCGCGGATCGAAATTGGGGATGCTGGAGAGTTGCAACTCTTGGGGCCGCTGCGCGGCGGTTGCGGAAGGAGCTGAATGGGAGGTCACGACCGTCGTCTGTCTCTGTTGTCTTTGTTGCCGGGCCACGCATGAAAAAAGCCGCTACAGGCTTGAGGCACTGTAGCGGCTTTTCGCGAGACTCGCTGACGTAGCGTTGAATTACGCTGCGACTGGAGCCTTGACGCGGGAAGGCAGCTTTTCCTTGATACGTGCCGACTTGCCGCTGCGCGAACGCAGGTAGTACAGCTTGGCACGACGCACGTCACCACGGCGCTTCACTTCGATGCTGGCGATCAGAGGGGAGTAAGTCTGGAACGTACGCTCCACACCTTCACCGCTCGAAATCTTGCGCACTGTGAAACCGCTGTTCAGGCCACGGTTACGCTTGGCAATCACCACGCCTTCGTAAGCCTGCACACGCTTGCGTGTACCTTCCACCACGTTCACGCTCACGATGACGGTGTCACCAGGCGCGAAAGCGGGGATGGTCTTGTTCAAGCGAGCGATTTCTTCCTGCTCGAGAGTCTGAATCAGATTCATGATTTCTTCCAAACGATCATGTCCGCGCCAAGATTGGCTTGATGCCCGGATTGGCACCTTTGTGGCTCAAAGCGGGTGGGCAAATCAAAGTTTGCGCACCTTTCGGGCTTGAAGAGCGGCCGGCCAGAGGATCGAAAAGCCTTTGATTATAACAACTTGGGCAATTTCGCCAAGAGTGCTTCGTCCGCCTTGTTCAAAGCCCCTTTTTCACGAGCGGCCTCGACCAGCTCCGGGCGGTGCTTTGCCGACAGCGTCAGCCGCTGGTCGCGCCGCCAGCGCTCGATCTGCGCATGGTGACCGGACAGCAGCGCCGCAGGCACGCTCTCGCCTTGCCATTCCTCGGGGCGCGTGTAGTGCGGATTGTCCAAAAGCCCATCCAACGCGGGATTGAAGCTATCGAATTGATGGCTGCCGTCGTCGTGCAGCACACCGGGTTGCAGACGCGCAACAGCATCGATCAGCGCCATCGCCGGAATTTCCCCGCCCGAGAGCACGAAATCGCCCAAGCTAATCTGCACATTCACGAACTTGTCGATGAATCGCTGATCCACGCCCTCATAACGACCGCAGAGCAGCACCGCACCCGGGCTGGCCGACCATTCCTCGACAGTCGAGTGAGTGAGCGCTCGCCCAATCGGTGAAAACAACACCAGCGGAGCCTGCGCTTCGGGCAACTGGGCGCGATCGGCGCGAATCGCCTCCAGGCAGCGCGAAAGCGGATCGGCCATCATCACCATGCCGGGCCCACCGCCGAAGGGACGGTCATCCACGCGCCGGTAATTGCCTTCGGCGTAGTCGCGCGGATTCCACAGACGCACATCGACTTGCTTGCTCTGATACGCACGCCGCGTCACGCCGCTTTCAAGAAACGGCGCGAACAGTTCAGGGAACAGAGTGATGATGTCAAAACGCATGGAGCTACCACCGATCTCCGCGACTCAATAATCCAGTTGCCAGTCGACCGTGATCTGGCGACCCGCCACATCCACCTTGTCCACGAAAGCCGAGACAAACGGAATCATGCGCTCGACCGGCTTGCCATCGACTTCCTGCGACAGCACCAGCGTGGTCTGCGGGCCGGTGGCCAGCAAATCCTTCACTTGCCCCAGCTCCACGCCTTCGCGGTTGACGACGTTAAGCCCCAGCAGATCCACCCAGTAATACTCGTCCTCCGCCGCCTTCGGAAAACTCGCGCGTGCGATGAAGATGCGCGCACCACGCAGCGCCTCCGCGCCATTGCGATCGAGAATCTCCTCGGCAGTCGCCACCACCGAATCCGAATGCTCGCGCGCCTGCTTCACCGTCAGCAAAACCGTGCCGGAAAAAAAGCTCTTCGCGCCCTTCTCCGACGGCAACAGATACCACGACCCGCCACTCAGCAGCGCCTCAGGGTTGGCGCTGTACGGCACGATTTTGAACCAGCCCTTGATGCCCCAAGCCTCGCCAATGCGACCGACTTCGACGGCATCGGAAGGAAGGGTTGCGGATTGCAGAACGGGAAGATCGGCTGGCATAGAAAAAGAAAAATCAAAAACGGACCGCCGGAGCGGGCCAACAAAGAGCAGCGGGCGCTGGATCAATCACCACAACGCCAAGACAGCCCCTCAGGCTAGGCGTCGAAGCCGCAGACAGTATGCCGATACGGCAAGGCTTCGCAACAACGCATGAGGGGCTGTATTGGCGTCCCCCGCAAGCCTCGCCAATGGAAGCCGCAAGGCTTCCTACCCAACAAACCAAAATCTAAAACAAAAAAAAGCGGACCCCGTCAAAAACGGAACCCGCTTTTCAGAAGCTCGGAAGCTTAGGCAGCAGCCTTGGCACCTTGCTTGATCAGACGATCAACGGTAGGCGAAGCCTGTGCGCCAACGCTCTTCCAGTATGTCAGACGATCTTGTGCAATGCGCAGACCTTCTTCACCATCCTTGGCGGATGGGTTGTAGAAACCCAGACGCTCGATGAAACGACCATCGCGGCGAACGCGCTTGTCGGTCACGACGATGTTGAAGAACGGACGATGCTTGGAACCGCCGCGAGCAAGTCGAATAACGACCATAATGAATCCTTCGGGTGGAAAAGCAGTTACCACCAATGATTTGTGTTTGGCAACTGCCAAGGTTTTTCTACTGCGTTTGAGACACGCGACATGGCCACCCGGCCAGCGACACGCAGCAAAGTCCGCAATTATAGCCCCTTCCTGGAAAAAGATGCTCACTATTCGTGCAAGTCGGGAAAATGACATCCCGGCCATCACGGCGATCTACCGCCACCACGTGCTCCACAGTACGGGAACCTTCGAAATCGATCCCCCCACCGAAGCCGACATGACCCTGCGCCGCGCCGACGTGCTCGGCAAGGGACTGCCCTATCTCGTGGCCGAAAACGAGGCGGGCGACATCCTCGGCTACAGCTACTGCAACTGGTTCAAGCCGCGGCCCGCCTACCGCTTCTCGGCGGAAGACTCCATCTACGTGGCCGATTCCGCGCGCGGTCAGGGCGTAGGTCGCCAACTGCTGGATGCTCTCTGCGCCGCCGCAGAACAGGCAGGCGTGCGCCGCCTGTTGGCCGTGATCGGCGATTCGGCCAATGCCGGCTCCATCGGCGTGCACACTGCTGCGGGCTTCAGCCACGCGGGCGTGCTGCGTTCCGCTGGATGGAAGTTCGACCAATGGCTGGATATCGTGCTCATGGATAAGCCCATAGGGGCTGGGGACACGACCGCGCCCGAGTGAAGCGCCGCCTCACAATCCGACGACGATCCCCCATCAGAAGAACATTCCAGAGACATGAACACGAGCAGTAACAGCAGCACCAACACCACCGCCGCGCAAGCAACCACCAAGAACAAGACCGTCGCCGCCTGGCTGGCATTTGTGGGCGGGCCGCTGGGCCTGCACCGCTTCTACCTTTACGGACTGTTCGATACGCTCGGTTGGCTGCTGCCGATTCCCACGGCGCTCGGGGTGTACGGCATTCAGCGCGTGATGGAATACGGTCAGGATGACCAGTTCAGCTGGATTCTCATCCCGCTGCTGGGCTTCACCTTTGCGGGCTGCGCCTTGCGCGCGATTCTGTATGGGCTGATGACGCCGGAAAAATGGAATGCTCGCTTCAACCCGCAAGTGGCACTGGACCATCCTGCCGGCCAAACCCGCTGGGCCACCATTTTTGCGATCGGGCTGTCGCTGCTGATCGGCACGACCGTGCTCATGGCCAGCATTGCGTTCAGCTTTCAGCGCTACTTCGAATACCAGATCGAAGAAGCGCGCAAGATTTCGCAGTAATCGCTCAGCCAAACAACACAGCGTCCACAACGAAAAAGCGCCAGGCCCTTCAAGGCTCTGGCGCTTTTTGATTGGGCTCGCGGCAGTGTCAGACGAACAACTGCAGACTGATCCAGTAGGCAATCGCGGCGACGAAGGCGCTGGCGGGAATCGTCAGAATCCACGCCCAGACGATGTTGCCCGCCACGCCCCAGCGCACGGCGCTCGCGCGTTGCGTAGAACCAACACCAACAATGGCGCCCGTGATGGTGTGGGTGGTCGACACCGGAACACCCATGGCGGTTGCGATGAACAAGGTCAGCGCACCGCCGGTTTCGGCGCAGAAGCCGCCGACAGGCTTGAGCTTGGTGATCTTCTGGCCCATGGTCTTGACGATGCGCCAGCCGCCGAACATGGTGCCCATGCCGATGGCCACGTAGCAGCTGATGATGCTCCACAGGGGTGGCGAAGCATCGGCCGTCGAGGCGTAACCCGTGGCAATCAGCATCATCCAGATGATGCCGATGGTCTTCTGCGCGTCGTTGCCGCCGTGGCCCAGGCTGTAGGCACCGGCGGATACCAGTTGCAGGCGGCGGAACCACTTGTCGACCTTGCTGGGGCGGGCGCGGCGGAAGGTCCAGGCGACGATCACCATCATGATCGAGCCGAGCAAGAAGCCCAGCAACGGCGAGATGAAGATGAAGGCCACGGTCTTGAGAATGCCGCCGGCCACCAGCGCGCCCGCGCCGGACTTGGCGATCACCGAGCCGACGATGCCGCCGATCAGCGCGTGCGACGAACTGCTGGGGATGCCGTAGTACCAGGTGATCACGTTCCAGGTGATCGCACCGACCAGCGCGCCGAACACCACGTGGGTATCCACGATGCCCGGCTGGACGATGCCCTTGCCGACGGTGGCCGCCACGCTCAGGTGGAAGATGAAGATCGCGACGAAGTTGAAGAACGCTGCAAACACGACGGCCTGCGTCGGCTTGAGCACGCCCGTGGAGACCACGGTCGCAATGGAGTTGGCCGCGTCATGAAACCCGTTCATGAAGTCGAACAACAGGGCCAGCGCGACCAAGACGATCACGACCCATAGGGCTGCTTGTACTGTTTCCATGCTGATTAGCTAGTGATGCCGGAATTCGGGCAGAAGGTGCCGAAGCGGCTTCAGGAGTTCTCGAGGATCACACCCTCGATGAGATTGGCGACGTCTTCGCACTTGTCGGTGATGGTTTCCAGCAGCTCGTAGATGGCCTTGAGCTTGATGACTTCGCGCACATCGGGCTCTTCGCGGAACAGCTTGCTCATGGCGCTGCGCATCACGCGGTCAGCATCGCCTTCGAGGCGGTCGATTTCCTCGCAGGTCTTGAGCGCGGCTTCGGCGACCGCTGGATCGGCAATGCGCGACAGCAGCTTGATCGCGTCCTGAACGCGCTCGCAGCAGCGCAGGCTGATGTCGGTCAGACGCGTGATTTCGTCCGTCATGTGATGAACGTCGTACAGCGCCATGGTCTCTGCCGAGTCCTGGATCAGGTCGGCCACATCGTCCATGGTGTTGATGAGCGAGTGGATCTGCTCACGGTCGATGGGGGTGATGAAGGTCTTGTGCAGGGTGCGGTTGACTTCGTGGGTCACGCGGTCGGCGGCGCGCTCGGCGTTGTCGACGTCCTGGTTGTACTTGTCACGCAGATGCGGGTCGCTGTAATTGGCGACCAGCTGGGAAAATGCACGTGCTGCCTCGACAATGCGCTCCGCATGCTGGTTGAACATCTCGAAAAAATTGCCCTCCTGGGGCAACAGCTTTCCAAACAACATGCAAACTCCTGAGGCAGTCTTTCGTCACTCACTGTAACAATTTGACAGTACGGTGACATCTTCGTGAAAGATCGGAGTTTAACCGGGCAGGCACCTCGCCCTCGTCCCGAAAGACCAATATCCCTGCGTATCTATCTTGACATTTGGCAGTCAGCCGAAGATTTTGATAGAAGCACTCGATATTTGCTTATGCACTGCGGAAGATGAAGAACACCGCGCCGACCATGCACAGCCCGGCCCAGAGATAGTCCCATTTGAGCGGCTGGCCCATGTAGAACACCGCAAACGGCACGAACACTGTGAGCGTGATGACTTCCTGCAGGATCTTGAGCTGGCCGAGCGACATCGTCGTCGCGCCGATGCGGTTTGCCGGCACTTGCAGCAGGTATTCGAACAGCGCAATTCCCCAACTGATCAACGCCGCGATGTACCAGGGCGAGGTGCTCAGATTCTTCAGGTGCCCGTACCAGGCGAAGGTCATGAACACGTTGCTGGCAAACAGCAACAGAATGGTTTGCAGCGGGATGGGAAGAGACTGGAGAAATTGCATGATGGCAGCGGCAATGCTTCGCACGGTTCACAGGGAAGAGGCCGCAATGTAACGCAAGCCACCGGCTCACCGTGTCATCCAAACGCTCCCCCACGCGCTGGTGAGGGAGAAGTCCAGTCAATGGTAGCTGGGTTTATTCGCCCAGATACGCTGCACGCACGCGTGGATCGTGCAGCAGGGTCTCGCCATCGCCCGTCATGGTGATGATGCCGGATTCCATCACATAGCCGCGATTGGCCATCTGCAGCGCGCGGCTGGCGTTCTGCTCGACCAGCAAGATCGTGACGCCGAGCTTGTACACATCGCCCACCACTTCGAAGATCTTGTCCACCATGATGGGCGACAAGCCCATCGATGGCTCGTCCAGCAGCAGCACCTTGGGACGGCTCATGAGCGCGCGTCCCATGGCCAGCATCTGCTGCTCGCCGCCCGACATCGTGCCGGCAAGCTGGTCCTTGCGTTCGCGCAGACGCGGGAAGATGTTGAACATGCGCTCGATGTCGTCCTTGATGCCCGCCGTGTCGTCGCGCGTGTAGGCACCCATCTGCAGGTTCTCAGTGATGGTCATGCGCGCGAACACGCCGCGGCCTTCCGGCACCATGACCAGCCCTTCGCGCACCAGATCCCACGCGCCCTTGCCCTTGATGCTCTTGCCGAGGTATTCGATGTCGCCCTCGTTCATCGGCAGCAGGCCGGTAATGGCCTTCATCGTCGTCGTCTTGCCCGCGCCGTTGGAGCCGATGAGCGAAACCAGCTCGCCCTCGCGCACCTCCATATCGACGCCCTTCACGGCCTGGATGCCACCGTAGGCTACGCGCAGGCCGCTCACTTTCAACAGAATTTCGGCCATGCTCAATGTCCTCCGGTGCCCAGATAGGCCTCAATCACTTTTTCATTCTTCTGCACTTCGGCAGGCGTGCCTTCGGCAATCTGCTTGCCGTAGTCGAGCACGGTCACACGGTCGCACAGGCCCATCACCAGCTTCACGTCATGCTCGATCAGCAGGATGGTGCGGTTGTCGTTGCGGATGCGGTCGATCAGCTCACGCAGTTGCACCTTCTCGGTCGCGTTCATGCCGGCGGCGGGTTCGTCGAGGGCGATGAGCTGCGGATCGGTCGCCAACGCGCGTGCAATCTCCAGACGACGCTGGTCGCCATAGGACAGCGTGCGCGCCTTGAATTCCGCGTACTTGCCAATGCCCACGTAGTCGAGCAGCTCCTGCGCACGGGCGCGGATTTCCGCTTCCTCGCGCTTGAAGCCGGGCGTGCGGAACACCGCGCCGAACAGCCCCGAATGCGTGCGGATGTGCCGACCGACCATCACGTTTTCGAGCGCCGTCATTTCGGCGAACAAACGGATGTTCTGGAATGTGCGCGCAATGCCGGTCTTGGCGACCAGATGCACCGCCGTGGGTTCGTAGGCCTGACCGCCCAGCGAGAAGCTGCCAGCGTCAGGTGTATAGAGGCCGGTGATGACGTTGAAGAACGTCGTCTTGCCTGCGCCGTTGGGGCCGATCAGACCGTAGATCTGTCCGCGCTTGATGGTGATGCCGACTTCCGAAAGTGCCTGCAGTCCGCCAAATCGCTTGGACACACCGGCCACCTTGAGCACCACATCCGATGATGTTTCTGCCATATCGTTGCTCTGTTGATTCTTTGAAGTTTGGTCGCTTGTCTGGAGTGCTCAAGCCTTCGACTGAAGACTCTTGCCATGCTCCGGAGAAGGCCACAGACCGCGCGGACGCAGCAGCATGATGATGATCATCGCCAAGGCAATCAGCAGTTGGCGCAGGATGGAGGCGTCCAGACGCCCGCCGGTCAGGTCCTGCAGCGGACCCGCCACATAGCGCAGCACCTCGGGCAGCGCCGACAGCAGCACCGCACCCAGGATCACGCCGGGGATGTGGCCGATGCCGCCCAGCACCACCATCGCGACGATCATCACCGACTCCATCAGGCTGAAGGATTCGGGCGACACAAAGCCCTGGAAGGCAGCGAACATCGCGCCCGACACGCCGCCGAACGAAGCGCCCATGCCGAAGGCCAACAGCTTCATGTTGCGGGTATTGATGCCCATGGCCTTGGCGGCGATTTCGTCTTCGCGAATGGCCATCCAGGCGCGACCGATGCGCGAGTCCTGCAGACGGTAGCAGACGATGATGGTCACGATGACCAGCGCCAGGAACAGGTAGTAGTACAGCGTGACCGAACTGATGTCGAAGCCGAAGATTTCCTGTCGCTTGCCGAGGTTGAGGCCGAAGACCTTCACCGAGTCGATTTCACCGAGTCCCTTGGGGCCGTTGGTCACGTTGACGGGGTGGTCAAGGTTATTCAGGAAGATGCGGATGATTTCGCCGAAGCCCAGCGTCACGATGGCCAGATAGTCGCCGCGCAGCTTGAGAACCGGAATGCCGAGCAGCACGCCCGTACAGGCGGCCAATATCAACGCGAGCGGAATCACCATCCACAGCGACAGGTGCAGACCGTTCGGGAACTGCGCGGCAAACCACGCGAAGTTTTCACTCAAGTGCGGCGAGGCCAGCAGGCCGAACATGTAGGCACCCACGGCGTAGAACGCCACGTAGCCCAGATCCAGCAGACCGGCGTAGCCGACCACGATGTTCAGGCCCAGCGCCAGCATCACATACAGCAGAGCCAAGTCCGCGATGCGCACCCAGGCGTTGCCGAAGTATTGAAGAATCAGGGGCAGCACCAGCAGCGCAATGCCGCCGAGCACCCAGTTGATGGTCTTGTTGTTTTTGCTCATGTTCGTGCTCCCTTCAGGCGCGGTCCGCCACGCGTTCACCCAGCAGTCCCGATGGACGCAGCGTGAGCACAATGATCAGCACGATGAACGCGAAGATGTCGGCGTAGTTGCTGCCCAGCAGCCCGCCCGTGATCTTGCCCAGATAGCCCGAACCGATGGCTTCGATCAGCCCCAGCAGCAGACCACCCACCACTGCACCGGCCAGATTGCCGATGCCGCCGAACACGGCTGCGGTGAAGGCCTTCAGACCCGGCAGAAAGCCCATCGCGTGCTGCGCCGTGCCGTAGTTGGAGGCGTACATGATGCCGGCGATCGCCGCCAGAATCGCGCCGATGATGAAGGTCGCCGAGATCACCATGTCGGGCTTCACGCCCATGAGTGCAGCCACCTTCGGGTTCTCGGCCGTGGCGCGCATCGCGCGGCCAAGCTTGGTGTAGTTCACCAGATAGACCATCGCGGCCAGCGCCACGACGGTGGTCGCCAGAATCAGGATCTGCGTGGGCGTGATCACCGCACCGCCGATGTGATAGGGGTCCGACGACAGCAGCGTCGGATAAGGCTTGTAGTTGGGCTTCCAGATGATCATGGCGATCGTCTGCAGCAGGATGGACATGCCGATGGCCGTGATCAGCGGAGCCAGACGCGGACTGCTGCGCAGGCGCTTGTAGGCCACCTTTTCGATCGTGAAATTCAGCGCCGCCGCAACGATGCAGGCGATGATCGTGGCCAGCAGGAGAATGACCCAGCCGGGAGCCCCGGGCATGGCTTCCTGCATCATCCCGATGCAGCTCCAACTGGTGAGCGCTCCTATCATGAGCACTTCGCCGTGCGCGAAATTGATCAGCTGAATAATGCCGTACACCATCGTGTAGCCAAGGGCTATGAGGGCGTACATGCTGCCTAGAACCAGACCATTGATGATCTGCTGCAGCAAAATGTCCATAAAGAAAATCCTTCGCGTTTGATGGGCGCGGACCACACCTGCCGAAGCCGACACAGTCTTTGCCAGAAGCCCATGAAGCTACTAGCAAAAAACCCGCCAGCCTTTGTGCCTGAGCGGGTCACCTGAATGAATCGATACCAGCGAAATGCTACCGGCCCTGACGTTTCTGCCGGGATCTTGTCCCTGCGCCTGCGCCACTGTTAGCCAATGGATTTCATTATTAAGACAAGCCTACGTATGACTACATAGGGAACACGCGAATTGCGCAACATTCATACAACATTCCGCAGCAAATTGGAACGTCGTTGCACGGACATTCCACGTCTGCGCGGTTGCGCTACGTTTCGTTGCGCGCAGCCGCGTTGAGCGCCTGCAGCTCATCGAGCTTCTGCCCGATCTTGATTTCCAGCCCGCGCGGCACGGGACGATAAAAACCCGGCGGCTCCATCCCGTCAGGCAGATAGTTCTCACCCGCCGCAAAACCGCCCGCTTCATCATGCGCATAGCGGTAGTTCTTGCCGTAGTCCAGCTCCTTCATGAGCTTGGTCGGCGCATTGCGCAGGTGCATGGGCACGGGCCGGGTGCTGTCCTGCTTCACGAACGCGCGCGCTTCGTTGTAGGCCTTGTAGACGGCGTTCGATTTGGGAGCAATGGCCAGATAAACAACACATTCTGCCAGCGCAAGCTCGCCCTCGGGTGAGCCGAGGCGTTCGTACACTTCGGTCGCATCCAGCGCCAGGCGCAGCGCGCGCGGATCGGCCAGACCGATGTCCTCGCTCGCCATGCGCACCAGTCGCCGCGCCATATAGCGCGGATCCGCACCACCATCGAGCATGCGCACCAGCCAATACAGTGCAGCATCCGGATCGGATCCCCGCACCGACTTGTGCAGCGCGCTGATGGTGTCGTAGAACTGCTCGCCGCCCTTGTCGTAGCGGCGCATGCGCTCGCCCAGCACCTTGAGCAGCCATTCATCGGTGATAGCCGCGACGCCCGCCTGCTTGGCCGTGACCGAAAGTGTCTCCAGCGTGTTGAGCAAACGGCGTGCGTCGCCGTCGGCGTACGAAATCAAACGATCCAGCGCCGCCGCTTCGATCTCGGGAATCGCGCCCAGCGCCTGCGCCTTGGCGACGATCTGCTTGAGATCGTCTTCCGACAGCGACTGCAGCACATAAACCGCCGCCCGCGACAGCAGCGCGGAGTTCACTTCAAACGAAGGGTTCTCGGTCGTCGCGCCGACGAAGGTGAACAGGCCGCTTTCCACATGCGGCAGAAACGCGTCCTGCTGGCTCTTGTTGAAGACAGATAAAGTACGTTGCACCCGTTGTAAATCAATGGCTTGGCGTACATGAGTTGGCACTATTTGCACAAAACACCGATATTCATGCACAATTTTTCGCACAACAAATTTTGATGGTGCAATTGGGAACCCCACCCGGCTTGCGCCGCCCCTCAAGGGGCTCATAGAACAGAGAGAGGTCACGGTGTCGGTCTACCCAATCAAGTACAAGGTTCTGAACAAAGAAACTGGTCGCAAGGTCAGTGTCACCCGCTGGCGTGTTCAGATCCGCAAGGGAGGGGAAAACCTCTCCAAGCTCTTTGACGAAGAAAGTCTTGCCCGTTCGTGGGAAGACCAAGAGGTCAAACGGATCAACATGGGTGTGGCACCCAATCTGATCTTTGACATGAAGTATCAGCTTGAGATGCCTGACATGCGCACTCTGCTGAGGGACTACTTTGACCAGTACATGAGCAAGCAAGCCGCTTCCTCATTCAAGACCAACCAGAACCGTTGCCTTCGCGCTATTCCAGCCATTCCTGTTTATCTCAAGGATCTGGGTCCAAAGATTGACAACTATCGTTATCAAAATACGATTGTTGACGCCATGATGGGGCGCAC
The DNA here is from genome assembly GCF_011305535.1 of Diaphorobacter sp. HDW4B. GTDB lineage: Bacteria > Pseudomonadota > Gammaproteobacteria > Burkholderiales > Burkholderiaceae_C > Diaphorobacter_A. Next base: position 1,257,578 of record NZ_CP049905.1, read on the forward strand.
TTACAACAAAGACTATATTGAGTTCGGCCAATTCAAGATTGACACCGTGGACTTCTGGCTTTTGATTGCCTACATGGATTCAAGGCGAAAAGCTGGCATTAAGAACAACACGATCCTTCGTGAAATCTCCACCATTAGTTCAGCTTTTGAGAAGGTCTACAAGCTCTACCCAGAGAAGTTCCCAAATGGCCTCATGAACCCAGTCAAAATGCTTCCAAAAGGTGAAAAGCCTAAAGCCTACCTTGGACGCAAACGGGTTCTTTCCGAAGACGAAGCCGTTCAAATTGCTGAGTGGATGAAGCTTAAAGCCAATCAAGAGCCCTACTACCTCTTTGTTACCTGCCTTGAGTCAGGAGCACGGAAAAGTGAAGTTCTTGGCGCTCAATGGGAAAATGTTAATCTCAATCTTTGGTCTATCCACATTCCTAAAACCAAGAATGGCCGACCAAGGGATATCATGATCCCGCAAGATGATGATTTTAGGGAATGGCTCAAAGCAAACCGCCTTGCTAAAGGACCAATCTTTAAATTGACACCTTGGAATTTTCGTCAGTATTGGGTTGATGCATTGAAGGCACTTGGTCTTTATGACGACCCTGACACCCGCCTTCATTTTCACGACACACGACGAACAGCCCTGACTAATCTGATCCGTCAAAAGCGACTTAATAACTTTCAAATTGCCAAAGAGATGGGTGTTTCTCCACAAACAGTTGAAACGACAGTTCAGAACATGCCTGATCGCTTGGCTGAGATCTTTGCAAAGCTTCGTGCTGGACATGCCTTGGATGAAGCTGAGATCATGATGCTTGCCGGTCATGGGTCTATCGGCATGACCAACGTCTACTTTGGCGATAGGAATTAATTTAATAAAAAGAAGAACAAGGTAGTTGACGCTTCTTGTTCTTGCTCATAAAGTACAACCATCAACAAGCAAAGAACACTGTAGTGGCTTGTTGGGAACTTCAAGCAACTACAGTACAATCACTTTTCCTACTGGAGAATTTTTATGGCAGAAGCCAAGAAGCTGACCCTCGCTGACATCCTCGCAAAGCGTCAAGAGTTTGAAGACATGGTGAAGGCGCAGATCGAAGCTGATCGTCCTGCTGCCCTTACTGCCGTTCAGGAACAGATTAAGCTCTTCAACTTCACCGCTGATGAACTGGGCTTCAAAGCTTCTGCTGCTGGCAAGACTCCTGCTGCCCCCAAGGCTGCTGGCGCCACTCGTGTCATGAGCAAGCCTCTGAAGTCCACGAAGAGCGCCGAAACCGGCGTGTGGCTGAACTACCCGCCCAAGTTCTTGGAGGCAGAAGGTGCCTTCACCACCTACAAAAGTGGCAAGTCGGTTGATGCATGGCTGGTGACGCCCAGCGAGAAGGCAGGCAAGATCAAGTTCCTGAAGAAGCTGGAAGGCAGCCAAGGCAAGGCTCCTACCAAGGAACAACTGGGTGATATCACCGAAGCCGAGTTCAAAGCCGCCTAAGCTTTGTGTTTTCAAAGAAAGCACCTACGGGTGCTTTTTTTCCGTTGACTGAGCTATGGCCATACTTATCCCCAATCTGGAAGCTGCAAAAGCTGCCAAACAGAAGCCCACCGAGGGCGAAGTATTTCTTCTGGAGTTCTTGGCAACGCACTTTGACGACCAAGTTGAGGTGTACTTCCAACCCTGCTTCAACGGGGATAGGCCAGACATTGTGCTCATGTCACCCACAATGGGTGTCATCATTATTGAGGTTAAGGATTGGAACCTTGATCTCTACACCATTGATTCCGACAACAAGTGGGCCGTTAGCCTACCAACTGGATCACAACGGGTCAAATCACCATTTCAGCAGGCATACAGCTACAAGAAGAATTTCTTTGAAGTTCACGTCAATGGACTTCTTGAAAAGAGCCTCAAAAATGAAAAATTCTTCCGTCTGATCAGAACCTATGTCTACTTCCACCACGGCAGCAAGACAGCTTTAGATCGCCTCTACCAGCCTCACTTAGATCGTCTTCATGAACAGTCTCGTGAAAACGAACAGCGACTCAAAGCCAATCCCGATTTCTTTGACTCGTATGAGAAAAAGCGTGAGTGGATTGAACGAGGCAAGCACAGGTTTGAACGCGATCTTTCTTTGTCAATTCACAAAGACCGGCTCAAAAAAATTGCCTTCCCAATCGCTGCCAAGGACATGCTGTTTGAAGAGTCGGTCTACAACGAATTTAAGCGCCTGCTCAATCCACCGTTTCACTACGCAAGCGAAGGCAAGCCACCCACCTACTCAGACAAACAGGCCAAGCTGATCGTAAGCAGCGCAAAAGCACGAGCGAAGATTTGTGGCCTGGCAGGTTCGGGCAAAACCGTGGTGCTTGCAGGAAGAGCAGTCAACGCCCATAAGAGGCATGGCGGCAGAGTCTTGGTGCTGACCTTCAACATCACCTTGGGAAGCTACATCCACGACAAGATCAGTGCCGTGAGAGAAGATTTCTCTTGGAAAGCATTTGACATCACCAACTACCACAGGTTCATCAGCACTGCCCTGAACAACTCTGGTATTGCCGTTGAAATTCCAGATCACCTCTTCTATGACGGCGATGATCCGAAAGTAGGACGCCGCATTGCCAAAGAGCGCGATCAGTATCTGGAGTCTTCCTACTACAGCAATAGCTCCATCTTTGACAACGAAGAAATCAAGACTCGCTACGACACGATCTTGATTGATGAAATTCAAGACTACAAGCCTGAGTGGATCAAAATCATACGAGCACACTTCCTTGAGGAAGATGGGGAAATGCTGCTATTCGGTGATGAAAAACAAAATATCTACCAACGTGCATTAGACGGCGAACGGCGCTCCAAAGTCGTTGAAGGTTTTGGATCCTGGACGAAGCTGACCAAGAGCTATCGTTATACACACCAGTCGCCTATCATTCCACTGGTTGAATCATTTCAAAAGAGCTTCCTGCTTCAAGACTATGAACTTGATTCAGACGAGTCTTTTCAAATGAGCTTAACTAGCATTGGCATTCAAGCGTTCTCATCGTTTGACAGAGGCAACTTGGAGCAACTGGCGTCTCATATCATTGAGATAGCAAAAGAAAACAGCATTCATCCAAACGACATTTCCATCATTTCGTCGCAAGAAAATATCTTGCGTGAGCTTGACCATGTTTTGAGAACGTCAGAGGCACACAAAGAACGAACTCTGTGTGCCTTCCCCTCGTTTGAAGTCAGCCAGCATTCCAAGTTCTCCCGAAAATATCAAGAAATTAGCGCCTCAAAGAAGAAGGGGTTCAACCTCAATAGCGGCGTCATGAAGCTCAGTTCTACTCATAGCTTCAAAGGCTTTGAGTCACCCCTCATCTTCTTGCTCGTCAACAATGGCGACAGCGCAGAGATGGTCTTCACGGGTCTAACTCGTGCCAAGGAAAACGTGGTGGTCTTCGTTGAAGATGAAAGCCGGTATACGGAGTTTTTTACCAAGCACCTCGCCAAGCTCGATCTTCGTGGTACTCGTTCGGCACAGTAAAGGGACATAGGATGGAAGAAAAACAGATTGCAGAGCTTCGCAAATTCATTAGCACTATTTCGGATAAGAAGGTTGCCCCCTTCATTGACCTAAAGAAGCTTTGCGACTCAGGGATCTACAACCTTGCCGTCCAAATGGCAACGGATCATGCGGTCAAGCATGGCGACTTCAGTTTCCTGAACTTGCTCTTCACCCTCCTTGACGGCACGACACAAGGCAGTTCGTTCATATCCCTCCTTCGGCCAAAGCTCAACTTCGTTCTCACCGACACCAAGCCGCGCAAGCTGAAGAAGGCCACGGCAGACCAGGTGGCACAAGCAGCAAAGAAGGCGCTGACCAAGCCCATAGCCGTCAAGGCCGTCCCAGCAAAGCCAACCCAAAAGAAGGACAAGCGCAAGGTCAGCCACGATCTCATGGACTCACGCCTCATGCTGCCTGGCAGCTATGGCACCAGCAAACGCAGATAGAAACCTATAAGTAACGGCCAGACCCGAAAATGACAAAGCACCCAGCCGGGTGCTTTTTTTCTGTCTGTCTGGCTTAAAGGCTAGTGAAGGTGATAGCCACACCACTTCCGCTGTCTGTAGAACAAGCCTGAGCGACTGCCTGAATATTCATTTGACCTGTGCCAAATGTCTTAACTACTTGATTGGTGGTGCCCGCTGCTATTTGATCCCAGGTAGCAGCAGCGCCAGTTATCAACTTAGAGCACACAGCACCAGGCACGTTTTCATATCTAACAGAGAAGGCATTGTCACTTGCGCCACCTAAAGATGCTGGTGTCACGGTAACTACACCACCGAAGCTATTGTTGATTGCACCGTCAGCAGTTTTGTATGGGATAGCACGCATTGAGTCTGGTGTCACACGAGCATCATTAATTACTGTGTTGTTCAAGTCAGTGTAGTTTCTTGTTCCGCCGAACAAGTTCTTCACACCAGCCTTGATAGTGTCCATGTTCTTGCCTTCGGTCAAAGCCGCGTTTGACATTTGTACCTTGGTATATACGGTGTAGATACCTATACCAGCTAAAGCAATAAAGCCGACAACAAGCAAGATCTCAACCAAAGTAAAGCCTGCTTTTCTTCCATTTTTTGGAATTCTCATAATTTACCCCTTGTTTTTATAGTTATGAATAAGGAATAAATCATTTTTCAAGAAAGTCAACACAAAGTAGTTGACAAACAAAAAATAATCATTATTGTTGTATTAATCTTTGATGAGAATTCTCTCTCACCTCTGGTTATTGTTATCAGGAACCAGCGAAAGCTGGTTTCTGTATTTCAGGCCCCCACACCTTCCTGAAATAAGAAAAGCACCCTAGCGGTGCTTTTTCTTTGTCTGTTCTTATCCAGTCTTCTTGAAGCTATCGGAAGACGGTCGTGGCCGTCTTTAGCCTCACGGCACTTCTGCCCTAGCCAAACTCCTTAACTGCGCAGTTTGCATAGACGCTTGCTCACTACTGGCAGTGCTTGTCCCTTTGGACTCACTTGCAGCTTTGCAGTCCTTACCAGCCAACTGCTCTTCAATACGCTGCTGACGCTCATATTGATTCTGTCTCTCGTCTTGAAATTGCAAAACAAGAAAGCAGCAAATCATCACCAAGCACATTGCCATAACAATCATGCCATTGGCTAAAGCTTCAAGTTCTTCACTTACACCCTCAAATTCTTTATTCACCTTCATCTCCTTTGTTACTATCTATAGAGATAAATTACAAAAAACAGGAACCCACGTCAAGCCATTTGACAATCAATAAATTATTTCGTAAAACTTAAAGCAGAAATGAAAAATGCCCAAGCGGTTAACTTGAGCATTTAGGGTTCAAAAACACGCAGCTTTTCGGAGGCACCTGATTCTGATAAACATATTAAAACGTATTTAATACAAATTGTCAAGACTCAAAAAGCGTGTTTTTGAATCCTTTAGAAAATAAAGGAAAAACATGTTCAGTAATTTCATAGACTCACTACCAACAAAAGTAAGAAGCACCAACGATTTCGAGTATGGCACTCGTTTTAGAACCAAGGCCAATGCCATTGCACATCGTTATATAGAGGTCAATCAGTTCTACAAGAAATACATCGTCATAGACATAGACGACATTGACGGCGGCACAAATCCGAGAGAACTAGGCTCTGCCTTCCTATGGGAAGAACGAAGACTTCCCCCTCCAACCTATGTAGTCATCAATCCAGCCAATGCACGTTGCCACTACTACTATGAGCTAAACACTCCCGTGTACTACACAGCCAATGCAAGAAGAGCACCGCAAAACTATTACGAAAACACCGACCTTGCTTTAACTAGTGTTTTAGGGGCCGATTCTGCATATGCTGGCAAGTTTGCGAAGAACCCTATGCATGAGTCCTGGAGAACGATTTATCACAATGCCAGATATGATTTAGAGGACTTTGCTGAATGGGGTCTAGATTTATCTAACCACAAGAAGAAGAGGAAGGTAGAAAGAGAGCTAGGTGGACGAAACACTACCCTTTTTAACAAGCTTCGTGAATGGGCATATGTCCAAGTCAAGAAAACACCGTCCTATGACCTTTTCCAGCAATATGTTGACTCCAAGGCACTCTCTATCAACAAAACCTTCGTAGATTGCCAATACGGGGTTCTAAGTGCCAAAGAAACGCTTTCTACTGGCAAGTCTGTAGGGAACTGGACATGGAGACACCAAGCAACCATAGGCAATGGCGATCCCAATAGAGGAATCATGCAGCTACCAGCAGACATGTCATTGAAGGCCAAACTAGCTGCTGGCGCTGCATATGCTCACGAGAACAATACTGCGAAGCAGACGACCCGCGATGCAGTCATTGCAGCAGCGATTGCTGTGAAGGCTTCTGGCTTGATGGTCACTCAGCAGTCTGTTGCCATTCGCGCTGGAATTCCTATTCCAACAATTAGACGTTATTGGAATGATGTTGACAATGCACTTGGACTCTACAAAAGGTGAGCCAAAATTTTTCCGCAGGGAATTTATTTGCTTTCGCAAATATCTCTTTCGCTAATGTACTATTAATTAAATATCTGATGATGTACTTAGTTGAAAATTCAACTATATGATCATTTTGCCCCCTATCAGATATATACCCATTAATGGGTGGTTTCATGCAAAGGAAATTCCGAAGGATTTATAACAAAAACAATGATCCCGAATGGGCTTTCAAAGCAAAAAGAAGTGTCCGAAGGACTAAAGAGAAAGAAGTAAAGAAAAATTGGCGGTCCACTTTTTTTCACCACTTTCCTTGAACAATCAGCTAACAGCACTTAGTTGAAAACCCAACTATATGATGTCTAGGTGTCTATCAAGTAAGCAGATAAACAAAAAGCACCCGCAGGTGCCTTTTATCTTATTCATCTTTATGTGATCTAGCATACAGTCTCTTGAGCTTTGTCATCAAGCCTGCCAACTGCCTTTCATACATTTCTACATCCATGATGCTCTCCATGTAAGCTTCCCCGTCTTCAGAGGACAACTCAATCTCATCAGCATCAAACAGTTCGTGAAGAGACTCTTCCCCTTTTAGTCTTGCACCATACAAGAACAAATACTCCTGCAAGATTAGAAATCTCTGTGAATGTATCTCCTTCTCCAACTTGCTCTTTGCTGACCTCATTCTTGGTGTATCCATATTTCCCCCTTGTAGTTAATATATATATTAACTACAAGAAAAAATACTTATTGTCAAGATAGTTCAACGGGTTATTTTTTGGCCTAGGTTGTCGTCTTTTGAAAGCCATACCCGGCTGGGAGCCCCTACTTCATTTGTCTTCTTCAAATAAAGCAGGTCGATTTAAATTGCACGATATTTAACTCAACAACCCCTTGACAATCCACTTGTTTTAATTATTATTGATTTGTTGCCATGAAGTTCTAGTTTCTTGTAATTTCTAATTCTCAGTGGTGACTGTTATTGTTAAATCTAAAAAATGGGAAGCTTCGGCTTCCTATTTTTTTTCTTATCAACACTGCCTTGTTGACTTTGATTTTTCCATTGCTATAAGAGGGAGATAACTACAAAAACAATGGGAGAAAATAATGAACAACAAAGCGAAAGGTTTTACCTTAATTGAATTAATGATCACTGTAGCTATCGTCGGTATCTTGGCAGCAGTGGCATTGCCTGCTTACCAGAACTACACGATTCGCGCACAGGTGTCTGAGGGCTTCACTCTCTCTGGAGGTGTCCAGACTGCTGTAGCCGAGTTCTACGCACAGAAGGGGGAGTTTCCTGCCGATCTTGCGGCTATCGGCGTGACTGCCGCCCCTACAGGCAAATACACAGCCTCTGTTGGCATGACTGACGGTGTGATCCTTGTGACCTATGGCAAAGGGGCCAACAGCAAGATCAAAGACACGGGCACAGTGACCTTGACCCCAGAGGATGACAAGCAAGGCAACATCCATTGGAAATGCGCTCCTGGTGGCACTGTGACAGCCGCCTATGTACCTTCCTCATGCACCAACGACTAACTCAAGAACAAGGCACCTACGGGTGCTTTTTTGTTGTCTATCAAAAGTGGATCACGTCAGTGAAGAATGGACCGCTGCGTCGGGTCCTTCCGAAAGCTCTTGCAGGCGATCAAACCGACCTGGCACAACCAGAAGAAGGCTATGGATTCATGGACGATATGCGCTGCATACCGACACGCTTGCCGTGGATAACTCAACGAGTTTCCCACCGCACATGTCTTCGCCCACAAGCTCACAGCCACCAACTACGTTTTTTGTATTTTTTCCTTAAAACCAATACCCTGCTTATCAGTTAGAAGTTCTTTCGGTTCATCTTCTTAATGAAGTTCTTTTCCACAGGCTCAAACACCCCTACTGCTCTGTAGGCTTCTCTTATTTCCATTGCTTTTCTAAACATGTAGGGAGCAATGACCGTCAATGGTGGAATCAAGCTTATGAAAGCAAGAACCTTCCTGGCCTTGGCTGCACTTTTGAGAATCAACGCATCAGTGACTACTTGCTCATCCTTCTGTTGAACACCCACCAAGAAATGGTGCTTGTAGACTGTATTGAACTCTTTGGAGTCTGCAAACTGGAAAGCGACTCCCTGCCCGATAGCAACACCCATTTTTGGGATCATTGCCACACTCTCTATTCTCACTACGTTCTTGTCTGCTTCCTCAATGGTCAAATGCTCATAGACAAGATATCTTCCTGAGTAGGTCACAATGCCTCGACCTATTACCTTACCTTTTACCAACCTCAATATATTGCTCACACCTTCTCCTTTATAGTTATCTAACTATATTCACAGAAAATGAAGCAATGTCAATTCGACAAACTAGCGTACATCTATTATTCTGTCAAACAAACTATTTGCAGCTTTTTTACGATGTGGAGCACAACAACTTGATTTTGTCAATAGGTCTGTTATAGTGAACCGATAGATAAGGATAACGATATGAGCGCACGTCAAACCGCAGTGATTAATGGCCTCTTGGCTGAGAATGTTGGGAAGAATGATTTGGTTCGTTCTGCTCAAGCTAAAGCCATTGATGCTGATCGTCGTGCCTCTGATGCAGAACACCGTGCTCGTATGAACGAAGGTTCTGCACAACATATTGAAGTTCTTAGAAACAATATCGCCAAGCTTCAGTATGAATTGAGCGAAGCCAATTCTGCTCGCTTTAAGCTGATTGATGAAAATGCTGCCTTGACTATGGAGCTTGCGAAATACAAGCAGCAAGCAAATGAATTCAGGTCTTTGTTGTCTCGCCCAATGAAGGAGATCGCTGATATGAGTGGCGACTTCAAAAAGGCTTATGAGGTTCAGCAGCAGATGTTGGCTGAATGGATCATGGGACAGAAGGCTTATAAAGAAACGGCAATGCAGCTTGGCATGGAAGTGGGCAAGTCCTCTGAAGAAATTCAGCAACTTGCAACCCAAAACGCCAACGCCGTGCTTGAGAACCGTACCGAGCATGGGAACGACTCAACCACCAGCCCTACTCTTGCAGACCATGCTTCAGCAATCCTTGCCATTCGTAGGAAGAACGGCAAAGCATAAAGCACCAACAAAAAAGCACCTTATAGGTGCTTTTCTTTTACCAGCCTCGAAATGAAGCCAGATGAACTTCTGGATAGTTGTACTTCAGGAACTGCAAGAATCCGTTGAAGCTTGTAGCGAGCTTGTTCAGTCGTACTTCCACCTCCCGATTGACTTCTTGCCGCTGCTCATAGCTCAGATCTCTTGACACATATAAATTCCTGAAATCTCCAGAATTGTTCGTGTCATAAACGGATCTTTCGTTATAAATTGCTGTTCTGATGTAGTTATTCAATTCACAAAGATCAGACCAGAAGCCATAGAAGTGACCTTCCAAGTGAGGATCAAAGAAAGGACGACAGTGAGGAAAGTCTTTTCCAAAGTTCTCCAAGACATCTTCTACAGTGAATAGATCCATGTTGAATCTTGCAGGCAAGCCATTGACCAAAGCAGGCATCTGCGTAAGTGGCAAGAATTCCATTAACCCAACAAGCGCCCCGGTATCCATCGACCTTGCTTGTGTTTGATGCTTGAATACCTGATCAACATAGTATTCATGCTCGGCCTTCAAGCGATGCAACTTCTCTGGCGGAAAGTTGAATTCATCATTGTCAACTTCTGTGTGGTGGTTAGGGCACAAGAGAATTAAATTCTCATATCCATCCCTACTTCCTTTCAATGGCAAGTTGCCACGAGCACCACCAGTATTCTTGGCGATGACATGGGCCATTTCCCCAATCTTCACTCGCCGCTCAACAACAGGTTTCTTGCAAATACTGCATCGCCCCGCTGCCAAACCAAATAGTTTTGAAATCGTATGCCCAGTTATCGCCACAACACAACTCCCTACGCTTCATAGATGTCATCACATACTAGCACTGCCCTGTGGCTCTACCAACGAGTTCTGGGCTAATTTTTCGTCCATCCCCTTGCTCATTGACTTCTTTAAAATTATTTGTATGTTGTTCTATAAAAGGAGAACGACATATGATATGTTTACCACTATTTAATCACTACATGAAAGAGATCATGGGCATGACAGTGAAGAACGGTTTTAATGAGAGAATTTCCGCACTTGGATCATTACTTCAAGCTGAAGGGCGAGTTCAACTTGAAATGGAAGAGATCAGCTACCTTCATGATCGCTTCTCTTCATGGATGACTCTTTTTGAAGTTGCAGGATTGCTATGGGAGTTTAGATTCAATAAATTCTTACGCGAACTTTTAGTCTTATGCACTGACGGAAACATTGATGAACTTAGGGCTATGGCTAGAGATTTTTATCTACAAGGGAAAAATGCTCATGATGCCTCAAGAGAATATAAGTCAATTACCGCGAAACGAAGAAAAGACATCAATGCCATTGTTGAAACCACCCCAGAGAACTCTCTCTGATCAAGAAATCTGGGAAGAACTCCTGCACACCGAAGCCAGTCAACGATATCTGGCAGCACAAGTGAAAATTGCGGAAGCGCTTTTGGACAGAACAAATCTATAGAAGCACCTTCGGGTGCTTTTTTGTTGACTTGCGCCAGAATTTTCATATGTTGATCTCAAAAGGAGATTAATATATGAAGAACTATTGGTTAAAGTTCATTTACTGGCTAAGGAAGCTTATGACTGCCCCTCTCATCCTGGAAAACTGCTCGCATTCAATCAAACCCCAAGACATAGTTTCAGCCGTTCTGATCCGCAAGAAGAACGGACTTACTGAGCTGTCAATCACCACAACGACGTCACGCCTTCCTCTCCGCGTTCCTGCGACGCCACACAATATTAACGTCATTTCTTTGTACTGTTCTATTTATGAATTCTCAGAAGAGAACGACGAAGAGTACGTAGAGATTTCAGAAAGTATCCAGAACGCCACGATGCGCATCAATAACAAGAAGGCACTTAAAATCTAAACTATCATGTGCCTCTGCGCGGAAGCGCTTCTTGACAAGAACTTCCCACAGAAATCTTGATGGTGATCAACACTTGGATCGTCACGTCAGTGGGAAGGCCCGACCTTCCTTCCGATAGATTGCCAGCAACAAGCTTCACCCTCACTAAATAAAAAAGCACCCGAAGGTGCTTTTCTTGTTTTAGACATCATTTCTGTCGCCGTCAGGAAACTGTGGTGGCTCATCCTCTTTCTTTGTCTGAGCAGGATTGTTCGCCTCAAAGTCAAAGCTACCTTGATTTGGATCTCCCTCTACTTGGTTGGTAGCAGGGTTGAACACAAAGGACTCTGGCACTACTGGCCCTGCCTCAGCTTGTGGTGCAGCAGCGCGAGCAGTCCCCTCTTCACTGCTTCCAGCCTGCTGGTAGGCACGTGCAATGTGTGCTGTCATGGCAGAGCCGCTATCAGGGTGCTGGCTCACAGCCTGGTCAAACACGGACTGGAACTGACCACCAAGCGCGGCCTTGGCCTTGCCTAGATCGTTCATGGCTCGTTGTGCTTTCCCGTTGTCTATGCCACCACTACCGTTGCCTGCCACTGTGTGAAGGTAGTCACTCGCACCCCCACCAAAATCTTCCCCTGCTTTTGCAAGCAAGGAGTTCGTCACGATCCCCTGTGAGATCTCCCCAGCAGCTTCCTTCGCACCACCGTAGGCAGCAAAGCCGTCTGCTGACTGCTCCTGCATGGACTCAATGAATGCAGCCCCTGCTTCACCACCGTGAGGCTTGACAGCAGCAATCGCACCACCCAAGGCGTGCATCTTCTCTTGGCTCTCAAAGCTGTCAATGTTGTCGGCATTGATCCCCATAAAGGACGCAATTTCCTCACCAGTTCCAGGTCCAAAGTTTTCATCCAACTTGCCTTTGAAGTCATCAAACTCTTTGTTGTTCTTCAAGCCCTGGAACTGCTTGTTCTTAGCTTCGGTAGCCTTGTTCTCTTTTGCAGCTTTATGCTGCTTACCAATATCAGCCAACTGCCTTCCGCTGTTCTGCATGCCTTGAGAAAGCCCACGGCCAGCAGTGAACGCGGCAACAGCACCCACAGCACCTTGTGATCCTTCACCCATCTTGCCTGCATAGTGACCAAGCTGATCACCACCACCACCAATCCACTTCATAAGCTCGTCAGGAATCACATGCATCAAGCCAAAGGTCTTCTTGATGAATGAAAACATGATGCCGACATAGATAGCAGTTCCAGCAATCATGCCTATGAAAAACCCAAGCCCTTTGCCGTCACCTTGACTGAAAGAGAAAACTTGGAAAAACACCTTGTTGATGAATTCACCCATCACTGAGGAAATAACAACAGCAGCAATGAAGCCAAAGATGGCCAAGCATGGTCTTAAAAGAAGACCTAATACCATCATGTACCCATTGCCACCACGACCAGTCAAATCGTCACCACTAGGGTGAAGGTGCATGATTGCCCAAAGAGGTGCAGCGATTACACTGATCACCACTGCTATTAACCAGCCTCCCAAAATTCCAAGCCACATCATGAATGGCAACATTGGAATCAAGTAGCTTGCTGTAAATGCAGTAGCTGCCAACGCCGTGATCGGCAAGCCTAAAAATCCTACAAGGATGAGCAACACGTTAGACACTGTTGTTGCTATCGCAGACGCTGAAGGAAATAAAGCAGCAATACCAGCCGCGCCAGTGACACCAATCAATGTGATGATCATGCCAGTCCAAAACGCTTGAAGTCTGGAACCCATTTCGTTGATCACGATGACTGGATGTCTTGTGTCGTTTTTCAACTCGTACAAATCAATTGAGGTCAAGCCACGAGTCAAAGCATTCATGATGCGGCCACTGAAACCAAGCTCTTGAGTAGCCTTAGAAGCTTCGGTATCCTTTTTTGCATTGATAGCATTTGCTGCTGATCCATAGTCAGGATTACCAGCAGCAACCACCTTAAGGCCTGTCGCTTGTAATGCTTCTGCCTGGTCGTTAAATGCTGATTTAGAAAACTTGCTGTCTGGCACTGCGGCCAAGGCATTGGTGATTTTGTTGTTGGTCACAACGGTGTTCATGAAGTAGGCACCGGCCATGAACCAGCCATACTTATGCGCAGAATTGGTTGTGTCGCTAGGGGTCATGGCAACTGCAAGTGCAGCAGACTTCACTGCTGCTAAATACTGCATCGTGCCAGCCTTCACTGCCTTGGTATAGAACTTTCCAGCAGCCTCTACATCCATGTTGTCGCCCTCTTTCACAAGCTCTTGCGCGGCCTTTTCTGCAACCAAAATCATTGCAGCAGTAGCAACCTCGTGAGCCTTGTTGATCAACTGAATGTCGGTTGGCTGAAACAAGCCGTCAAGAGGACCCAAGTAACCTCTATTAGTGGAAGTTGGCCCATCAGCTACGGTGGAGTTCTCAATCTTCTCGCCAAAAGTCACTTCACCACAGTCATTTTTAGACCATCCTGATATAAGACCTTTCTGATCTCCAAAGTTATAGGTTCTACTCTTTTCGTCGTAGGCTCTTGCGTAGTTGTAGCGGCTCTTGATTGTTAAAACACTATCAGTTTCCTCAACAGCTTGCTTGTTCGCTTCTACACAGACCTGTGCCATAAAGACGTTCTCTGCTAGAAGCCTTACCTTGTCTTCAGTGTTCTTGTTGATACTCAAATTGGCTGAAACACCGGGAGTTTGCATATATGCGTCCCAAACAATGTCTGCCAACCCAACACCTTGCAGTATCAACCACATGACCATCTGCTGCATGATGCAGTAGCCGCCTGATAGCACTGGCACCACAAGTGCTGTTCCTAATGAATAGCGGATGGGAATCCAGACGGAAGAAAACTTCTTGCCAAGCATTTCGCCGTCATGAGCAGTTCCTAGCGTACCGGCCAAGATTGTGTAGGTCGCAAGAATGCCACCTACGATTAATACCGCCCCATTAAAAGTGCTTATCGCACTACCGAATGCATCATTGCCACCGATAGTGACCAATGATCCAAATATTTGACCTAATACCTTGACACTGATGTCGTCAGCCACTGGTGTAAATGGCCCATCAGCTAATGCCAAACTTGGCAACAACATTGCCAAGAACATGATCCATGCTTTTTTCATTTCAACTCCCCTTTTTTTATTTGTAGTTATCTTATTAATTTACAAGACAAAAAACAAAAGGCAAGTCAACAACGTTTTTAGACGAAAAAAGGCAGATGAAAAATCATCTGCCTAATAAGCAAGATAAAACTTGGGGAGTCTAGCTGCTCACATATTAATTTAGTGAAAATTAATCGTTTGTCAAGACTAACAAGAAGACAAGTGAACCAGTTTAAATCCTAGGCCCCCTGACAGTTCCAGTTCCTGTGCTATCAAATAAGTACTTGCGCCTCATTTGCATAATCTTGCTCTGCACATTTTCAACAGGCTTCTTCTGGTGTGTCATCTGAGCAATTCTCTTTCTAGCCATGATGGTGTCTTCAGAACACTGAACACCGTGCAAGTACCACTCCGTGGTTCCGTCCGATCCAAGTAGCGCCGGTCCGTCCTCACGGTGAAGCATGCCTTCTAGATACCAAGCCTTCGCACCGTCTGCGGCTTCCACCGCTGGGCCACCAACTCTGTGCCTCTCGCCATTGAGGTACCAAGCCCCACTGCCACCTGGATAGACGATTGCTGGGCCTTCTACACGGTGCCTGGCACCTCTAACCCACCACTCACGGCTTCCGTCCGCCCACTCCACAGCAGGGCCACCTATACGGTGGATCTCCCCATGCTGATACCAGGTGCTAGATCCGTCACTCTCCACACACGCCGGCCCACCCTCACGGTGCAGCTTGTCATTGAAGTACCAAAGCTCGCAGCCGTCCTCCATGTATCTGCCATTCTTCATTCTTACCCCGCATATTTTTTCTACCCTAGCAGAAGAAATATTGAAATCAATATTCAGGCAACCCAACGTGCCACGTAGGATCACAACTTACCAGTTCCTGTACCTTTTCATAGAGGAAGATCACAATACAACCCATACAGCGACGAACTTGAATCGGCAAGCAATTGCCACCTAGTGATCACCCATCAACTGCCATTCAGATAGATAGGCTATCTGTAGGAGGGTTTACATATGACTTAAAACACAAAGGATAAATTATGAATATTCAAGAACAAAACTATCTGCACAACATTGATAGCCAAACTGGTTTGGCTGGTGTTCCTTCCAACTTCGTTGATTTGGTTCTTACCGATCCACCCTACGGCATTGCAGACAAAGCCAAGCTCACCAAAGCAGGCAATCAAATTGTCTCTACAGAACAAGCTTGGGGTCAGGACTTCAATGATCAGTGGCCTGATATCAACGCCTACTATGCTTGGCTCAAGCCCTTCATTGCTCAGTTTGTTCGCATTCTTAAAGACAATGGTTCATTGATTCTTTTCCTTGATAGGAAGTACACCGGACTCATTGCTCACTACTTGGAACACGACTTTCAGTTGAATTTCAAGAACAAGATTTACTTCAAGAAGAAAAATCCTGTCCCTCACATTCGTAAGAACAACTATCGCTCCACCATTGAAGAGGCTGTCTGGTTCACCAAGGGCAAGCAGTACACCTTCAACTTTGGCCCACAGGCCGACATGGTGCAGTTCTACGAGGGAGCTATTGGCCGCAAGACCACCCGCCACCCAACCGAGAAATACGGCTGGATGATTGAGCCATTGATTCGGAACCACACCAAGCCTGGTCAAGTCGTTCTTGACGCCTTTGCAGGTTCCGCCACCACTTTGGTGATTGCCAAACAGCACGGTTGCAATGCCATTGGCTTTGAGAAGGACACACGCTTCTACGAGATGGCCAAGGCTCGCATTGAGCAAGAGCAGCTTGCTTTTGACTTCGGCAACGCAGAGTAAAGGGGCAAGAATATGAAGAACACTACCTGCCTCCAATACTGCATCAACGGAATGAACGACAAGATTTTCACCTTTGCCAACACCAAAGACGGCAAGGCATTGGTTCAAATCTTTAAGAAATGGGGTAAGACCCGTGACGAGCAAATTCAAGAATTGCTCATTGGGTTCAACAGCTACTACATGGTTCAAGCAGGCATGATGATGCGAGGCATGCCAAAGAACCCTCGTTCAGTCATTGAGTTCATGTCATCAGAAGACTTCACAAAGCTCCATGATGAACTGACCAAGACAGTTCAAGAGAACTATCCTCTTTTGATGTCATTTCTTAAGAGCAAACAGAAGCGAAAGCTTGAAGCATTGTTTACGTAAACCAAAGGCACCTTCGGGTGCTTTTTTCATTCCCAATCAACCTACTCTTGTTTTATTGATTTTATTTCATATCATCAAATAAAAACCAGGAGAATGAAAATGAGCATTGAAATGAATCAAGCTACAAAAATAGAATCTGACGGAGTTACTGAATGGTTTCTCAATGGCAAAGTACATAGAGAGGATGGGCCAGCAGTAGAGTGGAAGCACGGAATTAAGGAATGGTATGTCAATGGTCTACGACACAGAGAAGACGGTCCTGCTATGGAATGGGAAACCGGAGCCAAGAGGTGGTATGTCGATGGCAAGCTTCATAGAGAAGATGGCCCTGCCGTTGAAACCAAATCTGGAGAAAAAGAATGGTACGTCCAAGGTCAACAATTGACAGAAAAACAGTTTACCGAGAGACAAAAAGCTCAAGAAGAAGCAACGCCCAATAAAACTTCCAATGTTGTCTTAAGAATGATTCAACTAAGAAACAAGTCAACATCCCTTAACAACATAGCAAAACCTTCAATCTAAACAAAGCACCTTCGGGTGCTTTTTTATTACCATTGACTTTGCTTGTCGTTTTACTACCATCATTATTATTACAGGAGAACAATAATGTTAAACGGAATTCAGGAAGGAAAAGAAACAACTGCTTGGTATCGTGAAGGCGCTCTACATAGAGAAGATGGTCCAGCAGTAGTTTGGCGTAACGGAGCAAGAAACGAATGGTATTTGAATAATGAACGACACCGCGAGGATGGGCCTGCTCTTGAAGACCCAAACGGCTACAAAGAGTGGTGGGTTAATGGACAGCGTCATCGTGTTGACGGGCCTGCTATTGAAGCAGTGGATGGGTCTAAAAAATGGTATCTCAACGGCCAGCGCCATAGAGAAGACGGACCCGCTGTGGAGCTAGCAGACGGTCACAAAGAATGGTGGGAGAACGGACAGATACATAGAGAAGATGGCCCTGCTGCTGAATGGCCTGATGGAGAGAAGCAGTGGTGGATTAAGGGAAAGAAGCACCGCGAAGATGGGCCTGCCGTTGAGAGATCCGACGGAGGGAAGCAGTGGTATTTAAACGGGAAATTGCACAGAAAAGACGGACCTGCCGTGGAAGAAGGGGGCGATGAAAAAAGATGGTTTCTACATGGAGTGGAATACACAGATGGCAGCTTTACCTTAAAGAAGAAATCAAAATCTGAAACTCCACCTTTAAAAAATGGCAGATACGATATGTACGATAAAGAAAGCAAATGCCATTACGAAGTCTGGTATTGTGAAGGTGCTCTGCATAGAGAAGATGGACCTGCCATTGAATGGCGCGACGGAACCAAAGCATGGTACGTAAATAATGAACGTCATCGCGTCGATGGACCGGCCTTTGTAAGATGGGATGGATACAAAGCCTGGTTCTTGAACGACAAAATTCATAGAACAGATGGTCCTGCTGCTGAGTGGCCTGACGGCAGAAAAGAATGGTGGGTTAATGGAGAAAAGAAAACTGAAGAAGAATTCAACGACTTGTATCCAAAACGTACAGTCGCTGCTCTTAGAAGTGTTTCTCGCATCGTTGCCAACATGCTTCACCTAAGAAACAAAGACTCAACTCCTGCTGACACCAAGAAACCTTCAGCCTAAGAAAAGCACCTTCGGGTGCCTTTTTCTTGCCGTTGACTTTGCCTCTCGTTTTACTACCATCATTATTATCACCGGAGAACAATAATGAAAAATGGTATGTACAAAGAAGACGGCAACACAAGTTGGTATCACGCAGACACCTTGCATAGATTAGATGGCCCTGCTATTGAATGGCAAGCAGGTACCACAGAATGGTACGCGATGGGCAACCGCCACCGTGAAGACGGCCCAGCATTTGAAATGCCTAACGGACACAAAGAATGGTATGTAAGAGGAAGAAGACACCGTGACAATGCTCCTGCTGTTGAGAAGCCAAATGGCTCAACAGAATGGTGGAGCAATGACAGACTTCACCGTCAAGGCGGTCCTGCCATAGAAGATGCTGACGGCCATAAAGAGTGGTGGGTAAATGGAAAACAACACAGAGAAGATGGGCCAGCAATCATTGATGCTCAAGGCAATGAGCACTACTTCTTAAATGGCACCAACATTTCCAAAGACGAATTTACACGTATTATTTCCGCCAAGAACTTCACCATTTCAAATGAAGAGAAGGTTGATAGACTAGCTTTCGCCATTGCGAGCTTAGGCGACGATGAAATGTCACAGGTCATGAGAGTTGCTAGTCGCATGAAGGCTATGCGTGCA
Source organism: Diaphorobacter sp. HDW4B (assembly GCF_011305535.1). Lineage (GTDB taxonomy): Bacteria > Pseudomonadota > Gammaproteobacteria > Burkholderiales > Burkholderiaceae_C > Diaphorobacter_A. The sequence goes on from NZ_CP049905.1 coordinate 1,276,571, forward strand.
GAAGCACCACCTTCACTTGAATCAATCGCTCAAGCACCTCAAGTTGCTTCTATCCCAGTTGTAGAAGCTCCTGCGCAGGAAGCTAGCCCAACCTTCATGCAGGGATTACGCAAGGAATTGAGAGAGAGCAGCGACGGTAGCTTAAGTATGACTGCTGCCTATGGAATCAAGGACATGATCACTCACGGTGTTGGTTTGAAAAAGAACAAGTTCTTGAAGCTTGGCACTGCTGCTGGTGCAGTAGCCCTTATTGCAGCGACTCCTGCTGCGCCTGGTGTGGCTACTGGGGCTGTCGTTCTTGGAACTATCATGACCATTGCAGCAGCAATTCACACCACGGTTGTTGCTGCCAACTACACAGGTGGATTGTTAGCCAACAAAATCAAAGAAGCCTTTAGCAAGCCTGACCCTGAAGTCTCTGCAAAGAATGAAGACTCACTCAATGTCGTTCCTGTGAAGAGTCAAAACCAAGTTATGGCTTCAATCGGGCGTTTAAGAGCCGATCTTATGAACGCCGAGAAAGACTTCCACAAAGGATTTGGTTTCGCAGCAAGCAACCCAAAGAGATAAAATCTCAAGAATGCACAAAGGCCACAATCGTGGCCTTTTTCTTTGTCACGTCAGTGAGAACGCTCCGACGTTCTTTAACCACGTGAAGTCCCCTATGGGGACTGGCGACAGCCGAGGGGATAGAAGACAAACCATGAGCAGCAAATAAAAAAGCACCTACAAAGGTGCTTTTCAAACTCCACAATCCCACCGCTGAACTTGGCACTGACCGTTAACAACAACTTGTAAATCACGAGAAATACAAAACTAACAATTGTCAAAGCATCTATTACCATAGGCAATCCCTCCACTAACTTACTCAAAATGAATACCTTAACCCCGCATCAGTCCGTAGACGAGCATTCATACGTTAGGTTTCGGAGCACCAAGGGCAGCAGGACCGGGGGTCTCACTTATATCACACGCCTGCATTTTTCGCAAGAAGTGGATGATGTAGCTCAATGTATAGAATTCTTTGACAATCAAAGTTGGTAAGCCGTTAAGACATTTCAACAAAAAACTTTGCCCGAATACCTCTACAAGCACCTTCAGCGAAACAGTATCAATCTGCTTTCTTTTTCGGTGCAACACGCTTGACCTTCTAATAAAATCATTCAACCGAAGTGCTTCCACCATATCAATCAATTTGGGATCAAATTCGCCAATACCGGGATATGCAGAAAGTATCTCCGTGTCTTCAAAGCACGAGACTGGCAGGAATTCTTCAATCTTGCTTGAGGAAACAATTTTACATCCTTCAAACCTAACACCCTTAAACTTACAACGATCAAAAACTGAAGCAGAAACAATGCAATCTTTGAATACACAACTTTGAAGATTGGCCCCTCTGAAAAGTGCGCCTCTGATATAGCAATTCAAAAACTTTGACTCATAGAACGAGCAAAACTTGAACTTTGCACCAATGAACGCAGTGTTCTCAAAAGTGGCACCAGAGAAATTAGTGTTATAGCTTGCAGTCTTATTAAAGTTCTTATGAATAAATTTGCTCTCGCGCGAATCATGCCCCGTGTAGCTGTAGCGTTTTGTTGATTTATTTCTCATATCAAGACCTCTTCAAGCACTCCTTGCAATCAATAGTACTTGATCGTGGCACATCTATCAGTCAAAATCATATGAATTTAACTAGATAGAGCAACTGTGAGCCGTCAAGTTCAGCTAAACAAGATCGTAGGTCGTTGCATTGCCAAGAAGCGCGAGGCGGCTGGAATGACTCAGGAGGTGGTAGCAGACCTCGTTAACTTGAGCACCGAAGGCTATGCAAGGTACGAACGCGGGGAGACACCCGCCTCTCTTATGAGGCTTTCCAAACTAGCAACCCTGTTTGGCTGTGGCTTGGACGAGCTTGTGGTGGAAACGAGCACAGGGCTGACTGCTCAGGCCCAGCACATAGCCAACCTGCTAGATGGCGTGTCCAGCAGTGACAGGGACGAGATCGTGAAGATCGTTGAGAGCATTTGCGCTCTTTCCCACAAGAAGCACAAGAAGAGCTTGAAGCCGTACTAGGGCCTGCCGCCGGCCCCTACCCCATTTCAAGATCGAAATGAGGCAGGCTATCTTTCACGAAAGCTTATTTGGCAACGTCGAATTGCAAGACTTCTTCAAATACGCGATTTCTTGCCTTCGCATCTTTGATCAGTGCAGATGCTGGCATGACATACAGGTGAAGTGGTATGTCCATTTTTGTGCCAATCGTGTAATCGTTATAGACAACCCGATCATTGAGTGAGAACACGTCCTTGAAACCAGTTTGCTTCATGTCCCGATAGAAAGCATCATCAATCTCCACAACGGAGAAAGCGAAGACTTCACGGACCGTGGGAATCCTGTCGGCAAGCTCACTGGCATAAAGCCTGCATTGCATCAGAGCTTTATTGTTCTCAAAAATATCGGCACCGGGCTTCTTGAACTCAATAATGACGAGCTTGTTGGGATGGTCTTCACTGTCCTTTGAGAAGAATGCAGCCACATCAGGGCGACGGTGCTGCTTAGACTCCACCGACTGGCCGACTTCCTCAATGATCTTCGCCAGTGTCTCGTCGCTATAGATGTTGGAGTACGACAGGAACTTGTCATCCACAAGCCACACGTTGTTCTCTCTGATCTCGCTGCCGTCAGTGCGCTTGGGAAGGATGGCATTGTGCAAAGCATCTTCCGCAGTCGTGGGCGGCATGCAGGCCAAGGAGTCAATCACCAACGCCCTATGGACGATGAACCGTGCCAAATCTTCGCTGGCCAGGTGAGAGACATCGTCAAGTGAAACGGGACGACCGCTCTCCAAGGCATCGATCAGTTGGTCTTCCCTACGGGCCTGCTGTGCCCGGTAAGTCTTGACCACTTCATCAGCGTCCAACAAGGCAGCATTGCCACCGAGTGAGTCAATTTTGATGAAGGGGTAGTACTTCTTGAGCTTTTCAACGTTGCCAGTTTTGAACTGCTCAATGTCCCCTTCAGCAGCCTCGTCAATCATCTTCATGCATTCTTCATGAATGCGAGGTGTCAGCTTTTCGCGGCTGATGGGCGAAACCATATCGGTTTCTTCCTCAGTCTTTGGAAGTTCCAAGCGCTGACGCTCAATGTTAGAACGCTTATTGAAGTAATCAGAGGTGACGAAGATGAGGTGACGGCAGACATCAAATCGCTTGCTGATCACGTATTCTTCAATGCACAACTCGTCCGCACACAGCATGGCAACAATGCCCTTGCGAGGTGCCTCATCTCTGAACAGGTAGCAGTTAAATCTCTCGCCTTGAAACTCAAAGTCCTTAGTTAGTTCAGCCTCAATTGCACCACCTGAAAAGGTATAGACCTCATCAAATGGCTGTCTTGAGTTATGGGTGAACTTTAAAGTAATAGTGTGCCCAGTCTGGTGCTTCAAGAATAACAACAATCGCAAGTCATCACAAATAGCATTGACTAACTTAGTCACTTGCGTGTTGATTTTCTCCTTCAAGTCCATGAGCATGATGCTCGTGCTTGCGGCTCCACTTTTCGATGACTTCTTCACATCATCTAATTTGAATTCAGGCGTGTAGCTGAACTCAACAAGCTCGTGGGCAAGTTGGCTCTTAATCTCCACAGTCTTCGCGTATTTAAGAAACGCAAGACGCCCTACACCTTTACCACCAATACTGTCTTTGTGGCCGGTGCAGATTTCATCAAAGAAGTTCAGGTTTTCAGTAGTAAAACCTTCGCCATCATCAATGATGGTTATTGTCTCTAACGCACGTCTTTCTTCAGTGCCTGGTGAAAGTTCTTGCTGACGTTCGGAGAAGTGCAGATCAACAGAAATGTTTTTTCCGCCTGCATGAATAGCATTGGTTAAAGCCTCACGAATCACATCGCGTGCACTGACGCCACCACGATAGTGTTCAGCAATGAATTTTCTTAGATTGATTCTTGCCACATGCGCCCCGATCAATAGCTGATGTCACCTTGATTTTGCTCGGTTGAAGCCCCCCCCAGCATGACGGATTCTACCTTGCGCGCGGGTGTTCAGACAACCTTGCTGGCTAATACTTTCTTGCCATCAAGATCACCCTACTTGCCACGTAGTGTCACCAAGCACCAGTTACTGGTCCTCTTGCGTGATAAATCCGACAATACAACCCATACAGCGATCACCCACTTAATTTACCTACTAAGCAGAATTAGCTGCCTAGAAAGGAGGGTTTAAACAAGACACATACACAGGAAAAAATCATGACTCAAAAACAGCACATCACTTTCACAGGCATTCCCAACGGCATCTTGAGCTTTCAAAAGTTCATTGAACAGTCTGTGACTAAGAGCCTCATCACGCACGCCGTTGATGCCACTGACAACCCAGTTGGACAAATCTCAGCGATTCTTATCTTCTGGCAAATTGCCGAACTCAAAGCAAAATTTTGCACAGAAGGATTTGACGTCAACGATGGCACTCTTGACGAAGGCTACATCAAGCTTGCCTATAGCTTTGTCACCGACAATCTTGCGAAAATTTTGATTGCAATCGGACGCGAACAACTTTCAACATTGGTTGATTTGCTTGCACAAGCCAATGCAGACCGTGTCATGTCTCAAGAATAATAGGCAACAAAAAAGCACCCACGAAGGGTGCTTTGTTTTTTAGGCGCATTAGTAAGTCAAGAAAACATGCATGTTTGCTGAATAATTTCCTGGCTTAACGAATTGGTTCAATGGAAGTTCGGCCACCACAGTAGTTACCTCAACTTTGCCAGTGCCTGTCAAGTCTTTCTGTCTATCACCAATTTGACTTAACCCTACTTGAAAGTCTAAAGAGGTTTCTTTTTCACTTAAGTCACCTGACGCTATCGCGTCTGGATGAAACATCTTTCCATCATACGCCTCGCCGTCAAAGGTAATTTCCAATGTATATGCAGTAGTTTTAGTGCAGGTTGAACTGATAGCACCTGTAGCATTCACCTTCCCTGAAGGTGCCGGTGTAACTGCACCAAATGATATGTTGGTAGCTTCAATCACACAGGCAGGACTTACTGTGGCACTCACCTGAAAGTTCGCTGTTGTACTGTTTGCACTCGCCGCCATAGCAGCACTAGATCCTAAAGCGATCATTAAAGCGACTAAAATTTTTCCCTTTTTCATTTATACTTCTCCTTTTTTATAGTTATCAACTAATCCTAGCAATAGAAATGAACAAGTCAACAGCACTTCAATATATTATTTAGACTCAAAGCAGTAGCCCAATTCTGAAAGAAAAAAAGCACCCGACCAGGTGCTTTAAATATCCATAACTTCTCGCCTTTAAAAACGAATCAGCTTCGGCCAGATTTAGTATCTTATATTGACGGTTACAGCATCTTTATAAAAGTCTGGCGCAGGAAATTTATTGCTTGTTTGCGACGGCACGATCTTTAATTGGAAGCTAAGGTGTTCTTGCTCACCTGTTCCTCTTCCAGAGTAAGAATTCTTTCCAGCATTCCAAACTTTCGAATTGTCTCCAGGAATATAGATTGAGTAAGCTACAGCATCACCCTTAGCCGCACCACTCATCATCCCATAGTCATAAGATGGTCTAGCTGTTTGACATCTGTTGTTGCCATCAAACATGCAACCTAATGATGAAGCGATTTCGGCCTGCGTAGCACGTACCCCAAACCACGGACTAGATTTTATAAACGCTCCACCTTCGCTGTAGAGGTAGTACAAGGTTCCATTGTCCCTCTTAGCCAAAGTCCAGTATGAGCCATCACTTGTCTGCCCTTGCCCATAAACCCCACCATATGCCATTTCAATGGTGTAAGGCGTATCTCTCGTACACAAAAGATCAATTGATCCACTAGAAGACTGCGCAGATAAAGGCAGCATAAACGCACCAAAATTGACACTAAATGCAGTAATAGTACAGCTCGGCGCAAGGACTGATGTCGCTGTCATGTTGGCAGTTGTATTGCCAGCTATCGCCATGCTTGAAACAAGAATACCTAGCAAAGCCAACCATATCTTCTTATTATTCATTTTATCTCCCTATGTTGTTGTTACTTTCATCGTAACAACTCCAATTCATAAGTCAAATATTCATTCAAATTGATCTTGACAATAATGAATTGAAGAACTCAAAGCACTGTTCCAGAACTTCATTGCCTGCAACTTCACCACGCCAGTGAGAACGCTCCGACGTTCTTTAACCGCGTGAAGTCCCCTCTGGGGACTGGCACCAGCCGAGGGGCAACAAGGACAGCTACAGCCCACCTCTTGACAAAAAAAGGCCACCGTACTTCTACAAGGTGGCAATTCTTTCTCCCAAGTTCTCAGGGCAGGCATTCATAGGTTTGGATGGTTTGCATTACAGCCCCACACAGCCTTCGTCACGTAATACTGACCTTTGCGTGGGTTGTATGTGCATTGCAAGTGCAAGTCGTCCATACAGCCCCTTGACTGCGCAGCACCTGTCTTGCCGTCACCATAAACATGAATCCAACCATCTGGCCCTGGCAAGCACACTTGCTGTAGTGCCGTCATATCTACAAGCACCTGCGAGTGAACACTTCTCATTGTTTCTAGGATCTTCATGTACGAAGGCGCTTGCACAGCCATTGAACTGGAATCCTGATTCATCGGCCTTTCAGATCCTTGGTGCTGGGCATAACCAACACTAGCAATACAGAACAAGCACGAAGCAAATATCTTCCTCATGACTTAACTCCTTCTTCAGAAAGCATCCATCGCATCCAGAAATCTTCCCAGATCATTCCCTCTGGAAGATCCATGCTTTCCCCAAGATTCTTCATGCCGTCTTTAAACCACGGCTTATTAATTTCTTTCTTCAAGTCCCTTCTTAAAAGAAATTCAATACGGCTTTCCAAGGTAACACCTTTTACGCCATAAACAGCTTTTGCCAATGCATAGGTGCTTCTAGAAATCCTTGGGCCAATTCTTACCACTTTACTTGGGGTTTTAGGTGTTCTCATCATCACCCCCAATGTCGTACTTGCCACTAAATTGATCGTCTTCTTCCTCTGAAGAAATCTCTTGAGACACATTGCCACTGTTAGCCTGCTGAACATATTTTGCGAACAAGTCGCTTTGCATCATCTCCTTGAACCACTGGTTCTTTGACATCACATCTGCATCACGCCTTAGCAGTTCCTCAATTCGTGACTCCATTGATATGCCTTGACGGTTATATGCCATTTTGCAAATCATGTGCAAGTCTTCATCGATTCTTGCACCAATACGCACTTTCTTCTTCTTCAATCCTTCTCGTTCAAACTTTGAACTTAATCCAATTGCTGCTTTTGTTATTCGCTTCTTCGCCATTTCTTCTTCTCCTTATGTGGCCTTGCAAATAAATCTAGCGTGGAAAAATTAAATGTCAACCATACACAGTATCACCGTACATCTATGTGTAATGAGCACGCATGTGTAATAGGCGTACAGAAACAAACACACAACTCAAATAATTCAACAGTGCCAATCTCACTAACACAGAAAAATCTAAAAAACGATTTGCTATGACACAACAAATTCTAAAAAACTAATTGCTATGACACAACAAAATCAAAAACACGAATTGCTATGACACTCCAAAATCTAAAACACGAATTGCTATGTTGCTATGGCGTCAATTTGAGTGAAGGTCGCCTTCTATTAGATCATTGACATTCATTTAATAAACGCTACCCTATTAATAGACCCCGTTACTTTAACCCCCTGCAAATCAAGAAAACAGAGAAAAGTGAGTTAAAGCAAGGTCAATCAATCCTACGTCTACCCCTAACGGGCTATTCTTGGTTTGAATATCGTGGGTTTCACCCACACCCGCTGCTGCGCGAGACTCGATAAAAACAACAACAAGGGAGGCCACATGGCACATCAAATAAAAGAAAAAGATCCCACTCTCAAACAGAGAGCCGGTCAAACTGGCGTAGAAGCCAACAAGTCAAAACGAACTAAGCGTTTTGAAATCAGGTTCACCCAGCAAGAATGGACTGCACTTCAAGATAGAGCTTACGAATCAGGCTCTTCTTCCGCAGCTATCTATGCTCGCTCTGTTCTTCTTCCGAGCCAACACATAGCCGATCTTGAAACTAAAGCTGAACAGAAAGTTCGCCTTCAGCTACTTGCCTCATTTGGAAAAATCGGCAGCAACATCAACCAGATTGCCAGAGCCTTAAACAGAATGAAGGTGTGGAACACGACCACAGAAGGCATGCTCCTGGAGCTAACCAAAATACAAGAAGCAGTCTCAACGATAACAACAATATTTAAGGAAAGGAAATGAAGAGCAAAGTACGAACAAGTATGGAAAACAAGAAAGTCCAGATCACAGAGGACTTCACAGGAGTGGTGAGAAGTGATCGTGTGTACGCCAGCCTGGCCAACAACGAAAAGCTTTCCTTGACGATCACAAAACACTATGTCAATGGCAAGCTTCACAAAGAAGATGGCCCAGCCGTCCTATGGTCAAGTGGACAGGAGGAATATTGGCTTAATGACCAAGAACACACCAAACAAGAATTTGAACAGTGGCAGGACAAGAAGCATCTGAACGATAAGCTTCAGACCACACTAGAACCCAAACCTACAGAGAAGAGGTCAAAATTATGAGCAACACAACAGGAATACCAGATAACTTTACTGGTTCACTTAGAAGAACCTACACAACAACAGACTACCAGACTGGCTTAGAAACCAACTACATCAGACTAGAGCACTACTTAAACGGAATGCTTCACAAGGAAGGTGGCCCAGCCCGTGACGCCGCCGACACAAAAGAATGGTTCATTGAAGGCCAAAGACACCGTGAAGATGGGCCTGCAATTGTCGTTTTAGGTGATCCAGACTCAGGTGGCATACCCACGAAGCGCTGGTTTCTAAGAGATAGAGAGTTGACTGAAGAGCAGTTCAACCGCTTTCTTGAAATGAAAGCCCTCAATGAAAATCTTCAAATCAATCTTCCTAACAGAAATATAACCAAGAAGGGGAAGATATGAACGTAACGATCTTCCCAACAGGGAAAGGAGGTGTAGCTTCAGCCGTTAACTATCTACTTTCAGACAAGGATCATGAAGGCAAGAAGCGTTCAATCCCACCTGAAATTCTCTCTGGCGATCCAAACACCTTTGAAGCAATCGCCAACGCCACAAAGCGCCTTCACAAGTACACATCTGGTGTCGTCGCCTTCCGTGATCATGAGTCCGTCACCCCAGAACAGATCAACACCGTCATTGACACCTTCCGTTCCACATTCCTACCGGGTCTGGAGCTTGATAAGAACTTCGCTGATTTCTGGGTCATGCACCGTGAAAAGGGAAACGTCGAACTGCACTTCCTGGTTGCCAATACTGAGTTGGTCAGCACGCAACAACTAAATATTCACCCTCCGGGTGCGAAGAACATTGCGTTCTTCAATGCGTTCTCTGCCGTCATGAACGACAGCTTCGGGTTCGCTCAAGTGGTACCCGATCCCCTCAAGATTTCACTCAAGCCCTTTGAGGCCAAGTCTCCCAACGGCAAGAAGGACAAGAAGGCCAAAGGTGACTTCGCCACCGTCCTTCATTCAGAGATCGTCGGTGGTTTCATCACCAACCGAAACCAGTTGATTGGCTACCTCACCCGCAATGGCATTGACGTTGCCAAAGTCGGCAGCGACTTCCTCACCGTGCGCCTACCTGGTCAGCAGAAGAACACCCGCCTCAAGGGCCCCCTCTTCTGCAAGGACAGCGACTACGCCGAGCTTGTCGCCCAACACCACCAGTCCAAGATCCCGAAGTACCTCACCCAACAGGAGGCACAGGAACAGAAGGACAAGCTCGTTGCTGGCATAGAGGCACGCCTGGCCTTCAATGTGCGCCGCTACCTCACCCCCAAGCCTCGTGCCGTGCGTGCGCAGCAGCTAGTGTCTATGCCGTTCATGGCGCCCGATCGCACCAGACCGAAGGCAGTGGAACCACCACCCAAACGCATGGCGGACCACCTCAACGATCACCTACGCAGTCTCAAGGAGCATGCAGCCCCCAAGCCACCCGTTAGCACCGCAGATCTTCCGCACCAGGTAGCTCGCAGGCAAACCGACCAGGAACAAGCCGCACTATTGCCCTCTATCGGCAATGCCGCACAGGGTGGCTTAGAAGCCCAGATCGGGAGCCTTTCCTTGCAGTACCACAGCTTACTCCTTCTTCTGGCCGGTGCAAAAGGCAAAAGAGCTACTTTGCTCAAGTCTCAAATCATGGCTCTGGAACAAAAGCTTTCTGCACTTAACCTAGAGCTTGAGAAGAAAAAAGCACAGACGCCAGAAGTAAAATTGCCGGATATTTAAAGCACCTTCGGGTGCTTTTTTCATTGCCCTAGTTAAATTCATATGATTTTAACTTGACAACGAAACTTCTTCTGCTAGATGTACAACAGGAGAATTTCAATGATAAAGAAAAAGAACAATGCTTATAAGCTGATCAAGACTCATGCACCGAAGTTGGCACTGATACATCATGCCACAGACTATTCACCCCAGCGTCTTGCGTCGCTTTTCTTAAATAACACATCCCAAGACGAGTTAGCTATTCAGAAAAAGTCAAAGAGTGGGTTCTGGGATTGGAAGTTGGCAGACGACACAGCGTACAAATATCTCAAAAAGCAGATCACGGCCTACCTAAAAAAGAACCGTGACACTCCAACCTTCCAGATCATGCTGGAGCACTTTAGAGCCAACTATCTCACCAAGACTTACTTCGGACAAGACTACGCTTCTTTGGTCAATATCTACCAGTTCCAAGAAGAGCCTTTGAAAAACTTCGTGCGAGAAGCCTTCATTGCAATCAATCCGATCACTGGCGACATGTCACCTCAAGAAAGAGCCGTGCGAAATCAGAGACTAGGAAAAATCTCAGTGAAACACTGGATTGGTGACATTACGAACTATGACTACTTCGGCCAAGCACCCGGATTCATGATGACTAACGTCAATCAAGCACTTCAGTACATTGACTTGTACATGCTAAACCTTCTAAACGAGAAGCAGCTTGATAGCGAATTGAGCAATCTTTCAGTCAACCAGAAGCTCGATGAAAAGCTGGTTCCAAAGGCAAACACCGTCAGAGCCAAACCAATAAAAATCTAAGTATTGGCTTCATTATTCTTAAAAAGTGGATCTAAACCGTCTTCTTGAGTCTTTCGGAAGACGGTCGTAGCCGTCCTGCCTAACGGCACCTCATGCACACGCCGATTGAACCTCTTCTGCACGCTGACACGTTAGTGAGAAGGCTCCGACCTTCTTTAACCACGTGAGGTCCGGGGACCGGCGATAGCCAAGGCGATCAACAGGAACCTTTGCGCATACTTGAAACGACGTACTAGACCAATCTGAAGAACCTGATCGAACAGATACAAACCCAAAAGCACCTACTGGAGAGGGGCTATTTCTCACACCCATTAATAGTTAAACTCATATGAATTTAACTAGAAGCAGGTTTTCGAAATAGAACTTGCAGGAAGCTTGATGAAATATAAAAAATTGAAGCGGCAAAAATTTGACTTTTCTTTTCAATTGACTATGTTTCTTTAAAAAGGAGAGATCATGTCTAGACACACAAGAGAAATTATTACCGCAACCATACTTTTCTGCCTTCTATCTGCCTCTCAGGCAGACGAAGGCTTTTATGTGCCGATTCACAATCTAGCTCCTATCAGCTACAACCCACTGACGACCAATTACAACCCAGATTATGACTATTACCCTGGATTGATGGCAAAGCAAAGCCAAGAATCCAATCAAGGTGGATCTAGCTCAACAGCTTCAGTAGCCAATGCAAAGTCATCTCAGATAGCAGAAATTCAATCACAAATCGCAGAACTAAAAAAGCAAAGAAATCTACCAGAAAATGATTGGTCTAAGGTTCCAATGAAAGACATGTTTACAGCAGCCTCAAGGTCAAGACAGATCAACACGGACATTCAAAACCTTGAAGACAGGTTGACCACTTTAACGACAGGCCAAGCACCTGTAAGAGTAGTCAATCAGACAGCACCAAGACGATCAATAAATTGCTACACATATGGTCTTGGCAATGCATTCACGACCTGCAATTGACTTTGAGTTCAATCATTAGGCTCCTTCTTGGAGCCATTTTTAATTAACTCAGAAAACTCCTACCGACTGAACAACATTGCTCCAAAGAAAAAAAGCACCTATAAGGGTGCTTTTCTTGGTAACACTGTCCGATTCAAGCCAACGCCTTCACATCCCCATAAAGGGCTCTTAAATGTGCAGATCCCATATCTAGAATCGGCTCGTACATGAAAGAATTAAGGTGAATGTTCTCTGGAGTCATTAGATTGACCTGCTCAAGTTTTTGTACTTCTGCAACACTACCAAGATTCTGTCGCTTGTACTCTTTGAGCAGTTCAATTGTTTGATTCTGAGTTATTGAGTCAACGAATGCTTGATTGTTTATCCGAGCGATCATATGCTTTTCAGCAATGAGCCGGATAGCGATTGACATCACAATTTTGCTTTCTAGCTCTATGTGATCATCGACACCCGCAGCAATTGCTTCAGCTTGCTCAAACAACACAGCCATCACCGTCTTGCCAGCAGGTGGCAAAGTGAGGTTAGGTTTGTCTGCCAATACTTTCTTATAGATCACACACAAGTCGTCCAACGTAATCGTATCTGTGTCGGCCTTCATGTGAAGCAACGAGGTCAACGTTGCGTAGTCTGCACTATGTCCGCAATACTCAGCCAAGTTGCGCACAAAGGGGATTGCCGAGATGCAGTACGGGGGTTCAGCAAGCTTGCTCTTCCAGAAGATAAACGGATTGTTCTGGTATTTTTCAGGCGACAGCGAAAGCTTGCGCCCACTTTTCGACGCCATTAGTTTGTATGGTCGCCCCAGATTCAACCTGCCGCTGATGCTGCGATAAAAGTCAAAATTGTGTGACAGAAATAGACAGAAGAATTTTCCAGAATGGGAAATGTCTTTTAGATATTCAATGATGGCGTATTTGTTTTTGTAGTCAAACGAGTCTGCGATGTCGTCGACTAACAAAATTGTTGTGCCACCCTGCTTTTGTCTAGACTGAATTTCAAAAAGTATGTTGAGGATGTACAAGGCACGCTTTTCGCCCTGACTCAGCACTTTTAGCAAGGCGTCTCTTGGTACTTCACCTTCGCGCTCACCATCAGAAAACATAAATGCGATGGTAGGCTTTGTGCCTTTCAAAATGACATCTTCTTGATTGGACACAGACATCTTGAATGGGACAAAGAAGCGTTGATTGAAGGTTTCGACCACTTCTTCCCATGCAGTACGCTCTTCCTTTGCCTGTTTAACTGCACCTTCAATCGTCACCTTGCCAGCTTTAAACTGAACAAGAAATTGGTCGTAGAGTTCTTTTTGATCGACCAGATAGGAAATCCAAACGTCCTTTTGTAGCTGCTTAAAGTTCTTTAGTTCGGGCAAGATTTCCTGATTTTCAAACAGGTAATCTCGAAATTTTCGCAGGTCAGCCGTTGAGATCTTCTTGTCTATGGCGTCAAACTTACCTGCAAGCTCTTTATCGGAGAATATTTTTTCTCGCTCATCTTCAATGCGCTTGGTAAGTTCGGCAGCAGAACTAACTTCTTGTTTGCCACCTTTGGTATTTAGATTGATAGTGTGCTTTGCAGCAAAGAAGCCATTGTCTGCAAGCTGCTTATTCACTGTGCCTGCACTGTAGTGATTGAATTGCTTGCTGAGCACATCTGACTTAGACACCAAGTCGTTGTACGTCTTAATGTATTCCTCTAGCTGGTCTTTAATTTTCCCAGATTCCAGCAGAGCAATCGTCTTTTCATTGAAGATCTCGCAATAGACAAGCTTGGATAAGTTGCTAGGTGCAGCCTGCGCAACATTTCCCTCCAATGACTCAAGCAGTTCTGCTACGTTGCTTGCGCCAAATGCTTTCATGAACTCCATCTCTGGGGTCAGCGTTCGCCCAGTCAAACCAGAGAGTTGCTTCAGTTTTCCGAACAAACCTGCAAGGCTCTCAGAGATTTGCTTAAGTGCATCGTCATACTGCTGCTTGATTGCACTGTTCACCAGTAACAGTGAAGTTCGGTCTGATGAAAATTCTTGGTTGTAGGGTTCAATAACAAATATGGAGTCTGGAGACACAACGGCTCCAGCACTATCTTTGATAGACCGGGACGACTCTCTATCAGGGAAAATCAAGTCAACTGTCTCACGCCCTTTTGCATGATCATCAAACGTCTTCGATAGTGAAGTCTTCATGAAGCCATTCGGTGCATATATCGCATACCCGTTGCTGGCAGTAAAGTCAAAACAATGGCTCAACTCACTAATACCGTAGCAATTTCTCAGGTCAATGTTCAGCTTCATACTTCCCCTCAAAGAACGTTGTTGATATTTTCAAAGCACCTTTGACAGCCTTGCAATCCTTAAGTCAAATTCATATGAATTTAACTATCCTCTGCATCTTCATCTTCAGGTATCTCATCTTCTTTCTTGTAGCCAAGACCTGAAAAGATCTCCCAGACAGCCAAGAATGGAGTCAACATTTTGTAGCCATATTTTGGTAAATCATCATGGTAGTAAATCTCATCGATCCCATTTTTATATACATGGGTCATGTACTCCAGATAAATTTCCCTCAGCAACCCCGTGGAATAGACATCGAGGTTGTGTGTAAAAACGGCATCTATATTGCTGGTTTTCAAGCCATACCAATCAGGACAACTTAAAGAGCCTCTTACCTTTTCTCCCGCATGGCTCTGTAGGCAGTGCTCAAACTGCTCCCTAACGCTTCTCATCAAGCTATTGTGGAAATTGTTCTCCATCGTATCAACCCAGTAGAACTCTTTACCGTCACCTGTCAGTTGATCGTAAATTGATTGAACCTGGCTAATGCGGCCTTCATCAGAGCTACCATAAACCTGTCCTTCATGAACATTCGTTCTGTAGGAAGAAAAAGGATTCATGGCCGCCACAACGATGACATTGGGGTTAGGGAATAGTCCTGCGATCTCGCCCCATTTTTGCGTTGCATAGATCAGAGCATGGTAGCCTTCAGAAGCCAGTCGCTGCGCTATGGAGTTTGATATCTTGTTTAGGGCATTCTTTGTGTAATCTGGAAGGCTTTTATCTTCGCCCTTCAAATCAGAGTCTATCCAACCAGGAATCAATGGAAACTCATAAGCGACGCAAACCATTGATGCATCATTTAATATGTTATTCTCAAAGTAGGCATAGTAAGATGCACCTGGATAAAAGACTTCCAAGGTAAAGTTACTGCCATCTTGACTTGGTATCAATCCTAGAATATTTTTCGCATTTGAAACCAACTCTTGAACATAGGCATCTTTTACCGTGCGAGTTTCCATTGGTGCAACAAGGATTGAGGTAATGGAACTCTCCTTAAGCCCTGGAAAAATTGAACAGAAATGATTGCTATAGGCCAAGAGTTCCGTGAAGGCTTGACGCTCCGTTTGACCTGACTTCTTCAGTTCGATGACTGCAATTCCTGTTGATGCAGAGTTCCCAAAGAGATCTATCCGTGTGGGGTGTGGTGCATTACGCTCAAGCCTCATTTCCTTGGCTGTAAGGACCAATTCTTCCAAATTATCAAGTATTTCATTGATCTTCTTTTCCGCACGCCGCTGCAACAAAAAGCTGATGCTTGGAAAGCCGTCTCCAGTCCATTCAACTGGATCTCTTCTACCCTTGATTAACGTGGAAAGGCTTTCTTTATGATGTTCAAAGAGGTGATCGCGGAACTGGTTTTCAGTGATGGAAATCATCGGTACTCCGTTCTTATATTTTTAGCCTGGCGTTTCTAACGCGCATAGCGAGCTATGCAGCCGCCACACATCCACTCACCATCATCGTAGATACCACCTGTCATGTCCGTTTTTTGGTGACACCAGCCACATTCCGAATAGATCGCCGTGTCCTCGTATCTATATCGCTCAGGCTCTCTATAGCCCTTCTGGTTGGACGGCAAGAGCTTCGGATCTGGAGGCGCGGCAAACCTGCCGCAGTTGCTGCACCAGTGCCCACCATGATGAGGAATGGTGCTGGCCTTCCTGCAATGAGGACACACCACCTGATCAGGCACAACGACAGGCACCACATTGCTAGGCACGAGTTCAGCAATGCTCTCCACACGCTTGCAAGTCATGCCATTGGTGTTGAGGTGGTTGAGCAAGGGATCGAAGCCCTTGTCACCACTCAAGACAAAGCATTGGGTGTCTGGAGCCGTTTCAAACGTCCTGCCAAGCTCAAAGGCAATGTGGAAGTCCAAGGCATTCTTGCCTGAGCCTGAGATCTTCAAGAAATCCACACGGCTGAACCTGTGCGCTGTTGCTGGCTTCTTGGAAGCCTTGGGAGGGTTCTGGTTGGCACCGACGAAGATGATGGCCCTGAAACTCTCATCCAAGGGAGACAGATCTACCTTGTGCTTGTTCTCCAAGTCAACTAGCAGCAGCTTCTTGCTCTTCATATTGTTTGCGTCTCCCCATTTCACTGACCGAAGTAAAAAAGCACCCATCAGGGTGCTTCTTGGCTACCACTACAAGCTCTCGATCAGCTTCAGCACTTCACCTATGGTGTTCGCACCGTCAATTTTGCTGTTGTCAAACGCCATCATGTAGTGATAACGGTAGCCTGTTTCATGGGCAATTTGGTTCGCCTGCGACTCCCAAATTTTTCCAAGCCTTAGCTTGTCCTTGGAGTCCGAGTTGTCACGGTCGTCGCCTTTAGTCTCAATGACAACAATGTTCTTGCTCTCCGTCAGAACCACAAAATCTGGGTAGTGGTTGAGGAAGCCATTGATGGCAAACCCCTTTCCTCGCTCAAGATTGCGGGTCCACCAAACAACGTTCTCCAGTTCCGCCACACCACGAATCGTGCGTGCTTCCAAAGAATTCACGCCTGCTTCAGTGACATACAAGCTCTTGCTAATGGCCGGTGCATTCTCACTAGGTGTGATCGTTGCAGGGAACGAGAACGTTGGCTTGAGCTTGACCTTTTGAATGGTCAGCCAGTTGCTAAATTCTTTCGCAGCGTAGTCGCTGGCCAAGCTCTGGATCTTCTCCTTGATCACCTTGACATAGGCGTAGTCGCGCTCAAGACAATCTGCACGCTGCTCGTGGCTCATGGCCTGAACAATGCGGGTCAAGTAGTGCTTTACGTCGTTGTCTTCAATCGGATAGAAAGCATTCTTTCCGATGAGACTAAAGAGCCTACCAACAATAGAGGTGATTTGACCTGAAGGCGGCTGGCTTCGGATGATGCCGTTAAGTCGTTCTGAATCGCCCCGGGTTTTCTAGACACCTCTGAGCCTCAAATCTAAGGCCCAATAGGAGGTGCTATGAGTAACCAAAGATATCCCCAAGAATTCAAGACCGAAGCAGTCAAGCAGATCACTGAGCGCGGCCATAAGGTGGCCGATGTTTCAGCCCGACTAGGCGTAAGTCAGCACAGCCTTTATCAATGGATCAAGGCTCAAGGAACGCCTGCCCATGATCGGCCGGCACAGGTGTCACAAACCGAGGAGTTGCGACGACTGAAGGCTGAACTCAAGCGAGTCACAGAGGAGCGCGACATCCTAAAAAAGGCCGCAGCGTACTTTGCCAAGCAGTCCGGGTGAAGTACGCATTCATCAAGCGCCATGAAGGTGAGTACAGCATTCGCCGACTGTGCAAGGTCATGGCTGTACACCCTAGCGGCTACTACGCCTGGAAGGCGCAACCGATGAGCCTGCGTGCAAAGGACGATCAACGTCTGTTGGGTCTTCTCAAGCATGCGTGGCTCGAGAGTGGTGGCGTCTATGGCTATCGCAAGCTGACCATGGACATGCGTGATTTGGGCGAGAGCTGCGGCAAGCATCGCGTGGCACGACTGCTCAAAATCGAGGGGCTGCGCTCACAGACGGGCTACAAACGCCGTGCAGGCATGCGTGGCGGCAAACCTGCCATCGTCGCGCCCAATCACTTGCAGCGCCGCTTCGCAGCGGCCGAGCCCAACCAAGCTTGGGTGACTGACATCACATACATCCGCACCCATGAAGGTTGGCTGTATCTGGCGGTGGTGGTTGACCTGTTCTCACGTCAGGTTGTTGGCTGGTCTATGGGCAGCCGCATCGATACTGGCTTGGTGCTCGATGCACTGTTGATGGCCTTGTGGCGTCGCAGGCCTAAGCTGCCTGTCATGGTGCATTCGGATCAGGGTAGTCAGTTTACAGGCCATGACTGGCAGGGCTTTCTGCGAGATCACAATCTGGTCTCCAGCATGAGTCGTCGCGGCAACTGTCACGACAACGCCGTGGCCGAGAGCTTCTTCCAGTTGCTCAAGCGCGAGCGTATTCGCCGCCAGATTTACCCGACGCGCGATGAGGCCAGGGCTGATGTCTTCAACTACATCGAGATGTTTTACAACCCGAAAAGGCGTCATGGCACCGCCGGAGATATCTCTCCGGTAGAGTTCGAAAGACGGCATTCCCAACGGCTCAACAGTGTCTAGGAAATCCGGGGCGATTCATTCCTTCTCAGCCTTCTTCACAGCCTTGAATGCAGGCGCACTTTCCCCATTGCCAATCTCTTGCGCATCTACTGCATAGACGTCTGCCTCAATAGCAGTGAAGTTGACCGTGGCATCAAGATTTGCCAACACAAAATTGGACAACAAGTTTTCTTTTGCCAGCTTGTGCCACTCGTCACCAGCGTCAAAGAAGCCACCGTCCGAGGGAACCTTGATGAAGAACTGAGGCAGTTTGACGGCCTGCACAGACTGCTCGAACATAGGTTTTATCTTGTGTTCGTTCATGTGCGCTTTCAACTCTTCAGGCGAGCTATCGCCTGTGGCATCTTTAGCCTGTTGTTCAAATTGTTTGGCTTGCTCCACGGCTTGGGCCTTGATAGTTTCCACCCCAGCAATCACAGCATTGCCAGTTGTAGCCTCTGTTCCAGCAATCCCAGCACTCTGCTCACCTTCTGCGGCATGAGTAGCTTGCTGGACTGCTTGCGCTTCCCAGTTCGGATTGAGCTTGCTCGTTTCCACTTCAAGAGCGTCGCCAGAATCACCAGACGGTTGCGCTGGTGTCGGGTCGGTTGGCACCGGCAAAGGAAGGCTCTGCTGATCGGCCTGCGGGGCTGGATCGACCGGAATAGACGACAGATCGACTTCCCGATAGTCACGCTTGGAAAAGCCTGCCTTGTTCAGCCCAGCGACGACCTGGTTCAGCGTGCTCTGGAACTGGCTAGAAGACGTGAAGACATAGCTCAGGTTGAGCAATTCCACACTGTGCTTGCGCGTGTAGGGCATGCGCAAAACACGGCCCAAAATCTGGGTGACATCAACAACCGAAGACTTGTTTGCCAGCGTTGCCAACACATAGGCAAACGGGCAGTCCCAACCTTCCTTCAACGCATTGACGGTGATGATGTATCGCACCTCACATGTGCGACTGAGCAGATCAACGCCCTTCAGTTCGTTCACATTGGCCGTTTTGATAGCTATGTGTTCGGGAGAAATGTTGAGATCAACAAGAATCTCACGCACCTTCTCAAAGGTGGTCGTATCGTCTTTGGTCTTCGGTTCAGCCTGGAACAGCACGATAGGCCGAATGTAGCCACCGCCATTAGCTTCTGCTTTCTTGGCGAACTCTTCCAGTTGGCGGCGCATGTTCAGCGCGGCCATGATCACGTCTTCCTGACTGCGCTGATTGGCAACAATCACCGGCAGCTTCACCATGTTCTGCTTCTTGAGCCGAAGGGCATCAACGTAGCTGATGATGTTGCTGTTGTCGCGCGGCGTAGCAGTCAGATCAAAAATGAAGCTAGGGTTGAGGTTGCGAAGCATGTCAACCGACAACGTGCTTTCGGCATTGTGGCTCTCGTCTACAACCACGATAGGCTTCAAACTGCGCATGACGTTGATGAGTGCTGAAGGATCAGTACCTTCCAGTGGCTCAACAACTTCACTATCGTCAGCAATGAAGGACGCAAGATAGCCGTTCTCTTGGAACGCCTTTCGGTTCTCTTTGTTGGTCGCTTTCAACGAGTCAAACGACATCACAACTACTGAAAGCTGCTCCTTTACGGTGTCTGCATTGAAGCCAGCACCTTGCAGAACATCAGCCTTCTCATACACCTGCACACGCCCATTGAACAGATCGTTCAAACGCTGACGATAAGGGTGATCGATGTTGGACAGGTTCTTGACGGTCTGCTCAAGGATGGTCAGCGAAGGCACCAACCAAACTACAAACTTTGGCCGAGTCGGGTTGTACTCAGCGAAGGCCGCAAAAATTCGATCAAGTGCATTGACTGCAATGAAGGTCTTTCCACCAGCAGTGGGAACCTTCACGCAGACATGAGGCACTTCCTTGATGTTGTTCTTGTAGACCTGATTGAGAACACCACGCTCTTGCCAATACTTTGCAAACGAGTTTGGCAGATGCCCCTTGCATTCAAGGAGGGTGTCCAGATACGCACTCAGATCGGTGAGTACATCAGCCTGATAGTCTTTCAGTTCCATTTTTATCTTTCTTCTTAGAAACGAGTGATATCACGCGGAATGCGCTTGAACGTGATCGAGTGCTTGTACAAAAAGTCTTTGTCCAAGGCGCACTTGTCGGCATAGATAGTGAACTGCTCTGGTCGTGCTGAAAGAGACTTCAGGTTCAAGCTACCCAAGAAGTCAAGATCGAGGGTTGTGACCTGATCGCGCTCATAGCGGAAGATCCACAAAGCCGTTTCAGTTGCACCTAGCGCATATGGGCTTACGGGGTTATCTTGAGCAAATCGCTTCTCAACAGGAATGTTCTCAGTGTAGGCAACGTAGTCCCTGATGGCACTTACACCGACTTCTTCATTGAGGTTCTTGTCGTCTTTAAAGAGCGAAAAACCTAAATCGTAGAAGTCAAAACCGCCACCTGTTCCGGGGACAAACTTTGCTCCATCTCCGTAGCCGTCTATTACGCGCCGAACACGCTCTGCCGTAACGGCTTCTGCGTAGTCCATCATTTCGCAGAGGATGAATCTACGGGTTCCGCCATCGGAAGCATTTAGCTTCAGAACTGCTTGTGCTGTGGTTCCACTGCCACCGAAAGAATCAAGAACAATTGCTTCATCGTTATCGCAGAGTTCTAAGCAATCAACAATCAAGTCTACTGGCTTGGGAAACTCAAACTCAGAGGCCAAACCAAGTCGCCCCAACTCGGTAGTACCTTGCTCACTGATGTATTTAGTCTCCGTCCAAATGGACTTAGCTTTGACGGTTTCCTTACGATACTTCTCAAAAACGCGCCATGCACCCTCACGTGTCTGCCGTGCATAAAGAAACTCGGTAGTTTGTGCCTTTGTTTTAAGGGTAAATTTATCCTTACCCCACCGCCAACAGCTCTCGACACCCTCACTGTTAAACGGCTCAATCTTGAAAGAATCAGGATGCTCTTCAAGAGAAACAAGAAAATTGCCACTTTCATCTACTACGCCTGGACGAGCATAGATTGGATAGAAAAGATTCGGACGATTAAAACGCCCAAACTTTGGATTGCGGTTGCGCAACTCCCTGGAAGAGAAAGATCCAAAGGTATCCTTTTCAGGCAAGTTAGTACCCTCTGTGGATAGCTCACCCAACTCCGAAAGGCTGCTCTTTCCAAAACAGAGAAGATATTCGTGCGTCTTCGCAATTTGCTTGTAAGTCTGACCACGCTTGTTAGATTGAACGATGATTTGAGCAAGAAAATTAGACTCGCCAAAAACCTCATTCATCAACAAACGGAAATGAAATATTTCATTGTCATCCAAACTAACAAAGATAACGCCATCATGTGCCAAAAGCCGATGAAGAAGCTTAAGGCGAGGATAAATCATGCAAAGCCATTTATCGTGACGACTTAAATCCTCACCTTCTTTCTTAACAACGTCACCCAACCACTTCTTAATTCTAGGGTCGTTTACAGCATCGTTATATGCCCAACCTTCATTGCCCGTGTTGTAAGGTGGATCAATATATATACAATTAACCTTCCCCTCATATTCGGGAAGCAAGCCCTTCAAAACCTCAAGATTGTCACCCCGGATGATCTTATTGTCTTTTGAATTATCCAAAGACTGATCCGAGCCCGAGAACGAGTACTTCTTATCCAACAAGCGAAATGGCACATCGTGATGATGGTTAACAACCGCGCTTCTTCCCACCCATTGAAGTGTTGGCATGAACTAATCTTTTTCTATGAATGCCGGCAAAACCCAGCACAAAATCTTATCAAAACATCAATGAATCAATCATTGACACATATTCAAATTATACTTGTGAGGCTACATTTATTGCTATAGCAATAAACTCAACAACTAGTTGTTGCCAGCTTCTTCATCCCACTTCTTCAGCAGGGCAAGCTTTTCGCCAATCTTGACCTCTAACCCTCTTGGCACCGGCTGGTACCAATTAGGTTCATCTATGCCTTCTGGAAGATAAGTCTCACCAGCAGCATAGGCGTTCGGTTCGTCATGAGCATATCGGTATTCATGACCGTAACCGAGTTCCTTCATGAGCTTTGTTGGGGCATTTCTCAAGTGAACAGGCACCTCACGGCTCTTGTCCTGCTTCACAAACGCCTTGGCTTGGTTGTAGGCGTTGTACCCAGCATTGCTTTTGGCAGCTACCGCCAGATAGATTACAGCCTGCCCCAAGGCCAACTCCCCTTCAGGGCTTCCCAGACGCTCATAGGTCAAGGCAGCGTCGTTGGCTATCTGCATGGCCCTTGGATCGGCCAAGCCAATGTCTTCCCACGCCATGCGAACAATGCGCCGTGCCAGATACCTCGCGTCTGCACCACCGTCCAACATGCGTGTGAGCCAGTAGAGGGCTGCGTCAGGATGCGATCCACGCACCGACTTGTGCAAGGCAGAAATCTGGTCGTAGAAGTTGTCCCCACCCTTGTCAAAACGACGACTGTTCAAGGTCAAAGCGTTCTGCAAGAAGTCAGCCGTGATCTGCGTGATACCTGAAGCTTTCGCTGCCGTGCTGGTCTGTTCCAGCAGGTTCAAGAACCTTCTCGCGTCGCCGTCTGCATACCCAATGATGGTGTCCGTCGCCAAGTCGTCAAACACCAGATGGCCAAGGGCAATGTCTTGAGCACGCTTCAAGAGCAGCCGCAGTTCTTCGTCTGTGAGCGACTTCAGAACATAGACCTGTGCCCGTGACAACAGCGCCGAGTTGACCTCAAACGAAGGGTTCTCTGTGGTCGCTCCAATGAACGTCACCAAGCCACTTTCAGCATAGGGAAGAAGAGCGTCTTGTTGCGACTTATTGAACCTGTGAATTTCGTCTACGAACAAGATCGTGTGCTTGCCCATAGCTAGGTTCTGCTGCGCCTGTTCCATAGCAGCCCTGATGTCTTTCACACCAGAGAACACAGCAGACAAGGCGATGAACTCGCACTTGAAGGCCGTAGCTGTCAGGCGTGCCAAAGTCGTTTTACCGACACCCGGTGGCCCCCAGAAGATCATGGAGTGCGGCTTGCCCGACTGAAAAGCCAACCTCAAAGGCTTGCCGTCACCCAACAGATGCGACTGCCCAACCACCTCGTCCAAGGTCTTCGGACGAAGCGCTTCAGCCAGTGGCGCTTGCGGCTCTTGTGCAAACAAATCAAGCATGCTTGCCCCCCGCAAAACAATGGGGAAGCCCAAATATTTGCACAAACGACTCTCTAAGTCGTTGTTTTATATAGTAGTTGACAGCTTTGTTGAAGCGGTGCACTTCATCGACGAACACGATGGTGCGCTGCTGCATCAGCCCGTCGCGCGCGGACTGCGCCTGCTCGACAGCTTCGCGGATGTCCTTGACGCCGCCCAGTACCGCGCTGATCGAGATGAACTGCGCATCGAAGGCCTGCGCCATCAGCCGCGCAATGGTGGTCTTGCCGACACCCGGCGACCCCCAGAGGATGCAACTGTGCGGCTGGCCCGACTCGAACGCAAGCCTGAGCGGCATGCCCGGACCGAGCACATGCTGCTGACCGATCACCTCACCCAGAGTGTGCGGGCGAAGGCGTTCGGCGAGTGGCTGGTGGGCAGAGGGATTCGGGTTCACGGGCAAACAGAGCGACGAAGGGAAAACCTGATCGTAACTCGCTTGGCCCGCGCGCAGCTTATTGCTTCACCACATCCGCACCGGCAGGCGGCTTGAACTGGAACGTGGCGGGCGCGACCTGCGTGTTCACCTGCATGTTGGTGAAGGTCAGCACCGAGCGCTGGCCAAAGCTGTCGGTGATGTCGAGCGTGGCCAGCGTGTCGCCAGCGAAGCCGACGCGCACGCTTTTGATCTGGCCATCCTTGACCTTGGGTTCGGCCAGCACCCATTGCAGACCGCCCTGCTCGGGCGCGGAAGACAGCTTGAAATCAGCCTTGAGCGCCGAAAGGTCAGGTGCGCTTGCCAGCAGCGCGGCGGGCGTACTGCCCAGCACTTGCGACTGCGAGCGCTGCGTGACCTGATTCAGGTCCACGTCGTAGAGCCACAGGGTCTTGCCATCGGCAACAATGGTCTGCTCGAACGGGCGCTTGTAGTCAAAACGGAAATTGCCGGGGCGTTGGAACTCGAAGCTGCCGCTGGAGGTTTTCACCTTGGGCGCCTGTCCATCCTTGCCCGGCGAGGTGACGGTCTGCGAGAAATCGGCGCGACCTGTCTTCGCGCCCTTCATGAAGCCTTCCAGGCTCTGCAGGCCGTCGGCGCTGGCCACCTGTGCGCAGGCCGCCAGCAAAAAAGTAGTGAGCAAACGCTTCGTCATCATCATCGATTGAAACTCCTAGGGCACGCTGGGCGTGATGTGCGGTTGGAGTCTTCGGCCCTCGAAGAGGTTCAATCCATCCGTCCGCGCATCATTCACTCGCCGCCGCGTGCGGGCACCAGCACTTCGCGCTGGCCGCTCGATGTGAGCGCGCTGACCAGACCGGCCTTTTCCATGTCTTCGAGCAAGCGCGCCGAGCGGTTGTAACCGATGCGAAGCTTACGCTGAACATAAGAAATACTCGCTTTGCGGTCTTTCAGGACGATCTCGACCGCCTGGTCGTACATGGGGTCCTTCTCGCCGTTGCCATCACCACCTTCGCCGCCGAAGCCGCTGTCCTCGCCATCGGCGGTGCCGCCTTCGAGCACGCCCTCGATGTAGTCCGGATCGCCCTGCTCCTTGAGGTAGCTGACGACGCGGTGCACTTCCTCGTCCGAGACGAATGCACCGTGCACGCGGATCGGCAGGCCCGTGCCGCTGGCCATGTACAGCATGTCGCCCATGCCGAGCAACGCTTCCGCGCCCATCTGGTCGAGGATGGTGCGGCTGTCGATCTTGCTGCTGACCTGGAAGGCGATACGCGTGGGGATATTGGCCTTGATCAGACCCGTGATCACGTCCACGCTCGGGCGCTGGGTGGCCAGAATCAGATGGATGCCAGCGGCACGCGCCTTCTGCGCCAGACGGGCGATCAACTCTTCGATCTTCTTGCCGACCACCATCATCAGGTCGGCCAATTCGTCGATCACCACCACGATGTGCGGCAGACGCTGCAGCGGTTCAGGCTCTTCCGGCGTCAGGCTGAACGGATTCGGAATCGATTCCTCGCGCGCCTTGGCATCGTCGATCTTGGCGTTGTAGCCTGCCAGATTGCGCACGCCCATCTTGCTCATGAGCTTGTAACGGCGCTCCATCTCCGCCACGCACCAGTTCAGGCCGTGCGCCGCCTGGCGCATGTCGGTCACCACCGGGCACAGCAGGTGCGGAATGCCTTCGTAGACCGACATTTCCAGCATCTTCGGGTCGATCATCATCAGGCGCACATCGCGCGCCTCGGCCTTGTACAGCAGCGACAGAATCATCGCGTTGATACCCACCGACTTGCCGGAACCCGTCGTACCAGCCACCAGCACGTGCGGCATCTTGGCCAGATCGGCCACCACCGGGTTGCCGACGATGTCCTTGCCGAGGCCCATGGTCAGCATGCTCTTGGCATCGTGATAGACCTGCGAGCCCAGGATTTCAGAGAGCTTGATCGACTGGCGCTTGGCGTTGGGCAATTCCAGCGCCATGAAGTTCTTGCCGGGAATCGTCTCGATCACGCGGATCGACACCAGCGACAGCGAACGCGCCAAGTCCTTGGCCAGATTCACCACCTGCGAGCCCTTCACGCCCGTGGCGGGTTCGATCTCGTAGCGCGTGATCACCGGGCCTGGCGCAGCAGCCACCACAGCCACATCCACGCCAAAGTCCTTGAGCTTCTTCTCGATCAGGCGGCTGGTCATCTCCAGCGTTTCGGGCGAGACCGTTTCCTGACGCGCCTGTGCCGCATCCAGCAGATCGACCTGCGGCAGCTTGCTGTCGGGCAGCTCGGAGAACAGCGGCTTCTGGCGTTCCTTGACCACGCGCGTGCTCTGCTGCGGCTCGGTGAGCACCGGCTCGATGATCTGCACAGGTTGCGGGTGCAACTCGTCGCTCTCGATGCGCTCTTCCATCACCACCTCGGCGCGCTCGCGTGCAGCACGCTTGCCCGCCGCTTCGTCCTGGGCCTTTTCGCGCTTGGCGCGGCTGCCTTGGACCAGTCCATCAATGCGACCGCCGATGCGTTCAGCCAACTGCCCCCAGGAGAATCCGAACACCATGGCAGCGCCCAGCACCACCAGAATCACGCAGATCAGGCCCGAACCCGCATCGCCCAACCAGCTCAAAGCGGCCTTGCCCATCGAGTAGCCCAGCATGCCGCCGGCCTGACCCGGCAGGAAAGTGTCGTAGCGATACAAGCGAGTCCACTCCAGCGCCGTGCTGGAGAGCAGCAGAATCAGCAGCCCCATCCAGAACATCGAACGGCGCGCCCAAGGCCCGACCGGCGATTTCACCTGTTCACCACCACGCATCCAGTAGGCCAGCGACGAAATCCAAGCCTTCACCGCAGCGGCAATGCACCACCAGACCGAAAAGCCCAGCGCGTAATAGCTGCCATCGGCCAGCCATGCGCCCAGACGGCCCAGCCAGTTGCGCACCTGCAGGCCATCGCCCGCGCCGGACGTGGACCACGCCGTGTCCTGCGCGTTGTAGCTCACGAGTGCCAGAATCCAGAACACAAGGGCCAGCAGCCCCACGAGCAGGCCGATTTCATGGCTGAAGCGCGCAGCCCACGAGCGCGGCGCGGACTTGCCGCCAGCAGATGCATTCAAGGTATTGAGGGAATAGGTCATAAACAAACTGAGGGACTAGCTTACCGCATGGTCAGCACCAGTGCTCGCCCCGATTGGGCGATAGCGACAGCTCAAAGCGCCTGACTTCATTGTTGCGTCACGACACAGGATGGTACTGTTTTTTCATCCAGTTGATCCGACAGAATCAACCGATAGCCCGACAACTTCACATTGTCGCAATTTACCAGCCATATCAAGCAGTTGCGAGCCCTTCTTAAATGTGACCGGATGTGCCAAAAGCTGCTCGCCCGACGGGCCTGAAACTTATTGAAAGCACGTCCAAAATTGATCGTGTCTATTTCCACGATCAAAAACCTTGGCTGACTCTGTCTCTGCGGCGTCCATACAATGGGAACCACGGAGGCTCCCTGCACTCTCAATGACTCGGTCAACGAAAGCAAACCGGCAGCCCTCCATGCCGTCCGACGGGGTGTGAGCCAAAAAACGCAAGCACCCCGCTTCACTTTTCAACGTGCCGCAATCGACCCGGAAAAAGCCCGCGTCGACCGCGGCATGCAACCTGAGTGGCATCCATGTCGACAACAACACACGCAAAAGTCCTGATCCTCGGTTCCGGCCCCGCCGGCTACACGGCTGCCATCTATGCCGCCCGCGCCAACCTCAAGCCCCTGCTCGTTACTGGCATGGCCCAGGGCGGTCAGCTCATGACCACCACCGAAGTGGACAACTGGCCCGCCGACGTCATGGGCGTGGAAGGCCCGGCCCTGATGCAGCGCTTTCTGGAACACGCAGAACGCTTCCAGACCCAGATCGTGTTCGACCACGTCAACAAAGTCGACTTCAGCAAGCGCCCTTTCACCCTCACCGGCGACAGCGGCACCTACACCTGCGACTCGCTGATCATCGCCACCGGCGCATCCGCCAAGTACCTGGGCCTCTCGTCCGAAGAAGCCTTCATGGGCAAGGGCGTGTCCGCCTGCGCCACCTGCGACGGTTTCTTCTACCGTGAACAACCCGTCTGCGTGATCGGCGGCGGCAACACGGCCGTCGAAGAAGCGTTGTACCTGAGCAACATCGCCAGCAAGGTCACTCTGGTCCACCGCCGCGACAAGTTCAAGGCCGAGCCCATCCTCGTGGACAAGCTCATGGACAAGGTCAAGGAAGGCAAGATCGAGCTCAAGACCCACTTCACTCTGGACGAAGTGCTGGGCGACAAGACCGGCGTGACCGGCATCCGCATCAAGAGCACCAACAGCGCCCACACCGAAGACATTCAACTCCAAGGCTGCTTCATTGCCATCGGCCACTCGCCCAACACCGAAATCTTCAAGGGCCATTTGGAAATGGACGAAACCGGCTATCTGATCACTCAAGGTGGGCTGAAGGGCTTTGCGACCCAGACCAGCATTCCTGGGGTGTTCGCTGCTGGCGATGTGCAGGATCACGTTTATCGTCAGGCTATTACCAGTGCTGGGACTGGCTGTATGGCTGCGCTGGATGCTCAGCGCTTCCTTGAGCAGGAAGAGTGATTTTCCCTTTGCTTCTGGTTTGAGGGCGGGTGCCGGGAGTTCGCCCCGGCGGGCGAGTAACTTTTCGCTGGCGCGCGAAAAGTCACCAAAAGCGCGCTTTCAATACCCACGATAGAACTCACTGCGAGCCCCGGAGGGCTCTCCGTTCGGACAACTATCGTGAGTCAGAATTTTCATAAGAGGTGCGTCACGGCACTTCGCGTTGCTCGTGCCCGTCAATCTCGCGACTTCGCGAGATGCCGGTGCACCAGCCGCGTGACGAATTGAACTCTCGTGCTCAAACGTCGGCTTTTTCGTCGCGATACTCGCGCCTCCGCTGCTGCATCGCAGAATCCAGCAGCGCCCTCCCCAGCTTTTGGTCTGACTCACGATAGTTGCCCGAACGGAGCGCCTACGGCGCAAAGTGAGTTCTATCGTGTGACCCCGAATTCAAAGCGCTTTTTGGTGACTTTTTGGCGCAAGCAAAAAGTTACTCGCCCGCCGGGACGAACTCCCGGCACCCGCCCTCAACCACCTAGCAACAACAAAAACGACCAACCAAAGCAAAGAAATCAACAAAAAACGATTTCAAGCTATAATCCTTGGCTTTGCTGAATATTGGCTCGCTGCACGCAGCGTCCATAAAAAGGCAAGACGGGCTACCGCCACCCATTTCCAAACTGGCGAGGTGAGGTTGTCAGCACATCAGGTGCAGACGGCCGATGAAACTTAGATAGGTGTCCTCATGGCACGCGTATGTGAAGTAACGGGCAAGAAGCCCATGGTCGGAAACAACGTTTCCCACGCCAACAACAAGACCAAGCGTCGTTTCCTCCCTAACCTGCAATACCGCCGTTTCTGGGTCGAGACCGAGAACCGTTGGGTGCGCCTGCGCGTTTCCAGCGCTGCTCTGCGCCTGATCGACAAGAACGGTATTGACTCCGTGCTCGCAGACATGCGCGCTCGTGGCCAAGCTTAATTCCCTAACCTACAGGAGAAAAAATCATGGCTTCTAAAGGCGGACGCGAAAAGATCAAGCTGGAATCCACAGCGGGTACCGGTCACTTCTACACCACTACCAAGAACAAGAAGACAATGCCTGAAAAGATGTTGATCTCCAAGTTCGACCCCAAGGCTCGCAAGCACGTCGAGTACAAGGAAATCAAGCTGAAGTAATTCAGTCTGATGGATGGGTAGATCGTAGATCCACAAGAAACCGCCTGCAGCGAAAGCTCTGGCGGTTTTTTGTTGCCTCAAGATTGCGAATGAAGATTCCAAAGCTGATGTCACCTGTTTGCCAACGATGACATAGGACTGCCCCTAGAATGCTTGCAGGTGCCGCGCATTTGATTGATGCCAGCACCCACGTTCTCAGGGCGGGGCGAAATTCCCCACCGGCGGTATCTGGCAGGTCTTGAAAAGACAAGGCGATGTCAGCAGCCCGCGAGCGCTGCCATCTTTGTCATGAAGAAGGCAGGTCAGCAGATCTGGTGAGATGCCAGAGCCGACGGTCACAGTCCGGATGAAAGAGAAACGTGAAGTGATGAACCCCAAAATGCTGCCTTGTCTGTCGTGCGCGCGTGCGTTTCCGTTCGCTCGTTCGCCTGCTTGGCAGCGATTCGCTTCGCGCGCCCTGATTCATTGAAACGCTTTAATTTTCGAGAAGCAAATGAATCAGACTGACATGCAACATCTGTCCACCAACGCAGCCGCTCCGGCTGTGCCTTCCAGCACCCGCATCGCCATCATCAGCGCCAATTGGCACGATGACATCGTGCACCAGGCGCGCGACTCGGCGATTCGCCGCTTGGTCGAACTGGGCGCCAACGCCGCCAACATCCAGACCGTGGAATTGCCCGGCGCGTTCGAGATTCCGCTGATGGCCAAGAAACTTGCCGAATCGGGCCAGTTCGACGCCGTGATCGCTTGCGCGCTGATTGTCAACGGCGGCATCTATCGCCACGAATTCGTGACCACCGCTGTGATCGACGGCCTGATGCGCGTGCAGCTCGATACCGGCGTGCCGGTGTTCTCGGTGGCGCTCACGCCGCTGAACTTCCACGACCATGAAGAGCATCACAGCTACTTCTTCAACCACTTCCTGAAGAAGGGCGAAGAAGCCGCCAACGCCTGCGCGCACACGCTCGCGCAGCACGCACAAGTCGCCAAGCTGCTGACGAGCGCCACGCAAGCCGCCTGAGCGTTCTTCGCCTCAAAAACAAAAAACCTGCGCGCCTTTCGGTTCGCAGGTTTTTTGTTTTGTGAGCAACCCGTTTTTCAGGCGTGCGCGGCGCGCAGTCGCTTGGAAAAATCCTGCAGCGTCTTGATGCCGCTGGCCTCGGCACGCTGGCACCAGGCCTGCAGATCGGCCGTCAGTTGCTCGCGCGACTGCGAGGTGTTGAGCCACAACTGGCGCAGTTCTTCGCGCATGGTGATCATCTTGTCGAGCACCGGATGCGCCGCGCGCGCCTCGACCAGCTTGGGTTGCCAGCGGGCCGGCACCTTCTCGCTGTCGCGATGCAACCAGCGCTTGGCGGCGCGCATGGCGGACACGTCGGCCTTCTTGGCCTTGAGCGTTTCCAGTTCTTCGCGGCAGGCCTTGCGCACGCCGCGGGCGTAGCGCGCCATCACCTCGTAGCGGTTGGCGATCACGGCTTCGAGTGTTTTTTCGTCGGCCACGGGTTTGACTTCGCCAAGCAGCATCTTCGGCGGCAGCTTCTTGACCTTGGCCCAACCGATCTTCTGCATCGCGCTGATGTAGACCCAGCCGATGTCGAACTCGTACTTCTTGACCGAGAACTTGGCCGAGGTGGGATAGGTGTGGTGGTTGTTGTGCAGCTCTTCGCCGCCGATCACGATGCCCCAGGGCACGAGATTGGTCGAAGCATCCACCGCCTCGAAATTCCGGTAGCCCCAGTAGTGGCCCACGCCGTTGACCACGCCCGCAGCCCAGAACGGAATCCACAGCATCTGCACGGCCCAGACAGTCAGGCCGATGCCTCCGAACAGGATCACGTTCAGAATCAACATCAGGCCCACGCCCTGCCATGCAAAGCGCGAATAGACATTGCGCTCCACCCAGTCATCGGGCGTGCCGTGGCCGAATTTCTTGAGCGTCTCTTCGTTCTTGGCTTCCGAGCGATACAGCTCCGCGCCGCGCCACATCACGGTGTTCAGGCCGCGTGTCTGCGGGCTGTGTGGATCGTCTTCGGTCTCGCACTTGGCGTGGTGCTTGCGGTGAATCGCCACCCATTCCTTGGTCTGCATGCCAGTGCCGACCCACAACCAGAAGCGGAAGAAATGCGAGGGAATCGCGCCCAGATCCAGCGAGCGGTGCGCCTGCGAGCGGTGCAGAAAAATCGTCACCCCTGCAATCGTGATGTGCGTGGTGAACAGCGTGTACAGCACGATCTGCCACCAGGCCAGATCCCACACGCCATGGGCCAGCCATTCGACGACGGCGTTCAGCGGGGCCCAATCAGGTAACAACATAGACAAGCAACCTTCGCAACACAGAGGAGAGGCGCCGAAATTCGGCGTGGCAGGAGAATATTAGGAACCTGCCACGAGGCATAGACGCGCATACCCGCACAAGGTTCCGAGGAATGCAGGAAAAGGCCGCAACGTTACATGTGTTCCGTTGCGGCCTTTTCGGTGGAGAAAATCAGAAAAAACGTGGATGCTTACTTGCGCGTCCAGACTGCGGCGAAGAAGCCATCGGTCTGGTGCTGATGCGGCCACATGCGCAGGTAGCGCGAGCCACTGTCACCACCGCTGCACAAGTCAGTCGCCGACGCGACTTTGAGTTGTGTGA
Source organism: Diaphorobacter sp. HDW4B (assembly GCF_011305535.1). GTDB lineage: Bacteria > Pseudomonadota > Gammaproteobacteria > Burkholderiales > Burkholderiaceae_C > Diaphorobacter_A. The sequence goes on from NZ_CP049905.1 coordinate 1,309,105, forward strand.
GCAACTCGCCCGCGTCTTCCACGGCAAAACTGTCATGCGCAGCGGAGAACGCTTCGGCAATCGCCTCGTTTTCCTGCGGCAGCACGCTGCAGGTGGCGTAGATCAGGCGACCGCCCGGCTTCACCAGACGCGCGGCGCTGGCCAGAATGGCCGTCTGCTTTTGCGCCAGTTCGGCCAGAGATTCGGGCGACTGACGCCATTTCAGATCGGGATTGCGGCGCAGCGTGCCGAGGCCCGAACAAGGTGCATCGACCAGCACACGGTCGATCTTGCCCGCCAGGCGCTTGATGCGTTCATCGCGCTCATGCGCAATCGCTGCGGGATGCACATTGGACAGCCCCGAGCGCGCCAGACGCGGCTTGAGCGCTTCCAGGCGGTGCGCCGACACGTCGAATGCGTACAGGCGACCCGTGCTGCGCATCGAAGCGCCAATCGCCAGCGTCTTGCCGCCAGCGCCAGCGCAAAAATCAACCACCATCTCGCCGCGCTTGGCGTCGAGCAGCAGGGCCAGCAGTTGCGAGCCTTCGTCCTGCACCTCGATCGCACCGCGTGTGAACGCATCAAGCTTGGTGAGCGGCGGCTTGCCGTCGATGCGCAGACCGAGCGGCGAGTACGGCGTGGCCACAGCCTTGATGCCGACCTTGGCCAGTTCCTTCTGAACCACGTCGCGCTTGTCCTTGAGTGCGTTCACACGCAAGTCGAGCGGCGCGGGCTGGGCCATGCTGTCGGCCAGCGCCCAGAAACCCGCATCGTCGAGCTGTGCCTTGAGCGGCTCGACCAGCCAGTCGGGCAGATTGTGGCGATGGTGGGCCATCAGCTCTTCGAGCTGGACGCTGTCGCAGGCATCCAGCCACTTGATTTCGTGATCGGACAGCGCCGCCTTCACGAAGTCGCGCGGACCGTAGAAGCCCAGAATCGCCAGTCGGCGCTCGCGCGGACCGCTGCCCGAACGGGCGAGCTGCTCGAACAGCAGTTTCTTGCGCAGGACGGCGTAGGTGGTTTCGGCCAGAGTGGCGCGCTCGCGCGGGCCGAGATTGCGGTGATCGCGGAAAAAACGGGAGACCACGGCGTCTGCCGGGTGCTCGAATGTAAGAACCTGCCTGACCAACTCAGAGCAGGCATCCAGAAGGGCTTTGGGGTGCATCCCCCGATTGTCCCATCTTGCGCAAATCCCTTGGGAACGCTCATCCGGCAACCCTGTTTTCGCCCCTCTTTTCAGAGCGGTTTGCAGAGCGATTGGTCGAACGGTGTACCGAGATCACTCCCGCACGAAGATCGGCTGCCCGGCCACGCGCGCCAAATGCTCCTTGCTCGCCGCCTCGTCGGACGGCATCACCCACAGCATGCCGGGCAATTCGATGCGCTGCTCCAGCTCCGCACAGAGTTGGCGCTTGGCGGCCTCGTCCGCGCGCGCAATCCCCACGAGCAGCACATAGGCGCGGCGGTCGGGCATCGCGTGGATCTTCTTGCGCACCAGCCACGCCTGACGCAACGGCAGAATGCGCGCGAGCTCTGCCAGCACCTCGATCCGCTCGAACGGCGTCAGGTCATGTGGCTGAACGGACTCCAGCACCGGGCTGCGCGCGATTTCCTGCATCAATTCGGCCTCGGAGTTCTCCGCTTCGCGGCGACGGTCGCGCCAGAGCTTGAGGTCCTGCTCGGGAAACTCGCGCTCCTCGCGCGGCGATTCCAGTTCCTGCACGGCCATCCGGGCCGCCCACAGCCGATAGGCAGGATGGTGATTCCACAGACGCTCCAGATACTGCAGACCCCGCTCCGGGTCGGCCTCGGCCATGTGCAGCGCCTTGCCGATCAGCGCCTGCGGATGCACCGGATCACGATCCAGCGCCTTGCGGTACAGCTCGGTGGACATGTTGGAGGCGGGATTCAGCCGCTTGATCAACTGCGCTGTCTCCACCATCTCGGCGACGCTGGCGTTGGCGGCGTTGGATTGCAGCTCCAGCACCCGCGCGCGGGCACGCTGCAGTCGCGCGTGGTGGCGCTTCCAGGCATCCGCGTTGTCCTTGCACCATTCGCGATCGAACTGGTCGATCCAACGCGCCGCGCTTGGTCCCAGCAAGCTCAGCGAGCCGCGCTCGGACCAGACTTCCGGCAGGCCCGGGCGCTTTTCGCCCAGCGCTTTCAAGCGATCCTTGAGCACCGGGTGCGTGTCGTCGAGATTCGAGAGTTTCTTGAGCGCGCGGCGCAGCGTGTCCCTGGCGAAGTCTGGCGCGGGAGGCTGCACCAGCAAGCGTTGCATGGCCTGAAACGGCCCCTTGGGCAGCGGCTCGCGCACGGCCTGCGCCCAGTGCAGCTCCCAAAACCGCGTGTCCAGCCAGGTGCTTTTGATTTCCGTTTCCGCCAAGGAGGCAATCGCCTCTTCACGCCCCAGCATCTTGGCGGCGATGCGGTCGGCCTCGTACTCGTCCTGGCGCGCCATGGCGAAGGTGCGCGCCACAAAACGCGGCGAATACCAACGCAGAAAGGCCTGCGTGGCCACGGCGAACGGACTAGCGGAATCTTCCATGCTGTCGTAGAGGCGGCTCCAGCTCAGACGTGTGCGGTACACCCAGGCGCCAAACTTTCCATGGTCGCCGCGCAAATGTCCGTACTCGTGTGCGAGCACCATCAGCATGCGCTTCTTGTCGAGCGCCATCAAAATCGGCAGGCCGACCACCAGTTGATTGACCGATCCGCCAAACACGCCAAAGCGCGGTACCTGCCGCACGCCCGCGTTGAATTCGTCGTCGAGATAGACCTCGTGGATCGGCGGCCCCTTGATGCGCTTCTGTATGCGCGCAAGCGACTTGAACAGCTCGGGCGCATCTTCTTCGGTCACGCGCACGCCGATGGGCGGCTCGGTCGGCACACGCAGCGCCTTCAGCCCCACCCACAGCAGACCACAGGCGGCAAAGGCCAGCGAAATCCACACAAAGCCGAAACGGTCGCTGATCAGATGGTGCACACTGAAGGCCAACAAGCCCAGCGCCACGACCACGCAGCCGATCACCCAGAGATAGCCCAGAGCGGCAAACCGGATCACGCTGCGTCGGTACGCACGGCTGTCCTGCGCACAGTCCTGCTCGCTGGTGCGCGCCAGATGAACAAAATCGGCGTAATCCATTCCCTCGGGCCTTCCGTTGTTAATCCTTACTTTCGTCAATAGTAACCATGTCCGCAGAAAAACTCCCAGATTTGATCGTGACCGAGCCTGGCCTGTACCGCCACTACAAGGGAAATCTCTACGAAGTTCTGGACACCGTGCGCCACAGCGAAACGCTGGAGCCGATGACCTTGTATCGCGCGCTCTACGGCGAGCACGGACTGTGGGTGCGGCCTGCCGCCATGTTTGGCGAGACCGTTGTCATCGATGGAATCACGCAGCCACGCTTTGCCAAGGTGGCTGCCGACTAAAGAAAGCTGACCGAAGAGATCAGCCGCGCATCAGGTTGACGATGGCGCGCGGGTAGATCACATGCTCCTGCGTGAGCACGCGCGCGGCCAGCGTGTCGGCCGTGTCTTCAGGCAGCACGGGCACCACGGCCTGCTCCAGAATCGGGCCCACGTCGAGTTCGGCCGTCACGCGGTGCACGGTGCAGCCTGCGAACTTGCAGCCTTCGTCGATCGCGCGCTGGTGCGTGTGCAGACCGGGGAAGGCGGGCAGCAGCGAGGGATGGATGTTGACCATGCGCCCCTCGAAATGCTGCACGAAGCCAGGCGTGAGAATGCGCATGAAACCCGCCAGCACCACGAGCGCCGGGTTGTACTGGTCGATGATCTTGGCCAGCTCCGCATCGAACGCCTCGCGCGTTTCGAACTGCTTGTGATCGAGCACCTCGGTGGCAATGCCGTTGTCCTTGGCGAATACCAGACCGCCGGCGCTGGCTTTGTTGCTCACGACCACGGCCACGCGGGCACCATAGCGGCCAGCCCAGTCCTGTTGCTGGGATGCACGCACAATGGCTGCCATGTTGGAGCCACCGCCCGAGATGAGGATCACGATGTTTTTCATGGGCGGCGATTGTCGCACCGAAGCCATGGGGCGTCGGGGCAATCAGGTTTTATGAACTGAACCGAGTACCCACGTACCAAAGAGACGGACACCTATGCCTTTCGATCCCCACACCACCCCGCTGACCGTTGAGGAAGCCCGCGTTCTGGCCACGCTGGTCGAAAAGTCGCGCACCGTGCCCGACAGCTACCCGCTGACGCTCAACTCGCTGGCCTCGGGCTGCAACCAGAAGACCAGTCGCGATCCGGTGATGCAGCTCTCCGACGGGCAGATCCAGGAAGCGCTGGACAATCTGCGCCGCCGCTCGCTGGTCACCGAAATCGGCGGCGCGCGCACCTCGCGCTGGGAACACAACTTTCCGCGCGGTGTGGGCGTGCCCGACCAATCTGCCGCCCTGCTCTGCCTGCTGATGCTGCGCGGCCCGCAGACGGCTGGCGAACTGCGCATCAACTCCGAGCGCTGGCACCGCTTTGCCGACATTTCCTCGGTCGAGGCCTTCCTCGACGAACTGCAATCGCGCAGCGAGGAAAAAGGCGGCCCGCTGGTCGTGCTGCTGCCGCGCGCACCGGGCTCGCGCGAGCCACGCTGGGCGCATCTGCTGTGCGGGCCGGTCGACGTGGCGGCGCTGTCGGTGGCTGCAGCGAGCGGTTCTTCCGCATCGGCGCAGCCCGTAGACAACGCCATGGCCGAGCGCATCACCGCGCTGGAGGCGGAAGTGGCAAGCCTGCGCTCGGCACTGTCGCAAATCTGCGAACAATTGGGCATCGAGATCGCCCCTGTCACTCCAACCGCCCATACCGACGCCGAATCGGACAGCGCTGCAAATTGAATCGAAACTGTCCCGACGAGGACAACCGCGAAAAGCACACGCGTGCTACAACACGGGTTGATTGATGAGCACGGGGAAGCCCTCCCTGCAGGTTTCAAAAGGATCCAAAGGAGACACACAATGGATTTGGCCTTCACGCCCGAAGAGTTGGCGTTCCGCGACGAGATTCGCGAATGGGTACGCACCCATCTGCCCAAAGAGATTTCCGACAAGGTCCACAGCGCCCAGCGCCTCACGCGCGACGATATGCAGGGCTGGGCCAAGATTCTGGGCAAGAAAGGCTGGCTGGGCTACGGCTGGCCCGAGCAGTTCGGCGGCCCCGGCTGGAACGCGATTCAAAAACACCTGTTCGAAGAAGAATGCGCCATGGCCGGTGCGCCGCGCATCGTGCCATTTGGCCCGGTGATGGTTGCGCCGGTGATCATGGCGTTCGGCTCGCCCGAACAACACAAGCGCTTTCTGCCCGGCATCGCCAGCGGCGAAGTCTGGTGGAGCCAGGGCTACAGCGAACCGGGCTCCGGCTCCGATCTCGCCAGCGTCAAGACCCGCGCCGAGCTGGTGGGCGACAAATACATCGTCAACGGCCAGAAGACCTGGACCACCCTCGGCCAATACGGCGACTGGATGTTCAACCTCGTGCGCACCAGCACCGAAGGCAAGCCGCAAGCGGGCATCAGCTTTTTGCTGCTGGACATGAAATCGCCCGGCGTGACGGTGCGCCCCATCAAGCTGCTCGACGGCGAATGCGAAGTCAATGAGGTGTTCTTCGACAACGTCGAAGTGCCCGCCGACCAGCTCATCGGCGAAGAGAACAAGGGCTGGACCTACGCCAAATACCTGCTCGCGCACGAGCGCACCAACATCGCCGATGTGAACCGTGCCAAGCGCGAACTGGAACGCGTCAAGCGCCTTGCCAAGCAGAACGGCGTGTGGGATGACACGCGTTTCCGCGACCAGATCGCGCTGCTCGAAGTCGATGTCGTCGCGCTCGAAATGATGGTGCTGCGCGTGCTGTCCGCAGAAAAGGCGGGCAAGAAATCGCTCGACGTGGCGGGCCTGCTCAAGATCCGCGGCAGCGAGATTCAGCAGCGCTACACCGAACTCATGATGCTGGCCGCCGGCCCCTTCAGCCTGCCCTTCATCGAAGAAGCCATGGACGCTGGCTGGCAAGGCAACTTCCCCGGCGGCAACGTGCTCAACGCGCCACTGGCCGCGAACTACTTCAACATGCGCAAGACTACGATCTACGGCGGATCGAACGAGGTCCAGCGCAACATCGTCGCCCAGACGGTTCTCGGTTGAAAGGGAGACAAGAACATGGATTTCGATTTCACAGAAGACCAGCAATCCCTGCGCGACGCGGTCGCCCGCTGGGTGGACAAGGCCTACACCTTCGAGCGCCGCCGCGAGATCGTCGCAGCGGGCGGATTTGATCGTGCCGTCTACGGCGAACTGGCCGAGCTGGGCCTGGCCGCCCTCACCATCCCCGAAGACAACGGCGGCATGGGTCTGGGCGCCGTGGACGCGATGATCGTGATGGAAGAGCTTGGCCGAGGCATCGTGCTGGAGCCGCTCACACAGACGCTGATCGTGAGCAATGTACTGAGCCAATTCGCCAGCGCAGCCGTCAAGGAAAACTGGTTGCCGCGCATTGCCAGCGGCGAAGCACTGGTCGTGCTCGCGCAGCAGGAACGCCCATCGCGCTACCGCCTCGATGTCTGCGACGCCCAAGCCAGCAAAGCGGGCAACGGCTACACCGTCACCGCACACAAGAGCATCGTCCCCGCAGGCGATCAGGCCGACGCCTGGCTGGTGCCCGCACAGCTCGACGGCAAGATCGCCCTGTTCGTCGTCGAGCGCAGCGCCAGCGGTGCCAGCAGCCAAGGCTACATCACGCAGGACGGCAGCCGCACGGCGGAAGTGCAACTGAAGGACACGCCCGCCGAGCTGGTCACCACCGATGGGGTGATCGCCCTTGAACTCGGCGTGGACACCGGCATCGCCGCGCTGTGCGCCTATTCCGTCGGCGCAATGGAAAAGACGCTTGCCGTCACGGTCGAGTACATGAAACAGCGCAAGCAGTTCGGCGTGGTGATCGCAAGCTTCCAAGCCTTGCAGCACCGCGTGGCCGACATGAAGATGCAACTCGAACTCGCTCGCTCGATGAGCTACTTCGCCAGCCTCAAGCTCGGCGACGAGCCCGAAGCCCGCCGCCGCGCACTCTCGCAGGCCAAGGTGCAGATCGGCAACTCCATGCGCTTCGTCGGCCAACAGGCCGTGCAACTGCATGGCGGCATCGGCGTGACGGACGAGTACATCGTGAGCCATTACTTCAAGGCACTGACGCAACTGGAGATGACTTTTGGAGACACATTGCATCACCTTGGGCAGGTCTCGGACCGCATGAAAGAGACCGCTGGCGTGTTCGGCTGATTGCGGACTCCATCTCGTCAAACGCCCCGCAGCCCTTGGCCGTGGGGCGTTTTGCTTGTGGAAACTGAAGCTTTGAGGAACCAAGACTCAAAGCCCGATTCACATGCCGTAACCACCCCAAACAGCCTATCAACATCCGCGTTGATCAAGTTCAACGACGAATCCACGATAATCGAGAGTTCAGCGCCGGTGATCCGGCCCCGTCACTCAGAGGGTGACCTTTTGCCAGACTGATCTGGCCGTATGAAGTTTTATGAGCGCTACTGCCACATCCTACGATCCGATTCGCCAACTGCTGGAGACAGCGACCAAGCAGATTGAAAAGAACGAGCTGCAAGAAGCGGCACAGACGTTGAACGAGTGCCAGAAGCTCTGGCCCAATGACGCGCGTACTTTCATGCTGGCCGGCTTGATGGCCGAGAAGTCCGGCAACATCCCTGCGGCATTCGATGCGTTGCGTCGCAGCGTGGCACTCGACCCGAACTGGACACCGGGGGAGTTGCAACTCGCCCTGCTGTACTCGCGTCGCGGTATGCACGACAAAGCCATCATGCACGCCGAGCGCCTGGCCAAGCGCGAGCCCAGCAATGCGCTGGTGCTGGCTCACCTTGTGGACTTTGCTCACGAGGCGGGCAACACGGAACTTGCGATTCGCGAACTGCGCCGTGGCCTGACCTACATGCCCAAGGACGTGCAACTGCGCAAAGTGCTTGCCAACGATCTTCAAGTCACAGGCCATCGCGCCGAAGCGCTGGAAATCTGGACCAGCCTGGTGCAGGACAATCCCAAGGACGAGATGGCCCTGCTCGGCCGCGTCACCACGTTGATCGAAGGCGGCAAGCCGTCCGCAGCCATCAACGACACCACGACGCTGCTCGAGCTCTCGCCCGGCAACACCATCTACGCCTACTACAGCGCCATTGCCCATGGTGTGACGCCTGAATATCAGCCGCCTGAACTCAATCGCATGCTGTTTGACAGCCTGGCCGCAGACTACGACCAGACCATGGTGCGCGGCCTTCGTTATCAGTTGCCAAAGATCGTCGCCGACAAGATCCTCAAGAAGTACCCCAGCAAGTCGCTGAGCTTGCTCGATCTGGGCTGCGGCACGGGCTTGCTGGGCGTTTGCCTGGGCCGCCTCGATGGTTTCCTCATCGGCGTGGACGTTTCGCCCAACATGATTGCGCAGGCCACACGCCACGAGGTCTACGACCGCTTCCATGCAGTCAACATGCTGGATGCCTTGCGCGAGACACCGGCATCGGTCTACGAAGTCATCACCGCGCTGGATGTCGTCATCTACACAGGCGACCTCAAGGCGACCGTGCCGAACGCCTATCGCATCCTGATGCCTGCGGGCGACCTGTACTTCTCGTGCGAAATCGCGCCAGAAGACGGCCCCGACCTCGTACTGCAACCCAACGGTCGCTACGCCCACAAGCGCAGCCATGTGCTCGCGCTGTGCAAGGAGGCGGGCTTCGAGGACGTGCAGATCGAGGACCTGGTGCTGCGCCATGAAGCGGGCGAGCCGGTCAACGGCTTCCTGGTGACGGCACACAAGGCTGCGATCTGATCCCTGGCCCTGTCGAGTTGAACTCCCTGAACGGCGCGTCACCCACGCGCCGTTTTTCATTGGCCCGTCGCCAGCCAGCCAATCAATGCCGATGATTCACCCGCCTGCTGAGCCACTCGCCGCCCAACTGCAGCACGGACACCAGCGCGACCAACACCACAATCACCTCGAACATCACCCGCGTCTCGTAGCGCTCGTAGCCGTAGCGAATCGCCAGATCGCCCAATCCACCCGCGCCCACGGCACCCGCCATCGCCGAGGCGTTGATCATCGCGATCACCGTAACCGTCATGCCGCCGATGATGCCCGGCAACGCCTCGGGCAGCAGCACATGGCGCACGATGTGCCAGCGCTTGCAGCCCATGGCGCGTGCGGCTTCGACCAGCCCACTGTCCACGTCGTTGAGACTGACCTGCGCAATGCGTGCGAAGAATGGAATCAGGTTGATCGACAGCGGAACGATCGCCGCCCACGTGCCCAGCGTTGTGCCCATCAACAGGCGCGTGAACGGCAGCAATGCAACGAGCAGGATGATGAACGGCACCGCACGAAACAGATTCACCGTGAGCGACAGGCCCTTGTAGACACGCGGCCGCGCATACAGGCCGCGCGGCCCTGTGATGGTGAGCACGACGGCCAACGCGAGCCCGACACCGATCGCAATGGCGGACGACACGCCCACCATGATCAGCGTCTCGCCGAGCGCTTGCAGGTATTTTTCAATGGGTGCCGACATAGCCCAGAATCTCCAGTTGATCCGCTCCGGTCGCAATGCGCAGCAGCTCTTCGGATGGCAAAGAAGCCGCAGGAACAGACACCAGAATCTGCCCCAGCGAATGTCCACGCAAGCGATCCAGCCCGCCATGCAGCAAGGCGACATCGGGCCCCAGTGCATTCAAAGCCTGCAGCGGAACGCCCTGCTGCTGGCGCGCGCCTTCATAGCGCAGGCTCACCACGGCAAGCGATGCCGTCGCGGAAGGCTCCCGCTGCAGTTGCTGCGCCAAGTCTTGCGGCAGCCCTTGCTTGAGCGGCGAGAGCAGCGCCTGGCTCGCATTCGATGCGGGGGCTCCAAACACTTTCCACACCTCGCCCACTTCCTGCAGTTGGCCTTGGTCCAGCACCAGCACGCGGTCGCAGATGGCGCGGATCACGGCCATGTCATGGGTGATGAGCACGATGGTCAAACCCAGCTTGCGGTTGATGTCTCTGAGCAGCGCCAGAATCGACTGCGTGGTCTCCGGATCAAGCGCCGATGTCGCCTCGTCACACAACAGCACTTCGGGCGAATGCACCAACGCACGTGCAATGCCAACGCGCTGTTTCTGCCCACCCGAGAGTTGCGCCGGATATGCATCGGCCTTGTCGGCCAATCCCACCAGATCGAGCAACTGCAGAACGCGTTGATGGATCTGCGCAGGCCGCGCGCCAGCCACCAGCAGCGGCAGGCCGATGTTCTCGCGCACGGTCTTGGCGGACAGCAGATTGAAATGCTGAAAGATCATTCCGATCTTGCGGCGCAATGCCACCAGACCGTCTTCATTGAGCTCCGCCGGGTTCACGCCGTGAATGCGCACGCTGCCCTCGGTCGGCAACTCCAGCGCGTTGATGGTGCGCAGCAGCGTGGACTTGCCTGCGCCGCTGCGCCCGATGATGCCGAAGACCTCCCCCCAGCGCACATCGAAGTTGACGGCAGACAGCGCACGCACCTCGCCCGCATCGCTGCCGAAGGACTTGCCTACGCCCTCGAAAACGATGTGCGGCTCCAATTGAACAGGGGGTGGGAGTCTGGTCATCAACAGCTCCTCAGAACGCCGGAATCACCGAGCCCTGGTACTTGGTTTCGATGAACTTGCGCACCGCGTCGGACTGATAGGCGGCTACCAGCGACTTGGTCCAAGGCGCGTTCTGGTTGTCGGCGCGCACGGCGATGAGATTCACATAAGGATTGCGCTCGCGCTTCTCGACCGCAATGCCATCGCGCGTGGCAATGAGACCGGCCTGGTAGGCGAAACTGTTGACGATGGCGGCTGTCGCCAGATCATCGAGTGAACGTGCCAACACCACCGATGCCACCTCCACCAGTTCCACCTTCTGGTTGAGCTTCTTCACGTCGGCCAGCGTCGCGGTGCCGGAGAACGGATCGAAGCCGTCGCGCAATTCGAGCACACCCTGATCACGCAGCACGACCAGCGCGCGCGTCTGGTTGCTGGGATCGTTGGGAATGCCCACGCGTGCGCCAGCGGGCAGTTCGGAAAGCTTTTTGTACTTCTTCGAATAGAACGCAATCGGCGAGATGTAGGTGTCGCCCGCCGACACCAGCTTGTAGCCGCGCTGCTGATTCTGGTCGCGCAAAAACGGCACGTGCTGGAACGAGTTCGCCTCCAGATCGCCATTGTTCACGCCCTCGTTCGGACTGACCGCGCCGGCAAGCACCACGGACTTCACCACCAGGCCGCGCTCCTTCGCCACCTGCGTGACGACTTCCCAGATTTCCTCGTCCACACCGCCGCGCACGCCCACCCGAATCACCGAAGGCGTGGCGGCGTTTGCAGCCGTGATGCCCACCACACCCGTCGTTGCCGATGCGATCAACGCGGCACCAGAGGTGCGGAGAAATGCGCGCTTGTTCATCATGATGCGTACCCGATCAAAGCTGTTGAGATGAACCCAGTATCGGCAACGCAAGGCGCATGGCACAACGAAGCTTTTCGGCTAAGCACATGCTGTTTTGTTTGCATGCAGCACCGCGATGCATGCGCGCAATTCCAGCAATTCAATGTACGCGCCCGCCCTTCACAAACCGCACGGGCTCGGCATCCATGGTGCGGATGATGCGCGTGAGCTGGTCTTCCGGTGTCACAGCAAGTGCTGCAACCGGCTGATCTGCCGTCGGTGATTTGCACAGCAGATCGTCATCGTTCCACGCAGCGATGCCACGCCCATTGCGTGCGCGAAGCCAGCCCTGGCGGTCGGTAAGCCACTGCGACTGTTCCACATCAGCGCTGCCATTGATGAGCGAAATGCTGGCACGCGCATCGGCAACGGATGTGACCGCGCAGTCGACCGTATCCGGCACGGTGTTGCTCACTTGAGTCGGCAGCCACACGGTCACCATGCGCGGATCGGGCAACAGCTTTTGTGGGTCTGCCGTCACGAGCAAGACGCGCTGGTTTTTCCAGTCGCTCAGCCACTGCTTGCTCGCGTTGTGGCAGCGCAATTGCATGTCCGGCAGATGCACGGGCTGCGGCCAATTGCCGGTGGCCCGCAGCAGTTCACCCGCAGCGAGCGCGCGCAAGTATTGCAGCAGCTCCCAAGATTCCTGCACGTTCAGACTCTGCGCAAACGCGGGCATGGTCTGCTGACCATCGCGGCCTTGCAGGCCATGCCTGACGGCCCAGAGCAATTCACCATCGGCGCGTCGCCACAGCAAAGGGCTTGCAAAATTCGGCGGCCACACCGGCTGCTGCGAAGCCAGCGCGCCCTGCCCCTTGCCGTTCTCGCCATGGCATTGCACGCACTGCGCCGCATAAAGCCGCGCGCCGTTTGCAATCGCATGATCGGAGAAAGGCACTGCCGCCACATGAAAGCTGGTGGGATGCGCCTGCGTGAACAGCACCGCCGCCGCAGGCCACGGCGCGAGCACCAAAGCCAATGCACTTGCGCCCACCAGCCAAAGCCGCGCGCGCTTCCACCAGAGTGCGACAACGAGCAGCACCAGCACGCTTGCAATGATCAACAAGCTGATCGCCAACTGCCGCGCCTGCGCCTGATCGATCAGCAGGTTCTCGCCCGCCAACCGCCAGCGCCACGGCCACGCGGCCTGCTCGTCCACTTCTCCCACAAGACCCACAACATGCATCGCGCGCAGCAAACCCCACTGCGCACGATGCATTCCCTCCAGCAGCCATTCCAGCCAGACCGCGTTGTTCGTCAAATCGTTCAAAGCGAATCCGGAAGCCCCAAGTGCGACAAGGCCTGCTGGCGCAACTCGACAAAACGCGGCTGCGCGCGGTGGCGCGGAAAGGGCAGATCGACATGCAATTCCGCCACAGCACGCGCAGGACGCGGCGAGAAAACGATCACGCGATTGGCGAGGAACAACGCCTCTTCCACATCATGCGTGACCAGCAACACCGAGAAGCCTGCACGTTGCCACAGCTTGAGCAATTCGCTTTGCATCGACAAACGCGTGAGCGAATCCAGCTTGCCCAGTGGCTCATCGAGAACCAGCAACTGCGGGTCGTTCACCAGCGCACGCGCCAGCGCCGCGCGCTGCGCCATGCCGCCCGAGAGCTGATGCGGATAGCTGTTCGCAAACTCGGACAGACCCACCAGCGCCAACGCATCGTCGATGCGCGCATGCTGGTCCTTGGGCACCTTGCGCGCCTGCAGGCCCAACGCCACGTTGTCGCGCACCGTGCGCCATGGAAACAGCGTCGGGTCCTGAAACACCACGATGCGCGAGGGATCGGGCTGCGTGATCGCCGCACCATCCTGCGTGATGTGGCCTTGCGTCGGGGCCTCCAGGCCCGCCACCAGACGCAGCAGCGTGGACTTGCCGCAACCGCTGGGCCCCAGCAGCGCGACGAACTCGCCGGGCTTGACGCTCAGGCTTACATCGTCGAGCACTGGCAACGCGCCCTGCTTCTGCGCAAAGCTGTGGCTCACATGTTCGATCTCGATCTGCGCGCCTCGCGCTGCCACTTGCGGTTCTGCATTCTTTTCTTCAGCAACGATACTCACCATTTCACGGTTCCTTTCTGCCAGACCAGCACGCGATCACGCAAGGTGAACAGCAGCGTGATCAAGCCCGAGCACAACACCGCCATTACCAGCAGCGCGCCATACATGTTGGCGTATGCAGCCCAGCCCTGCGCCCATTGCAGATACCAGCCAAGCCCCGCTTTCACGCCCATCATTTCTGCAGTGATGAGCACCGAGAACGCCGCGCCCAAGCCCATGAACAAGCCCACAAAAACCTGCGGCAATGCAGCCGGAATCGCAACGCGCAGCACCAGAAACCAGCTTGATGCGCCCAAGGTACGAGCCACGTCGTAGTAGCTCTTGTTGACATTGGCAACGCCCGACCATGTCAGCACCGCCACCGGAAAGAACGTGGCCAGCGCGATCAGAAACACCGCTGCGCTGTAGCTCGAAGGAGCGAAGAAGAACGCCAGCGGCAGCAATGCCGACGCAGGCACGGGCCCCAGGAAGCGCAGCAGCGGATGCACCCAATAGCCCGCAACGCGCGACCAGCCCACCCACACGCCCGTCACAAAGCCAACCACCGCACCAATGACGATTCCGTTGACCAGCAAACGCAGCGAATGCGCGACCGACAAACCAAGACGACTGGCGTCATCGATATAGACCTCGAACAGGCTTTGCGGTGGCGCGAAAAACGGCGGCGGCAACGCACCCGTTTTCGCCGTCAGCACCTGCCAGATGGCGAGCAGCACAGCGCCCGCCACCAGCCACGAGCCCGCAGGTTGGAGCCACTGAAAGAACTTGCCCAGCCGCTCGCCGGCAAACGAAATCGCCAGCAGCAACACGGCCACGCCCGCCGCCGCAATGGCGAACTCCTGCGTGTAGGCCCAGTCGCTGAAACCGATCTCCTTGTTGGGCCAGAACGCCGTGAGCGCAGCCAGACCGAGCCACGCTGCGGCAGCCAATCCACCGCGTGTCCAGAACGTGATGCCCGATGCACGAGGTGCGGTGGCTTTCTGCACTGGCACTGCCGCTGGTGCTGGTGTCGAAGACTTCTGCACCTGCGTGGGCGCGCCCGCAATCGGGAAGGTGACTTGCACGCTACTCATGACAGCACATCCAGCGAAACATGGTTGGCAAAGCGCACCGGATCGGTGCTCTTCTTGAGAATGCCCGCCGAGCGGAAGTCGGCAGCAAAGTCGCGCACCTCGTCACGCAGATTGCTGCCTGCGGGGTGGTGCTTGTAGGTCAGCTCGGCCAGCAGTTTCTGCAGATCGTCGACCTCGAACTTGGGCGTGTACTTGGCGAAGATGCGCGCCGATTCGTTCGGATTCTCGGCCACGTATTGCGATGCCTGTGCCAGCGCGCGCACCACGCCCGCCACATGTTTCTTGTCCTCGCGCGCAAACTTGCCGCCAGCGCCGAGCACGCAGCAAATCTTCTCTGCATATTCACCCTTGGCACTGTTGCCCAGTTCGGTGAACACGCCGGGGTTACGCTTTTCGATGAGATAAAGGTTCGGGTCGCCGTCCGCAATCGCGTGGACCTCGCCCTTCTTCACCGCCACATCCAGCAAGTCGGCCGGGTAGACGCGCCACTCGACATCCTTGTCCACATTGATGCCCTTCTTGGCCAAATGAATGCTGTAGAACTGCTTGGCAGGCGCGTTCAGATCGGCCACGCCAATCACCTTGCCTTTGAGCGTTTTCACATCCTGCGTGACGCCTGCAGCATTCACACCGACCAAGCGCAAGCAGCCGCCGTGCACGCTGCCCACCAGCTTCACATCGAGGCCCGCTTCGAGCGGCTTCACCCAGCGGTGAATCAGGCCCACGCCGACTTCCGCCTTGCCGGTTGCCAGCGCTTCCAGCAGTTGATCTGCCGCGCCGCCCCAGTTCAGCACCTCGACCTGCAGGCCGTTCTTTTCAAAGAAGCCACGCTCCAGCGCAATCGGCACCGGCACCTGGCAGAAGCTCGCCTGGCTCCAGGCAAACGTGATCTTGCGTGGCTGCGACAGCACGGGCAGCGGCGAAAAAGCGGCAGCGGCCGTACCAGCCACAGCAGCGCTGGCGAGAAACTGGCGACGGCTCAGGCCATCAAGCACCCCCGCGGGACCGAATTCGTTCATGACAAAACTCCCTGTTCGTTCGTTGATCGATGGACCGAACGATAGGCAGGCGCAGCCGCTTAGCCAACAAAGAATTCCGTGTATCGATATGCGCAAAGCTCACTGAACGCGCACAGCACTGGAGTGCATATGCATCTGCAAAAAGCTTCGTAGGCAGCCCCTTTCACAGCGTTCACGATGCGCTCATCGCAACACCAACATGCAACACAGCAGCGGAGCAAACGATGAGCCTCAACGACTACCTCTCCCACAAGCGCAGCGCCGTTCTGGCACGCGATGAACGCATTGCCAAGGGCAAGGCCGAAGCGCACACGCTGCAGGCCCATGTCACCGCAGAAGGCCGCAGCGGCGTGCGCCGCCTGCGCATTCGCGAGCACCAGATCATCAGCGACAGCCCTTATGACTTTGCGGGTTTCAACCTCGGCCCTTCGTCGCCCGAGTTGCAGTTGGGTGTGCTCGGCACCTGCGTCACCCATATCTTCGAGATTCAGGCAGCCAAGCTGCAGGTGCCGCTCGACAGCCTGGAAGTGAAGGTGCAAGGCCGCATCGATCCACGCGCAGGTCACCCCGGTCACGAGTCCACTCCCATCTGGCCGCACGACATTCGCTACGACGTGCAGGTGCAGACCTCGGCAAGCGATGAACAACTGGCCGAGCTGTTCGAAGCCGTCGAACGCAACTGCCCCATCCTCAATCTGCTGCGCAACCCGCAGCACATCGAAGGCCGTGTCGTGCGCGTTGGTGGCGATACGCAAACACCAACAAAGAAGGAAGCGGTGGCAGCATGAGCGACAACACAGCACCTCCATGGCACGCGGACACCATCGTGCTGCACGCGGGCTACAACGGCCACGATCACCAGCGCAGCGCGGCCGTGCCCATCTACCAGACAACGTCGTTTCTGTTCGAGAACGCGCAGCAGGGTGCCGACCTGTTCGACCTCGAAGAAGAAGGCCACATCTACGCACGCACCGGCAACCCCACGCAGACCGTGCTCGAAGAACGCATTGCGCAGCTTGAAGGCGGCACGGCGGCCCTCGCCGTGGCCTCGGGCATGGCGGCCATCGACATGGCGATTGCAACGCTGGCGCAGGCGGGTGACCACATCGTCGTCGCATCGCAACTCTACGGCGGCACGCAGAACCTGATCGCCCATGTGCTCAAGGCGCGCGGCATCACCAGCACGCTGGTGCATCGCAATGAACTGGGCCAGCTGGAGAAGGCCTTCACGCCGCAGACCAAGGCGGTGTTCGTGGAGTCGGTCGCCAACCCATCGGGCAACATCGCCGACCTCGACGCGATTGCCGCGCAGGCCCATGCGCATGGCATTGCCGTCATCGTGGACAACACCAGCGCCACGCCGCTCTTGATCCGTCCGTTCGATCATGGTGCGGACGTGGTCGTGCATTCCGCGACCAAATACATCGGCGGGCATGGCAACGCGATTGGCGGTGTGATCGTCGATGGTGGGCGCTTCGATTGGGCCCAGCACCGCGAGCGCTATCCGCAGTTCACCACACCCGAGCCCGCGTTCCACCACTTCGTGATCACCGAGAAGTTTCCGGACTTCCCGTTCGTCGCGCGCACCCGCACCGTGGTGCTGCGCAACAGCGGCGCATCGCTGGCGGCACTGTCTTCGTTCCTGTTGCTGCAAGGGCTGGAAACGCTGCCGCTGCGGCTTGATCGCATCAGCAGCAACACACGCGAACTGCTCGACTTTCTCGTGCAACATCCGCAGGTTTCGCATGTCAGCCATGTGACGCTGACCACGCATCCCGATCACGCGCACGCGCGTCGTTATCTGCGCGGCAAGCATGTGCCGGGATTGATCTCGTTCGAACTTTACGGCGGGCGCGATGCGGCACGCAGGTTCTACGATGCGCTCAAGCTGTTCCAGCGCCTCGTCAACATCGGCGACAGCAAATCGCTGGCAGCGATTCCCGCGGAGACCACGCACCACCTGCTCACCGATGACGAGTTGCAGCAAGCGGGCATCGCACCCGGAGCGGTGCGGCTGTCGGTGGGCATCGAGCATCCCGACGATCTGATTTCCGATCTGCGCCAGGCGCTGCAGCATGCAGAAGTCGAACGCACATCGCCTTCACATTTCACGACTAAAACACTTGCACTGGAGGAACACCCATGAGCGCGTCCGCATTGGCGATTGCCGAAACTCTGGATGACGAAAGCACGGCGCTGCCGGTCATCGACTTGTCGGAACTCGACGCGCCGGAAAATCGCGCGGAGTTCCACCAGCGCCTCGCACGCATTGCGTGCGACACGGGCTTCTTCTATCTCGAAGGCCACGGCATCGACGTGGCGCAGATCCGCGAACTCGAACGCCTCACGCGCGAGACTTTCAAACTCTCCGCAGAAGCCAAGGACCGCATCGCCATTCGCAACACGCCGCACTTTCGCGGCTACACCGGCGTGGGTGGCGAGATCACGCGGCTCAAGCCCGATCTGCGCGAGCAACTCGACTTTGGCGAAGAGCTTCCGGCGGTCACCTCAACCGACCCCAACCATCCGATCTGGTGGAGCCTGCAAGGCCCGAACCAATGGCCCGTCGAGCTGCCCGAACTGAAACCCGCCGTGCTCGACTGGTTGGACAAAACCCGCGCAGTAGCGGAACGTTTGCTCAGCGCCTTTCTCGTCGCGCTCGGCCAGGAGCCCGATGCGCTTGACGAGCTGATCGGCACGCCGCGCAACCATAGACTCAAGATCATTCACTACCCCGGTCAGCCGCAAGGCCAGTCCGATCAGGGCGTGGGCGCACACAAGGATGGCGGGCTGCTCACATTGCTGCTGCAAGATGACGTGGGCGGGCTGCAGGTGCTGGGGCAGAACGGATGGATCGATGTGCCGCCGCGCAAGAACGCCTTCGTCATCAACATCGGGGAGATGCTGGAACTGGCCACCAACGGCTATCTGCGCGCCAATGTGCACCGCGTGGTCTCGCCCAGCAATGGCGCGGATCGCTACTCGATTGCCTACTTCTTCACGCCCAGTCTGAATGCGCAGGAAGTGCCGCTGCTCGCGCTGTCCGACGAGCTGGCGAACCAAGCGACCGGACCCGAGAGCGATCCCGACAATCCGCTGTTTCGCCACATCGGCACCAACGCGCTCAAGGGCCGCATCCGCTCGCATCTGGACGTGGCCGAGCGCTTCTATCCCGAGCAGTTTGCGCAGCTCAAGGCGCAGGCGGCGGCGCATGGCAGACCGCTGCAGGCTTCTACATATTGAACTTCAAACGCCAAGCAACTGCGCCAGTCGCTCGGGATCGGCATGCAGTTGCGCGGAGTCTTGCGACACCACCAGCCTGCCCTTTTCCATGACCACCGCGTGGTCCGTGTTCGCCAGCACCTTGCGGTAGTCGCGGTCCACGATCAGCGTGGAAATGCCGGTGCTGCGGATCTCGGCAATCACGCGCCAGATCTCCGCCACCACCAGCGGCGCGAGGCCTTCGGTCGCTTCATCCAGAATCATCAGGCGCGGATTGGTCATGAGCGCGCGGCCAATCGACACCATCTGCTGCTCACCGCCCGAGAGCTGATTGCCGCCGTTGTTCCAGCGCTCCTTCAAACGCGGAAAGGTGTCGAGCACGCGTTCGTACGTCCAGTTCCGTTCGCCATTCAAACCGGCGCGCGCGCTCATCAACAGGTTTTCCTTCACCGTGAGATTGGGGAACACGCCGCGCCCTTCCGGCACGTAGCCAATGCCCAGCCGCGCCATCTTTTCGGGAGGCGCAGCGGTCACGCTCTTGCCATCGCAATGCACGGTGCCCGAACGCGGTCGCACGTAGCCCATGAGCGTGCGGATCAGTGTGGTCTTGCCCATGCCGTTGCGGCCCAGCAGACCGACCGCCTTGCCGCGCGGAATCGCAAGGCTCACGCCATGCAGGATGTGGCTGTCGCCGTAGTAGGTGTGCAGGTCCTGGATATCGAACATCGTGGTGTCAGCCATCGCATCAGCCATGCGCCTGCTCCTCTCCAAGATACGCGGTGCGCACGATGGGATCGACGCGAATCTGATCGGGCGTTCCGCTCGCCACCACGCTGCCGTTGACCATCACGGTGATGCGGTCGGCAATGCGGAACACGGCATCCATGTCGTGCTCGACCAGCAGCACGGCGTGGCCGGTCTTGAGTTCCTGCAGCAGTTGCAGCATGCGTTCGGTCTCCTCTGCGCCCATGCCTGCGAGCGGTTCGTCGAGCAACAAGACTTGCGGTTCCGTGGACAGGCACATTGCCACTTCAAGCTGCCGCTTCGCGCCGTGGCTCAAGCTGCCAGCTTGCGCGTGTTGATGCTGCAGCAGACCCGCGCGCGCCAACGCGGCCTTGGCCCGTTCGTTGCTCAACATGCAACCGCGCGCCGATTGCCAGATGTGCCATGGCCTTGGATGGGCCTGCGCCTGCGCGGTGAGGCGGCAGTTTTCGAGCACCGAGAATTCGGGAAAGATGGTGGTGCGCTGGTAGCTGCGGCCGATGCCCGCTTTGGCGCGGCGCGGCTGCGACATTTGCGTCACGTCCTGCCCGTCGAGCGCAATCGTGCCGCTGCTCGCGGCTATCTCGCCCGAGAGCATGTTGATCAGCGTGGACTTGCCCGCGCCGTTGGTGCCGATGACGGCGTGCACCTCGCCCACATGCAGATCGAGGTTCACGTTGTTGACGGCAATGAGACCACCGAACATGCGCGTGAGGCCGCGCACCGCGAGCTTGGATGCGAATGGTGATGTCGATGGAGATTCAGCCATGTGCGGCTCCTCCTGCCTGCTTCTTCTTTCTTGCCAACTGCTCGCCGATTCCCATCACGCCCTTGGGCAGCAAGGCCACGAGCACGATGATGGAAATGCCCAGCGTGAGCTGCCAGTGATCGGCCAGATTGCCGACCAGCGCGTGTGTGGAAAGCAGTTCCTTGAGCAGCACAAACGTGACCGTGCCGATGACCGCACCGCGCAGCGAACCGATGCCGCCCAGAATCACCATCAGCAGCACCTCGCCCGAGTGATGCCAGGCCAGCAGTTCCGGGTTGACCACGCCATCGCGCGCGGCCAGCAGAAAGCCTGCAGTTCCGGCAAGCATGCCTGCGATCACGAACGCCGCGAGCTTGTACCAGTAGGTCGCAAAGCCTGCCGCGCGCATGCGCTGCTCGTTCACGCGAATGCCTGCAAGGGCTGCGCCAAAACGCGAGCGGCCGATCATCGCGAGCAGCGCGTAGACCAGCACCAGCGCGCCAAGCACCACGTAGTACTGCGTGCGGCTGCTTTCCATGTCGAGCGCGCCGATGGCGGGGCGCACCATCAGATAGATGCCGTCACTGCCGCCGCCGACCGAGGTGTCGTGAAAAACAAAGTACGCAAGCTGCGCGAACGCGAGCGTCACCATGATGAAGTAGATGCCCTTGGTGCGCATGCTGAACGCGCCGATGAAGGCCGCGCTCAAACCGCTTGCCACCAGCGCCGCGAGCAGCAGCACCAGAAAATTGCCGCCTTCGGGCGATGAGGCCAGCACGGTGGCATAGGCACCGATGCCGAGAAACGCCGCGTGGCCGAGGCTCACCAGCCCCGTTCCGCCCACCAGCAATTGCAGGCTCAGCGCGAAGATGGAGAGGATCATGATCTTCACGACCAGATCGGAAAGATATGAAGACCACATCGGTGCCAGCAGCGCAAGCACCACGGCGCAGGCCAGTGGAATGATCCAGCCGAAGGAGCGCGTGCGTGCATCGGCGGGCATGCTTTTCGATGTGATCATGGGCGCTTCGGCGTAGGCCTGTTCAGCCGCTTCGATGGAGGCATTGGGAGTTTTGTTGGCGGCCATATTCAGCTCCTCTTGCCCATCAGGCCTTCGGGCCGCCACACCAGAATGATGGCCATGAGCAGATAGACGCTCATGCCGCTCAATTCCTGAAAGAACACCTTGCCGAAGGTATCGACAAAGCCCACCAGCAGCGATGCGACGAGCGCGCCTGTGATGGAGCCGATGCCTCCGATGACCACCACCACAAAGCAGATGATGAGCACGCTCGAACCCATGTTCGGGTAGACCGATGCCATGGGCGCGGCAATCATGCCGGCCAGCGCGGCGAGCGCCACACCCATCGCGAAGACGATGCGGTACAGCCGCTTGATGTCGATGCCGAGGCCGCGCACCATGTCGCGGTTGCTGGCACCGGCGCGCACCATCATGCCAAGGCGCGTGCGGTTGACC
Organism: Diaphorobacter sp. HDW4B; assembly: GCF_011305535.1. Lineage (GTDB taxonomy): Bacteria > Pseudomonadota > Gammaproteobacteria > Burkholderiales > Burkholderiaceae_C > Diaphorobacter_A. The sequence continues at coordinate 1,330,996 of NZ_CP049905.1, forward strand.
ATCCAGTACATGGCAGCGGCCACGATCAGGCAGACAACGGTGGCGAACACCCGATACCACGGGTAGCTCATCATGCCGAGCAGCGAGAAGCTGCCCGCCAGCCATTCGGGCGGCTGCACGCCATGCACATCGTTGCCGACGAGAATCGCGCGCAGTTCCTCGAACACGAGGATCAGGCCGAAGGTCATCAGCACCTGCTGCAGATGGTCGCGCTCATACAGAAAGCTGAAGAACGCCCATTCGAGCAGATAGCCCAGCACCACGGCCAGCACCACGCCGACCAGCAGCATGGTGATGAAGTGCTGTCCCAGATACGGCGCGAGCGCGAACGCCATGTACGCGCCGATCATGTAGAAGCTGCCGTGGGCCAGATTGATCACGCCCATGATGCCGAAGATCAGCGTCAGGCCCGAAGACAGCAGGAACAGCAGCAGCCCGTACTGAACCGAGTTCAGGCACTGCACCAGAAAAGTCGCAAGATCCACGGCAGTCCCGAATCAGTTGTCGTGTCGATGAGAAGAACAATGCAAGGTGCGCGGCAACGCTTAAAGCTCGTCAGAGCTTGCAGCCGCGCGCCGGATCGGCCAGCCCCTTCACGGCCACGCCGAGCTTCTTGTTTTCCTTGCCCTCGACCTTGCGCAGATAGATGTCCTGCACCGGGTTGTGCGCCTTGCTCAGCGTGAAATCGCCGCGCGGGCTGGCGATGGTGGCCTTTTCCACGGCGGCGCGGAACACGTCCTTCTTGCTCACATCGCCACCCGCGGCCTTCAGGCCCACGGCCAGCATCTGCGCGGCGTCGTAGCCCTGCACGGCATACACGTCGGGCATCAGCTTGTACGACTTGGCGTAGTTGGTGCGGAACACCTTGTCGCGCTCCGTGCCCAGTTCATCGGCGTAATGCAGCGTGGTCAGCATGCCTTGCGCGGCCTCGCCCTGCGCATCCAGCGTGCCATCGGTGAGGAAGCCGGGGCCGTACAGCGGAATGGTTTTCGACAGACCCGCCGCGTGGTAATCCTTCACGAACTTGACCGCGCCCGCGCCCGCGAAGAACGCGAACACCGCATCGGGTTTGGCCGCCGCGATCTCGGTGAGCAGCGCCTGGAACTCCACGTTCGGGAACGGCAGCGTGAGCTGCTTGTGGACCTTGCCGCCGTTCTTTTCAAAGCCTTCCTTGAAGCCCGCCACCGCCTCTTCACCCGCCGCATATTTCCAGGTGATGGTCATCGCGTTCTTCTTGTTTTCCTGCTTGGCGGCGACCACGCCCATCGGGTAGGCGGTCTGCCAGTTGCTGAACGACGAACGGAAGATGGTCGGCCCGCACATCGGCCCGGTCACCGCGTCGGCTCCGGCGTTGGGCACGATCAGAATCGTGTTGCTTTCCTTGGCCGCGCGCGCCATCGCCATCGCCACGCCCGAGTGCACGGTGCCGACGATCACATCGACCTTGTCGCGCTTGATCAGGCGATTGACGTTGTCGGTGGCCCTGGCGGGATCGGACTCGTCATCGACCTTGAAGTACTCGATCTCGCGCCCGGCCAGCTTGCCACCCTGCTCGCCCACGTACATGCGAAAGCCGTTCTCGATGGCCACGCCCAGCGCCGCAAAGGTGCCGCTGGCGGGCAGCATGAAGCCGACCTTGATCTTCTCTTGCGCAAGCACCGGGCCGCTCAAGGCCGCCAGCGTGGCCAGGGTCAGTGCGCCCTTCAGACTGTTCAACTTCCATACGGTCTTGGTCATTTTTTGTCTCCAGTTTTTCTGCGTTGATTTCCGAATGCCGATGATGGCGTGTGTTGGCCGATCACGATGTGGGGAATGCCCGAATGCGGGCCTTCACGCCACGGCGTCGCGCAGCCGAAAGCGCTGGATCTTGCCGGTTGCCGTCTTGGGCAGCTCGTCCACGAATTCGATGAAGCGCGGATATTTGTAGGGCGCGAGCCGCTCCTTCACAAAGGCCTTGAGTTCCTCTTCGCTGGCCGACTGGCCGGGCTTGCAGACCACGAACGACTTGGGTTTGACAAGGCCGTCCTGATCCATCTTGCCGACCACGGCGGCCTCCAGCACGGCGGGGTGCTGCATCAGCGTGGCCTCGACCTCGAAGGGCGACACATAGATGCCGCTCACTTTCAGCATGTCGTCGCTGCGGCCCGCGTAGGTGTAGTAGCCGTCGGCGTCGCGACTGTACTTGTCGCCGCTTTTCAGCCACTCACCGCGAAAGGTGTCGCGCGTCTTCACGCGGTTGTTCCAGTACATCAGCGCCTTGCTCGGCCCCTTGATGAACAGGTCGCCGATTTCGCCATCGACCACCGATTTGCCATCCTCGCCGCGCAGTTCAACCTCATAGCCGGGCACGGGCTTGCCCGTGCTGCCGTAGCGGATGTCATCGGGCCGGTTGGACAGAAAGATGTGCAGCATCTCGGTCGAACCCAGCCCATCGACGATGTCCGCACCGAAGTGCGCCTTGAAGCGCTGCGCGATCTCCGCCGGAAGCGCCTCGCCCGCAGACGAACACATGCGCAGGCTGACCTGCTCGCGCGCGGGCAGCGCCGGGTTGGCGAGCATGCCCGCAAAGCCCGTGGGTGCGCCGAAGAACACGGTCGGTCGTTGCTGTGGCTGCGTCCAGCGCGCAAAGACCGCTGCAGGCGTGGGCCGCTCGGCCATCAGCACGACCGTCGCGCCGACGCTCAATGGAAAAGTCAGCGCATTGCCCAGCCCGTAGGCGAAGAACAGCTTGGCCGCCGAAAAGCAAATGTCGTTTTCGGTGAGTTGAAGAATCGCCTTGCCGTACAGCTCCGCCGTCCAGTACGGATTGGCCTGCGTGTGCACCGTGCCCTTGGGTTTGCCGGTCGAGCCCGATGAATACAGCCAGAAGCCGGGATCGTCGCCCATGGTCTTGGCGGGTGCGGCCAGCGGCGGGTGCTGCTGCAACCAGTCCTCGAACAACGCGGCATTGCGCGGCAGCGCCGGAGCCTCGTCCGCGCGCGTCAGCCAGATCAGCCGCACCTCGTGGTCGGCCTTGTCCATCGCAGATTCCAGCACCGGCAGCATTGCGCCATTGGCAAAAATCGCCTGCGCGCGGCTGTTCTCCAGCATGTAGGCGTAGTCGTCGGCAGTCAGCAAGGTGTTGACCGCCACGGGCACCACGCCCGCATAGATCGCGCCCAGAAAACTGACCACCCACTCGCGCATGTCCTGCATCGCAAGCAGCACGCGCTCCTCGCGGTGGATGCCGCTGGCCATCAGCGCACTGGCCACGCGGCGCGCCTGCTGCTCCAACTCGCCATAGGTCAGCGTGCCGCGATCGTCGATGTAGGCCAGCTTGTCTGCGCGCGCGCGGTTGGCCTCGAACAGATGGCTGGCGAAATTGAACGGCTTGTCGGAATCCATCGAAATCATCGAATCCATCGGCTGTGTCTCCTGAATGCAGGTCTGCGCCGCTTGCTGGCTGCTCGCATGTTGAACATGCATTATGTTGCGTGCAACTGAAAGATAGTTAGGATAGAATTCAGTGTCAAGCACTATATTGCATGATTCGCGTTAACCCTTGGAACGAAAGTGCAGCGCGGCAGACTTCGCTCAACGTCTGCCGCATCGCTCAATCGACCCAGTGTTTATGATTCGTGCCTTCTTTCAGGAAGCCTTATGGAGCAGATGCACGCCGAGAGCCCAGCGCGGGACGAGGGAGCGGACGGACATGCCGACGCGGTCAACAAGAATCAGGTGCTGCAAGCCTTGGGCGAGCGCGTGCGCCAGTTGCGGGCACAGCGCGGCATCACGCGGCGCACCTTGGCCATCACGGCCGAGGTGTCCGAGCGGCATCTTGCCAATCTCGAATACGGCACGGGCAATGTCTCCATCCTGGTGCTGCACCAGATCGCGCAGGCACTGCACTGCTCGATGGCCGAGTTGCTGGGCGACGTGACCACCTCCAGCGCCGAATGGCTGCTGATCCGCGAACTGCTCGAAGGCCGCAAAGAGGACGAACTGCGCCGCGTGCGCCTTGCCGCCGGAGAAATCCTCGGCACCGCGCCCACCGGCGACCTGCATCGCCACACCCGCATCGCCCTCATCGGCCTGCGCGGCGCGGGCAAATCCACGCTCGCCAAGATGCTGGCCGACGACATGGGCGTACCCTTCATCGAGCTGAACCACGAAATCGAAACGCTGGCCGGTTGCAGCGTGCGCGAAATCTACGACCTGTATGGCGTGAGTGGCTACCGTCGCTACGAACGCCGCGCGCTCGAAGAAGCCGTGCAGATCTACGCCGACGTGGTCATCGCCACGCCGGGCGGCATCGTCTCCGACCCGGCCACGTTCAACGAACTGCTCTCGCACTGCACCACCGTGTGGGTGCAGGCACAGCCCGACGAGCACATGAGCCGCGTGATCGCCCAGGGCGACACCCGCCCCATGGCCGCCAACCCCGAAGCCATGGACGACCTGCGCCGCATCCTCGAAGGCCGCCGCGAGTTCTACGCCAAGGCCGACCATGTGCTCGACACCAGCGGCAGAACGCTGGAGCAGAGCTTTGCGCAACTGAAGGCACTGGTGGCGACCTGAGCCTCCCGGCATCCACGATCTGGCGCACGCTGGGTGCTTTCCCTAGGAATCCTCAAAAACTGCAACATACTGCATACCCCGACGTGCAATTTTCTTTGTGAAATGCATAATAGTGCCAACACCTGTTCTGCAAGTGCACTATTTTTCATCCGAAGAGGCCGCGCATGTCACAGCAAGCTCCCGCCGTCGCCCACATTGACGCTCCCATCGTCGATTACCGCGTTGACCCGTCCCAGTACCGCCACTGGTCCTTCGAGGTCGATGGCCAGACCGCCCGTCTGAAACTCGACATCGCCGAAGACGGCGGCATTCGTCCCGGCTACAAACTCAAGCTCAACAGCTACGACCTCGGCGTCGACATCGAACTGCACGACGCCATCAACCGCATCCGCTTCGAGCATCCACAGGTGCGCTCGGTGATCGTCACCAGCGGCAAAGACCGCATCTTCTGCTCGGGCGCCAACATCTTCATGCTCGGCGTCTCGTCGCATTCCTGGAAGGTGAACTTCTGCAAGTTCACCAACGAAACCCGCAACGGCATGGAAGACAGCTCCCGGCACGACGGCCTCAAGTTCGTCGCTGCGGTGAACGGTGCCTGCGCGGGCGGCGGCTACGAGCTGGCGCTGGCCTGCGACGAGATCGTGCTGATCGACGACCGCTCGTCTTCCGTCTCGCTGCCCGAGGTGCCGCTGCTTGGCGTGCTGCCCGGCACGGGCGGCCTCACCCGCGTGACCGACAAACGCCATGTGCGCAACGATCTGGCCGACATCTTCTGCACCAGCGTGGAAGGCGTGCGCGGCCAGCGCGCGGTCGATTGGCGGCTGGTCGATGCCATCGCCAAACCCGCGCAGTTTGCCGAGACCGTGAAGCAGCATGCCGACCAGCTCGCATCACAAAGCCAGCGCAGCGCAGCGGCCAGCGGCATTCAACTCACCCGCGTCGAACGCGAACTGACTGACAACAGCCTGCGCTACCAGCATGTGAACGTCGAAATCGACCGCGCCAAGCGCACCGCCACCATTACCGTGCGTGCTCCGCAAGGCGCGCAACCGACGACGACCAACGCCATCGAACAAGCCGGCGCAACCTGGTGGCCGCTGGCAATGGGCCGCGAACTCGACGACGCCATCCTGCACCTGCGCACCAACGAACTCGACATCGGCACCTGGCTGCTCAAAACCGAAGGCGATGCAGCGGCCGTGCTTGCCGCCGATGCGACCATGCTCGAACACAAGGGCCACTGGCTGGTCAACGAAACCATAGGCCTGCTGCGACGCACGTTTGCGCGGCTCGATGTGTCCTCGCGCTCGCTGTTCGCCATCATCGAACCGGGTTCGTGCTTTGCAGGCATGCTCGCCGAGTTTGCCTTCGCCGCAGATCGCACCTACATGCTCGTGCTGCCCGATGAGCCCGAACGCGAACCGCACATCCAGCTCGACGCATTCAACTTCGGCCTGCTGCCGTTGGTGAATGACCAAAGCCGTCTGCAACGCCGCTTCTACGAAGAAGCCGCACCGCTTGAAGCCGTGCGCGCGGCCACGGGTCAGGCGCTCAATGGCGACGAAGCGCAGAAGCTCGGCCTTGTCACCGCCGCGCTTGACGACATCGACTGGGAAGACGAGATTCGCATCGCCATCGAGGAACGCGCGGCGATGTCGTCCGACGCGCTCACCGGCCTCGAAGCCAATCTGCGTTTCAACGGCAAGGAAAACATGCTCACGCGCATCTTCGGCCGCCTGTCCGCATGGCAGAACTGGATCTTCATCCGCCCCAATGCCGTGGGCGAGAAAGGCGCGCTCAAGCTCTACGGATCGGGCCAGAAAGCGGGCTTCGACTTCAACCGCGTCTGACCGCATCGCCACCGAATTCAAACAGGAGAAGAGAGATGAGCAACATCGATTACAGCGTCAAGATTCCCAACAACGTGGACCTCTCGGGCGACCGCACCTTGCAACGCGCGCTGGAGAGCTGGCAGCCCAACTTCATCAAGTGGTGGGACGACGTGGGCCCCGAAGGTTCGACCAACCATGACGTCTATCTGCGCACGGCAGTCAGCGTCGATCCGCAGGGCTGGGCGCAGTTCGGCTACGTGAAGATGCGCGACTACCGCTGGGGCATTTTTCTCAATCCGGCCGATCAGGATCGCGCCATTCACTTCGGTGATCACAAGGGTGAAAAGGCCTGGCAGGAAGTGCCCGGCGAGCACCGCGCCAACCTGCGCCGCATCATCGTCACGCAAGGCGACACCGAGCCCGCATCGGTCGAGCAGCAACGGCATCTGGGACTGACCGCGCCATCGCTCTACGACCTGCGCAATCTCTTTCAGGTCAACGTGGAGGAAGGCCGTCATCTGTGGGCCATGGTCTACCTGCTGCACAAATACTTTGGCCGCGATGGCCGCGAAGAAGCCGAAGCGCTGCTGGAGCGCCAATCGGGCGACGAGAACAATCCGCGCATCCTCGGCGCGTTCAACGAGAAGACGCCCGACTGGCTGGCGTTCTTCATGTTCACCTACTTCACCGATCGCGACGGCAAGTTCCAGTTGGCAGCGCTCGCCGAAAGCGCATTCGATCCGCTGGCACGCACCACCAAGTTCATGCTGACCGAAGAAGCGCACCACATGTTCGTCGGCGAATCGGGCGTCTCGCGCGTGCTGCAGCGCACCTGTCAGGTGATGAACGAACTCAAGACCGACGACGCGAACAAGCTGCGCGCTGCGGGCGTGATCGATCTGCCGACGATGCAGCGCTATCTGAATTTCCACTACAGCGTGACCATCGACCTGTTCGGCGCGGACCAGTCGAGCAACGCCGCCACGTTCTACAGCTCGGGCCTCAAGGGCCGCTATGAAGAAGGCAAGCGCGCCGACGATCACGCGCTGCACGACCAGCAATACAAGGTGCTCGAAGTGGTGGACGGCAAGCTGCAGGAAAAGGATGTGCCGATGCTCAACGCCCTCAACGAGGTGCTGCGCGATGACTACATCAAGGACTCCAACGCGGGCGTGGGTCGTTGGAACAAGGTCATGGAAAAAGCGGGCATCGACTTTCGCCTGACCGTTCCGCACAAGGCCTTCAACCGCCAGATCGGCGCACTCGCGGGCGTGCGCATCAGCCCCGATGGACGCCCGGTGACGGAAGCGGAATGGCAATCACGCAAGAACGATTGGCTGGCCAGCGACGACGATCGAACCTTTGTCGCATCGCTGATGAAGCAGTGCCTGGAGCCCGGCAAGTTCGCAGGCTGGATTGCACCGCCGGTCATGGGGATCAATCGCCAGCCCGTGGATTTTGAGTACGTCCGTTTCAACTGATCGGTGACAGGCGGCGCTCCAACCGCCGCAAGGAGACAGCAGATCATGACCACCACCACGATGATCGAAAACGGCATCCTCAATCAGCATCTGATCGACCCGGAAATCTGCATCCGCTGCAACACCTGCGAAGCGACCTGCCCGGTGGACGCCATCACGCACGACGACACCAACTACGTCGTCATGGCCGACAAGTGCAATGGCTGCATGGACTGCATCTCGCCCTGCCCCACGGGCAGCATCGACAACTGGCGCAAGGTGCCTGCGGCAGAGGCGTATTCGATTGCGGATCAGTTCAGTTGGGAAGCGCTGCCGCAGGAAATATCTGCCGAGCGACTGGCTGCAGTGCAGAACGCCGACCCTGCAGCAGTCGCCGAAGTCGAAGACCTGTCGCAAGCACAAGCGGCGATTGCCGCAGTGGCAGGGCTCACATCGAACGTGGGTGAAATTGGCGAAACGCCCTTTCGTTCCGCGGCCTTTGGCGCAACGGTTCCGCCGTGGTCGGCTGCGCACGCCTACACCAATCTGTATGCTCCCAAGAGCCCGGTCACGGCGAGCGTGGTGGGCAACATCAACTGCACCGAAGCGGGCTTCGACAACGAGACGCACCACATCGTGCTCGACTTCGGCGCCATGCCTTTCCCGGTGCTCGAAGGCCAGTCGATCGCGATCATCCCGCCCGGCGTGGACGCCAACGGCAAGCCGCATGTGGCGCGCCAATACTCCATCGCCAGCGCGCGCAATGGCGAGCGGCCCGGCTACAACAACATCGCGCTCACCGTCAAACGCGTCACGCAGGACCACGAAGGCAAGCCCGTGCGCGGCGTGGCCAGCAACTATCTTTGCGACCTGAACGTGGGCGACAAGGTGCAGGTGATCGGCCCGTTCGGTCACTCGTTCCTCATGCCGAATCATCCGCGCTCGCACATCGTGATGATCTGCACCGGCACTGGCAGCGCACCCATGCGCGCGATGACGGAATGGCGCAGACGCCTGCGCAAGAGTGGCAAGTTCGATGGCGGCAAGCTCATGCTGTTCTTCGGCGCACGCACTCCTCAGGAGCTGCCTTACTTCGGCCCGCTGCAGAACCTGCCCAAGGATTTCATCGACAACAACTTCGCGTTCTCGCGCGTGGCGGAGCAACCCAAACGCTATGTGCAAGACGCGATCCGCGAACGCGCGGTGGACTTGGTCGAACTGATCAAGGACGACAACACGCACATCTATGTCTGCGGTTTGAAGAGCATGGAAGAAGGCGTGGTGCTCGCGCTGCGCGATGTGATCGTGCAAGCCGGAATGGACTGGGACAGCGTCGCGGCAAAACTCAAGCAGCACGGAAGACTGCACCTCGAAACCTACTGAGCCCTCGCCAGAAACAACAAAGCGGTGAACCTTTGCAGGCTCACCGCTTTGCTCATTTCAAGCAGACGAATCAGCGACGCTGCGATGCCAGTCGTCGCACCACGTGCACCAGTTCGTCGATTTCCTCGAACGTGTTGTAGAACGCGAGCGAAGGACGCACGGTGGTCTCGACACCGAAGCGACGCAGAATCGGCTGCGCGCAATGGTGGCCGGTGCGCACCGCAATGCCTTCGGCGTTGAGCGCCTTGCCCACTTCGTCGGTCGTATAGCCTTCCAGCGTGAAGGACAGCACACTCGCCTTGCCCGGCACGGTGCCGATCAGGCGCAGACCGGGGATGGTGCCCAGTTGCTGCATACCGTAGTCCACCAACGCGTGTTCATAACGGCTGATGTTTTCGATGCCCAGACGCTCCACATATTCCAGCGCAGCGCCCAGCCCCACGGCATCGGCGATGTTGCCGGTGCCTGCCTCGAAGGTGTTGGGCAGCGGCTGGAACACGGTCTTCTCGAAGGTCACGTCGGCAATCATGTTGCCGCCGCCCTGCCATGGCGGCATGTCTTCGAGCACCTCGCGCCGACCCCAGAGCGCACCGATGCCGGTGGGCGCAAAAATCTTGTGGCCGGAGAACACGAAGAAGTCCGCGCCGATGTCCTGCACATCGACGGGCGTGTGCGCAATCGACTGCGCACCATCGACCAGCGTGACGATGCCGCGACGCTTGGCGATCTCCACCACCTGCTTGACGGGCACCACCGTGCCGAGCGTGTTCGACACATGGCCGATGGCGACGATCTTCGTGCGGTCGTTGATCAGCTTCTGGTATTCGTCGAGACGAATCTGGCCCTGATCATCCACCGGAATCACGCGCAGCCTGGCACCCTTGGCTTCGGCCAACTGCTGCCACGGGACGATGTTGGCGTGGTGTTCGAGATGGGAAACGATGATTTCATCACCTTCTCCAACGTGCTTGCCGCCCCAGCTTTTGGCGACCAGATTGATGGCCTCGGTCGTTCCGCGTACAAAGATCACCTCGTTCACATCGGGCGCGTTGATGAAGCGGCGAACCACTTCGCGCGCATGCTCGTAGGCATCCGTCGCGCGCGCAGCGAGTACGTGCGCGGCGCGGTGGATGTTGGAGTTTTCATGCTCGTAGAAATGAGAAATGCGCTCAATCACCTGACGCGGCTTGTGCGTGGTCGCGGCGTTGTCCAGCCAGATCAGTTGCTTGCCGTTGATGCGCTCCGACAGAATCGGAAAATCGCGTCGCACGGCGTTCACATCAAAGCCCGGATGACGGTCCTGCTGGCCCAGTGCGGGCGTGGCGTTCGCACCTTGCGGATGCGGCTTTTCAGGCGTGACGTAGCCGCTCGGCAGCCTCACCGCATCCACAAAATAGTATTGCGGCGCGGCGCTGGCGGTCGGTGTCTGTGTTGCAGGACTGCTGTTGCCAACCAGTTGCGGAACGGCCGGTTGCTGGGCAGCGCGCGCTGCAATCGCCTGGCCGCTGAGGGCATCCAGACCATCGGGCGCGGATGGACCCGCTTGCTGTTGCGACAGGAAATAGAACGGCGATGCTGGTGATGCCGGTGATGAGGACGACACCGTGGGCTGCTGCGCTGCCGATGTCGCCGTGGCAGCATGGGCCTCGGGCACACCATTGGTGATGCTCGACAACCTGGGCTCGTAGGCCGGAGCCGCTGCGTAGGCCAGATCGGGCACGCCGTTGCCCGCAACCGCCTTGGGCGATTCCGCAGGCAAGCGGTTGGCGAGCGTGAGCACCTGCGCCGGGTTGCTTGGCAGGATGTTGCTGCCCGGAATCTGTCCAAGCGGAATCGGATTGCCGGGCAGGTTCGGAGCAAGCCCCACAGGGCTGGCGAAGGGCGAGCCTGCAGGCGCGAGATTGCTCTGCGGCTGCGCGCCAATCGGCCATGAATGTGGCAGCGAGTGGCTCACCGTGCCCGCACTTGCGGGAACCGACAACGGCGTCGCGCCTGCGCCACCCGACGCGGACTGCAACCCGGCTGGAGCTGCCGCCTCGCCGGGCAAAGCGCGGAAGAACGCCGATGCCAGTTGCGCAAGCGCTGCCGGATCGATGGGGCTCTCCGGTGCCTGCGGCAGCGACGGCGCGCCGCTGGCAGGCGGGGAGAAAGTGGATGACGTCAAAGCGCGGCTCCCCGTTTACTTGTAGGTGTCCAGCACCGAGTAATCGTGGTACTTGGTGATTTCCACATCGTCGAGCACAGCAATCGCATCGGGCGTGAGCACGGCGAGCGAGCAGTACAGCGAGATCAGGTACGACGCAATCGCGTGGTTGTTGATGCCCATGAAGCGCACCGACAGACCAGGGCTTTGCTCGCCCGGCAGACCCGGCTGGAACAGGCCGACCACGCCCTGGCGACGGTCACCCACGCGCAGCAGAATGATCTTGGACTTGCCATCGGCCACCGGCACCTTGTCCGAAGGAATCAGCGGCACGCCGCGCCATGTGATGAACTGCGAACCGAACAGGCTCACGGTCGGTGGTGGTGTGCCGCGGCGTGTGGCTTCGCGGCCGAACGCGGCGATGGTCAACGGATGCGCGAGGAAGAATGCGGGCTCTTTCCACACCTTGGTCAGCAGCTCGTCCAGATCGTCCGGCGTGGGCGCACCGGTCAGCGGGAAGATGCGCTGTTCGTCGGTCACTTGCGCAAGCAGGCCGTACTCGGGGTTGTTGATCAACTCGCTTTCCTGATTTTCCTTGATCGTCTCGATCGTCAGGCGCAGTTGTTCCTTGATCTGATCGTGCGGGCTGCTGTACAGATCGGAGATGCGCGTGTGCACGTCGAGCACGGTGGAGACGGCATTCAGGAAGAACTCACGCGGCTTTTCGTCGTAGTCGACATACGTGCGCGGCAGTTGGTTCTCATGCTCCTTGGCGGTGCAGGTCACCTTGATGGCTTCCGGGTTCTTGACCTGGTTGACGCGGTAGATGCCCGCTTCCACCGGCACCCACTGCAGCAGATGCGTGAGCCAGCGTGGGCTGATGGTCGATAGCTGAGGCGCGGTCTTGGTGGCGTTGGCTAGTTGACGTGCTGCGTTGTCGCCCAATGCGGTGGTGCCGCCTACGGTTGCTGTCATGGTGAGTCAGGTCCTGAAAAAGTTCGGAGAAAAAATCGAAGATGAAACTGGCAAGATGAAGAAGAACGCCAGCCAAGTGTTGATTGCGCGCGCCGCAGTCTCAACAGGCTATAGCCGTCAAGCGCAGATGCTGTGTGTTGCGCAGCGATGCAATCTGATCCGTGCGCAGCAGCAGGTCGGCAGCCCGGATGTCCAGCGCGCAAGCCAGCTTGTGCAAGGTGACGAGCGACGGCGTGACGAGGCCGCGCTCCACTTCACCCACGTAGGTGCGATGCAGATCCGAATGCGCGGCCAGCATTTCCTGCGACCAGCCGCGCGATTCGCGCAACTGCCGCACGGCGATACCGAAGTCGTGAACAAGGCTTGGAGAAGTCATGTGGACCTTTCACGCAGCAACGCGTGCCTCGCTGTGGTGGTTGCCCTGGCCCGATTCAACATCTTTCTGAAGTCTGGCCTGTGACACATTCGCGCCCGCTGGCACGTCGTCGGTGATCCACACATTGCCGCCGATGACCGCGCCCTGCCCGATCGTCACGCGCCCCAGAATCGTCGCGCCCGCGTAGATCACCACATCGTCCTGAACAATCGGATGCCGTGCCCAGCCCTTCTGCAGATGGCCCTGCGCGTCTTTCGGAAAGCGCTTGGCGCCCAGCGTCACCGCCTGGTAGATGCGCACGTTGGAGCCAATCTCCGCCGTCTCGCCAATCACCACGCCCGTGCCGTGATCGATGAAGCAGCCCGACGCAATCTGCGCGCCGGGATGGATGTCAATGCCCGTCTGGCTGTGCGCGATCTCGGAGATGATGCGCGCGAGCAGCGGCAGCTCCAGCCGATACAACGTGTGCGCAATGCGGTGGTGAATCAGCGCGAGCACGCCCGGATAGCTGAGCACCACTTCATCCACACTGCGCGCCGCCGGATCGCCTTGAAATGCAGCAAGCACATCGGTGTCGAGCAACTGCCGCAAGCTCGGCAAGCTGTGTGCAAACTGGTGCACGGCGTTGGTGGCCTGCGCGTCGATTTCCTTGGCGCTCAATGCGCTACCACGTTGCCGGTAATGCAGCTCGATGCCCGCCTGCGCATGCAGCGTCTGCAGCGCACTGTCGAGCGTGTGGCCGACGTAGAAATCTTCCGTAGCGTGGCGCAACTCGGGCGGCCCAAGGCGCAGCGGAAACAGCACGCCTTTGAGCGATTCCACCGCTTTGGCCACCGCATCGCGTGACGGAAACTCGCGGTATTCGGTATCGGTGCGGTTCTGCTTTTCGCGCCACTGGTCACGCACCGCACGCAATTGCTTGACGATTTCGGGAATGTCGAAAGTGCTCATGATGTTCAATCCGTCCACTTTCGTCAGATCAGTCCTGCACCCAAGGCAAGCCATGAAAGCGCCAGCCATTGAAATGCCCGCGCTGCTGCACATCGTCGATGTCGCCCTCGAAGCCTTCGCTCACGTTGAACACCAGCTCGATGCCGGCCTTCGCAGCCTCCTGCGCCGCCAGCGCCGAACGCTTGCCGCTGCGGCACAGCAGCAGCACGACGGGCGGATGCTCATCATCCGGCTTGGCCTGCTTGGACACCAGCGCCGCCAACTCGCGCGCAAAACGCGGATTGCGATTGAGCGAAGTCCCCGTCGCCCATGCCACATGCAGACTGTCCGGCACCTGGCCGACAAACTTGCGCTCCTCGGTGGTGCGCACATCGATCAGCACGGCCTGCCCGCTCTTGACCAGCTCCCAAGCCTGCACCGGCGGCAGGCTGCCCGCATACGGCAGACCCTCGGCCTGCGCGCTGGCGATGGCCTGCTGCAACACAGGTGCCAAAGTTGCTTCGAATTCCAGTTCGACTGCGCTCATGTTCGCGTACCTCATCTCGTCCATTGGTTGCCAGATTCGCCATCGACTGATGGCTATGGACTTCAATGTAGGGCCGCGTCCAAATCACATCAAAGAATAAAAAACGATGTATTTGGATGGAAAACGCATAAGAGATTGCCGCCGAACGCATCGTTGCCCATGGGTCGACAGGCAGGTTCGAAGGAAAGAAATGGGCCATTTCGAATGGCCGAAGCGCCACGCTCGATGCGGTCCCACGCGATCAACAGTCGCGCAGAGCATCAAGGCCGTGCTTTGCGGGCACCCATTTGCCTCAGGAAATAGGTCATGACGGCGGCTGGCAAGCACAAGACAAAGGCCAGAACCAACCCCTCCAAATCAGCGCTATCCGGTATCGCTTTTTCTGCAAACCGGCGCACCCAGGATGTTTTCGGTAGGAAACTACCAACCATCAGAAGCGTTCCCCAGATGCCAAAAACCAGCACCAAGGCACTCAACAGGGCAGTCCAGCCACTGAATTCCTGCCAAGAGGCAGGCAGCACGCCAAAGGCCAGAACCGCAATGGCGATGGAAAACAGTGCGACACCGGCGCAAAACATCACAGAGCACAAAAACAGATCATCCTGCTCGATCCATGCCTGCAACTTCACGAGATATTGCTTCATGTTCTCTCATGCAACAGCGGTGCGACTCAGGCCGATTGCGATTTCAGCTGTTGAGCAACCGCGAAGACTTCGGCACATGTGCCATCAGAAACTCCATCTGATCCGCCAGAATGCGGCGGTTGCGCAGGATGAAGTCTTCCCACAGGCTGGGCACATAGGGTGTGTAGAGCAGCGGCATGTGTGCCTGCTCGGGCGTGCGCGGGCCCTTGCGGTGGTTGCAGGGGCGGCAGGCGGTGACCACGTTCATCCAGTGGTCCTGGCCGTTGCGGGCGAATGGTACGATGTGTTCGCGGGTGAGGTCTTCCTCGTGGAAGTGGCCGCCGCAGTAGGCGCAGACGTTGCGGTCGCGGATGAAGAGCTTGCTGTTGCTGAGCGTGGGCTTGAGCACGAACGGGTCGATGGCCGGAACGCCCTTGGTGCCGATGATGCTGCTGACCGCGATCTGCGACTGCTCTCCCGTGACGGCGTTGTGGCCGCCGCGAAACAGCGCCACCTGCGCGCCTAGCTCCCAGCGCACTTCACCCGCTGCATAGTGGGTCACCGCCTGTTCGAGCGACACCCACGATTGCGGCAACCCTTGAGCCGACAGCTTCAACACCTTCACCACACGCCTCCAGTTCATCCGTTGAAAAAACAAGACTCGGAACGCAGATAACAAGTGCCGATCCGCCGCAATGGCGGTCAGCTGACTCACAATATACTCTTTTCGTGACGAAATGGCGTCTTTTGCCCTGTTTGCGGCTCGGGGCGCTATCAAAAGAAAAGTACAGCGATGAAGATCTTTCGAGGCTTGCACCACCCGGGTGTCGCAGAAGCATGTGCGCTGACCATCGGCAATTTCGATGGCGTGCACCGCGGACATCAGGCCATGCTGGCTCTGCTCAACAATGAAGCGCGCCAACGCGGCGTGGCCAGCTGCGTGCTCACGTTCGAGCCGCATCCGCGCGACTATTTCGCGGGCAAGCTCAACAAGCCCGAACTCGCGCCCGCCCGCGTGGGCACGCTGCGCGACAAGCTGATCGAGCTGGCCGCCTGCGGCGTGCAGCAGACCATTGTGCTGCCGTTCAACGAAAAGCTGGCCAGCCAGCCGCCCGAGTCTTTCATCAATGACGTGATCCTGAACGGTCTGGGTGCGAAGTACGTGCTTGTGGGCGACGATTTCCGCTTTGGCGCCAAGCGCGCAGGCGACTATTCGATGCTCGACGCCGCCGGTCGCGCCAACGGCTTCGACGTGGCCCGCATGAACAGCTACGAGGTGCACGGCCTGCGCGTTTCCAGCTCCGCCGTGCGCGAATCGCTGGGCAAGGGCGATCTGGCCGAGGCCGCTCGCCTGCTGGGACGGCCCTATGCCATCTCCGGCCACGTGGTGCACGGGCGCAAGCTGGGTCGCCAGCTGGGCAAATCGGCCGCCAAGGGGGCCGACCAGGACGGTTTTCGCACGCTCAACCTGCGTTTCAAACACTGGAAACCCGCCGCGAGCGGCATTTTTGCGGTGCAGGTCTACGGTCTGGCCGACCAGCCCCTGCCGGGCGTGGCCAATCTGGGGGTTCGCCCGTCCGTGGACCCCAATGACGTGAACGGCGGGCGCGTGCTGCTGGAAACCCATTGCCTCGAATGGCCTGCCGATCTGGGGGCCGAAGGGGCATACGGTAAAATCATCCGCGTGGAACTCCTGCACAAACTGCACGACGAGCTGAAATACGACAGCCTCGACGCCCTGACCGCTGGTATCGCCAAAGATTGCGATGATGCCCGCGCGTTTTTTGCTGCCTCCACGCATGCCGAAACCCGGCGTCAGACCACTCGCGACCGAATTTGACGCTCTCGCCGTCACATTCCTTCCGCATCCTCGTGATATTCGTATTCAGCGCTCCGACTTCCCGCCGGAGTCCGACCGCTTTCAAGATTTCAGCTCATGTCCGATAAACAGCAAGCCACAGACACGTCCACCACGTCCAACAAAACGGACTACCGCAAGACCCTGAACTTGCCCGACACCTCCTTCCCGATGCGCGGCGACCTGCCCAAGCGCGAGCCGAGCTGGGTCAAGGAATGGCAAGACGAAGGCATCTACAAGAAACTGACCGACGCCCGCTGCGGCGCGCCCAAGTTCATCCTGCACGATGGCCCTCCGTATGCCAACGGCCAGTTGCACATCGGTCACGCGGTCAACAAGATCCTCAAGGACATGATCGTCAAGAGCCGCCAGCTCGACGGTTTCAACGCGCTTTATGCACCGGGCTGGGACTGCCACGGTCTGCCGATCGAGAACGCCATCGAAAAGCTGCATGGCCGCAATCTGCCGCGCGACGAGATGCAGTCCAAGAGCCGCGCCTTCGCGACCGAGCAGATCGCTCAGCAGATGACGGACTTCAAGCGCCTGGGCGTGCTGGGGGATTGGGAACATCCCTACAAGACCATGAACTTCGAGAACGAAGCCGGTGAATTGCGCGCCCTGAAGCGCGTGATGGAGCGCGGCTTTGTGTATCGTGGCCTGAAGCCCGTGTACTGGTGCTTTGACTGCGCCTCGTCGCTGGCCGAGTTCGAGATCGAATACCAGGACAAAAAGAGCAACACGCTCGACGTGATGTTCAAGGCCCATGAGCCTGCCAAGCTGGCCACAGCGTTCGGTCTGCCCCAACTCGACAAGGACGCCTTCATCGTCATCTGGACCACCACTGCGTGGACCATCCCCGCCAACCAGGCGCTGAACCTGAACCCCGAGCTGCCCTACGCGCTGGTCGATACACCACGCGGCCTGCTGATCGTGGCCGAGACGCTGGTGGAAGACACCATGAAGCGCTGGAACCTCGAAGGCAAGGTGCTTGCCGTGGCCCAGGGCGAAAAGCTCGACGCACTGCAATTCGAGCATCCGCTGTACGACGTGGACGCGGGCTACAAGCGCCTGTCGCCCGTCTATCTGGCCGACTACGCCACCGCCACCGACGGTACGGGTATCGTGCACTCGGCACCCGCCTACGGTCTCGATGACTTCAACTCCTGCGTCTCGCACGGCATGAAGCTCGACGAGATCCTGAACCCCGTGCAGGGCAACGGTGCTTACGCGCCCGACTTCCCGCTGTTCGGCGGTCTGCACATCTGGAAGGCCGTGCCGGTCATCCTCGAAGCGCTGGACAAGGCCGGTCGCCTGCTGGGCACCACCACCATCACCCACAGCTACCCACATTGCTGGCGTCACAAGTCGCCGGTGATCTACCGCGCCGCTGCGCAGTGGTTCATCCGCATGGACGAAGGCGAAGGCGTGTTCACCAAGGCCGGTGACAAGCCAGCACAAACGCTGCGCCAGATCGCGCTCGAAGCCATCGAGCACACCAGCTTCTACCCCGAAAACGGCAAGAGCCGCCTGCGCGACATGATCGCCGGTCGTCCCGACTGGTGCATCTCGCGTCAGCGCAGCTGGGGCGTGCCGATCCCGTTTTTCCTGCACAAGGATTCGGGCGAGCTGCACCCACGCACGATGGAAATCCTCGACCAGGCCGTTGAGGTCGTCGGCAAGGGCGGCATCGAAGCCTGGAGCCGCGTGACGGCCGAAGAAATCCTCGGTGCGGAAGAAGCCAAGAGCTACACCAAGAGCACCGACATCCTCGAAGTGTGGTTCGACTCCGGCTCCACTTTCTGGCACGTGCTGCGCGGCACGCACAACAACATGCACCACGATTCGGGCCCCGAAGCGGACCTGTATCTGGAAGGCCATGACCAGCATCGCGGCTGGTTCCACTCGTCGCTGCTGCTGGCGTCCGCCATCTATGGCCGCGCACCGTACAAGGGCCTGCTCACGCACGGCTTCACGGTGGACGGTCAGGGCAAGAAGATGAGCAAGTCGCTGGGCAACACCGTCTCGCCTCAAGAAGTGAGCGGCAAGCTGGGCGCGGAAATCATCCGTCTGTGGTGCGCCTCGACCGACTACTCGGGCGACCTCGCCATCGACGACAAGATCCTCGCCCGCGTGGTGGACAGCTACCGCCGCATCCGCAACACGCTGCGCTTCCTGCTGGCCAACGTGAGCGACTTCGACGCCGCCAAGGACAGCGTGAAGTTCGAAGACATGCTGGAGATCGACCGCTACGCCCTCACCCGCGCAGCCGCTCTGCAGCAGGACATCCTCGCGCACTACAAGGTGTATGAGTTCCACCCCGTGGTCGCCAAGCTGCAACTGTATTGCTCGGAAGACCTGGGCGGCTTCTACCTCGACGTGCTGAAAGACCGCCTGTACACCACCGGCGAAAACAGCCACGCCCGCCGCAGCGCACAGACCGCGCTCCACCAGATCACGCACGCCATGCTGCGCTGGATGGCACCGTTCCTGTCCTTCACCGCGGAAGAAGCGTGGAAGGTGTTCGGCCAATCCGAATCCATCTTCCTCGAAACCTACGGCACCATCGCCGCAGGTGACGACGCGCTCAGCGCCAAGTGGCAACGCTTGCGCGAAATCCGCGATCTGGTGAACAAGGAAATCGAAGCCGTGCGCACCAGCGGTGCCGTCGGTTCTTCGCTGCAAGCCGAAGTCGTGCTCACCGCAGCGCCAGAAGACCACGACATGCTGGCATCGATCGGTGCCGACTTGAAGTTCGCGCTCATCGTCTCCAAGGTCGAACTCAAGGCAGGCGACGCGCTCGCCATTGAAGTGAAGCCATCGCAAGACACCAAGTGCGAACGCTGCTGGCACTACGCCGCAGACGTGGGCAGCAACACCGAGCACCCAACGCTCTGTGGCCGCTGCGCAAGCAACCTCTACGGCGCGGGCGAAACCCGAGCCTTCGTCTGATCATGGCGCGCGGCGGCTCCAGCAGCGGCGGCAATGGAAGCATCTGGCCCTGGCTCGCCTGGGCCGTGGTGATCTTTCTTGCCGACCAGTTCACCAAGGTGCTCATCCTCGGCTACTACAAGCTGGGCGACGCCACGTACATCACGAACTTTTTCAACATCGTTCGTGCCCACAACACCGGCGCAGCCTTCAGCTTCCTCGCGAATGCGGGCGGCTGGCAGCGCTGGGCATTCACCGGCATCGGCCTCGCCGCAGCCGTGTTCATCATCTGGCAACTGCGCGCGCATCCCGGCCAGAAGCTGTTTGCGTTCTCGCTCTCCAGCATCCTCGGCGGCGCCATCGGCAATGTGGTGGATCGACTGCAGCACGGCTACGTAGTGGACTTTCTGGACTTCCACCTGAGCGGTCGCCACTTCCCCGCCTTCAACATTGCGGACAGTGCGATCACGGTGGGGGCGATCTGCCTGATCGTCGATGAGTTGCTGAGAGTGAAGCGCAGCAAGTAATCATCCATCTGCGACGACCTCACAAAGGGCATTCCAACGGAATGCCCTTTTCATTTTCAATGCCGACTTTGAACGCCCTGTCAGCGATGCGAGCAACAACGTTCATCGCATCGCCGCGTCACCGCACAAACGTTTTGAGCACACGTCGGAAAAAGAACTTCCAGGCAAACGTGTACAGCAGCACTACGATGCAGCAGATGCCAAGGCCCACACTGAGCGGCGTGTTGAACAGATATTTCCAGGCCCAGTAGATTTCCGAATAGCCCATGAGCACGGCGGTGGCCAATCCATACCAGATGCCTTCGGCACGCCAGACCGCCACAGTCACGACCACGTGGCAGATCAGGGCAATGATTCCAAATAGCGTGTTCAGCAGAAGCAGCAAACCGGGGCGCTGCTCCAGTGCACCGGCCGCGCCGCTCATGGTCTGGGGTTTGTTGCTGGTCTTGCCCAGAAACATCGCGTGCAGCACAAAGGCCCAGCCCGCGAGCTTTCCGCCACCACGCGAAGACGAGTTCATGAAGTTCTCGAAAAGTCGATCACTCATGGTGGACTGCTCCGGCGCCAATGCCACCAAGGCACCGCCAGAATTCCTCTCGTCTTCTTCCTTGAGCAACGCAACGGACTTGAGCACCAACTCGCGCAACTCCGGCGGCTCCTGTGGCACATACTCGATGGCCGACTCCCGGTCCTGCACCGCAGTGACGCACACGCGCATGGTGCGCAGGTTCTCCGGCAGATACTGCAGCCGATATCCGGCATCGCGCACTTCTTCGACACAGGCATCCTCGCTCATCATGTCCGGAGGAATTTGCTCGAACGTCTTTTCGTGCTTCTTCAGTGCAATGACATAGCGCTCGGGCGTCATCAGACGACGTGGAACATAACGCACCGCGTTCTCGTCAGCTTCCAGCGCTGCATCCACGATGGCATCGGTGATGCGCTCGCGCGGCACGTTGGCGAGGCTCATCGGGTGCGTGCGCATCTGGGCGATCAGCGCGGACTCGTCCGTCACCGATGTGGTCTTGTTGGCCCATTCGTGCAACCAGCGCGTGTCCTCGTCGGGATCCCATTCCGCACTGTATGGCGACTCCATCGACAACACAGTCGAGGCCTCGGGACCGATCTCCGCGTCGCGCCCCAGGGCACGATACGCCGACGCGAGTATGTAGTGCGCGTTCTGCTTGAAGCGCGTGTGCTCCATGCCCACAAGCGCATCGGCAATCGCTGCTTCGTGGTCGCCATTCCACAAGTGCGACCAGGCACGAAAGATGTGCCAGTGGCTTCCATCGCGCGGTTCACCCTCGTCGTCCGTATCGCTCAAATCCGCGGCGATGAGCCGCGTGATCACCGGCACACGCAGAACTTTCGGCACGTGCGGAAATGCATAACTGTCGTCATCCAGCGCCGCCACGCAAACCTCCTGCGTGCGCAGAGCTTCGGGCACATGCTGCAGCGCCTGTCCATCTCGACTCACGGCCGCAAGGCACATCTTTGGCGTGAGCAGATGCGCAGGCACATGCTTGATCAAGTCGCCATTGTTTGCGGCCTCTTCAGCAAGCGCGGGCGTGACGAGGTCCGGTGAGACATATTCGATGTTGCGAACATTGGTCTTCAACGCCAGCTTCACCACATCGTCCGTGCGCAACCAATGCGGCACGTCGCGCAGCGACGCGTAGTTCTTGATCGCCTTCATGACCTTGTCGTGATCCAGCAGCCCACCCCACACCTGCCCCAGTGCGTCCATATTCCAGCTCGACGGCATCTCGCTATTGCGCTCGTCCGTCCAGCTCCAATCCACATCATCGGCATACAGCGAGCGCGCAAGTTTCAACCCTTGCGGCGTCATGCACGCTTTGGGCACTTCCGCCGCGTCCCGCGCACTGCGCCGGATCAGCGCCTCAAGGCGCTCAGGCGTCTGGAATGCCACAGGCGCGTACTCCAACTCGCTGACATGGCAAGCCACCGCGTGATCGACGATCTCGTCATCCAGCCACTGCGGCGGCGCCACGCTCAAATAGCCCTGCCCCAGCCCAACCGCGAAGTACCAGCCGTCCTTGGTTTTCGGCAAATTGTCGGGAGACAGAGGTGCCTCCACAGCGTCTCCTTTGCCTTCCGCCTTGCTTGCATCGTCACCGCTTCCCGCATGTACGGTGCTGCTCGCCTGCCGCGCCGCCTGCGCCGTGCGCAACGCATCCACGCTCGGCGCAACGCTGACATAAAGCTGGCTCCAGACATCGCCATCCCCCGCATCGCCCGACGCATACAGCGTCAACCAAAGCTCGCGTGATTCCTCCAGCGCGCCCGTATCACCCGGCAATGCACGCTTCATGCGCACCGGCCAGCCACGCAGATGTTGAGCACCATGCAGCAGTGGTGCAGCCTGTTCCGGGTCGGGATCGGCTGTGCCATGATCCCCGCTCAGCAGCGCCAGAAACTGCTTGCGTACCTGCTCGACCAAAGTCGAATGTTCGTGACCGATGAAGTCGTACGTGCCGTTGTGTTCCTCGTCGACATAGCAGCGCATCACACGGCACTTGATCGTCGTGGCGATGCGATCCGCCATGTCGGGGTCGCCGTCGCTTTCATCGTCCTCCTCATCATCATCTTCATCGTTCTCGCTGGCTGATGCGTCCGCCCCTCCATCAGCGAGCGCATGCAGCTTCAGCTCGGCCTGCGCGAGCAGCCGTTCAGTGAGCGGCAACAACTCGTCCACCGAAGCAATATGCTGAAAGTAGTCAGTGGCCACGCGTCCGAAGAACGGCGTGGGAGGCAGACATTCGCCATCGCTCGCGCTGCTGTGCCACAACGGCTTGGCATTCGCATCCGTCAACGTGACTTGCCCCTGCGCAAACACAGCGCGATACGGCACCACGCCCTCGGGGTCCATCCACGCAATCTGCTGACCATCGAGCGCAATAAACGGAACCAGCGGCGTATCCGCCATGCCGTTCACGATCCAGTTGTCCGCGTCCGTCAAGGGCTCGCTCAGGTCACCGGGAGCAGGCACGAAGCGGCCATCCTCATGCAGCAATCCCCATTGCGGCTCAGCGCCGCCATACGACGAAGTGCGCACCACCGCAAAGCGCCCCGTGGATCGAAACGACTCGCCAAAACTCAGCGACGGCGTGTCCAGTGATGAGCCATCCGCGCGCAAATAACGAGTGCCGTTGTAGCTGTTGCGCACGATGCCGCACGCCATGTCCTTGGCCAGATTGTCCGAGCCCCGGAACCGCTCGCGCCCTTGCATGTCCAGATACCCGGGTGGGTCCGACCAACTGTTGCCGTCCTTGTTGAAGTAGGCCAAGCCATCACTGTTGAAAGATTCGATCCAACGGAACGAAGGCTTGAGCACCCAGTCGCCACGCGCGTTCAGAATGCCGTACTGCTCCGATGCTTCGCTCACGGCGACGACATCGTGTGCTCCGAAATTCGCATACGTATTGAACTTCGGCTCGATGCGCCAGGCACCCGAGCGATCCACATATCCAAATCGACGCTCGCCTTGCTTGTTGCGTCCCAAAGCACACGCCAGACCATTGGCACCGAAGGCAAAGAGGTTGAGAAAGCTCGCATCGCTCGTGAACCTGCCGCTCGCATCGATGATGCGCCAGTCGTTCTCGCCCACCAGCACACCCGCCGCGCCCGCACCAAAAGGTCGTGCATCCAGAAACTGCGGAGCAACCACCACCTGCGCCGCGAGATTCACAAAACCCCAGCGACCCTCCTCGGAATAGCGCGCCAAACCATCCTCGGTGAACCCGCGTGCGTTGTCCAACGTGGGCGGAATCAGCCACTCGCCACACCCGTTGAGATAGCCCCATTTCCCGCTATCCACCTGCGCCGCACCGATCCAACCGCCACGGCCATCGTCAGTGAAATCGATCACCGACGTCAGCCCCTCCACGGGCGAGAACACGGCATCGCCATCCACAATCAAAACTCTCTGCAATGCTTTGTCCGCCCTCAGCGGCAATCGCAGCAACTGTGGGGGCTTGGTCTTGTTGGCGCGATCACTCATTGGATGCCCTCTCATTCAATGCAATCATTTCAAAATAACAATAGATTTACGCAATCAACAAAAGCATACCATTGGAGCTATCCGCACAGTCCGTCAGATCAGCACCATGAGCATCGTTGTCTTCTACATGCACAACTACAGCCAGAACGAGGCCGCGCCCGACTGGCAACCCGAGTGCCTGCATTTCAGCGACAAGCAAATGACCGAAGCCTTGAAGCAATGCCAGGTGCTGCGCGCCGACATGAACAATGCCCATGTAGTGATGTCATCGGAATTGCGCGACATGGTCGGCCCCATCGGCGTGAGCGCGGTCGAAGACGGCAAGACGCCCGACGGCCACGACTACGAATGGAGCAAGGCAGGCCGCGCAGGCAAGAGTCGCCGCAACGCGAGCGAGCCACCGAAGACGCGCAAAGACATGGACCGCTGACGCGACAACCCAACCGACCACATGACAGTCCCCAACAACCCATTCCAATTCGTTTCCTGCACCTTCGAGCGCCACGCCGAAACGATTCTGGCGATCTTCAACGACGCCATCGAAAACTCCACCGCGCTCTATGACTACAAGGCCCGCACCATGGACAACATGGTCGCGTGGTTCGAGGCCAAGCGCAAAGGCGATCTGCCTGTCATCGGCATTGAAGATGCGCAGACCGGCGAGCTGCTGGGCTTTGCAAGCTGGGGGGCGTTTCGCGCTTATCCGGCCTACAAGTACACCGTCGAGCATTCGGTCTATGTGCACATGGACCATCGCGGCAAGGGCCTCGGCAAGCGGCTGATGAACGCGCTGATCGACGCGGCGCGTCAAAGCGACCAGGTGCATGCGCTCATCGGTGCCATCGATGCGGCGAACAGCGGCAGCATTTCGCTGCATGAACGGCTTGGCTTTCAGCATGTAGGCACGCTGCCGCAGGTCGGATTCAAGTTCGGGCGCTGGCTCGATCTGGCGTTCTACCAGCTCACGCTGAATGCGACGCCTGCCCATCCCATCGACGGCTGAAAACGCGGCGCGCGTCGGCTATTCTTCGCTCTTCAGATTTCATACCGGACATCAGGAGATCGAAGTGAAGAAGAACACCACAATCCACAACAAGCGACGCCGCCAACTGACCATCGCCGCACTGGCCGCCGTGGCCGCCACCACCGCAGGCATTTCGCCAGCGTTCGCGCAAGCCAGCAACTGGCCGAGCAAGCCCATCACCTTCATCGTTCCACAAGCCCCCGGC
The DNA here is from genome assembly GCF_011305535.1 of Diaphorobacter sp. HDW4B. Taxonomy (GTDB): domain Bacteria; phylum Pseudomonadota; class Gammaproteobacteria; order Burkholderiales; family Burkholderiaceae_C; genus Diaphorobacter_A. Next base: position 1,356,385 of record NZ_CP049905.1, read on the forward strand.
GGTGCGAACGACGTGATCGCGCGCGCCATCGCGCAAGGTCTTGAAAGCACGCTCGGTCAGCCCGTCATCGTCGACAACCGCCCCGGCGCAAACGGCAATCTCGGCACCAGTCAGGTCGCACGCAGCGCGCCCGACGGCCACACTTGGCTGGTGACGGCGCAAAGCGCGTACACCATCAATCCGGCGCTGTATGCCAGCGTGCCGTTCGATCCGATCAAGGACTTCACGCCCGTGATGCAGTTGGCCGTCGCGCCTTATCTGCTCGTAGTGAATCCCAAGTTTCCGGCGAAGAATCTGGACGAACTTGTGGCCTATGCCAAGGCCAATCCCGGCAAGGTCGAGTTCGCATCTGCGGGCAACGGCACGCTGAATCACCTGCTCGGCGAAATGCTGAAAAAGCAGCGCAACGTCGAACTGCTGCACGTGCCCTACAAGGGTGCGGCAGCCGCAGCCACCGACGTGGTGGCAGGCCAGTTGCCGGTGACCTTCGGCAGCTTTCCCGGCGTGATGCCCTTCGTCACCAGCGGCAAGCTGCGCGTGCTCGGCGTGGCGTCCGACAAGCCGACATCGCTCGCGCCTGACATCCCGCCGCTCGGCAAAGACCTCGCCGTCACCTCGTGGTATGGCCTGTTCGCCCCCGCTGGCACGCCTGCACCCGTCATCGACAAGGTCTACGGCGCAATCACCAAGGTACTCGCCACCCCCGCGATGCAGGAGCGCTTGAAGGTGCTGGGTGCGGAGTCCGTGGAGTCGAATCCTGCCAGCTTCAAGGCTTCGCTGCCGGGCGAACTGGCCTACTGGAAAAAAGTGGTGAAGGACTCCGGCGCGCACATCGATTGAGCGCCGCACGCGAGCCCTCCACGACTTGGGCTTATCCAGCCAGTACCTTCAGCGCCTGCTGCCTGAAGCTGTCGTCCTTGAGCGAAGCCATGTCCGGCTTCGCGCGGATATTGCCCATGCGCAGGTGCCAGTCGACCAACTCATCGAGACCCACATAGGAAGGGGCAGCGTCGGCAGGAAAGTCCAGCATGGGCGTTTCGGGCACGACTTCCATGTTGTACTTCTTGAGGATGGTGACGAGTTCCGCGCGCCCCTTGTCGCCGTCGATGAAGGCGGCTCGATAGTCACGCAGCGCACGGATGTAGGCCACCATGTAGCGGCGACCGGCTTCCTGATTGCGGCGCGTGAGGCTGGCCGCATAGAGCAGATAGCCGTTGGGAAAATTGGGCTTGAACTGGTCCATCGACATCACGCGCACGCCGTTGATGCGCTGCAGCACCTGCGTGGCGTGCGGCTCGTTGATGCAGCCGCCGTCGATGGATTTGTTGCCCATGCCCGCGACCACATTGGGCAGGCCGAGCTGCACGATCTCGAACGATTTTTCGCTCACGCCATGCTTGCGCGCCAGTTCCGACACGAACCAGCTGCTGGGCGCGGCAAGGCCCGAAGCGATCTTCATGCCCTTGAGGTCGGCGGGCGTCTTGTAGCGCCCCGACTCCACCAGATCGCGGCGCAGCACCAGGCTGATGGAGCCATGGCCGGGCGAGTGCTGACCGGCGCTGGCGACGATGGTCAGATCGATGTTGCGCTGACGCGAATTGAAGATCATCGGGTTGGGGCCGCTCGCCAGCACGTCGAGCGCACCAATCGCCAGCGCCTGCGCCGCGTCGCCCGATCCGGGGAAGGCGCGGACTTCGACGTCCAGTCCTTCCGCGCGGAAATAGCCTTTTTCCACAGCAATCAGCGAGACCGCATCGAACATGGCGGCGATGATGCCGACGCGCAGTTTGACGGGCGGGTTCAGCGGTTGACGTGTCGCAGCAGTTTGCGCAAACACAGTTTGCGGGAGGCCCAATGCGAAAGGAACAAGCACCGCACCGGCCGAAGCGGCCAGCAGGTGACGCCGCGACAAACCAGCGGCATGGGTGGAGTGAGTGGACATGACGTTGTGACCTTCTCGGATGGGATGGCGGCGTTCAGCCACGAGACTTCCACGGCAGCAGTCGGCGCTCGACCGCGTCGAGAATCGCAAACGAGCAGATGCCGACGGTCGCGATGACGATCAGACCGACATACATGTCTTCCACTGTCAGAAGCTGCCACGCACGCCAGATCACGAAGCCGATGCCCGATTGGCTCGACACCATTTCCGCAGTCACCAGAAGCAGCAGCGCCGAACCCCATCCAAGGCGCAGACCGGCAAAAATCACCGGCAGCGCACCGGGCAGCGCGATGGTCAGATAACGGTTGAAACGACCCGCACGGAAGTTCTTTCCGACGTCGAGATAGATCTTGTCGATGTTGGCAACGCCCGCCGATGTGGCGATCAGCACCTGGAAGAACACGCCCACGGCGATGATGGCCCACTTGGATTCTTCGCCGATGCCGAAGATCAGCATCAACAGCGGCAGGATGGCGACCTTTGGAATCGGGAACAGCGCACCCACCAGCGGCTGCAGCGCAGCACGCACGATGGGAACAAGGCCCATGATCGCGCCCAGCATCACCGCCGGAATCGCACCGAACAGAAAGCCGATGAGCGCACGCGACAGGCTGACCAGCGTGTGATAGCCGAGCGACTGATCCCACGGCGCGCTGAACATCATCGCGTAGAAGGTCTGAATGATCTGCGTGGGTGCGGGAAAAAATCGCACATCGAGCGCGCCGGTTCGCACGGCCAATTCCCACAACGCCAGCAGCGCGAGCGGTGCCAACACCGCGGCGGTGCGTTCGATGGCACGTGGTGACATGAAGCGCGGCCCCTGCAATTGCACCGGTGCACGACGCTCGATCAAAGGTGCTGCACCTATGCTCTCGGCATTCAATGTGGCGGCGGTGTTCATGCTGTCTCCTTGGTTTGGCGGCTGCCCATTACCTCTTCGCGAAGCTCGGCCCACAGGCGGGTGCTGAGCGCGCCGTAGCCTTCGCTCGCACGCACTTCATAGGCACCGCGCGGGCGAGCCAATGTCACCTCGATATCGGCCTTCAACGTGCCAGGGCGCGAGGTCATCACCAGCGCGCGGTCGCTTAGCACCAGCGCCTCATCAATCGAGTGGGTGATGAACAGCACGGTCTTCTTGGACTCTTCCCAGATGCGCAGAAGCTCCTCTTGCAGGATCGCCTTGTTCTGTTCATCAAGTGCCGCAAACGGCTCATCCATCAACAGGATTTCGGGATCGTTGGCGAATGCGCGGGCGATGGAAACGCGCTGCTTCATGCCGCCCGAGAGCTGGTGCGGATAGGCTTCGCGAAACGCGTTCAGCCCCACCTTGTCGATGTAGTGCGAGACGATGTCGCGGCGCTCCCCACGCGGCACGCCACGCATGCGCAGGCCGTATTCGACATTGCGCTCCACCGTCATCCACGGAAACACCGACTGCTCCTGGAACACCATCGAATGCAGTGGCTTGCTGCGATCGAAGTGCGCCAATTCCAGCTCGCCGCTGCTGTGCGTCTCCAGCCCCGCGATGATGCGCAGCAGCGCAGCCCGATGGACCGACGATGCAGCAGAACTGGCCCTTGTAGACATCAAGCGTCACATCGTGCAGAGCGGTAACGCGGCTGCCACGGCTGATGAATTCCTTGCCCAGATGGGTGGTGCGAATCTGCGGAACCAATGCGGCAGGATCGCGTTGAAGTGTTTCGCCAATGGGGCGAGAAGCCGTATCCAACGACGGCCTGGCAACGTTGAGAGGGAAAGGCGGCGCGGCCCCGATGGGCAATGAGCGCTCTGCAAGCAATGCGGACATGGTGTTTGTCTCCGGAAGATTGGAATGCGTTGTCTGAAGCTCAAGCCTTGCGCATGGCCTGCGAAAGCCGCGCCTGCATCTCGGGCGAGAGAATGCTTTTGGGCAGCAGGCCGTGCATGGTCTGCAGCGGCTTGTTGGTGTAGACCGTCTGCAGTTGACGCGCAAACTTGGTGACGCGGAAGCTGCCTGCCAGGCTGAACAGCGAATAGGCTTCCGCGCGGCTCATCTCGAGTGCCGGAGCGCTCCAGTCGAGCAGCGCGCGCAGGCAGTTGACGAGTGCGTCGTCCAGCGTTTCGCCAAAGCCCATGCCGATCCAATGCGTGGGCGTTTCTGCGAGCGGTGCCACCAGCGTCTTGCGCTTGTGCAGCACGTATTGAATGCGCAAGTCTTCCATCGCGGTTTCCAGCGCGGTCTGGTTGACGTTGCCATCACCCACCGTGGCGTGCGAGTTCGAGGTCCACACACGGCCACCCGCATGGAACACAGGCAGAAACAGCGATGAGCCCACACCCAGTTCATGCAGCCCGAGCTTGCCGCCATATGGCCCACTCAAGATGCCGCTGACGGGCTTGTCGCCCGGTGGCTGCGTGGCAAACAAACCCTGGCCGGGATGCAAGTCCAAAGTGATGCCGGGGCAGAACTCGGTAGTTTTGCGATCTTCAGAGAACTTGAAATACTGCAGATAAGGCTGTTTGAAATCTTCCGGCAAGGTGCCGACGTTGACCGGCGAAGAGTTCCAGCCCCATCCGATCGGACGTGCCTTCAAGGTACGGATTTCGATCACATCGCCCACCTCCGCGCCACGCACAAACACCGGTCCGATGTTGGAATAAGGCCCCGCCGGATAGCGCCGACGGATCGGCTCGCGGTCGGCAAAGTTCATGCCGTACTTCGGCTCGTTGGCCCAGTTCAGCCAGGTGTTCGGGTAATGCACGATGTCGCCCGAATCGATGGTGACGGCCGCTTCTGCCGCTGGATCGAGCAGGCCCACGCGCACCGTCTTCTGGCTGCATTCGAGCACATGGGTGCGCGGTGCGCTACCGCCCGTCACGAGCGGCGCTGCGGTCGTTTTGTCGTGCGTTGTCGCGCAGCCTTGCAACACGGCGGCCGAGGCCAGACCCGCGCCGAGAAAGCCGCGACGCCCGAGATGCAAACGTGGCAATACGCGGTTGAAAGCTTCATCGTTTTGGGGCAGATCGACATGGTTCATTTGCGCACCTCGCTCGCTCCGAGTGCGCGAATGCCTGCGCGGCCTGCATCTTCATCCATCTGCGACGACGCGGCGCTCGCGCCCACGGAGCCGATGTAGACACCGTCCTTGAAGATGGGCAACGAGCCCTGCGCAGGGAACATCGGGCCACCGTATGACAGCGAACTGATCTGCCCGAACACGACCGAGTTGGCCTTGAAGCGCTCCAGCAATTCCTTGCCTGAAACGCCACCGGTGGCAGCGCTCGCAATCGCCTTGCCGCGCGCCACATCGAAGCTGCCGAACGGCACGCCATCCATGCGCGCGGCAGCCACCACATAGCCCGAGGTGTCCACCACCACCACGGAGATCGCGACCTTCTGCGAGACCGCATAGGCCACTGCGCCTTCGATCACCTTGTTGGCCTGCGCCAGCGAAATATTGGCCACCGCAATCGTGCCTTCCGGTTGCGCCGCCCAGCCAATGCTTGCGCCGCCCATGCTGACCGCTACAGCCAACGAAGTCTTGAGCAATGCGCTGCGGATGTTTGCAAGTGTCGTCATGTTGATTCCTTCCAATGGGAAAAATTGCTTTTGAAAATCATCAGAAGCGATGGCGAACGCCGAGCGCCAGAATGCGTTGCTCGATCAGCACGTTGCGCTGCAGATCGCGATAAGCGACCGCGTAGATGTCGGTGCGCTTGGACAGGTTGTAGTCATAGCCGAGCGACCACACGCGGCGTTGGCTCGGTGTTGCTGGGTTCACGTCATCAATGTTCGAGTACGCATACGCGGCAGTGAACTTGCCGGGGCCGACGGGCACGCCCGCGCTCAGTTCGTACACGCGGCGCTTCACGTCGAGGTTGGCGTTGCTGCGGAAGGTCTCCTTGCTGTCGTGCACCTGGCCGAACAGCTCCATGAAGCCGAAGTCGTATTTCAAACCGGCCATGTAAGCCTTCTGCTTGCGACCGTTGTCGTTGGCGTTCAGGTTGATCTGGCGCGTGCCGATGGCTGCGCCCCATGGGCCGTTTTCATAACGGACCACGGCATCGACTGCACGCGCCTGCCGTGCGTTCGGACCATCCGGAACTTCGGTACCGAACGAGTACAGGCCATCGAAGATGAAGCCGCCCATGTTCGGTGTCGTGTAGCGGATGCTGTTGTTGTTGCGCGTGTCGCCCTGCACATTGCCCTTGAACACCGTGGCGAACGATGGGCTGAATGTGGTCGATCCGGTCAACGGCGAGAAATTGCCGGTAGCCAGCGCATAGGGCGTGACATGGCGGCCAATGGTCACGGTGCCCCATTGTTTGGAGCTCAGGCCCACGATGGCCAGGCGGCCCCAGAACGAGTCCGCATCGTTGCGACCGTAGACGCCCGTGTCCACGCGGACGAAGGATTCGATGCTGAAGATCGCCTTCAGGCCCGAGCCCAGATCTTCCGAGCCCTTGAAGCCGATGAACGAGGTGGTCATGCCGCCCGAATTGACGACGCCGGTCGTCACGCCCGGTTTGCCTTCGGTGGCGGTGCGGACGGCACCGGCATAAGCGTCGACCACGCCGTAGATGGACACCTGGTCCTGTGCGTTGGCAAACTGGCAGAAAAGGCCGGCAACCAGCGCGGTTGCGGTAAGTGCGCGATGCTTCATCGAGTGTCTCCAAGGTTGGTATTTGTGTGCCACCACCGGGTTATCCCGGGAGGCTCGATGCACACCTGAAACGGCTGTCACATCGAGTGGTTCCGAGACTAAGTGGCACTGCCTTGAAGACCGCAACCGCAGTTTCCGGACTCTTACCCATTCGTCCGAAAAACAAGAAAGAAATGGCTTATTCGGACGATTCGGTAAGCGACAGGATGTCGTCGTACACAGGGTTTTCCGCAGCGTCCCTACACTGCAATCCAACCGCTGGACCGGTCCTGCGGATCGCCGGATTCACACATTGAAAATTGGAGACATTCATGCAAACGCCCTCTTCTCTCAGCCGACGTGCAGTCACCTGGGCCGTCACCGCCTCCGTGGTGACAGGCACTGCGGGCTTGCTCGCCACCCTCAACGCGGCGCATGCCCAGCAAGCGGCGCCCTACCCCACCAAGGCGATCCGCATCGTGGTTCCGTTCCCGGCGGGCGGCACGCAGGACGTGTTGATGCGCATGGTCGCCGAGCCGCTGGCGCAGCGCCTGAAGCAACCCATCGTGGTCGAAAATCGCGGCGGCGCAGCGGGCAACCTGGGTGCCGATGTAGTGGCCAAGGCCGCGCCCGATGGCTACACGCTGGGCCTGCTCAGCGGCGTGCACACGGCCAATTCGGCCTTCTATCGCAAGATTGCCTTCAACCTGGAAAAGGACTTTGTGCCGGTCAAGGCCATCGGCGAATCAGCCGTGCTGCTGGTCACGCATCCCAAGACGCCGTTCTCGACCGTGCCCGAATTTCTCGCTTACCTGAAGGCGAATCCCGGCAAGGTGCAGATGGGCAGCACCACCAGCTTCTCCACCGATCTGCTGAAAATGCAGTCGAACACCGACATCCAGTTCATTCCCTACAAGGGCGTCGGCGAAGCGCTGCAGGATCTGATCGGCGAGCGTCTCGACGTGGTGGTGGGCCCCAGCCTGCAACTCATTCCGCTGGTCAAAGAAGGCAAGGTGCGCGCTTTGGGTTTGGGCAGCACCCGCACGATTCCCGATCTGCCCAACGTCACCCCGGTAATCCAGAGCGTTCCCGGTTATGACGTCGGCATGTGGTTCGGCCTGTTCGCGCCCAAGGGCACGCCCGCTGCGGTGATCACGCGCCTGAACACCGAACTGACCGAGTGCTCAAGCAACCCGCGCTGCGCGACAAGCTCGCGCAACAGGGCATCGACCTGAGCTATTCCAGCGCCACGCCGGAGCAGATGAACACGCGCATCCACGACGAAATCGTGCGCTGGAAGGCGCTGGCGGCCAAGACCGGCAACTACGCGAACTGATAACGCAGCCGTTCATCCTGATCTCGGGTGGCGCAGACGCGGTTTCGTACATACTTGCGTCATGGACGAAACCGCATTGACTCTGCTGGCCCAACTCTCCGACACCCATATCCGCGAGCCGGGGCAACTGGCTTACGGCCGGATCGACACCGCACCTTATCTGCGCGACGCCATCGCCAGCATTGGCCGTTTGCCGCAACGCCCCGATGCGCTGGTCATCACGGGCGACCTCACGGACTTCGGCAGTGCTGCGGAGTATGCGCATCTCGCCTCGCTGCTCGCACCGCTTGGCGACATGCCGGTGTTCCTGCTTCCGGGCAACCACGACGAGCGCAAGCAACTACGCCAAAGTTTTCCAAAGCACCAATACTTGGGCGACGGCGAGTTCATTCAATACAGCGTGCCGGTCGGCACAATGCAACTGATCGCGCTCGACACGGTGACGCCCCAATCCCCCATGGGCAATCTGTGCAGCCAACGCCTCGAATGGCTGGAAGCAGAGCTGGACAAACAGCGCCATCGCCCCGTGGTGATCGCCATGCACCACCCACCCTTCCGCACGCTGATCAACAGCATGGACCACTACGGCCTGCAAAGCGGCGCGGCGGAACTGGAAACCATCGTCTCGCGCCATCCCAACGTGGAGCGCATCATCTGCGGGCATATGCATCGCAGCATTCAGGTGCGTTTTGGCGGAACCATCGCGGCCACCATTCCATCGCCCGCGCACCAGATCAACCTCGATCTGGCAGCCAACGCACCGTTGATGTGGACACTGGAGCCACCCGGTTATGCCTTGCATGCACTGCCCGAGGGTGGGCGCATGGTGACGCATCAGATCGCCAGCAGTGTGTTCGAGGGGCCTTATCCGTTTCGGTCGTGAAGGCCGCTGCCACGACGCACACGCCATAAGAAAAGACCTGCAAAGCGCCAAGCTCTGCAGGTCTTTTCAGTTTTGCCAATCAGCCGAAGAATCAGTTCTTCTGCGCAGCCAGCATGTAATCCACCGCCATGTTCGACAGCGCGCGCACGCCGTAGATCATCGACGACTCATCCGCGTAGAAGAGCGGCGAGTGGTTGTTGGGTGCGGTGTTCGGATCCTTGTCCTTGGGTGTCACGCCCAGATAGAAGAACATGCCCGGCGCTTCCTGCTGGTAGAACGAGAAGTCTTCCGATGCGGAGGACTTGGGCTGCACGCCGTAGTTGCCCTTGCCTGCCACGCGCTCCAAGGTGGGCGACATCTGGGTGACCAGATCGGGTGGGTTGACCACGGCGTTGTAGAGCTCGACCACACGCACCTTGGCCTTGGCCCCGGAGCTTTCGGCGATGTGCTCGGCCGTGTTCGCAAGGCGCTTGTGGATGTCCTTCTTCATGCCTTCGTCGTACGTGCGGATGGTGCCGATCATCGAGACCTTTTCGGGAATGATGTTCATGCGGTTGCCGCCGTTGATCGCGCCGACGGTCACCACGGCAGGCTCAAGGCCGATGTTGGCCTGGCGGCTCACGATGGTCTGGATGCCGGTGATGATCTGGGCGCTTGCGACGATCGGGTCGATGCCCGACCAGGGGCGCGCGCCGTGGGTCTGCTTGCCCGTCACGTCGATCCAGAACTGGTCTACTGCCGACATGGCCGGGCCCGGACGCCATGCGATGTAGCCTGCAGGATAAGCGCTCGACACATGCAGACCGAAGACGGCATCGACCTTGGGGTTCAGCATCGCGCCTTCCTTGATCATCTGCTTGGCGCCCCAGATCTTTTCGCCATCGGGCTCGAAGGTTGCGGGCGATTCTTCGGCGGGCTGGAAGATGAACTTCACGCTGCCGGGCAGTTGCTCCTTCATGCCCGCGAGCACTTCGGCCGTCGCCATCAGCATGGCGGTGTGCGTGTCGTGGCCGCAGGCGTGCATCACGTCCACTTCCTTGCCGAGGTACATGCCCTTGGCCTTGGAAGCGAACGGCACATCGACCTGTTCCTTCACCGGCAGCGCGTCCATGTCGGCACGCAGCGCGACGACCGGGCCGGGCTTGCCGCCCTTGAGCAGACCGACCACGCCGGTCACGGCTACTTCTGTCTTCACGTCCATGCCGAGTTTGCGCAGATGGTCGGCGACGAGCTTGGCCGTGCGGGTTTCGAGGTTGCCGAGTTCAGGATGCTCGTGAATGTCACGACGCCATGCGATGAGTTGCTGCTCGATGGCCTTGGCGCGCTGGTCGATCTGCGAGTGCAGCGTCTGGGCCTGTGCGGTCTGAATCGCAGCCACTGCGGGCTGCGCCGCCTGCTGTGCCTGAACACCGGCAGACAGCGTCAGCATCGTGAAAACGGCCAACGCGGTGCGCTTGATGGCATTGTTCTTGCAAGAGGATTTGTGATCGCTCTTCATCATGTCATGTCTCCAAAAAAGCAAAATCTGCACGCTCGTCATCTCGCTATGCATGAGGTGCGCCAAGCAGTGCAGTCGGGCCAACAGGCCGCGCACGATTGTAGGTGTCAGGTGGGTGGGTGCACGCTTCAAATGTCGCTTGCGCATTCTTCTTCCGACAAGTCTGCCTTCACGCTTCTCGAATGGAATGGGCGTGGTTTGAGGCGCGCAGCACGCGGTCACTCACGACCTTATGCAGGGAATCCCTGAATTCCACGTTGGACACATAACTGTCACATAGATGTAGACTTGAGCGACAGTGAAGCATTTGTTGAATCTTTTAGCCGCCATCGCGTTACTAGTGTGGGGAAGCCACCTCGTGCGAACCGGCGTGCTGCGCGTTTTTGGCGCAAACCTCCGTTCCCTTCTGGCCCGCAGCATGGGCAACCGCTTCACCGCGGCGCTCTCGGGCATGGGCGTCACGGCGCTGGTGCAGTCGAGCACGGCCACGTCGCTGATGACCTCGTCCTTCGTCGGCCAGGGCCTGATCGCGCTGCCCGCCGCGCTCGCGGTGATGCGCGGTGCGGACGTGGGCACGGCGCTCATGTCGGTGCTGTTCTCGGTCGATCTTTCCTGGCTTTCGCCGGTCTTCATTCTGGTCGGCGTGATCCTGTTCGTCACGCGCCAAGCCAGCACCGCAGGCCGCGTGGGGCGCGTGTTCATCGGCCTCGGCCTGATGCTGATGGCGCTCGAAATGGTGGTGCAGGCGAGCGAACCCATGTTGGCCTCGCCCATCATCAAGGCCATGCTCAACTCCATCAGCAGCGACATCTTCATGGAGCTGGTGATGGGCTGCGTGCTCGCGGTGGTGGCGTATTCCAGCCTCGCCATCGTGCTGCTGATCTCGGCGATGGCGGCATCCAATGTGGTGCCGGTCGATGTGGCGCTGGGCTTGGTGCTCGGTGCCAATCTCGGCAGCGGCCTGCTGGCCGTGCTGACCACCGCGAAGTCGGCCGTCGAAGTGCGCCAGGTCACCGTGGGCAACATGGTGTTCAAGGTGCTTGGCGTGATCGTCATGACGCCCTTCATCGGCGCGTGGATGAAGTATGTGCAGCCGCTGCTGCCCAACGTCGGGCAGAGCGTGGTGCTGTTCCATCTGGCGTACAACGTGATCATCAGCATCGGCTTCATCGGCTTCACGCAATGGGTGGCCGACCTGATGACCAAGCTGATGCCCAAGCCCGTCGAAGACAAGCCACGGCGTCCGCATCACCTCGACCCGTCCGCGCTGTCCACACCATCGCTCGCCATCTCCTGCGCCGCGCGCGAGGCGCTGTATCAGGCCGACGTGGTGGAGACCATGCTCACCGGCATGCTCGACGTGATTCAAAAGAACGACGAACAGCAGGCCGAACGCATCCGCAAGATGGACGACGAGGTCGACCAGCTCTACTCCGCCATCAAGTACTACCTCACCAAGATCTCGCGCGAGGCGCTGGGCGAGGAAGAAAGCAAGCGCTGGGCCGACATCATCAGCTTCACGATCAACATGGAGCAGATCGGCGACATCATCGAGCGCGTGATCATCGACATCGAAGACAAGAAGATCAAGAAGGGCCGCAAGTTCTCCGAAGCCGGCATGGCCGAAATCACCGAACTGCACACCCGCTTGGTGAACAACCTGCGTCTTGGCATGAGCGTGTTTTTGAACGGCAACGTGCGCGACGCCAAACGCCTGCTCGAAGAAAAAGTGCGCTTCCGCGACCTGGAACGCACCTACTCCACCACCCATCTGGCGCGCCTGTCGGAAAACACGATGCAAAGCATCGAGACCAGCTCGCTGCACATCGACCTGATCAGCGACCTCAAGCGCATCAACTCGCTGATCTGCTCGATCGCCTATCCCATATTGGAATCCGCCGGAGAACTGGTCCCCAGCCGCGTGAAGGCATTCAACGAAGCCTCTGCGGCAGCGGCCGCCGCACCTTCCACCACATTGGCCCAGCCCACCGGCGCAGTAGCCGACCACCGCCAACCCCGCAGCGCAATCTGACCCATCTCGCGAAATCGCGAGATGCAGCACGAGCGCAGCGAAGTGCCGAATCACACCTCTTCCAGACTGACTTGCGGCAAGCTGTTTGAACGGAGCGCCTACGGCGCGCAGTGAGTTTTGCCGCAGGTATTGAAAAGCGATTTTTGGTGACTTTTTGGCGCAAGCAAAAAGTTACTCGCCCGCCGGGGCGAGACCCGGCACCCGCTCTCAAACCAATCTCAGGCCTTGGAAGCCTTCCCCTCTTCCAGCTTCTCCGAAGCCTCGTCGGGACGACGCGCATACCTCTGCGCAATCACAGCACACACCATGAGTTGCATCTGATGAAAGATCATCAACGGCAACACAATCATGCCCGCTTCAGCAGAAGAAAAAATCGCCTTGGCCATAGGCACACCACTGATCAGACTCTTCTTGGAACCGCAGAACACGATGGTGATTTCATCTTCCTTGCTGAACCCAAGCAGACGCGACAACCAGGTCGTGAGCGTGAGCACCAAGGCCAGAATCACCGCGCACACCACCAGCAGACCAGCCAATGCCGTCAGCGGCAGTTGACGCCAGATGCCAGCAACCACCGCCGCGCTGAACGCCGTGTAGACCACCAGCAGGATGGAGCCCTGATCGACGACCTTGAGCAGCTTGGCGTTGCGCTTGACGAAGTCGCCGATCCAAGGACGCAGAAAGTGACCGGCCAGGAATGGCAGCAGCAGTTGCAGCATGATTTTGCCGATGCTGCCGAGCACGTCTTGCTGCGCTTCGCCCGCTTGTGGCAGCAGCAGTTTGACCAGCAACGGCGTGATCACGATGCCCAGCAGCGTGGAGCCCGAAGCGCTGCAGATCGCAGCAGGCATGTTGCCGCGCGCCATGGCGGTGAAGGCAATCGCCGACTGCACCGTGGCGGGCAGGATGCACAGATACAGCACGCCGGTGTACATCTGCGGCGTGACCAGCGGCTCCAGCACGGGGCGCAGCACCACGCCGATCACCGGGAAGACCACGAAGGTGGTGGCGATCACCAGCAGGTGCAGCCGCCAGTGGCCCACACCCGCGATGATGGCGTCGCGCGAGAGCTTGGCGCCGTGCAGAAAGAACAGCAGCGCGACGCAGACCGTCGTCAGCCCTTCGAAGAAATGGGCCGCCTGTCCGGAGACAGGCACAAAGCTGGCGAGCGCCACCGTGGTGACGAGCATCAGCAGAAAGTTGTCGGGAAGAAATCGGGAGCGAGCCATGACGAGAACCGGGGCCCAAGGGGCCTGTTATTGAGTACTGGGACCGGATTGGACCTGATCGGCCACACAAAGTAAAATCGATTTATCTGATAATTTCATGAGTCTGAATCATGAATGTGACCTTGCGCCAGTTGCAGGTGTTTCTCTCGGTGGCGGAAACGCGCAATTTCAGCCGTACGGGCGATCTCATCGGCCTGACCCAACCGGCGGTGAGCCGCAGCATCACCGAGTTGGAAGCGCAGCTCGGCCTGCAACTCGTGAACCGCACGACGCGCGAAGTCGAACTGACCGACGCGGGTCGCAGTCTCGCCACGCGGCTGCCGCGCGTGCTCGATGATCTGGACACCACGCTGCTCGATGTCGCAGGCATGGCGACCGCACGGCGCGGACGCGTGCGCGTGGCAAGCAGCCCCACGCTGTCGGCCAATCTGATGCCCGAATGCATTGCGCTGTGCCACGAACTGCATCCGGGCATGGAGCTGATGCTGCTCGACCGCGTGCAGAACGCGACGCTGGCCAGCGTGCTGTCGGGCGAGGTGGATTTCGGCGTGGTGATCGATCCCGAGGAACGCGAGGCGCTGACCTGCGAGACGATTCTGAGCGAGCCGTTTCTGCTGGCCTGCCCGAGCGATCATCGGCTTGCTCTGAAGAAAACGGTGAACTGGAGCGATCTGAATGGCGAGTCACTGGTGCTGCTCGATCACGCATCGGGCAGTCGGCGGCTGATCGACGATGTGCTCTCCAAGCTCGGCGTGCAATGCACGGTGGCGCAGGAAGTGGGCCACAGCACCACGATTTTTCGGATGTTGGAAGCGGGCTTGGGCGTGGCGGTGATTCCCCAAATGGCGCTGCCGCCGCAAGGCTTCGCCAAGGATTCCGGACTCACCGTGCGCCCGCTCACGCCGCGCATGGACCGGCAGGTGATGCTGGTGCAACGCCGCAATCGCGCGCTCTCGCCATTGGCGCAAACAGCTTGGCAACTGGTGCGCGAACAGGCGGCCAAGCTCGGTGATGCAAGCCCCGAACCCGCACGCAAAGTCTCAAATACGAAAACGAAGAAGGCTGCTCACCAGCCGAAGTAATCGGCCAGCAGCAACGCGGCCTCGGGCGTGAACTCGCCACGCGCGAGATGGTCGTGCACCACGGCGGTGGTCCACAACTCGAAGCGCTCGACCTCGCCATCCTGATTCGCGGGCTCGATATGAGCAGGCACAACTGCGCTGAACCAGTCGATGCGCTCGCGCATGTAGCCCGCGTTGTTTTCTTCTTCCGCAGGCTGCTGGAAGTCCACATGGCCGCCATGGCGCAGGCTCTGCAGATCGGCGATGCGCAGGCCCGCCTCTTCCCAGGTCTCGCGCTCCAGCGCCTGTTCGAGCGAATCGGCAGCCGACACCATGCCGCCCATCAGAGTGTCCCACATGCCCGGATTGTTGGCCTTGTTGAAGGCACGCTGCTGCACCCACATGCGGCCATCGGGCGCGGTGCCGATCAGGTGAACCGCGCAAGTTGCAATCGCCAAAGGCCGCACCAGCCCGCGCTCGATCATGCCGATGCGCTTGCCGTCTTCGTTGCACACGACCAGTTGCTCGTTGCGCCACGGGCCATTCAAACCCAGTTCGCGCATGGCCTGCGCGAGCGTGTTCATGGCTTGCGTGGCGTTGCCGTTGGCGCTTTGCAGATGCCACGCGGCATCATGAAAAAACAGGCGATGACCACCGGGCAGATGCTCGACGATGCGATCCATCACCACCGTTTCCACCGATCCCACATCCTCCCCATCAACCACGAACGGCATGCGCATGCGCAGCGTCGGGCGGTTGGCATGGGCGCGCGCAGCGGCCAGCCATGCGGGTGCGGTGGACGCTGCGGTCACTGCTGTTTCGTTCATGCTCAGTCCAGCGTCAGAATCGTCGAGCCCGTGGTCTTGCGCGCTTCCAGATCGCGGTGTGCCTGCTGCACGTCCTTGAGCGGATAACGCTGCTCGATGTGGATCTTCACCTCGCCGCTCGCGACCACCGCGAACAGATCGTCGGCCATGGCCTGCGTGGCCTCGCGCGTGCTGATGTGGGTGAACAGCGTCTGGCGCGTCACGTAAATCGAACCGTACTTTCCCAGAATCGCAGGCGCGAACGGCGGCACGGGGCCGGACGCGCTGCCGAAGCTCGCCATCAGACCGAACGGACGCAGGCATTCCAGCGACTTGTCCCAGGTGTCCTTGCCCACCGAGTCGTACACCACTTTCACGCCCTTGCCGCCGGTGATTTCCTTCACACGCGCGGCGAAGTCTTCGGTGTTGTAGTTGATGGCATGGGTCGCGCCGTTGGCGAGCGCCAGTTGGCATTTCGCATCCGAGCCCGCCGTGCCGATGAGCTGCAGACCCAGCGCCTTGGCCCATTGGCAAGCGATCAGGCCCACGCCGCCAGCCGCTGCGTGGAACAGCACAAAGTCGCCCTTTTCCAGACCTTCGACGGGACGCGCTTTCTTCAGCAGATACTGCGCCGTCAGGCCCTTGAGCATCATGGCCGCGCCAGTCTCGAAGCTGATCGCATCGGGCAGTTTGCAGACCTGCATCGCAGGCATCACGCGCGCTTCGCAGTAGCTGCCCGGCGGGTTGGCGGCATAGGCCGCGCGGTCTCCCACCTTGAGATGCGAGACGCCCTCGCCCACTGCCTCGATGACGCCCGAAGCCTCCATGCCGATGCCTGCCGGCATCTTGAGTGGATACAGCCCCGTGCGGTGGTACACGTCGATGAAGTTCAGGCCGACGGCCTTGTGGCGGATGCGGATTTCTCCGGGCCCCGGCTCGCCCACCTGCACGTCGACGAGTTGCAGTTCTTCGGGACCACCGTGTTGACGGATCTGGACGGCGAGGCTCATGGCAGGAATCTCCTTGTTCGTTGTGTGTTGGGACATTGCAGGGACATTGCAGGGACATTGCAGATGTTCGACTCCTATGCTGCCACGAAAAGAACACCCGCGCCCGCGTCGGCCCTCCCGCGCCGTGGAATGCAAAGGGTGGCCGCGCTCCCTACAATCCCCGTCTCATGTCTCAAAAAATAGCACCCGGCACCATGGCCATGCTGACGCTCGCGCCGCTCCTTTGGGCAGGCAACGCGGTCACCGGCAAACTGGTCCATGACCTCATTCCTCCTGCCACGCTGAATTTCGTTCGCTGGACACTCGCCTTTCTCATCCTGCTGCCCTTCGCGTGGAAGGCCGTGAGCCCATCGAGCCCCATGTGGCAGCACTGGAAGCGCTACTGCCTGCTCGGCCTGCTGGGTGTGGGCTGCTACAACGCGCTGCAGTATCTGGCGCTTGGCACTTCGACGCCGCTCAACGTCACGCTGGTGGGTGCCAGCACGCCGGTCTTCATGCTGTTCATCGGCGCCATGTTCTTCGGCGTGGCTGCACGGCGCGAGCAGATCATCGGTGCGGTGCTGTCCATCGTCGGCGTGGTGCTGGTGCTGTGTCGTGGAAGTCTGGAGCAACTGTTTGCACTGCGGCTGGTGGTGGGCGATCTCTATATGGTGCTCGCCGTGATCTCGTGGTCGCTCTACAGCTGGCTGCTGGTGCGCACCAAGGAGCCCGCCGAAATCCGCAATGACTGGGCCATGTTCCTGATCGCGCAGATGCTGTTCGGCCTGGGTTGGTCGGGTGCGTTCGCGGGCATCGAGTGGTCCGTCGGACATCACGAGATTCTGTGGAGCTGGAAGCTCGCCGCCGCCATGGCCTTCATCGTGGTCGGCCCAGCCATCATGGCCTATCGCTGCTGGGGTCTGGGCGTGCAGCGCGCGGGGCCAGTGGTCGCGGGCTTCTTTATCAATCTCACGCCGCTGTTCGCTGCCGTGCTCTCGCTGGCGCTGCTGGGCGAGGCGCCGCATCTCTATCACGCAGCAGCCTTCGTGCTGATCGTCGCGGGCATCGTGATCTCGTCGCGACGCTGACAAACACACTGACACCAAAGCGTCACAAATTCGTCAACGCGCTGTCACCCTCGCTTTCTAGCATCCGTGCCAGAGAGAGCAAGGGACGCGTAGGCGCATGAACGTACGCAGTCACCCAGCCATCCATCCCTTGCTTCTCGTTTCGATCTGCACGCATCCACCCACGCGGAGGTGCTGCATCAGTTTCACTACACCCAACGAAAAGCACGATGTCCCAATCCACACTGCTCTCCCGTCGCAAGACCCTGCAAATGCTCGCTGGCATCCCCATGTTGCCGCTGGGCGCAGGCGCCTCCACAGCCTTTCTGACCGCATGCGGTGGTGGCAGCGATAGCAGCAGCGTCGCATTCAAGTCCGTGAGCTTCACCAGCATGGCCGCGCCCACGCTGGCCACGCCCGCAGCCATGGCCACCACCACCGTCGGTTCGGCCCTGAAAGTGACCTTCGCTGATGACAGCACGCAGAGCTACAACCTCGCCTACCAACCGTTCTTCATCTCCGGCGACAAGGTTAGCGATGGCAAGGGCGGCACCATCCTGGCGGGCGGCTATCTCGACATCAACAACAAGCCCATCGTCGACGGCACCGTGGCAGGCAGCGAGCGCCAGTACTTCTCCGACGCACCGGACGGCACATCGCTGCTGACCGTGGCCGATGCCAAGGTCGATGGCGTCAAGGGCAAGCCCGTGTTCGCGGTCGTTCAGTTTGAATACACCACTTGGGCGCAAGACGGCAAGACCGACATGTACGGCAAGCTGCCTTCGCCCATCGCCGTGCTCACGCTCGACCAGGACCAGACCACCGGCAAGCTCAGCCTCGTCAAGTACCACAACGTCGACACCTCCAAGGTGCACGGCCTGTGGATCACCTGCGGCGCCAGCCTCTCGCCATGGGGCACGCACCTGTCCAGCGAAGAGTACGAGCCCGATGCCTTCAGCATCGCTTCGAACACCATGTTCAAGGCCTACTCCAAGAACCTCTACGGCGACGAAGCCAAGGCCAACCCGTACCACTACGGTCACATGCCCGAAGTCACCGTCAACAAGGACGGCACCGCCTCCATCAAGAAGCATTTCTGCATGGGCCGCATCTCGCACGAACTCGTGCAAGTCATGCCCGACCAGCGCACCGCACTGATGGGTGACGACGCCACCAACAGCGCCTACTTCGTGTTCGTGGCCGACAAGGAAAAGGACCTGTCCTCCGGCACGCTGTACGCAGCCAAGGTCGGCGCGGGCTTCTCCATCGACCCCGCTGCAACCACCGCTGCGGCGCTCACCTGGATCAAGCTCGGCTCCGCCTCCAGCGCAGAAATCGAGAACCTGGCCAACACCCTCAAGCCCACCGACATCATGACCGTGGTGAGCAAGGACCCAGCGGACACCAGCTACACAAAAATAGTCGCCAACGGCAAGACCGAGTGGATCAAGATCAACGCCGGCATGGACAAGGCTGCCGCCTTCCTCGAAACCCACCGCTACGCCGCCTTCAAGGGCGCGAGCCTGGGCTTCACCAAGATGGAAGGCACCACGGTCAACGCCAAGGACAAGGTGGCCTACTCTGCGCTGCAGAACTGCCAGACATCGATGGTCGCAGGCAACGCCGCCAACGTGCCGGGCAACGGCGTGTCCATCCCCAAGGCCCTGAACGCAGGCGCCGTGATGGCACTGAACCTGCGCGGCGGCCAAAAGGACACCGCTGGCGCTGCGATCAACAGCGAATGGGTGCCCGTCGACACCAAGGCACTGCTGGCCGGTGAAGACATCACCGCCGACGCCCTGGGCAACACCGGCAACCCCAACAAGATCTGCAACCCCGACAACCTCAAGTTCTCGGAAAAGATGCGCACGCTGTTCATCGGCGAAGACTCCAGCCAGCACGTGAACAACTTCCTGTGGGCCTACAACATCGACACCAAGACGCTCTCGCGCATCATGTCGATCCCCGCTGGCGGCGAATCCACCGGCCTGCACGCCGTGGACGAAATCAACGGCTGGACCTACATCATGAGCAACTTCCAGCACGCCGGTGACTGGGGCGGCATCCACGCCGTGGTCAAGGACACACTGGACCCGCTGATCAAGGCCAACTACAAGAACAAGGCCGGTGCGGCTGTGGGTTACCTGACAGGCACGCCGAAGCAGCCTTCGCTCAAGAGCTGATGCACTTGTGATCATTTGCAGCGCTTGACGCCATGCGCTGCGAGCATCAATCGACAAGAAAGGGGTGATTGCCACAACGGGCGATCACCCCTTTTTCATTCGATCAAAGAGCGGCAATCAGCAAACAGACACGCGATGCGCTCACTCGATTTCGGCAGCCCTCCGGGACTGCTTGTGCTTTCGACCTTCCATGCGCAGCACGTGCGACAGATACCGACGTCGATAAAAAGCAGGAGTGATGTGGGAGCGCCACACCGCATCCTGTGATCGAAACGCCTGCTGAAAACGAGCGCGCTCTCTCCAGAAAGACGGCAACCCTGCCAACGCATCCTTGTAGGTTCGCCACAGCAGACCCACCCGGCCGAACAGCCCGTGTCTGGCGATCGAAAGCATGTGAGCCAACACCAGCAGCAGACCGAATCTCCAGAAAATGCTGGCGGGCAAAAGCTTCGCGTGCATCCAGATGCTGTTGCGCAGACCGTGGTATGTGATGAACGAACTCACTCCTCCGCCCGAGCTGGCCTGCCCTTCGTGCAAGGCCAGCACCTCGTTCACATAAATGGTTTGATAACCGCCGAGCACGGCACGCAAGACGAGGTCGGTATCTTCGCAGTAGCAGAAGTAGCGCGCATCAAAGTAGTAACCCGCCACGCGATGGATGTCTTCCAGCATCGCCCTCTTGAGCAGGCAACACCCGCCCGACGGTCCCACCAGCAGGTCGTCAAGGCAGTGGCGATCTGCTGGCATCAGGCTGCGATACAACGAAATCCCCAGCGTATCGACTTCTTGCGGCCGCGCGAGCTTGTGCATGCGTGCACCCACCATGCCTGTGCTTTCGGGCGTCCGACTGGCGCATGTGGTCATGGTGCGCACCCATTCCGGCAGCGCGACCGCGTCGCTGTTGAGCAGCAGCAACTGAGTACATTCCACATCCTCCAGCGCACGATCGATCATCAGATTGCAGCCCGCTGCAAACCCGAGGTTGCGCTCAGAACGCAGCAAGATCAACTCAACGCCATCCAGCGTCAACGCACCGACATGCGTCTGCAAAAGTTCGAAGTCCTCTTGCTGGGAGTCATTGTCGAGAATCCATATGCGACGCGGCAACATGGACCCACGACGGATGGATTCAATGCAGCGAATCGTCCGTTGGGCCGTGTTGAAGTTGATGATCAGAACAGCCGCCGCATGCGCGACCGCCATGGGCGCAGCCTCAAAAATCGGCGCAGAGTCAACCGGCATCTCAGCGGCAGAACTCATGGCGTAGCCACCCATGGCGACAGATGGTAGGGCGCGGTTCTGAACAGCGCCGATGCCTGCGAGCGTGGTGGCCAGGCCAGCTCGAAGTGTGAATGCTCCCAGCTCAGATTGGGGTTGTAGTACAGGTCTTCGCCGAGCTTCTCCGACCATCTGCGAGACCATCGGTCCGCATCACGCCTTTCATTGGCTGTCTGCGCGCCCAAGTGCCAGGCTTCATCGTGCCGACCTGCACCCAATCGCATCTCGACATCCGGCGTCCACAGGGTGCGCTGGCCCTGCTCATTGAGACGAAGGCAAAGATCAGCGACCGCAAACCGCAAGGTCGTCCATTCGCCATCCAATCCGTTCACGCTGTCAAACAGCGTCCTGCGCACCGCGATGCAGGCCGCGGACACTGCATGAAAACTCTGGTTGAGCACCGCACGACCGAAGTAGCCCTTGAATTGGGGAGACAAACCGTAGTGCGCGGAGATCAGATCGCAGGAACCGCGCATGAACATGCCACCATGTATCAGCATTCCCGTGCGATCGGTGAGACGCACACCTGTCACCCCGACGCGGGAACGCGCAGCGTGCGCAATCAGCCTTGGAAGCCATTCGGGGTGACGCGGGCGAATCCCTCCCCGCAGCAAAACCAGCATCTCCGTGTCCGCCGTCGCTGCAGCGGCATTCACGCGTGCGCCCATGCTGTCGCCATGACGTGCACCGAACCAACGCACACCCATTTGACTGGCTTGCTGCTCCAAGCGTCTGACGCACTCGGTGCTCAATGTCGGCGAGGCGACCCAGAACATGTCACGATCTGCTTGTCTCGAACTTGTGCGAAGACGCGCCGCGACGGAGTGCAGATCATGCATATCCGATTCGATGCAAACAATGATCGAGACGCGCGAGTCCTGCGCTCTTGCAGCAGGCAGGTACTGGTATCCGTGGCCCACGTAGCGTATGCGACCGGCTTGCCCCACCCGTTGGAGATGTGCATTGAGTGCGGCCTCTCCTGCCACCGCCGCATAGGGCTTGGCCCTCATGTTCATGGAGGTGCTGTTGCTGTGAACACGCCAGTGATAGAGCACCCGGGCAATGTGCACGATCTGTGACGGCTGCAATCGTTCCATGCAGCGCAGGGCCAGGTCATAGTCCTGAGATCCTTCTCGGCCTTCGCAAAAACGCCCCACCGAAGCAACCAGTGTTCGCCTGAAAACACCCAGATGCGACACCAGGTTCTGAGACAGGAACAGGTCGTAGTTGAACGCCGATTTGAAATAAGGCGAAGACCGGTGGCCGTGCGCATCGATCTTGTCTTCATCCGAGTAAATGATCCCCGCGTCCGGATGCTCCAATGCAGCGCGCGCCACCCAATACAGCGCATGGGGTGCCAGCAGATCATCATGGTCCAGCAATGCAATGAACTCACCCGTCGCGACGTCAAAGGCACTGTTCGACGCAGCACAGATATGGCCATTTTTCTCCCGCAAAACAAGCTTGATGCGAGAGTCCTGCAGTGCCATTCGCCGCAGCAGCGCTTGCACGCCGTGGGCGGTGGAAGCATCGTCCGCGATGCACAGTTCCCAATGGGGATATATCTGCTCCTGCACCGACCTTATCGCCTGCTCCAGCCAATCGATTTGCGGGTTGAACACTGGCATCAATACCGAGATGCGCGGGTGCCGCTTCCATGTCTGCACATCGGCAGCCAGCTCTCGCCGATCTGTCTGAAAGAGCGTGTCGTAGTGACGGCACCAACCCGCGTAGTCTTTTCCGGGCACGCCATTGATCTTTGCCCACGTGGTCTCACGCACCAGTCGGAAACGCCAGACATAGCCTTGCCATCCCTCCGAAATCCACAATCCCGCGAGCAAACACAGCGTGCGAAACCAACCTCCTCCGAGCGAGAACGCGCAGGCGATATCCGACAGCCAACGTCTGCCGAAGCCCTGTGGTCCTTCCTCCGCTTTGGCGCGACCTGCTTTCCAACGGGACAACGTGCGCATCACTCGTCTACCGGATAGGTCTGCGCGCGCGCCACACGCTCGTCAGCCGAACCGGGCCAGCGCACGGCATCTTCAGGCAGATCGGCCACCTTGCGCGCCAGCAGAAACGACTCCAGGTAGCCATCCAGCAAGGGCATCTCGATCGATGCAAACGAGGAACTGCGCAGCGCAGGCGGGGGATACATGCGAACCGGCTGATCCATGCCGCTGCTCAACACCTCAAACCCCATGCTCGGTCCATACAAGGCTTGCAGACCTGACTCGGAGACGCGCCAGAAGTCGTTGGGCGCTGCATGCAGTGGCCACGTGTGTGGAACGAAGTGCATGGTCAACCCGTCTGGTCGCAGAACATGATTGATCTGTGCTGCGACGACCCAGGGCGCTTCCAGATGTTCCATCACGCTCGATGACATCACTGCGTCCACCGACCCAGGCGCAAAGTGTTCGCTCAGCGCGTGCGCATCAGCGACCAGATCCACGCCCTCGCCCGCATGGATATCGACACGCACCACTCGGCACTCGGGCTCCAGACAATCGGCCCACTCATCCGGGTGATCGTCACCTTTTCGTCCACCCAACACGATGACTGTGCCACCGCGCTCCTTCATGAGTCTGCGAAACGTCTCCAGACAGGCAATGCTGGAGAACTCCGTCTGATCGCGCTGCATGAGGTGCTGTGGCAACGCAAGCGTCGCGCCCACCGCCACGCCCTCGTCGCATTCGACCTGCAGCTCGACGGGCTGAAATGGTGGACATGAAAGGTAGCCCGAAAAACCCATGGTGCTTGCGGCACGCTGCTGCTCAAAGTAGGTCTGCACGTCGGGTCGCGAACGCGTCACGAGTTCTGCCACGCTTTCTCTGCACGCCAGACGAATGCACTCCACGTTCTTGTCGGGCACATGCACCCAGCCAGACACATACACACCATGCGCGTCACACCATAGCTGGTCCACAAAGTGCACCAATGCAGGCACCACCATGGGCGCGGGCAACTTTGTGGATGCGTCACGGACCAGCGCCTTGGCGCGCATGTCCCGCCGCGTTGCATCAAGATCCTCTCGCACCCGGTCCAGCTTCGCCTGTCGCGATGGATCAGGATGCTGCCCGACGCACAAACTCAGCACGACATAGGCCTCGTGCATCTCGGATGGCGGCTTCGCGCTGTGCAGTGCGCAATGGAATCTGGCGATCCACGCATCAAATGCCAGATCGATATCCTGTGCAAGACACCCATCCCATACGCCATCGCACAGCGCCGACAACAATCCTTGCGAGCGCATCGAATGGCTTGCCAGGCATTCGAATACACGATCGACAAATGCGTACTGCGCCGACGCATTGAACTCCAGAGCCAACCTTGCGCCGGTGCAGGCGAACAGGCGAATATCGGGCAGCCCCTGGGGCATGGACTGCCAGAGTTCGATGGCCTGCTCCGCCTTGCCATCCATCACCAGCAGCAAGGCCCGCTCCATCCGCACAGGGCCCAGCAATGAGGAAGACTCGATGAAGCAGAACGGCCCGATGGCCACTTCACGCTCCATCCACCGCAGCGCTTGTCGCAAACCGGCATCCGCATCCACCATGCGCCCCTCCAAGCGAGCCAGCATGGCCAAGTGATATGCCATCGGTCCGAGAAAGCTCGGCAGTTGAGTCACATAGCTTTCGAAATCCGGCAACGAAATGGCCAGTTCAAAAGTGCTTTGACGCAGAAGTCGGCGCTCGTCCAGCAATGGACGCAAAGATGGGCATTCTTCCAGCCATGCACGGGCCGCAGCGAAATCGCCGCCGTTCATCAATGCCTTGAAAAGACGGTATGCGTGCCCCATGAGCATGGGCGATGCAGGGTCTGCATTCGGGCGCTGGAATGCATCGCGCAGGTATCGCTGGTAGACAACATGCCAGGACTCCACGCCCGCCCCGCAGCGCCGACTCTCCAGCGCCTGACGCGTGCCTGCTGTGGCGACCAGTTGGCCCCCATGGCGAACCACCTCCACGCATTCGAAGCCCGCACGCAACAGCGTGAGCTTGAGCATCTCGGCCGTGTAGAGACAGCGATGCTCTCCCGGAAAAAGGCGCGAGTAGATCTCCGATGGGTGTTCATGCGGCGTGATCGAATCCGCGTCTGGCGTGCTGAAAACCGCCAGACTCAGCGCGTCGGCCAAGGCCATGCGCAGTTGGCTGGCAAAGCCGACGGGGTCGTCCACATGTTCGATCACTTCGCTCGCGAGAATGAGATCGAAGCGTCTTGCATCCTGCGCAAGCCATGGGGCATCGAGCGGGCGTGCCAGAAGCTCACCTCGCAAATCCGTCGCCAGCGACATCGGGTAGGGCTCGAACCCCAATGCAGGAACGTTCAGCGCATGCTCCACGAAGTCCATCGAGTAACCAAGCCCGCAACCGACATCGGCAAATGCATTCAGATGCTGCGGCAGGTTCTCCATGATCATCCGCGCCATGGGCTCCACACCGGCACCCAGCTCGGCGTAGTACTTCACATAGCCCGCATCCAGTTCGCCCGCATAGGTGTTCTCGTGCACGAGCGAGAAGAGACTGCAGCATTTCTCACATCGCCAGAATGGCACCCACTCTTCATCGCCATGCAGATATCTGGCACGAACCCATTCACTGGTTTGTGGGTGCCCGCACGATGGGCAGACATCCCCCGATGAACCCTCCGCGAACTCGATCAGCGAAGAAGCAGGGAAGTGAGCGTATGTTTGCATGGTCGACACGCGAGTCCATGGTGAGCAATTGAGTGATGACGCACGACAAGCACCTGTCCGTCGCCTACAGCCAATGCAGATGAAGAAGCGTCAAATTATTTCATTCACGTTAAGTTACGTCTATACACGATTAGCAATCATCTGAGAGATATCAATTGCCACGGCAGCGCTTGTCGCGATGGCTTCGTTGAGTGAACTCGCGCTCTTCATATGCCATGCAGGAACGGGAAAACAAAGAAGCGGGCCGTGGCCCGCTTCTTTGTTGTTTTGAGAATGGCTGAAATCGTGAGATCGTGAAATCGGCGTTCGGTCAGTTCATTTGCCAGAGAACAGAAAATACGCCACCACCAACGCGACCACTGCAACGATCAGGCGCGCAATCCACGGCGTCACCAGCCAAGCGCCGAGCGCCAGCAAACCCGTGCTCCAGACCTTCGGCGATTGCAGCGCGCCGCCCTTTTCGTCAGCCGATGCGGGCCTGAGCGGATAGCCGCAGGAGGGACAGGACGCCGCCTGCGTAGAGACCATGTGACCGCATTCGGGGCATTTCATCAGTGCCATGTTCAGCCTCCTTGTGGGGGTGCCACTTCGATCAGTATCTGCACTCTGCGGTTGAGCTGTCGGCCTTCCGGGTTGTCTTTGCCATCGGGCGTGAGATTCGGTGCCACGGGCTCCCTGCGCCCCAGCCCTTGCGTGGCAGGATGGCGGCCCGTGCGCGTTTCCAGCGCCTTGGCCACAGACGCCGCGCGGCGCTCCGAAAGTCGGTCGTTGTAGGCGTCACTGCCCTTGCCATCGGTATGCCCACGCACCAGCAAAGGCGCGTTGGGATAGCTCTTGATCAGCTCGGCCGCCTTGTCCAGAGAAGGTGCCGCATCCACGCGCAGTTCATGTTTGTCGAAGTCGAACAGCACGTCGGCAGGCAGATCGATGGAGATCGCCTTGGCCGGTGTCGGCTGTGCCTTCAATTCGATGAGCAATTCGCGCGTGCGCTCAAGGCGCTCGGGCGGCACCTCGGCTTCGCGCAGCAGCGTGCTCGGCGTGTCGGCAGATTTCAAACCGGTCTGCGGACTGCTGCTGACCAAGCCACCGCCCGTGCCTTGAGGTGACAGCCTGGTCTCGGGCGCACCGGTCACGCGCTCCAGTCGAGTTTCTTCGCCGGACAGTTTTCTGTCGGAGCGAATCACATCGCGGGCCGACGCTGCAGAGCTCGCCATCGCAGCACAGACCATCGCGAGCCACAGCGATGATTTCAAAACATGCACTCCCAAACCCGTCAGCCCCCCGCAAGAGGCAGGTCCACACTGAAGCCCGGTGCGACGATGTTGTCGTCCGTATTGCTCTCGTTGAACACCAGTCGCAGCTTGCGCGCCGATGCCGGAACCGCGCCCATGAAAACCAGTTGACCGTTCAGCATCTCGCCCTCGCGGATGATGAGATCGCGGTTGTTGGTGGGCCGCTTGATCTGCAGGCGCGAACCCGATTCGTCTTCCAGATAGGTATCCAGCAGCGCCAGCATGGTCGAACTGGTGATGCGATTGGCAAACGAGATGCTCACATCCAGCACCGTCGCATCGGTGCCGATCTCGATGCCCTTGACCCGAACCGTGACGCCCGCCGCTGCCACGCCCTGCACGTTCAGTGGAAGCTTGCGCGGGGCAGCAAGAGACTGCGGCGCGGGAGCGGACTCCACGGTCGCCGCCGGAGCTGCGGGTGCCGCAGCGGCTGGCGCTGGCGCAGGCACGGGAGCGGGCGCAGGACTCGGTGCTGCGGGTGGATTGGTGCCAGCGCTTGGCTGCGAGCCCGCGGGCTTTTCATTGCATGCCGCCAGCAAAACAGCCACGGCCAACACACTTGCACTTGCTGCCATGCCGAAGCGCCCTCGCACACCATTTGCGTCGACCTGTGCACGCTTTTCTACATTCATTGTTCTGATTCCTCGCTATTCAAATTGATGCGCATGCGCCGCGCCTTGCGCTCAACGAATCGTGATGCTGTTGATCTGCGAAGGCTTGGACTTCTTGCCGCTTCCGTTGTCTTCGGGGCACTCGACTTCCTTCACATCACCGGTGTTGTGCCCCTGCACGATCACCGTGCGCCCCTTGAGGCTCGCCGCATTGACATCCACGCTGTTGACCGACACCGATCCGCCATTCGCGCAACGCACGCCGGATACGGAGTTGTTGGTCACCTCGATGCGGTTGCCACCTTGCGATGTCTCGGCCTTCGCGCGCTGAGCAGCACTCGCCTCTGCGGCAGCCCCGGAGGCTTGCGCCGATGCGCCATGGCTGAACATCGCCATCAACAGCGATGCGCCAGCCAACCGAAGTCGGCCGCGTCTATCCTTGATTTCAAAATGGGCCATGTCATTCATTCCTCCTTCAAGACCATTCAAAACGCACTCAGGGAGCGCGCTGCACAGGAACACCCGGCAGGGTCGATCCCGGCACCGTTGACCCAGGAGCGGAAGCCTTGGGCGCAGCAGGTTGCGGCACGCCGGGTAACCCGCGTTCCGGCGTCACCGTGAGGCTTCCAACACTGCCCCCCGCATCGGCAGCACCATCCAGCGAACCTTCACGCCGAATGCGCTCCTGCAACTGGCCCGCAAACCGCTCTGCCAGAGCCACCTCCTCCACCGCCATTTCATCGCCCAGTTCATTGATCATCGAAAGCACATTGGGCTGGGTCGCGCCACCCGGCTGCGACATGCGCTGCACCAAGCGGGCATAGCCCATGGCCTTGACGTTGTCCTTGGGCACCCCGATGCCCTTGCGGTTCATCTCGGACAAGCGCTGCATGGCCAGCGGATCGCCACGCACCGCCGCCATCAGATACCAGCGGTAAGCCTGCCCCATGTCGCCCAGACCACTTCGCGGATTGCGATAAGCATCCCCCACGAAAGACAGCAACTGCGGGTTCTGCGTGGTGACGGCCTCGCGTTTGAGACGCTCCAGCTCGTTGCGATACAGCGGCGCCTGACAACCCAACGCGGCCACGCCACGTTCCATCGCCTCGTTGCAGTCTTCGACAAAGCGCGCGGCAGTCGTCGCGCTCACCGGATTGGCCGCAGCGGGCGCTGTCGCCGGAGCATGCTGCGCATGCGCACTCCATTGCACACCAAGGACAGCCGCCAGCACTGCCGCATTTCTGGCGGTCGATCTGCAGACGGTTCGCCAGCGCGGCATCATGAGCCCACCTTTTCGTTGGCCGCCATGGGTTGATCCAGATTCGCGGCTCTGGGCTGCACCAGCGTGCCATCCCATGCCATCGGCACGCCGAAGAACAGCGGCTCAAAGCCCTTCCACTTCATCACATCGACAGGCCCAAGGTCCGAGTAACGTTCGTTGTAGACCTTCTGCAGCGCCTGTTGCGTCGCATCGTCGAGCTTTTGCGTGACCTCCACCGGCTCGCCATATTTGCGCAGGCTGACCTGGATGAGGCCCATCTTGAGTTCCGGCGTCAACGACTCGTAGGCGCGGCTCATGTTGCCGACCACCACCGGGTCGGGCTTGCCGCCCGGAATGCAGCGCCAATACGGCGTGTTCGTGGCCTTGCCGATCAGTTCCAGCACGCTCAGATCCACCAACGTGCGGATGGCCGAATGCCGCCCCTGCAGATACTTGCCTTCCAATTTGAAGCCGAAGGCGTCGCCGTAGAAGCCAACGCTCGCGTTGTCTTCGGAGCCGAAGTTGAGCACCTTGACGACGTTGGATGCCTGGATCTGCGGCACCATCTGCTGCGTGGAAAAGCTCACCAGATTCAGATCGAGCGCCAGCGCCGAATAGATCGCCGTGCGCTTGCGATCACCACCTAGTTCCACCTTGCCCCTGCCGCCACCAAATCCAACGCTGAGCGAGTTGGAGCGTCCCGCGCCGGCAATCGCCCGGTCGAATTCCGTCAATGCACCCGTGATCAGAAAGTCAGGCATGGTGACGCCGAACTTCGCACCGAGCTGCGCTTGCGACACCAGATAGTCCGGGTGATAAGGCACGTACACGATGCGAGCGCCAATGCGATTGACCGCCGTGCGCACCATCTCCGTGATGTCGCCCGGAATCTCCGCGCCCGCCAGCGGGCTGGAAAGATTGGTGGCATCCATGATGTTGCGCGTCTGCATGTAGATGACCGGATCACCGTCCTTGTAGATGTCCAGCATGCGTCCAAAGCGCCCCAGCGATTCCGCATAGGGGCTCAGATTGGACACCGGCAGCAGCTTGTCCGCCTCTCTCTCCTGCATCAGAGTCTTCGCATCCTTGAGTGCGTTCTCGGTCGATGCACATCCCACCAAAGAGGCAGCAGCCACCACAAGGGCCGCACGCCGAAAGATTGTTTTGTTCATGTTGCTTGTCAGAGTTGCCGCCCGGAAGGCGCGAGGGGTTGGACGGCCACGCGGGCCCTCCGTGTTCAGCGTGGCGTGTTCAGCACAGTGATGTTTTCGACACCCTTGCCTTCGACGTACAGCGTGACGGTGCCGTTCACATTGCCCTGGATCGTCGGACTGGCAATGCGCAAGGTGCCGTCGGCTGCGCGCTGGACGTCGGAGTAACTGGTGCGAATCACGATGTTCTGCTGGTTGTCGGGCAGCTTCAGCGTGCCGTCCGGCTGAACCAATGCACTCTGGTCCACCACCTTGTTGCTCGCAATGGCGTAGTTGACGCGCGATCTGGCGCTGACCGACTGGAACACGCTCTCGGTGACTTTCACGCCGGATTGCGACATGTCCTTGTAGGCACCGAGTTGTTCGCTGTAGTTCAGCATCTGCGCATTCGCGCCGAAGCTGCACAACACCAGCAAGCCACTCAGGCCCAGCACGCGCGCGCTTTGGCGCGCCGCACTTCTCGATGTCAGGGGTTGGTTTTTCATGGCCTTTCCTTTCTTCTTCCAGTTGTGCTCATCCGGATTCGAAATGAGCGTCGCCTCAATTGCTGACGATGTTGAATGCCGGCACCACGGTGACGGAGTTGTTCACCACGCCGACCGATGGCGTCGCGTACGTGTAGCCGGGGTTGGCCGCGTAGGCCATGTTGCCGACTACACCGGCCGACCCCACGATCGCGCCACCGATGTTGCGAACACTGCCGGAGGTAATGCCCGCAGCAGCAGCCGTGCGCGTGCCCACGATGGCCACCATGCCGGTGATCACGCCGTGGTTGATCACGGAATTGGAGGTTCCGCCCGCCGCCGCACTGCCGTTGTTGCCAGCGATCACCACGCTGCCGGTCATGAGCCCGCGATTGACCAGCGAGTTGACGGTGCCTCCCATCGTCGCGCTGCCGCGGTTCGCCGCGATCAGCACCTGCCCGGTGAGCTGCCCCTTGTTGTCCACGCTGTTGACCGTGCCGCCACCTGTGGCGCTGCCGTGGTTGCCCACCAGCGTGATGCTCGCGCCGGTGATGCTGCCGGAGTTGTCCACGCTGTTGACGGTGCCGCCGCGCTGTGTGCTGCCCCCGTTGCCGATGATGGATATCTGACTGCCCTTGATGGAGCCGCTGCCCGTCACACTGTTGATAGTGCCGCCACCTTGCGTGCTGCCCTGATTGCCGAGAATCGCAATCTGCGCGCCAGCGATGCTGCCACCCACGTTCACGCTGTTGGCCGTGCCATTGTTCGCAGAGCCGGTGTTGCCCAGAATGGTGATGCTGCTGCCCGAAATCTGGCCGCTTCCGGTCACGCTGTTGATCACGCCGTTGTTGGTGGCCGAGCCCTGATTGCCGATCACCGCAATCTGGCTGCCACGCACGCCGCCATCCACATCCACGCTGTTGGCCTTGGCGCTGCGTGCGCTGCCGCGATTGGTCGCCACCGTGACGGACGAGCCCGTGATGCGCGCACCTTGCTTGGTGCGCACGCTGTTGATGAGCGCTTCCTCGCCGCCGGTCTGCGCGCTGCCCTGATTGGCCATGATCTGCACCGTGGCGTTCTCGATGGTGCCATCGGCATGCACGCTGTTGGTCAGCGCCATCCTGTCGTCATCCGCGCGCGTCTCGCCCGCCGTGTTGGCAAGCAACGTGGCATTCAGACGGCTCATGCTTCCGGAACCGGACTGCGTGATGCTGTTGGCCGATGCCAGCCCCTTGGTCGCGGTGACGTTGCTCGCCGTATTGCCGATGAGCTGCAGGCTCGCATTGCGCATGGCCGACAACACTTGAATCGCATTGGCGTTGGCGTGACCGACCCCTTTGTCGAACACCGCGTGACCCAGCACGGTGTCTTCATCGCCCGCACTTCGGACGCTGGACGCCGTGTTGCCGATGAGGGTCGCCGTGCTCGCTTCCAGACTGCCGCGACCATTGATCGACAAGGCATTCGCGTTGATGCGACCACCCTCCGCATTGAGACTGCGCACCGTGTTGCCGACGATCTGCAAGGGCGTGTTCGACAGGCGCGTCGAGCTTTCTCCATCGATGTACAGGCTGTTGGCCGCGAGGATGCCGTTGCTCTTGGAGCCCGCACCGGCGACCTGCGATGCACCGCCCGATGCACGCACGTCATCGGCCTTGTTCGCGAGAATGCTCACCGCGCTGTTCTGCACGCGCGCACCACGATAGGCCGCCAGCGCATTCACCAGTGCCGTGCCGCCATCCACATGCACCTGACGTGCGGTGTTCATGCTGATGAGCCAGGGCGACGATTGATCGATCTTCGCATTGGAATTGAGCACCAGCGCATTGGCAGCAGCGCGCGCATTGCTTTCGCTGCGCGCCAAGCCCGCGACCGCCGACGAAGACTTGGCTGCCGAACTCATGTCGCGTGCCGTGTTGCCGATCATCGAGCCCGATGCGGAAAGCTGCGAGTCGCTCTCCTTGCCACGCTCGACGGACACGCTGTTGCCCATCAGAATGCCGCCCTTCGCGGTCAGCCCATGCGCCTCGTTGTTGGCAAAGTTGACGCTGCTGGCGTCCAGCTTTGAGCCACTCACGGACAGCGTGTTGGCCATTGCAGTGGACTGCTGACTGGCGGAGTACAGCAGGCTGCCACCGGCTTGCCCCGAGAAGCCCGTCGAGCTCACTTGCGAAGCACGGTTGTTCATCAAGGTGACGGTCGATTTCTCCACCTGGCCCTCGCTCACCGCCACCGAATTCACCGCGGCAAAACCGCCGGAGCCCGTCACCGTACGGCCTTCGTTGCCCTGCAATTGCAGTGTGGATTTCTGCAGCGTGGACTCCTTGTCCAACGCGACCGTGTTGCTCAGTGCCCGGCCATTCTTTTCGAAGGAGCCGACCAGCCCCATGCCGATGGAGCCAGAACCGCCAGCTGTGCGCACCTGCTCCGACACATTGCGATCGAGATGAATGCTTCCGCCTTGCACCGTCGAGCCATCAAGCCAGATGCTGTTGGCCGATGCGCCACCGCCCGTGGCCACCACGTCCGTGGCGCGATTGTTGGACAGTGAATGCAGCGGCGACTCATTGAGTTGCCCCTTCTGCACCGAGATCGCATTCGCCAGCGCCGAAGCCGAGATGCGCACATCGGCCAACGCGCCGCCCAGCAGGCTGCCTTCGCCACCGAATGCCTGCACGTTGGTGGCCTGATTCTTCTGCAGGTTCGCGTCGTAGCCCGCGCCACCCGTGAGTTGGTGGTCGGTGAAGCTGATGCTGTTGGCCAGCGCACTGCCGCCCGTGGACGTCATCTGCGTGGCCTTGTTGTCGGACAGATTCAGGCGCGCCGCCTGCAACTCGCTGTTCGACACGGCCACCGTGTTGGCCGCCGCAACGCCCGTGAGATTGACCTCGGCCAGCATGCCGCGACCCAACCCCGCACTGCCGCCACCGGCGCGAATCGCTTGCGCCTGATTGTTCGAACTTTGAATCTGCGAATCACGCAACTTGCTGCGCGACGCCGTCAGCGCATTGGCCAGCGCCGCGCCGCCCATGGAGACCACATCGTCGGCCTGGTTCTGCACCATCGACACCCGCGCTTCATGGGCTTCGGTGGCGTCCAGCAAAACGCTGTTGGCGGTTGCCCGGCCAGGCAACTGCAATGACCCCGTGCCCAGCAGCACCGAAGCCTTGGCACCGAAGGCATTCACCTGCGATGCCTTGTTGTTCATGACCAGCAGCCGGCTCGATGTGAGCGGCTTGCTGCCTTCCCCGCTGGCGACCATGATCACGTTCGCCGTGGCGGCACCGCCCAGCGCGTTGACCAATCCAGTCACCTGATTTCGAAGTACCTGCGCCTGCGAGTCGCGCATGTGAATGGCCGCAATGCCCACACTGTTGGCTTGTGCGGTTCCGGCCAGATCGATGCTCATCCCGACATTGGCGAGCGCCGATCCCTTGCCACCGGACGAGATGACCGGTCCCTGAGATTTGTTGCCCTGCACCTGCACCTGGGAGTTGCCATTCATTTCCGTGCCGGCACTGTTCTTGTGCCAACCCAGCCCCGTCAGCATGGACTCCTGCGCACTCGCGTATTGCGTGACCGAAACCATGGCCGCCCCCAGCACGCCCAATGCAAACCAATGCGGTGGAGATGTTCGTGACTTGTGCACTCAAAGTCCCTTCGTGGAAAACTTCACGGAGCCGCTCGGCATGGAGCGACGGAGAACTTGCAGCAGCGGCCAACACGCCGCTCCTGCAAGTTCTGGCTACAGCTCAGTCACTCAGTTGATGTTCACCGAGTTGACGTTGGCCGTACCACCGATGGCCTTGATGTTGGTGGCTTCGTTGTCCGAAACCGTGATGTGGGAGTCAGTGATCTTGGAGCCGGTGATGTTCACCGAGTTGACGTTGGCAAGGCCTTCCATCGAAATCTCGGCCACTTTGATGCCGACCTTGCCGCCACCGGCCGTCACGTCGGTTGCCTTGTTGCGAGAAACGGTGATGGTGCTGTTCTTGATTTCCGAACCGGCCGAGCCCTTGCCCGAAAACAGGCCAGGAATCGAGATGTTTCCGCTCTGTGCAAATGCGGAGCCACAGGTAAGAGCCAAAAGGGCAACTGCGGTGGTAGCAATCTTTCGCATATTCATGATCCTTTGAAAGTTGAGATTGAACTGAAAAGCAGCCTCACACGGCTAGCGAATGGATTCTCAACGTCAACCGAATTCACGAACGTAAAAAAAAGTTCCTTTCGACCTGATTCAACGGGATATTGTCATAAATGCACTTCATCGAGAGAAAATCATCCATAGCCGTCACAATCACACCCAAAGAAGCTTAACAATCAATCACTTACAACCACTAACACGCCTTACTCGATGATCCCATTGAAAGATGATGTATGAATTCAAAACAGTTCATAACATATTCGAATGCAAAAATACTTGACACTGAATAGAACCGGAACAATTGACATCCGCATAAGCAAATAATCAAAGTGAATATCCCAACAATTGATATCCTTTGAATTTTTTGATCTATAGAGATATTCACAATATCGTCACAAAAATCCCTCAGTCACTCATGAAAATCGCTTTTTTCGCTCCACTGATAATCGCGCTCACAGCCTGCACACCTGAATCCCATCCCTTCGGATCACAGAGCATTTCCTACCCCGGCGACGAACAGATTTCGTCGGCATTGGAAGCGCAGCTCGTGAACGATCCTCACAGCGCGGCGGCCCGTGAACTGATTCAGTCATTGGGTGGCGACAAGGGGAAACTGCGCTACACCATCCATCGCGTGATTTCTCGCGGCGGGGGCAGCTTCGAGGCGCACTACGATGCCGTGCTGGTGATGGGTCAGCCGGGCGAACAAAGCTTGCAGGCCTTGTATGCGCGCATGATTCCCGACGACGAGAAAGCCAAGCTGCCCGATGCCAGTCTTGCCGCCTATTCGGGTTGGCTCAACAAGCATGCGGAGACCCTGAAAAAGAACTCTGCGCAACAGGCACAGGGGCAGGCCTTGAGCGACACACTGGCATCGCTCACCAAGTGCTATGGCGAGGCCAAGCCTGGCTCGGAAGTGGTGGTCATGAATGGACTGGGCGCGCTGCTGTTGCCCGAGCGCAGAGGCCTGTATGCGGAAAAACTGGCGATGCCAAACACCGAGATTCGTTGCCTTCCCGCCTGAAGATCCCGCATGCGTTCGCTCGACACGGCGACCGCATGTGGCCTGTTGGCTATTCGACGATGGTCAGCTTGGCCACCGACAACGCCAGCCACTTCGTGCCGTGCCGAGGGAAGTTCACCTGCGCGCGCGCATCGTCGCCCGTGCCTTCGATGGCGAGCACCTTGCCTTCGCCGAACTTGTTGTGGAACACCGCCGTGCCCGCCTTGAGGCCGTGCGACGATTCGCTCTTTTGCTTGGGCACGGGTGGGCTGGCGAAGACGTCGGGCTTGAAACCCGAGCCATAGCCACTGCCGCTTCCTGAACGCGAACCAGCGCGGCCTGCAAATCCACCGGAGGCATCGGGCGAGTAGGTGCCGAAGGCGGATTGCTTGGGCGTGATCCACTTGAGCGCGCTCTCGGGGAGTTCGTCAAAAAATCGGCTCTTGATGTGATAACGCGTCTGGCCATGCAGCATGCGGGTCTGCGAATGGCTCAGGTACAGGCGCTTTCTCGCACGCGTGATTGCCACGTACATCAGGCGGCGTTCTTCTTCCAGACCATCACGGTCGCTCATCGCGTTTTCGTGCGGGAACAGGCCCTCTTCCATGCCGCCAATGAAGACGCCATCGAACTCCAGGCCCTTGCTTGCGTGCACGGTCATGAGTTGCACGGCATCTTGCCCGGCTTGCGCTTGGTTGTCGCCCGCTTCCAATGCGGCGTGCGTGAGGAATGCGGCCAGTGGCGAAAGCGTTTCGCCCGTGTCCACATCAACCACGCCCTTGGGTGAATCCTGGGGCGCATCGTTCAACGGCTCGTTCAACAAAGGTCGATCCGGATCGATGCCTTCGCTGACCGGGCTCTGCGTGAGCGTCATGCCCTGCTCGTCGATCGGCAGCGCCACTGCGTCGCGGCCAAAGCCTTCCTGCGTGACGAAGCTCTCGGCGGCGTTGACCAGTTCTTCCAGATTCTCGATGCGATCCGCGCCTTCTTTTTCGTTGCGGTAATGCTCGATGAGGCCGCTCGATTCAAGCATCTGGCTGATGATGCCGCGCAGATTGAGGCCATGTGTCTGTTCACGCAGCACGTCGAGCATGGCAACGAATGCACCGAGATTCGCACCGGCTTTTCCGGGCACGGCACTCACCGCATCGTGCAGCGAACATCCCGCCGAAGGCGCCGCATCCTGCAGCGTTTCCACCGTGCGCGCACCGATGCCGCGTGGCGGGAAATTCACCACGCGCATGAAGCTGGTGTCGTCGTTGGGATTTTCGAGAAGACGCAGATACGCGAGCGCGTGCTTGATTTCCGCACGCTCAAAGAAGCGAAGACCGCCGTACACGCGATACGGAACGGACGCGTTGAACAGCGCCGATTCGATCACGCGCGACTGCGCATTGCTGCGGTACAGAATGGCGATCTCGCGGCGCTCGAAGCCATCGTTCTTCACCAGTTGCTTGATCTCATCGACCATCCACTGCGCTTCGGCCAGATCGGTGTTGGACTCGTAGACGCGCACCGGCTCGCCGGGGCCTTGCGTGGTGCGCAGATTCTTTCCGAGACGTCGGCTGTTGTGCGAGATGAGCTCGTTGGCCGAGTCCAGAATATTGCTGTAGGAGCGATAGTTCTGCTCCAACTTGATCTGATGCTTGACGTCGAACTCGCGCACGAAGTCGGCCATGTTGCCCACGCGTGCGCCGCGAAACGCGTAGATGCTCTGGTCATCGTCGCCCACGGCAATCACGCTGCCGCTGGTGCGCAGTTGGCCGCCGACCGTGTCGCCCGCCATCTGCTTGAGCCATGCGTACTGCAGGCGATTGGTGTCCTGAAACTCATCGACCAGAATGTGCTGGAAGCGGCGCTGGTAATGCTCACGCACGGGATCGTTGTCGCGCAGCAGTTCGAACGAACGCAGCATCAGCTCACCGAAATCCACCACGCCTTCGCGCTGGCATTGGTCTTCATAGAACTGATAGAGCTCGACCTTCTTGCGGCTGTCGACATCATGCGTGGGCACGTCGCCGGGGCGCATGCCCTCTTCCTTGCAGTTGGCGATGAAGTACACCAGTTGCTTGGGCGGAAAGCGCTCCTCGTCCACATTGAGCTGCTTGCACAGGCGCTTGACGGCCGAGAGCTGATCCTGCATGTCGAGGATCTGAAAACTCTGCGGCAGACCCGCCAGTTTGTGGTGCGCGCGCAGGAGGCGATTGCACAACCCGTGGAAGGTGCCGATCCACATGCCGCGCACGTTCACCGGCAGCATGGCCGACAGACGCGCGATCATTTCCTTGGCGGCCTTGTTCGTGAAGGTCACGGCCAGAATGCCGCCCGGTGTGGCATAGCCGTTTTGCAGCAGCCAGGCGATGCGCGTGGTGAGCACGCGGGTCTTGCCCGATCCGGCACCGGCCAGAATCAGCGCATGCCCCTGCGGCAACGTGACCGCCGCCAGTTGCTCATCATTGAGCCCTTGCAGAAGCGGCGACGACGCTACGCGGGCACCGTCCTGCGATTCGTTGAAAAGGCCTGCGGGCGGCGCGGAAAACATGTCTTGTGGAACCATGCCTCCATTGTAGAAAGCTCCATGAGGCTCCCGCTTTTCAGGGACAAGAACGCGCGGCAATAGCCCTGCGCTCATGTGCGACATTCCAACGCCGCACAAATCCATCTAGAATCAATCACCGGGCCCAAGATTTCTTGGCCCGGTTTTTTGTGCCCGCACGAAACGTGTCGCGTGTCACAAATACCGGTTGCCAGACCAAGCGCCCAATTCTGAAATGAACTGTTAGGAGCTTGGACTCATGGAAATCTTTGACTACGACAACATCCTGCTTTTGCCCCGCAAGTGCCGCGTGGAAAGCCGCTCGGAATGCGATGCCAGCGTGGAACTCGGTGGCCACACCTTCCGCCTCCCCGCCGTGCCTGCCAACATGAAGACCGTGGTGGATGAAAACATCTGCACATGGCTCGCGCAGAACGGCTATTTCTACGTGATGCACCGCTTCGATCTGGACAATGTCCAGTTCACCAAGGACATGCACGCCAAGGGCTGCTTTGCCTCGATCTCGCTGGGCGTCAAGCAGCCCGACTACGACACCGTCGACGAATTCGTGGGCGAAGGCATCACGCCCGAGTACATCACCATCGACATCGCCCACGGCCATGCCGACAGCGTGAAGAACATGATCGGCTACTTGAAGGAAAAGCTGCCCAAGTCCTTCGTGATCGCAGGCAACGTGGGCACGCCCGAAGCCGTGATCGATCTCGAAAACTGGGGCGCCGACGCCACCAAGGTCGGCATCGGCCCAGGCAAGGTCTGCATCACCAAGCTCAAGACCGGCTTCGGCACGGGCGGCTGGCAACTCTCTGCGCTCAAGTGGTGCGCGCGTGTGGCCACCAAGCCCATCATTGCCGACGGCGGCATCCGCAGCCACGGCGACATCGCCAAGAGCATCCGCTTTGGCGCCAGCATGGTGATGATCGGCTCGCTGTTTGCAGGCCACGAAGAATCGCCGGGCAAGACCGTCGAGGAAAACGGCCAGCGCTTCAAGGAATACTACGGCTCGGCATCCGACTTCAACAAGGGCGAGTACAAGCACGTCGAAGGCAAGCGCATTCTCGAACCGGTGAAGGGCAACCTTGCCAACACGCTGATCGAGATGGAGCAGGACGTGCAATCGTCGATCAGCTACGCGGGCGGCAAGAAGCTCATGGACATCCGCAAGGTGAACTACGTGATCCTCGGCGGCGACAACGCTGGCGAACATCTGCTCATGTGAACGTGACGATTTTCGGGGCCGCCACAACAAGAAAGTTGTGACAGCAGCGCGAAATTTCTTGAAGAATTTCCGCTTTTTCCGAGAGCGCTCACAATTTGGTGCATAATAGCGGCTTCGGCAAAATGCTGAACGCTAAGGGCTCTTAGCTCAGTTGGTAGAGCAGCGGACTCTTAATCCGTTGGTCGAGTGTTCGAATCACTCAGGGCCCACCAAACAAAGAAACCCGCTGCAACTTCACGGTTGCAGCGGGTTTTCTCTTCAAGCACAGCGTTCACTTCCGTCGAAAACCCTCTGATGTCGATTGAATTTTTGCTTTTTCTGCAGACTTCATTTTTCGATGTATAATTCGAGGCTTCGGTTTTCAGACATTGTTTGATCACCAGAAGGGCTCTTAGCTCAGTTGGTAGAGCAGCGGACTCTTAATCCGTTGGTCGAGTGTTCGAATCACTCAGGGCCCACCAAAACAGCGACGCGCTGCAATCTCACGGTTGCAGCGCGTTTTCGCTTGTGCGGTGCATACACCATCCTTGACCGCCGATTGTTCAACAATACTCAAGGATTTCCCCATTGGCACAGTCCACTCCTCGTGCGCCAATCGGAGCTTTGTCTTTTTTGCTCAAAACTCCAGCGACATGCGCACTCACCACTCGATCCTCTCCTCCCTCACGCTGGCTGCGAGCCTGGCGCTCGGCTCCTTCGCGGCACACGCGGCCGACTATCCGACCAAACCCGTCGAACTGATCGCCTCGGCTGCCGCAGGCGGCGGCACGGATAACATGGCGCGTGCCTTCACCGAAGCGGCGCGCAAGCATTTCCCGCAGCCCATCGTCGTGGTGAACCGCCCCGGCGCGGCCAGCTCGATCGGATTCACCGAAGTCGCCAACGCCAAGCCCGATGGCTACAAGCTCGGCATCATCACCGTGAATCTGGCGATTCTTCCCGCGCTCAATCTGACCAAGGTGACGGTCGAGGACTACATCTACATCGCGCGCCTGAACAATGACCCGTCCGCCATCACCGTGCGTGCGGATGCGCCGTGGAAGACCATCGAAGAATTCCTCGCCGAGGCACGCAAGAACCCCGGCAAGCTGCAGGTGGGCAACGCGGGCATCGGCGATGCGTGGCACGTGGCCGCACTCGCGCTCGAAGAAAAGACCAAGACCAGCTTCAACCATGTGCCTTATCAAGGCGGCAATCCCGCCGTGCTGAGCCTGCTCGGCGGACATGTGGATGCCGTCACCGTGAGCCCCGGCGAAGTCGCGCAACACGTGGCCGCAGGCAAGCTGCGCATGCTTGCCGTGATGGCCGATCAACGCATGCCCGGCGTGTTTGCGCAGACACCGACCTTCAAGGAACGCGGCATCGACCTGACCGTGGGTGCATGGCGCGGCCTGGTCGCACCAAAGGGCACGCCGGACGTCGTCGTGAAGACGCTCAAGGAAATGGCGCGCAAAGCGGGCAATGAAGCGAGCTTCCGCGAAACGCTGGAGAAAACCAACCTCGGCTGGTCGTACGGCGAAGGCGATGTGTTCCTCAAGCAGATCCTCGGCGACCGCGAAATGTTCAAGGGCATCCTCGCCAAGCTCGACATCAACAAGTAAGCCCATGGCCGTGAACATGACCAATCAGGCCCAGCGCATGCAGGACATGCTTGCGCGCGGCGAAATGCTGCAGGCCCCCGGCGCGCCCGACGTGCTGACCGCGCGCCTTGTCGAACACGCGGGCTTCAACGCCATCTACATGACCGGCTTCGGTGCCACCGCCAGCACGCTGGGCGTGCCCGACATCGGCCTGATGACGCAGACCGAAATGCTCACCCAAGCCCGCAACATGGTGCGCGTGACCAACGTGCCCATCATTGCCGACGCCGATGCGGGCTACGGCGGCATCAGCAACATCGAGCGCACAGTGGTGGAGTACGCCAACTCGGGCGTCGCTGCGATTCATCTGGAAGACCAGGTGGCCCCCAAGCGCTGCGGGCAGATGGCTGGCATTCGCCTGCTGAGCCGTGGCGAGAGCGTCAAGCGATTGAAGGCCGCCGTGCAAGTGCGCGGAAATCATCCGCTGCAGATCATCGGCCGCACCGACGCGCTCGGCGTGGACGGCATCGACGCCGCCATCGATCGCGCCAAGGCTTATCAGGATGCGGGCGTGGATCTCGCGTTTGTCGATGGTGTGAAGACCATCGCCCAAGTCGAGCAGATCGCCACGCGCCTTGAAGGCCTCAAGGTGATCTCCATCGTCGAAGGCAACGAGACCACGGCACTCAACGTGGACCAACTGCGCGGCATGGGCTTTTCCGTCGTGCTGTATGCGGTGACCACCTTGTTTGCTGCGGCGAAGACTTCGCTCGACGTGCTGCAGAACCTCAAGCAATCCGGCACCACCCAGGCCGATACGCAGAAGATGATGAACTACATGGATTTCGTGAAGATCGTCGGCATCGACAAGTACCAGAAGCTGGACGAGGAGTTTGGCGGCGAGTGATGTCAGGCACGCATTGATTCCTGTCGTGAAAACAGACCGGCCTGAGGCAAGCAGCGAAAAGCCATTGCATAAAATCCACTGACATGGAAGCTGCGGCAAACAAGAGGGTCCAGACCCGCAGCTTCGCTTCAGTCCGGTCCAACAATCCAAGGGAGGGAATCGTGCCTTTATTGAACCTGTCCTGCGTGAACTGTTCAGCGCCATTGCAGATCACGGATGACGTGGATAGATTCGCCTGCTCGTATTGCGGATCGTCCCAGATGGTGGAGCGCAAAGGTGGCACGGTCACACTTCGCCGCATGGAAAGTGCCATTCATGCCGTGCAGCGCGGCACGGATCGAACCGCTGCCGAACTGGCCATTCCTCGCCTCACGAACGAGCTGAATCAATTGACCGCACGGCGCACTGAAGCGATTGCCTCGGAAAAGGAAACACTTCAGCGCGCACGCAGTGGTCGAAAATCGCTCACCATACTGACGCTCGTTGTCGTGTTCTTCGGGGGACTGATGCTGATAGGCTCGGCAACAGTTCGCCCCGCGATTCAAGTGTTCTTGAACATCCTCTGGTACATCGCCGTCATTGCCATTCCAGTGTTCGTGTTCAAGACCGTCAAGATGCCCCGCAGCTCTTCAAAAAGCGTCGTTTCGGACATCGATATGCAGATTGCCAGAGTGGAAGAACATCTCAAGGCCAATCGCAGGATTCTTGACGAACTTCCCGGTTGAATCCGGCATCAAAAAAGCGCCTTGATCGTTACCGATCAAGGCGCTTCGCGCAATCAACCCCGTGAGTCAGGATGTCAGCGTGGCAGTTCGCTGATACCCATCAGGAACTCGTCCACCGAGCGTGCAGCCTGACGGCCTTCGCGGATCGCCCACACGACGAGCGACTGGCCACGGCGCATGTCGCCGGCGGCGAACACCTTGTCCACGCTGGTGGCGTAGCCGCCCATGAAATCGGTGCTGGCGCGTGCGTTGCCGCGAGCATCCTTGTCCACGCCGAAGGCTTCGAGCACGGCGGCGACCGGGCTCACAAAGCCCATGGCCAGCAGCACCAGATCGGCCTTCAGGACTTGTTCGGTGCCGGGCACTTCGGTGAGCTTGCCGTCCTTCATTTCGATGCGGACCGTCTTGAGCGCGGTGACCTTGCCCTTCTCGCCGATGAATTCCTTGGTGGCGATGGCGAACTCGCGCTCGCAACCTTCTTCGTGGCTCGACGAAGTGCGCAGCTTGGTGGGCCAGTACGGCCAGACCAGCGGCTTGTTTTCCTGCTCGGGCGGCATCGGCATCAGCTCGAACTGCGTGACGCTGGCAGCGCCGTGGCGGTT
Organism: Diaphorobacter sp. HDW4B; assembly: GCF_011305535.1. Taxonomy (GTDB): domain Bacteria; phylum Pseudomonadota; class Gammaproteobacteria; order Burkholderiales; family Burkholderiaceae_C; genus Diaphorobacter_A. Next base: position 1,399,580 of record NZ_CP049905.1, read on the forward strand.
CGATGTACCCACGCAGTCGGAGCCCGTGTCGCCGCCACCGATCACGATGACATGCTTGCCATCGGCGCGGATCTGGCCCTTGAGCTTGTCGCCAGCGTTGATCTTGTTTTGCTGCGGCAGGAATTCCATCGCGAAATGGATGCCGTCGAGGTCGCGGCCCGGCACGGGCAGGTCACGCGACTGCTCTGCGCCGCCGGTCAGCAGCACGGCGTCGAATTCCTTTTGCAATTGCTCGGGCGTGACGGTTTCCTTGGCCCAGTTGGTGACCTTGGAGTCCTTGCCCAGACCATCCTTGGCCGCGCCAACAAACACACTGGTGCGGATCTTCACGCCTTCGGCAACGAGCTGTTCGGCGCGCTTGTCGATGTGCGACTTTTCCATCTTGAAGTCTGGAATGCCGTAGCGCAGCAGGCCGCCGATGCGGTCGTTCTTCTCGAACAGCGTCACGTCATGACCGACGCGGGCGAGCTGCTGAGCCGCAGCCATGCCGGCAGGGCCTGCGCCGATGACGGCGACCTTCTTGCCGGTCTTGACCTTGGCGGGCATGGGCTTGACCCAGCCTTCTTCCCAGGCGCGGTCGATGATGGCGTGCTCGATCGACTTGATGCCGATGGGGTCGTCGTTGATGTTCAGCGTGCAGGCTGCTTCGCACGGTGCGGGGCAGATGCGGCCGGTGAATTCCGGGAAGTTGTTGGTGCTGTGCAGCACCGTGATCGCGCTCTTCCAGTCCTGGTGATAGACGAGATCGTTGAAGTCCGGAATGATGTTGTTGACCGGGCAGCCGTTGTTGCAGAACGGCGTGCCGCAATCCATGCAGCGCGCGCCCTGGATCTTGGCCTGCTCGTCATTGAGCGCAATGACGAATTCCTTGTAGTTCTTCAGGCGCTTGTCGACGGGCTCGTAGCCCTCGTCGATGCGCTCGTATTCCATGAAGCCTGTGGTCTTTCCCATGATCGTGGTGTCCTAAAAATTTATGAATTCGAGTGCTTGGTATTGCGAAGAAGCGAAGAAGCGAAGGACAAGCGCGCTGTACGCGCCTGTCATTGATCTTTTTTTTACTTCGCTGGAGCCACTTCCTTCTTGGCCTTGGAGGCAACCGAGGGAGTTGCTTGCTCTTCCAGCACCTTGCGTTCATAAATTTCCGACAGCGCGCGCTTGTACTCGGTCGGGAAGACCTTCACAAACTTGCTGCGCGATGCGGCCCAGTTGTCCAGCAGTTCGCGGGCACGGCGGCTGCCGGTCCAGCGAGCGTGGTCGTCGAGCAGCTTCTTGAGCTGTGCTTCGTCGGTCTGGTCACGGTGCCAGATGCCACGTGCGACAGTCATTGTCTGCTCTTCGGCAGGCAGGATGCGTTCGAGCGACACCATGGACATGTTGCAGCGCGAGTCGAACTGGCCGTCTTCGTCGTAGACGTAAGCGACACCGCCGCTCATGCCCGCTGCGAAGTTGCGGCCGGTCTTGCCCAGCACCACAACGGTACCGCCAGTCATGTATTCGCAGCCGTGATCACCCACGCCTTCGACCACAGCGGTGGCACCCGACAGACGCACTGCGAAGCGCTCGCCAGCCACGCCAGCGAAGAAGGCTTCACCGCGTGTGGCACCGAACATCACGGTGTTGCCGACGATGGTGTTGGCCGTCGATGCGCCACGGAATTCATGGCTTGGACGCACGACGATGCGGCCGCCCGACAGGCCCTTGCCGGTGTAGTCGTTGGCTTCGCCGGACACGTTCAGCGTGACGCCCTTGCACAGGAACGCGCCGAACGATTGACCGCCCGTGCCTTCGAAGTGGATGCGGATGGTGTCATCCGGCAGACCTTCGGGGTGCACCTTGGTCACAGCGCCCGACAGCATTGCACCGACGGAGCGGTTCACGTTGCGCGCCACTTCCATGATGCGCACGGATTCGCCGTTCTGGATGGCGGGCTGGCAGCGCTCGATGAGCTTCACGTCCAGCGCTTGTTCCAGCTTGTGGTCTTGCTTTTCGACGTGGAAACGGGCCACGTCGGCAGGCACAGGTGCCAACGCGAACAGACGCGAGAAGTCGAGGCCTTGTGCCTTCCAGTGTTCCACGCCCTTGCGGGTGTCGAGCAGATCAGCGCGGCCAATCAGTTCGTCGAATGTGCGGATGCCCAGTTGCGCCATGATCTGACGGACTTCTTCAGCGATGAAGAAGAAGTAGTTCACCACGTGCTCAGGCTTGCCCGAGAACTTCTTGCGCAGCTCTGGGTCTTGCGTGGCAACGCCGACTGGGCAGGTGTTCAGGTGGCACTTGCGCATCATGATGCAGCCTTCGACGACCAGCGGAGCCGTTGCGAAGCCGAACTCGTCAGCACCCAGCAGCGCGCCGATCACCACATCGCGGCCGGTCTTCATCTGACCGTCGGCCTGCACGCGGATACGACCACGCAGGCGGTTGAGCACCAGCGTCTGCTGCGTTTCAGCCAGACCGATTTCCCAAGGCGAACCCGCGTGCTTGATCGACGACCAAGGCGATGCACCAGTACCGCCGTCGTGACCGGCGATCACCACGTGATCGCTCTTGCACTTGGCGACGCCAGCGGCAATCGTGCCCACGCCCACTTCGGACACCAGCTTCACCGAGATGTCGGCATGTGGAGCCACGTTTTTCAGATCGTGAATCAGTTGCGCCAAGTCTTCGATCGAGTAGATGTCGTGGTGCGGTGGTGGCGAAATCAGACCCACGCCCGGCACCGAATAGCGCTGCATGCCGATGTATTCGGACACCTTGCCGCCTGGCAACTGACCGCCTTCACCGGGCTTTGCGCCTTGCGCCATCTTGATCTGAATCTGATCGGACGAGACGAGATATTCCGCCGTCACACCGAAGCGGCCCGAAGCCACTTGCTTGATCTTGGAGCGCAGCGAATCGCCGTCGCACAGTTCGATGTTGGCCATCACCTGCGCTTCGCCAATCACCGAAGCCAGCGTTTCACCCTTCTTGATTGGAATGCCCTTGAGCTCGTTGCGATAGCGCTTGGGATCTTCGCCGCCTTCGCCCGTGTTGCTCTTGCCGCCGATGCGGTTCATCGCCACGGCGAGCGTTGCGTGCGCTTCGGTGGAGATCGAACCCAGCGACATCGCGCCGGTGGCGAAACGCTTGACGATCTCTGCAGCAGGCTCGACCTCTTCAACGGCAATCGCCTTGACAGGATCGACCTTGAACTCGAACAGACCGCGCAGCGTCATGTGGCGCTTGCTCTGGTCGTTGATGAGCTGTGCGTATTCCTTGTACGTGCTCCAGTTGTTGGCACGTGTGGAATGCTGCAGCTTGACGATCGCGTCAGGCGACCACATGTGTTCTTCACCGCGAGCGCGCCAGGCGTATTCGCCACCGGCATCGAGCATGGTTTCGAGCACGGGGTCGTCGCTGAAAGCGGCCACGTGATTGCGGATGGCTTCTTCAGCCACTTCAAACACGCCGATGCCTTCCACGCGGCTGGCGGTGCCGGTGAAGTACTTGTTGACGGTCTCGCTGTTCAGGCCCACCACTTCGAACAACTGCGCACCGCAGTAGCTCATGTAGGTGCTCACGCCCATCTTGGACATGATCTTGGAGAGACCCTTGCCCACGGCCTTCACGTAGTTGTAAATGGCCTTGTCGGCAGACATCTCGCCCGACATGTCCTTGTGCATCTCGGCCAGGGTTTCCAGCGCGAGGTAGGGGTGCACGGCTTCCGCACCGTAGCCAGCCAGCACGCCGAAGTGATGCACTTCGCGGGCTGAACCGGTTTCAACGACCAGACCCGCCGTGGTGCGCAGACCTTCACTCACCAGATGCTGGTGGATGGCCGACAGCGCCAGCAGCGCAGGGATCGCCACTTGCGTGGCCGAGATGTTGCGGTCGCTGATGATCAGGATGTTCGCGCCACCCTTGATTTCATCCACGGCCTGCGCGCACAGCGACGCGAGCTTGGCTTCCACGCCTTCCTTGCCCCATGTGAGCGGGTAGGTGATGTCGATGGTCGCGCTCTTGAACTTGCCGTGCGTGAACTTCTCGATCTCGCGCAGCTTGGCCATGCCCTTGAAATCAAGGATGGGCTGATGCAGTTCGAGACGCATCGGCGGGTTCACCTGGTTGATGTCCAGCAGGTTGGGCTTGGGACCCACGAACGACACCAGCGACATCACGATGGCTTCGCGAATCGGGTCGATCGGCGGGTTGGTCACCTGCGCGAACATCTGGCGGAAGTAGTTGTACAGCGGCTTGTTCTTGTCGGACAGCACAGCCAGCGGGCTGTCGTTGCCCATCGAGCCAATGCCTTCTTCGCCGTTCTTGGCCATTGGTGCCAGCAGGAACTTGATGTCTTCCTGCGTGAAGCCGAAGGCTTGCTGGCGCTCGAGCAGCGGCAGCGCGGAGACAGGCTGCTGCACATCGGTAGGCAGGCTCACTTCGTCGAGCTTGATGCGCAGGTTCTCGATCCACTGCTTGTAAGGCTTGGTGTTGACGACGTTGGCTTTCAGCTCATCGTCTTCGATCAGGCGGCCTTGTTCCAGGTCGATCAGCAGCATCTTGCCGGGCTGCAGACGCCACTTGCGCACGATCTTGCTGTCGGGCACGGGCAGCACGCCGGCTTCGGAAGCGAGGATCACCAGATCATCTTCCGTCACCACATAACGCGATGGACGCAGGCCGTTGCGGTCCAGCGTGGCGCCGATCTGGCGGCCATCGGTGAACACGATGGAGGCCGGGCCGTCCCATGGCTCGATCATCGCGGCGTGATATTCATAGAACGCGCGGCGACGCTCGTCCATCGATTCGTGCTGCTCCCAAGGCTCCGGGATCATCATCATCACGGCCTGGCTGATGGGGTAGCCAGCCATGGTCAGCAGTTCGAGACAGTTGTCGAACGTGGCGGTGTCGGACTGGTTGGCGAAGCTGATGGGATACAGCTTCTTCAGATCATCGGCCAGCACGGGCGACGCCATCACGCCTTCGCGCGCCAGCATCCAGTTGTAGTTGCCGCGCACGGTGTTGATTTCACCGTTGTGCGCCACATAGCGATATGGGTGAGCCAGCGGCCACTCAGGGAAGGTGTTGGTGGAAAAGCGTTGGTGCACCAGACCGATGGCCGAGACGCAGCGCTCGTCAGCCAGATCCTTGTAATACACGCCCACTTGGTCAGCCAGCAGCAGGCCCTTGTAGACCACGGTGCGGCTGCTCATGCTCGGAACGTAGTATTCCTTGCTGTGCTTGAGCTTGAGGTTCTGAATGGCGGCAGATGCGGTCTTGCGGATCACATACAGCTTGCGCTCGAGCGCGTCCTGCACGATCACGTCAGCGCCGCGGCCGATGAAGACCTGGCGCAGGATGGGTTCCTTTTCCTGCACGGTGGGCGACATGGGCATGTCGCGGTTCACCGGCACATCGCGCCAGCCGAGCAGCACCTGGCCTTCGGCCTTGATGGCGCGTTCCATCTCTTGCTGGCAAGCCAGACGCGAAGCATGTTCCTTGGGCAGGAAGATCATGCCCACGCCGTATTCGCCGAGCGGTGGCAGTTCCACGCCCTGCTTGGCCATCTCTTCGCGGTAGAGCTGGTCGGGGATCTGGATCAGGATACCCGCGCCGTCGCCCATGAGCTTGTCAGCGCCCACGGCACCACGGTGGTCGAGGTTTTCCAGAATCTTGAGCGCGCCGGTCACGATGTCGTGGCGCTTCTCACCCTTGATATGGGCGACAAAACCCAAGCCGCACGCATCGTGCTCGTTGGACTTCGAATACAAACCGTGCTCTTGCAAGTACTGGATTTCTGCTGCCGTAGTCATGGCGCTCTTCCTCAATTTATCGCGGGGAATGCAAGAGTAGTGCAATGCAACATATGGACGCAAGCATTTTAATTGGGGTCAGAACACCAAATTAAAATTCACTATTTTGGTGCATTGAAATTAGGGACATATCAAATTCAGCAGCAATAAGCCCTTTCACATCAACCACTTCTCAGAGATTTTTCACTCTTCCGTTTTGGCGTTCGAAGGCCGTCCTACGCGCGCCTTGACCACCCGGCGCGCGGTCGACTGTTGCAAAGACGCCAGAAAATCTGCATCGCCCAACGCCCAACCATTGAGCGCGCTGTCGGTGATCGCCATCTGCTCGGCACGTCCGATGCCCTCTCGCACCATCACCGCATAGGCCTCGTCCCGCGCAAAAGGCGTGTTGCCCAATGCCCAGTAAAGCGGATGCGGCGTGATCAGCCGATCCGAGCGCAGGCCGATGTAATGCCCGTGGCTGGACCAGCGAAAGTCCGCCGGATCGTTGCACAGCCCATCGCGCACCGGGTTCAAATCGAGATACACCATGCACGGGAGCAGATACCGCTCAGCCTGCACCAGCGTGTTGCGATAACGCCCTTCCCACAGCGTGCCCGAGCGCCCATGCCGCTGGTTGAAATACCGCACATAGCGCCGCCCGACGGCCTGCATCATCAACGTGATGCCGCGCTCGGTCTGCGGCGTGGCGAGCAGGTGGAAGTGATTGTCCATCAGCACATAGGCGTGAACCGCCACTTGCTGCTCGCGCGCGTATTCGCACAGCAGCCCCCACATCATTTCCCGGTCCGCCGCATCAAAGAAGATCGGCTGACGATTGTTCCCGCGCTGGATCACATGATGCGGGTAACCGGGGAGCGTGAGGCGAGGAAGTCGGGCCATGAAAGTGGAGAACGGTGGATGCTGAGGGTGATGATAGCCCTCGCAACACACCCTTCCTGCACTTCGGCCCTCCATCCGCCCTCCATCCGCCTCAATCCAGCAGATCGGAATAGTCGCCGCGTTCAAAGTCCTTGGTCGCCAGCCAAGGCTGCGCCAGCGGCAAGGGCAGACGCTTGGCAGTGATCACGATGCGCTCCATGCCATGGGCGTCCTTGCGCTCCACGCGCTGCGCAAACTGGTTCGCCACGTCCCAATCGATCAGTGTCGTCTGCTCCCCGGCAACGCTGCGGTAGCGCTGCAAGCCGTTGACGGGCTTGCCCACGCGCTCCATGTTCTGCAGCGATGCGGGCGGCACGATCCAGTAGACGTTCTCGAACGAGCCACCAAAACCCACGTTGCCATGGTGCGCCTCGTCGACCGAAATCACACGTTTGAGCTTGGCCAGCACGGCTTCGACGCTCACCTTGCCATCCTCTGCACGCTTGATGAACAGCGGCGCGCCGCGCGCCTCGTCGTGTGCATGTCCAGCATGCGGACCATGCGCGTGCTCATGCCCATGGCTGTTGCTGTGCTGGAGCGCCTCGGGCAACTCGCGCTCGATCCAAAGCTGCGCGCTGCGCCGGTACACGCGGTTGGTGTAGACACTGCTGCGCTGCACGCCATCGCTGCCGATGCTCATGGCTTCATAGGTGATGCGAAGATCGATTTGCGGGGCGGACTGGATGCGCTGCGTTGCCGTCAGCATGACTGGCTCGGCGGCCACAGATGCAATCGGCGCCACCCACATGGCTGCGGTGCCACAGATTGCAAGGGTCTGAACAAACTTCTTCATGATCATCCGATATCCGATTCCCAAATGCCGATGTGAACCGCCGCTGCTGCTCCCCTCTCCTTTTGCAAGAACGAGGACAGCAGCCCAGTGCATCACAGTCCTGCAGCTTCCTTCACCTTGGAAAATACCTTGGTGTTGTCTACCGTTCCCTTGAAGATCTTCGCGCCCGCGCCACCGGCAAACAACATCACGTCACCGCCGCCGTGGGTCTCCGATCCGGGCGTGCCGAGGTTGATGCCAACTTCCTGAAGATAGTTGTCATCGGTGGTGTCGACCGCAGTGATGTCTTCGCGCGAGGCGCCACGTGCGGGAGCGATCCAGGGCTTGTTGCCGTCTTCCGCATTCACCTTGCTCGCAGCCGAGTCGTTCGGTCGGCCACCGTTGCCGAACACCAGCGTGGTGTACGGCTTGCCATCCTGCGCCTTGGCGATGTCGCCGCTCTGGTAGTCCTTGACCTTGCCAAGAATCGGATTGCCGATCTTCGAATAACCGTTGAACACCATGTTGTGATCGTGATCCGCAGTCACCACGATCAGCGTGTTCTTCAGCCCCGGATCTTTCTTTTCCATATAGGCCATTGCGGTTTCGATGGCATGGTCCAGAGCCAGCGTGTCTTCCAGCGCACGCTTGGCATTCGTGCCGTGCAACGCGTGGTCGATGCGGCCACCCTCCACCATCAGGAAGAAGCCCTTGTTGTTGCGCGAGAGCACATCCAGCGCCTTGCTCGTCATGTCGGCGAGGCTGGGCTCGTCCAGCTTCTGCTTCACGCGATCAAGCTCGTAGGCCATCTCGCTTTGCGTGAACAGGCCAAGCAGCTTGTTGGTGGACGTGGCGTTCAGCGACGCCAGCTCGCTGCCCTTGCTCACATAGGTGTAGCCCTTGGCCTTCATCATCTCGACCAGATTGGCGTCATCGCTGCGTTTGCTGCTCGGGTTGACCGACTTGGGCAGATAGTTGCGTTGACCGCCACCCATCAACACATCCACACCATCCCCCAGACGCGTGTTGTACCTGGCATGCCCCGGCACGGACTGCTCGGCAATCGTGTTGTAGCCGTTGCGATTGCAGATGTGCGCATATGTGGCTGCTGGCGTTGCGTGGCCCACGCGCGTGGTCGAAACAGCGCCCACGGCGCGCCCCTGCGCCTTGGCCAGTTCCAGCAGCGTAACCGCCGGTTGGCCGTTGCTTGTCGCACAAGTCGAATCTTCTCCATTGATGTACTGCTTGCCATCCGCCGCATAGGCAGTGGTTTCCGCAGACATGGAGATGACTTCGTTGTTCATCTTCACGCCCGTCATGTACGCCGCCATGGACGGCGCGCTGTCGGTCGTCTGACCATCGCGCGAGAAGGTCTTCACGCGTGCGGCGAATGGCAGCGACTGCATGGCAAGCTTCGCACGCTCGCTGCTGACAAGCGAGCCTGGCGCTTGTGCCAACTGCTTCTCGCCCTTGTAGATGCGCGCCGCAGTCACGGTGACCGGCCCCATGCCATCGCCCAGGAAGAAGATCACATTCTTGGCCTCGCCAGCCGCATTGGCTGCGACAGACGACAGCAGTGCGAGCGATCCGGCAAGCACTGCTGCGAGAGAGTTCTTGCGATTGAATTTCGGGTGCATTTTGTATTCCTTGCGTGTTCTGATTCAGAAGTTCGGCATCACAGATTGATGCTCTTCTTGATGAGCTTGAACACGTCGGTGTTCTCGATCACACCCGAGAAGGAATCGGCACCGGCCCCCTGCGCGCCCAGAAAAACATCGGCTCCGCCATGGGTCTCGGTGGCCAGCGGCACCACCGCTTCCTGCAGATAGTCGCGGCTCTCAAGCGACGCCTCGTTGATGGCAGCGCGAGCCGCCGGGCGGTTCGGTCCGTTGCCGAAGCCCAGAATGGTGTACGGATTGCCGCCAACGTCCGTGGACGCCTTGCCATCCACGTAGTTCTTCACCAGCCCCAGAATGCCGGGCTTGCCGGCTTCCGTCTTGCCGGTACGCTGCGCATAACCGTTGAGATGCATGGTGTGGTCGTGATCGGCCGTCACCACCACCAGCGTGTTCTTCAGTCCGGGATCGAGCTTTTCCATTTTCGCCAAAGCGGCCTTGATGGCATCGTCGAACGCCACGGTATCCTGCAGTGCACGGCGCGCGTTGGTGGCATGAAGCGCGTGGTCGATACGACCACCCTCCACCATCAGGAAGAAATTTTTCTTCTTGGCCGCAAGCACATCGATGGCCTTGCCCGTCATTTCGGCGAGGCTCGGCTCCTTGCTCGCATCGCGATCCAGGTCGTAGGCCATGTGATCCTTGGTGAACAGGCCCACCACTTTGCTGCCATCCACCGGAAGCTTGTCGAAGTCGGCCTTGCTGGCGGCAACGCTGTACTTCTGCGCCTTCAACTCGGTCATCAGGTTGCGGGCATCGTTGCGCTTGCCACCATCGGCCTTGGGGGTGAAGTAGCTGGAGCCACCACCAAAGATGACATCCACGCCATCCCCCAGCGCCGCGTTGTAGCCCTTGCCTGCGGGCACCAGCGCTGCGGCAATGGTGTTTTCCGCATCACGATGGCAGACGTGCGAATAGGTTGCGGCAGGCGTGGCATGCGTGATGCGCGTCGTGCTGACCACGCCCGTGCCATAACCCGCAGCCTTCATTTGCTCCAGCAACGTCGGCACCGCTTTGCCATTGGTGGTGGGGCAGGTGCTGTCGAAATTCGTGTGATAAGGCTTGCCGCTCGCGTCGGTGGCCTTGGTGTCGGCCGTCATGGAGATGACTTCGTTGTTCATCTTCACACCAGTCATGTAGGCTGCCATCGACGGCGCGCTGTCCGTGACTTGCGCGTCATTGGAGTAGGTGTGAACGAACGCGGTTTCGGGGAGCTTGTCCATGGTGAGCTCACCGTCTTCCCCGACGCTGTAAATGCGCGCGGCGGTCAGGGTCGTGATGCCCATGCCATCACCCAGAAAGAACAGCACGTTCTTCTTCGTGTCGCTCTCGGGATGAACAATGCCGCCACCACCACCGCAGGCGCTCAACAGCACGGCGCTGCAGGTCAGCGCACTGCACAGCAATTTCCGATTCATTCGAATTCCCTCCAAGTTGAGCGAGTCACTTTAGAGAGAGCCAGTGACCAGTCTGTGACAGTCACCGTTGCAGGAACAGGGTCAGCCAGCAGCCCCCTTCGGCAGGATCATTCCGGGCTGACGACGCTCGCTGGCAATTGCGCGAAGCGATGTGCCATCGAATCCTGCAGACCGAACTCCTTGAGGATCGCCGCCAGGCGCTCTGCCGCGCTGCGCTTTTTCTGACCGGTGTAGCGCGCCAGAATCAGCTCGTTTTTCATGCTGTGTTCCCAGCCGACCAGCTCGGTCACGGTGACTTGGTAGCCGCTGGCTTCCAGATACAGGCAACGCAGCACGTTGGTGATCTGACTGCCCAATTCGCGCGTGTGGATGGGGTGCCGCCAGAGTTCCGCAAGTGGCGTGCGCGTAAGCTGCAGCGCCTTGCCTTGGCGAAGGCAGGCGGCCACTTCGGCCTGACAGCAGGGCACGAGCACCATAGCCTTGGCCTTCTTTTCCAGACCGAATGCAATGGCGTCGTCGGTCGCGGTATCGCAGGCATGCAGTGCGGTGATCACATCGATCTGCTCGGGCAATTCCTGCGACTGCGTGGATGCGGCGACCGAAAGGTTGAAGAACTTCATGCGCCCGAACGTCAGTTGCTTGGCCAACTCGCGCGAGCGCTCCACCAGTTCCGCGCGCCATTCGATGCCATAGATTTCGCCGCGACCGAGTTGCTTGAAGAACAGGTCATAGAGGATGAAGCCCAGATACGACTTGCCCGCACCGTGGTCCGCCAGCGTGGGTGCGTGATCGTTGGCCGCCAGTTCGGTCAACAGTGGTTCGATGAACTGATAGAGGTGATAGACCTGCTTGAGCTTGCGACGCGAATCCTGATTCAACTGGCCTTCGCGCGTGAGAATGTGCAGTTCCTTGAGGAGCTCGATCGACTGGCCCGGACGCAGTTCGGCGAGCACCGCAGCCTTGGCGGCTTCGGCTTTGCTGGCATGCTTTTGCACGTCGGGCGCGTGTGGATTCTTTTGCTTGGTCGCCATGCTCGTCACGCCTTTGTCTGCTGTTGCTGCATATGCGGGCAGGCATGCGCGCCGACGTCGAGCGCATCCCAACCTGACTTGCCCAGCTTCTCCAGCACGTCGATATTGCGCTCGAAGATTTCTTCGGCTTCGGGGAACGCTTCCACCGCGTTGTCGATGCTGTCTTCGCGCAGCAGATGCAGCGTGGGATAAGGCGTGCGGTTCGTGCAGTTGCTCACGTCGTCCACATCGGTGCCGTCGAACTGGAACTGCGGATGGAACGAAGCCACCTGCAGAATGCCGCCAAGATCGAGCGCTTCGACCATGTCGTCGGCCAGCTCCAGAAAATCGTTGAAGTCCAGAAAATCCTCAAGACAGTCCGGCGCCATCAACAAGGTGGTGTCGCGCTTTTCTGCAGAGATTTCGGCGAGTGCTTCGAGCTCGCGGTGCAGGTCTTCCGCCAAGGCGCGCGCATCCGTGGCGTGGCTCACGACGTAGTGGATCTGCCCCTTCACATGCACGCCCTTCGCGAACGGGCACAGATTCAGACCGATCACGGCCTTTTCAAGCCAGTTGACGGTGTCGGCGACGACCTGGCTGTCGCGCGCGGCCAAGGCGGAATCTGTGGAAGGCGTTGAGTGGTTCTCTTCGGACATGTATGCAATTCGTGGGGACTCAAGGGGCAGTATTTTAGGCCCCTGCCTTTTTTGCACCCGCTGGCGGGTCTTGCACTCGCCCTTGCGCGTCAGGCGTTGAGCAATCGCTCGCCCGTCAGGCGCTCATGTTCGCGGCCTGCATAACGGTCGGTCATGCCCGCGATGAAGTCCGCCACCACGCGGGCGCGCTTGAGCACATCGCCCGCCTGCGCTTGCGAAGCCTGTGCAGCGGGCATCTCGGAGGGCTTCTCGAAATAGATCGCAAACAGTTCCTTGACCACCTGCTGCGCGTGCACCATGGTGCTCATCACCTGCGCATGGCGATACAGCTCGCGAAACAAAAACTGCTTGAGCGCCAGAGATTCGGAGCGCATCGCGTCGGAGAAATGCACCAGCGAAGGCCCATTGCGCACATCGTCCACCGTACGCGGTGCATGCTCGGCGATGGCTTGCGATGTCGCTTGAATCACGTCGTACACCTGATCACTGAGCATGCGGCGAATGGCTTCGTTGAGCAGCCGGCGCTGGCCGGATTCGGCCTGCAGTTGTGGATAGTCCGCCAAGGTCTGCAAGCGATAGCGCTCGAACAGCGGCACGGAACACAGCTGCTCCATGCTGATGAGCCCCGAGCGCACACCGTCATCCACATCGTGCGCGTTGTAGGCGATCTCATCGGCGAGGTTGCACAGCTGCGCTTCGAGACTCGGCTGCCAGCCGCGCAGAAAGCGCTCGCCCACACCATGCGGCTCGCGCTGCTCGATCAGCTCCGCATTGCGCCGCGAGCAATGCTTGAGAATGCCTTCGCGCGTCTCGAACGTGAGGTTGATGCCGTCGTAATCCGGATAGCGCTCTTCCAGCATATCGACCACGCGCAGGCTCTGCAGGTTGTGCTCGAAGCCGCCGTAGTCCTTCATGCATTCGTTGAGCGCATCCTGTCCTGCATGGCCAAACGGCGTGTGCCCCAGGTCGTGCGCCAGACAGATGGCTTCGACCAGATCTTCGTTAAGCCACAACGAGCGCGCAATCGAACGACCGAGCTGCGCCACTTCCAGCGAATGCGTGAGCCGCGTACGGAACAGATCACCTTCGTGGTTCAGAAAAACCTGCGTCTTGTAGACCAACCGCCGAAACGCCGTGGAGTGCACGATGCGATCGCGATCGCGCTGGAACTCGGAGCGCGTTGGCGCGGGCGGCTGAGGAAAGCGACGCCCGCGGCTTTGATCGGAATGACAAGCATAGGAAGCGAGAACAGAATGCGTTGTCGTAGCGTTTGTCGGCATCACGTTCAACTCGTCGCTCCTTGGCAGCTTGTCACTCGACCTGTTCAGTACCCAATGCTCAATCGTTGTTCAGTCGCAGTTGGCGTCGATCACTTCACGAACTAGCGCATCCGGCGCGGGTCGCATGATGGCCTTGCCGGGCCCGTCGATCAGCACAAAGCGAATCTCGCCCGCTTCCGATTTCTTGTCGATGCGCATCAGTTTCAGATAACGACCTGCGTTGTCGTCGGCATCAATGCGCGGACCGCGCACCGGCAGCCCCGCGCGCTCGATCAGGCGACGCAGACGCAGCACAAAGGCCTCATCCACCAGACCAAGTCGCTTGGACAACTCCGCTGCCATCACCATCCCGGCCGCAACGCCTTCGCCATGCAGCCACGCACCATAACCCATGCCTGCTTCAATCGCATGACCAAAGGTGTGGCCGAAATTCAGAATCGCACGCAGCCCGGACTCGCGCTCGTCTTGGCTCACCACCCAGGCCTTGATCTCGCAACTGCGCTTGACCGCATGCGCAAGCGCCGCACGGTCGCGCTGCAGCAAGGCGTCCATGTTCTCTTCGAGCCAAGAGAAAAACTCCATGTCGTAGATCGGCCCGTACTTGATGATCTCGCCAATCCCCGCCGCCAACTCGCGCGCAGGCAAGGTGTCAAGCGTATCCAGATCGCACACCACCAACTGCGGCTGGTAGAAAGCGCCGATCATGTTCTTGCCCAGCGGATGGTTGATGGCCGTCTTGCCGCCCACGGAAGAATCCACCTGCGAAAGCAGCGTCGTCGGCACCTGCACAAAAGGCACGCCGCGCATGTAGCTGGCAGCAGCAAAGCCTGTCATATCGCCGATGACGCCACCACCGAGCGCAAACAACACGGCTTTGCGGTCAGCGCCATTTTCGAGCAGCGCGTCGAAGATCTTCTGCAATGTTTGCCAGGTCTTGTACTCCTCGCCATCGGGGAGAACGACCGTGTGCACGTTCTTGTAATGCGAAGCAATCGACTGCTTGAGCTTGTCCGCATACAAAGGCGCAACCGTCTCATTGGTCACGATGAATGCCGACGTCGCTTTGGGCAAAGCCGGGTTGCCGTTCAACCCTTCCAGTAGATGCCCACCGATTTGAATCGGATAGCTGCGATCACCCAAGTCAATATCGACCTGCGAAAACGCATGAGATGAGGAAATGTTGGAGTGCACGGTGGGACTGGACATGGAGAAAGTGTAAGCGACATCAATTGCCTTGGTTATTGCAAACGTTCTCGCTTTCGAACTCCAAGGCTCTTCAGAAACAACAAAGCCCCAAGGAATCCCTTGAGGCTTTGCTTGATTCCACCGAATGGGCTGCTTGTGCAACCCTATGGAGCCTACACCAGCCTTATCAAGGCCCAGTTGTAGTAGTGCCTGTACCTGTTGTTGGCGGTGTAACGATTGCAGGGCAATTCGTCACATTGACCGTTACCTTGCGTGTGCTTGTCAAAGTAGTACCCTGAGTCGCTGTAACAACATAGGTGTACTGATTGCATGCAATACCGTTCCCTACCGCTGTAGGCGATGTGGGAGTACCCGAAAGCACACCCGAATTGCCCGATGCATTCATCGTCAACCAACCTGCTGGCTGCACGGTCCAGGTAATGGCCTTGGTTGGATCACCACCGGTTGCCGAGAACGCGTAGACGTATTGAGCACCGCTGGTCGCATCCGGAAGCGCGCAAGCTGTTGAGAGATCGGAGGAGCAGCCGCTCAGTGTGATATTCAAAGGCGTGTATGTCGGAGTTCCACCCACTGTCATCGTCACATTCTGTGTGGCAGTCTTGCCTATAGCGTCAGTGACGGTCAGCACAAACTTGTATGTGCCAGTGACATTGGCAGACGGGACACCAGAAATCAAACCAGTACTGCTCAACGACAACCCAGGAGGCAGAGCGCCGGAACTGGACCATGTATATGGCGCATTACCACCAGTGGCGCTCAGGACGAAACTATATGGTGTGGCAAGCGTTGCATCGTCGATTGGGGTTGTCGAAATGGTCAGCGGGTTGGATGATGCCACTTCTGCATTGGCCGTGACAATCAAAAGTGAGGAAATGGGATCCTGAATACCGTTGGCCACATTGTTATCCGCGCGGTCCGTCACAGCCTCAAGCAGGATCGGACCTGCATTTGCGCCACTTCGAAGTGCAAATGTGCCGACGCCACCGATGCTCGAAATCTGCAAGACGCTACCTACTTGAGTTCCCCACGACAGCTTGGCACCGGTGGCCGCAGCGGTCGTTGGACGAATGCTGAGTTGCAAGTTGGCGGCTGTTGGGTTGGCGATAGCCTGATTGGCATCATCAAAGATGTTTGCCTGAACTGCCACACTGCTTGGCAGATTGCTTGCATTCAGTTGCGTACCAAGAGTCACACCGGCTTGCGCACGCTGGGTGACCCAAGCGGCCTTACCAGTTGCTGCACCAACCGTGATGTCTACGCTGGCAGCATATTGTTTCTTGTCACGCGGATCGGTGACCGTGCATGTAACGCGCGCCGTACCTGCTTGCGTACCTGCGTGAAAGTGGAAAGAGTTTCCACCCGAGTTGGAGCCCAAGGTGACGGAACGATATGCGTTTGGGACACCGTCTGTTTCGTGTGATGGATTTCCGTCCAAATAGTACAAGGCCCCAGAATCCAGCCCTGCTGCAGTGTTGCAAGCAAAAATATCTTCTCCTCCTGGAATGGGCTTTCCTCCAGACTCCGCACTCACATAAAGAGTGGTTGTGTATTGAGCATAGGCCCCTGTAGCAGGACCATTCTGTCCTGGATTGGCATTCAGAGGCAATTGCGTCTTGTCAGCTCGCAGCGTGATGCTGTACTGCTGAGCAGATTCGCCACCGCTGCCGCCCCCACCACCACAGGCAACAAGCGTCGCCGCGACCAGCAGCGACGACAGTCTAAAAATTGTTTTCATCTCATTCACCTTACAAATTAACGGACTGGTCCACGATCAGAAATTACCTTTGGTGTGATGAACACCAAAACCTCATTTTTGGTCGATTGGCGAGATCGGTTCTTGAAAAGATTGCCCAGCACCGGTACATCGCTCAAGAACGGGACCCTATTCTCTTGGTTTGTTTCTTCCATGGTGAAGATACCGCCAATCACCACCGTACCACCGTTCTCCACCAAAACCTGCGTTTTCACATGCTTGGTGTCGATGGCAACGCCTTGAGTCGTTGTCTCACCCCGGCTATCTTTGTTGACATCCAAATCAAGAATGATATTGCCCTCTGGAGTGATCTGCGGTGTCACCTCCAACTTCAGAACGGCCTTCTTGAAGGAAATCGTCGTTGCGCCATTGGGCGCTGTGATCGAGTATGGGTACTCCGTACCTTGTTCAATCAACGCCTTGGTTTGATCAGCAGTAATCAAGCGCGGGCTCGACACAATCTTGCCCTGACCGTCCGCCTCCATGGCAGAGAGTTCCAAAGTCAGAAAGCGATTGGCTGCTGAATTGAAAATCGACAAGGCGAAATTGCCAAATGCGGATGCGTTGGCCAAAGATGCAGGCAAATTCACGAAATTGCTGTCAGAGGAATAGCTGGTACCAGTAAGACCGGCTGCTGCATTTGCGTTGGCAGCACTGGAGCCCATTGCCACACGGTTTCCGCCGCCAATGCTGTACCCTCCATCTCCGCCATTTTGAGCACGAAGATCGCCACCACCGAGCTTCACACCCAATGCACGACCGAACGTATCACGCGCTTCGACGATGCGTGCCTCAATCAACACTTGACGCACTGGCACATCCAGATTCATCAGAAGTTGGCGTACTTCCTCCAGCTTACTGGGAGTGTCGGTAACGAACAATTGATTGGTGCGAGGCTCTGCAATTGCGTGACCACGAGCTGTCAGAAAACGCGACCCACTGCTGCCGCCTCCGCCCCCACCAGCGTTCGTCGTGAGTTGGGCCAACATGTCAGAGGCTTTAGCATAATTCAGTTGATACGCTTGAGTCCGCAATGGCTCCAACTTCTCAATGGCCTGAGCTGCCTCGAAATCCTTCTTCGTCCGCTCATCAATCTCATCCTTCGGCGCAACCCACAGCACCGTTCCAGACTTGCGCATGCCTAGGCCCTTGGCATCCATGATGATCTGCAATGCTTGGTCCCACGGCACATCCTTCAAACGGAGTGTCAGTGATCCAGTCACGGTATCAGACGTCACAATATTGAAATTGGTGAAATCCGCGATCACCTGAAGCAGGGAACGCACTTCGATATTCTGGAAATTCAGCGACAGCTTTTCACCGGTGTATCCAGGACCTTGGGACAACTTGCTCAGGTCCACCTTTTTCTGGCGCACTTCGATGACGAACTGGTTGTCGCTCTGGTAGGCACTGTGCGTCCACTCACCCACCGAATCGATCACCATCTTCACGCGCTCGCCGTCTTGCGAGCTGCTGATCATCTGAACGGGCGTACCGAAGTCAGACACATCCAGTCGACGACGCAGGCCTTCTGGCAGCGACGAACGCATGAATTCAACCACCAGAGATTTGTTCTGTTGCTTGATGTCCACGCCGACCTGGCTGTTCGTCAAACCGACAACGATACGACCCGCCCCATCGGCACCGCGACGGAAATCAACATCCTTAAGAGGCTGGGCGTCTCTATTGTGGTCTTCTGCAAACTTGGTTGCCACGGGCATTGGAACCGATGCGTTGCCACCCACCGCGCCCAATATCACCAGCAAGCTGTTGCCTTGAATCTCCGCCGAATAAGTGGTCGCCTGCTTCAGGTTGATGACCACGCGCGAGCGCGATGCGCCTTGAGCAATGTTCGCCGACTTGAGATTGCCCTGATTGATTTCAATGGCACTTTTGCCTGTGCCATTGGAGACATCCGGAAAATCCAACGCAATCCGCGCCGGCGACTGAACAACAAATCCGGCCGGGACCTCGGCCAGCGGCTCCGAAAGATCAATCCGCACCACCTCCGCGCCGCTTTGCGTGAAGCCCGAAACCGATTGAATGACGCCGCCTGCGTGAGCGAATGTCGTGCCGAACATCGCAACGATTGCGATGCTCGCCGTCCCAAGCATCTCTCGAAGATTCATTTTTCTGTTGATCATTTCTTTCCCTCTGGACCTTCCTGCAGGTCAAGCGTTGCTGGACGTTCGATCCAATCGCCAGATGGATCCTGGACAATTTCTCTCAACTGAACACTGGTTTCCGAGACCTTGGTCACTAAACCGTAGTTCTGCCCCAGATGATTTCCAACCCGTACCTGATACAGCAGCTTGTCGACCCGAATCAGGGCAATGGGCACACCGTTCTTGTTCATGCTGCCCACCATATGGATGGCGTCCAGCGGATACGACTCCAAAGGCTCCTTGCGACGCGCCAGCTCAGGCGTTATCAAGGCGGAGTTGACAGACGAAGCGTTCGAATCACGCTTCAACGCCTGCGTCAACCGCATGGCTTCAAACGGATCCAATGCGCTGTCCAGCCCATACTCTGCCGGCACGAATTGCTTGGGCTCCTCAATCGGCGCAATCTTGGGTTTGATCGTGGTACGCAACTCGGCCATCCACGTCCGCAGTTCATTTTCGTCATCCGACGCGCAGCCTGACAGCAAGGCCAAGCCGCACAACAACAATGCTAAAGATGCGTGCTGCTTCATTTCTTTTTCCTCGCAGCTTCGGCTTTTTTCTGCTCCGCGATTTCATCCTGATCGAGATAGCGGAAGGTCTTCGCCGTGGCATCCATGGCCAGTGTTCCACTGCCATCCTTCGAGTTCACTGGCGTGATCGAAAGATTGTTCAAGGTCACGATTCGCGAGAGGTTGGCAATGTCGGAAGCAAACGAGCCTATATCAGGATACTTGCCAGTCACACGTACCGTGATCGGCAATTCTGCGTAGTAATCCTTGGCAATCACTTGGCCGGGGCGGAAGGTTTCAAACTGCAAACTGCGTCCCAGCCCCGCTTGATTGATATCGGAGAGCAACGCAGACATTTCGGACTTACTAGGCAGCTGCTTTTCCAACTGCGTCACGTACTGCTGAACCTGTTCACGTTGCTTCTTCAACGCTTCGAGGCTCACCGCCTTGGTCAGCTTCTGTGTGTACTCATCACGCAGAGTCACCTCTTTGGCCTGCTCCGCCTTCAATTGATCTTCGTAGTCCTGCAGCCAAAAATACCAAGCGACACCCACAACTGCTGCTGTGATGAATACACACAGCAATATCTTGGGCAGGATTGGCCATTGCGTAGGGTCTTTCGGGTCCAGATTGGAAAACTGCCGCTGCAGTTTCGCCTGAACCTGTGCCATATCGAACTTTGGAGTGCGCTTACTTGCCATTCGCAGCTCCCTTCTTCTCTGCCTTTTGAGCAGCATCCGCTTCCTTCTTGAGGTCGGAACTGCGCATCAATTGGAATCGCATCTTGAACGACGCAACACGTCTCACGTCCTTGGGAGACAGGGTTGCGTTGGCTGCCACAATCTCCAACAGTTCCGGCTTGGCAAACCAAGGCGTGTTGCTTGACAGATTGCGCAGCAACTCCGACACCCGCTCGTTGGACTGCGCCATACCCTGCATTTCGACGACCTGATTGGTCTGCTTGACACCAGTGATGTAAATGCCATCCGGCAGTTGCGCAGCCAACTCCTTCAACATATAGACGGGCAAATTGCGGTCAGCCTGTAGGTCTTCCACCGCTTTCTGGCGAGCTCGCAAAGCAGCGATTTCTCCCTCGATATTCGCAATTTCCTTGATCTGTTCGTCCAGCGCCTTGATCTCCTGCTGCAAAAACGCATTGCGCGCTTGCTGAGTCTCGATCTGGTTCTGATACCACATATACACCGCGCCCGCGATGAGCACGCCCAAAACGGCCGCCATGAACATGGTGACCTGAAACGCCTCTTTCCGGCGTTTTCTGGCAGCTTCTCTGTGAGGAAGCAGGTTAATCAATATCACTGCAGAAACCTCCGCATCGCCAACCCACACGAAGTGAGATATGTCGGCGCCTCTCGTACCATTTTCTTGAGTCGAACGGAGCCCGATATCTCCATTCCGTCAAAAGGATTGACGGTGGAGCACGCAAAGCCCGTGTTCTTTGTCACGGATTCCGTCAGACCAGCCAAAGGCGCAGAGCCACCGGCCAGCATGATGTGATCGACGCGGTTGTATGGGGTGCTGGTGAAGAAGAACTGGAGTGCGCGGGCCACTTCCTGCGACAGGCTGTCCACGAAGGGACGCTGCACAGCGGAGTTGTAGTCTTCGGGCAAATCGCCACTGCGCTTCTTCGATTCGGCTTCTTCCTGCGAGAAACCATATTGGCGCACGATCAACTGGGTGAGCTGCGACCCGCCAAAAGCCTGATCGCGGTCATACAGCACTTCATCGTTGCGCAGCACTTGCATGCTGGTGGTCATGGCACCGATTTCGAACAGAGCGACAACGGCGTCCTTGCCCTTGTTCGGCAGTGCTTCCACGAGACGGTTGGCGGCCATGCGCGATGCGTTGGACTCGATATCGACCACCACAGCCTTCAGGCCTGCTGCTTCTGCCAGGCCTTGACGATCCTGCACCTTTTCCTTGCGGGATGCAGCAATCAGCACATCGATATCGTCAGGAGCGGACTTGTTGGGGCCGACCACGCAGAAGTCGAGACTCACCTCATCGAGCGAGAACGGAATGTATTGATTCGCCTCCGACTCGACCTGAATTTCCATTTCCTGTTCGCTCAGGCCACCGGGCAGCGTGATGCGCTTGGTGATCACGGCCGAAGACGGCAAAGCCAGGGCCACTTGCTTGGTCCTGGTGCCGCTTTTTTTCACGAGGCGCTTGATGGCCTCCGCGACTTCTTCAAATTTCTCGATGTTTCCATCGACGATCCAGCCGCGCTCCAATTGTTCCATTGCGCAACGTTCGAGCACGTACGCACCGGCCTTGTCGCGACCCAATTCCACGAGCTTGACACTGGACGAGCT
Organism: Diaphorobacter sp. HDW4B; assembly: GCF_011305535.1. Taxonomy (GTDB): domain Bacteria; phylum Pseudomonadota; class Gammaproteobacteria; order Burkholderiales; family Burkholderiaceae_C; genus Diaphorobacter_A. The sequence goes on from NZ_CP049905.1 coordinate 1,421,068, forward strand.
GATGTCTATCCCAAGCAATGGGGCAGACTGCCTACCAAAAAGTGACCCCATTGTTATCAAGATCGCCTCCCAAATTTTTGCGCTGATTGAGCGCAACAAAACTTAACACTTCACATGAATGCTATCAGTAAGGTTGTTATCCAGCAAAGAGTTTTGGACATTTCGGCACCATACGCCGTTGTCAAAAGCAGACGCTCTCTTCCGTCATCTTTCCCTGTAGAGACCGATAAATTCGATCAACACATGATGAAACGCCAAGCGGCGGGACAGTTTTTATAATGCACCGCTAGCATTTGGACCCCTATGCCCCGTACTGAAACATCACCACCCTCCCCTTCAACGCCCCCGAAGCCCCGTCGCTCGATCCTGTCGTGGATCACGAGAGGCATTGTCTGGCTCTTCGGCGTTGCAGCGGCCTGCGTGGTTGCCGGAGTCATCGTGGTCTCCATCGGCCTTGCCATGGCGTACCCCAATCTGCCGGACATCTCCCAACTGGCTGACTATCGACCCAAGCTTCCCCTAAGAGTCTACTCACAGGAGGGCGCTCTGCTGGGCGAATTCGGGGAAGAGCGCCGGAATTTGACGCCAATCAACGAAATTCCGGATGTGATGAAAAATGCGGTCCTCGCCATCGAAGATTCGCGTTTCTTTGAGCACGGCGGGGTTGACTACAAGGGCATGGTGCGCGCCGCGCTGGCGAACCTCGGCAAGGTCAAGAGCCAGGGGGCATCCACGATCACCATGCAGGTGGCGCGAAACGTCTACCTCTCGTCGGAGAAGACCTTCACCCGCAAGATCTACGAAATTCTGCTGACCTTCAAGCTCGAGCATCTGCTGACCAAGAACCAGATCCTCGAGATCTACATGAACCAGATCTATCTGGGAAATCGCGCCTACGGGTTCTCGGCAGCGAGCGAAGCCTATTTCGGCAAGCCGCTCAAGTCGATCACCATCGCCGAAGCCGCCATGCTGGCGGGCCTGCCCAAGGCGCCATCGGCCTATAACCCGATCGCCAACCCCAAGCGCGCCCGCATGCGCCAGCTCTACATCATCGAGCGCATGCAGGAGAACGGCTACATCACGGCTGCGCAGGCCGCCGACGCCAAGAAGGAAGACCTGAAACTGCGCTCCGGCACCGACGACACCCGCGTGCACGCGGAATATGTCGCGGAAATGGTGCGCCAGATGATCTTTGCGCAGTACGGCAACGAGGCCTACACGCGCGGTCTGAACGTCTACACGACGCTCAATGCGGGCGACCAGGAGACTGCCTACACCGCCCTGCGCAAGGGCATCATGGACTACGAACGCCGCCAGCACTACCGCGGCCCCGAGCGCTTTGTCGACCTGCCCAAGGACTCGGCCGAAGCCGAAGACATGCTGGACGACGCCCTTGCCAACCATCCCGACAACGGCAATGTGCTGGCCGCCGTCGTGCTCGAAGCCTCGGCCAAGAAGGTGGTCGTGGCCCGCGCCAATGGTGAGGCGATCACCATCACCGGCGATGGTCTGAAGCCCGTTCAGTCCGGCCTCAGCGACAAGGCTCCGCCCAACATCAAGCTGCGCCGTGGCGCGATCGTGCGCATCATTCAGGTCCCCAAGCAGGGCTGGGAAATCACGCAGTTGCCCGAAGTCGAAGGCGCGTTCGTGTCGGCCGATCCGCGCACCGGCGCGATCAAGGCGCTGGTCGGCGGTTTCGACTTCGACAAGAACAAGTTCAACCACGTGACCCAGGCCTGGCGTCAGCCGGGTTCGAGCTTCAAGCCGTTCATCTACTCGGCGGCGCTGGAAAAAGGCTTCTCGCCTTCCACGGTCGTCAATGACGCACCGCTGTTCTTCAGTGCCGGCGTGACCGGCGGTCAGCCATGGGAGCCCAAGAATTACGACGGCAAGTACGATGGTCCGATGACCATGCGCACCGCTCTGGCACGCTCCAAGAACGTGGTGTCCATCCGCATTCTGCAGGCCACTGGCACCAAGTTCACTCAGAACTGGGTGACCCGTTTCGGATTCGATGCCGACAAGCATCCGCCCTACCTGACCATGGCGCTCGGTGCAGGCTCCGTCACCCCCATGCAGATGGTGACCGCTTACTCCGTGTTCGCCAACGGCGGCTATCGCGTCAATCCCTACCTGATCGCCCGCGTCACAGACCATCGCGGCCATGTGCTCTCCGAGGTGCCGCCGCCGTCGCTTGCCGACATGGATCGCGCCATCGATGCGCGCAACGCCTTCATCACCAACAGCCTGCTGCAGGAAGTGGCACGCTCGGGCACCGCAGCCAAAGCGCAGGCAACGCTCAAGCGCCCCGATATCTACGGCAAGACCGGCACCACCAACGACGCCTTCGATGCATGGTTTGGTGGCTTCCAGCCGACCATTGCGGCCATCACCTGGATCGGCTACGACACCCCGCGCAATCTGGGCAGCCGTGAAACCGGCGGCGGTCTGAGCCTGCCGATCTGGATCAGCTACATGGAACGTGCGCTCAAGGGCGTGCCCGTGTCCGAGCCGACGGTTCCACCTGGGGTCGTGAATGTGGGCGGGGAGTGGTATTACGAGGAGTACGCGCGCAGCGGCGGCGTCTCGAGCCTGGGAGTGGACAACTCGTCGGCAGGTGCCTCCAGCACAGCACCATCTGCGCCTCCACCGAGCGAAGAGCGCAACAAGATTCTGGACCTGTTCAGAAACTGATCCGACTCAAGCGCGCAAACCAAAGGCAGCGTCCCTCCCAAGGGCGCTGCCTTTTTGCTTGAGCCGATCAGGCTTGAAACGTCAACGACATCCCGGATTGCGCGCTCGCGTCGCGGCTCAGCTCGGCGAAGAATTCCGCTCCACCCTTGGTGTCACGCCACACCGAGCCGTCGAACTTGTAGTGATAACCACCGCTTTGCGCGGCCATCCACACCTCGTGCAGCGGCTTCTGCAGATTGATGACGATCTGGCTACGGTTGGCAAAAGTGATGGTCACCATGCCGCCGGAACGCTGGCTGTCCAGGTCCGCGTCGGTGGTTTCGTTGATTTCGTCGCAGCGCTGCTCAATTGCCATCAGCAGTTTTTCGGCGCGATCCATGAATTCGATGTCAGTCATTACAATTCGATTATGTTGAAGTCTTCCCAAATTCTATTCAGGTCGATTGCCCTCGGCGGGATTGCGGTAGTCCTGCTGGGTTGCGGGCAGCGCGGACCGCTGTATTTGCCGACCGAACCAGCCGCCGCCAACCGGGCCACATTGCCGCAGACACTGGACCCGACTCGCAGCTCCACCACCAAGGACGCCGCTCCTGCAGCTTCTGCACCGGCCCCTGCAGCCGCCCCCAACTCCCCTGCCAGCGCTGCTCGCTGACTGCCGTCTTGATTTCAATCAATACGAAAATTTGATTTTGCGCATAAATTGTTGCTTTCGATACGAAACAGCAACATGTCACTGGAACCCGTCGAACTCTACCGAGACAAGCGCCATATCTGCCTGATGTTTGCAGACCTCATCGAAGAGGACGGCGCCGCAGTGCAAGCGAATCAATTCCTGATTGTCGATGGGGACACCGGAGCGATCATCGATCCGGGCGGCAACCTCGCCTTCAACGAGCTGTTCATGGGAATGACCAAGTACTTCCCGCCGAACCGCCTGTCCTACCTGATCGCCTCCCACGCCGACCCGGACATCATCGCCTCGCTCGACCGCTGGATGACCAGCACCAAGGCGCAGCTCGTGATCTCCCGCATCTGGGAGCGCTTCGCCCCCCACTTCACCAAAGTCGGCAAGACCGAAAACCGCGTGATCGGCGTGCCCGACCAAGGCGCTCATCTGCCCCTCGGCCAGACCGAACTGGTGCTGCTGCCCGCGCACTTCATGCACGCGGAAGGCAATTTCCACTTCTACGACCCGATCAGCAAGATCCTGTTCAGTGGTGATCTGGGCGTCTCGATGACTTCGGGCGCTGAAGCGCGCAAGCCGATCACCGATCTGGCTGCCCACCTGCCGCGCATGGAGGGCTTCCACCGTCGCTACATGGTCTCCAACAAGATTCTGCGCCTGTGGACCAACATGGCCCGCCAGCTCGACGTGGACATGATCGTGCCGCAACACGGCTCGCCCATCATGGGCAAGAAGGCCATTCAGGACTTCTACAACTGGCTCGATGGCCTGAACTGCGGCATCGACCTGTTCGACGACCGCAACTACCAGTTCCCGACCGGCAAGATCGATCCCGTAGCGCGCAAGTACGTCGCAGCCTGATTCACCCCAGTCCCGCACGGAAAACCGCCTTGATGCACGCATCAGGCGTTTTTTTGTTTGCTTCTGCCTGCAAACCTCTTCCAGGTACGAGCAAGCAGCAGAGTCGCGATGATCGCGGCATAGACCAGCACTTCGTTGAAGTTGTTCTTGCCCGCCCGCATCCAGAAGAAATGCAGCAAGGCCAGTCCTGCGATCAGATAGATGCTGCGATGCAGCATCTGCCAGCGCCTGGCACCCATGGCCTTGAGGATGCGCTTGGGCGACGTCACCGCCAGCGCCGTGAGCAAAACGAACGCCAGAAAACCCACCAGAATGAACGGCCGTTTGGCGATATCGCGCGCCAGTTCATCCAGCTCGAAACCCATGTCCAGCCACGCGTAACCCAGAAGATGCAACACGGCGTAGAAAAACACGAACAGCCCCAGCATGCGACGAAATCGTGCGAGTGAAGGCGTGTTGATCCACTGTCGCAACGGGGTGACGGCCAACACCATGCACAGCATGCGCAGCGTCCAATCGCCCGTCGAACGAATCAGCGCCTCGGCGGGATTGGCACCAAGCAGGTCGTTGAACGCCGCGTAGATCAGCCAGGCGAACGGCAGCAGACAGAGAACAAACACCAGCGGCTTCGCGGCCTTCTGGCGCAGCAGGCTCTCCAGTGCATTGACGCGCGGGCGCTGCGTGAGGACTGCCACGTGCTTCAGTAGAACTTCTTCAGATCCATGCCCGCGTAGAGCTGGCCGACCTGCGCCTCGTAGCCGTTGAACATCAACGTCTTGCGCTTCTTGGCAAACAGGCCGTCTTCGCCAATGCGACGCTCGGTGGCCTGGCTCCAGCGCGGGTGATCCACCTCGGGGTTCACATTGGAATAGAAGCCGTATTCATTCTTGGCCGCCTTGTTCCAGGCCGTTCCCGGCTCCTTGTCGGTCAGCACGATCTTCACGATACTCTTTGCGCTCTTGAAACCGTACTTCCATGGCACGACCAGACGCACAGGCGCGCCGTTCTGGTTGGGCAGCACCTCGCCATACATACCGAAGGACAGCAGCGTCAGCGGATGCATGGCCTCGTCGAGCCGCAGTCCTTCCGTGTACGGCCAATCGAGCACGCGCGAGCCCACGAAAGGCATGGTCGCCTTGTCGGCCAGCGTGACGAATTCCACATATTTGGCCGCCGATGTGGGATCGACCCGCTTGAGCAGTTCGGAGAGCGAGTAGCCGATCCACGGAATCACCATCGACCAGCCTTCCACGCAGCGCAAGCGGTACACGCGCTCTTCCTGCGCGCTGAGCTTGAGCAGCTCTTCGATGTCGAAGGTTTTCGGCTTGGCGACCAGTCCCGTTACCTCCACCTTCCACGGTTTGGTGCGCAAGGTGCCGGCATTGCGTGCCGGATCGGCCTTGTCCGTGCCGAACTCGTAGAAGTTGTTGTAGGTGCTGGCGTCCTTGTAGGCGGTGATCTTCTCCATCGTGACGGCACCTGCCACCGCGGAGCGCGTGGACGGCAAGGCCGTCAGCTTGCCTGCGGGGGTGTAGCCCGCCGACTGGGCAAAAGCACCGGGCGCAGCACCCAACGCACCCGCCGCCAGTCCTTGCAAAAGAAAACGCCGCCGCTGTTCATACACAGCGCGCGGCGTGATGTCGGATCGGTCAGAATGAATGAAACCGCTGTCTTGGGTACGAATCAACATGATGGATGCCTTTGCGCAGGAAGTTGCAGGCTACGACAAAAGCATCCACTGTGGAGTCAGCCAACTGCCTCAAAGTTCACCGTAGCTGTGCAATCCGCTCAGGAACATATTGACGCCGAGGAAAGCGAACGTAGTGACCGCCAGACCCACGAGGGCCCACCAGGCCGACATCGTGCCGCGCAGGCCCTTCATCAATCGCATGTGCAACCAGGCCGCGTAGTTCAGCCAGACGATCAGCGCCCAGGTTTCCTTCGGGTCCCAGCTCCAGTAGCCACCCCAGGCTTCTGCCGCCCAGAGCGCACCCAGCACGGTCGCGATCGTGAAGAACGCAAAGCCGACGGCAATCGCCTTGTACATCACGTCGTCCAGCACTTCGAGTGCGGGAAGGCGTTCCGCGATCCTGCGGCGCGCAAGCAGAATGCCCGCGACGATCAGCGCCGAGACGCCGAAATAGATCATCCAGTAGGAGCTGCCCGTCTGCTGCGTCTGACGGAACGCAAGTGGCTCGAAGCACAGCGCCACGCCCAGCAACCACAGCGGCGCGAGCTTGTACCACTTGGTTTCGGTGGCCTGCTGCTTGATCAGGTAGGCAAACGCCACCATGGCCGAGAGCGCGAAGGTGCCGTAGCCGACGAAGTTGGCTGGCACGTGCAGCTTCATCCACCAGCTTTTGAGCGCCGGAACCAAGGGCTGGATCTGATGCGCATCACGCGCCACGCTGTACCAGAGCAGAAAGCCCACAGCCGCGCTCACCACCAGCATGACGAAACCGCCCAAAGCGCGAGTCTTGTACTGCGACTCGAAATACAGATAGAACAGCGCCGTCATCCAGCAGAACAGCACGAACACCTCGTACAGATTGCTGACGGGGATGTGTCCAATGTCGGGGCCGATCTGGTAGCTCTCGTACCAGCGCACCATGGTGCCGATCAGCGCCATCGTGACCGCCGCCCAAGCCAGACGCGAGCCCAGCTTCATCAGTGTTTCGCCCTCGCCCTTCACGAACATGCCGACCCAGTAGAACACCGTGCTGATGAAGCACAGCATGCTCATCCACAGAATGGCCGACTGGCTGGAGATGAAATATTTGAGCAAAAAGACCTTGTCGGCACGCGCCAGATCGCCCGCACCGTCATTCTGATAGAGGCCAATCGCGCCCAGCGCCACCGCCGTCACCACCAGCATCAGCGTCGCCAGCGGTCGCCAGAACCAGCCCAGCCAGATCGTGCTGGGAATCGCGCCGATCAGAATGCCCTTTTCGTACACGTCCATCGCATGACCGTAGCGTTGCAGCGTGAACAACCCGCCCGCGATCACGAGCGCGGCGAACACCCAGTCAAACCAGTTGCGCCGAGAAAAATACCCCTCGTTCAGGGTCATCGTGGTGGTTGCGGTGTTCATGCTGCCTTACCTCCGGGGTCACGCGCGACCCCCAATAATTTTCCGCTCAATTGCTCGAACTCTTTGTCTCCGTCCAGAGTCTTGCGATTCGTGGACAAGGCCATTGTGGCCTTCGATCCATTGCCCTCACCCGATTGAGCGGGTGCGAACCAGATCCAGATTCTGCGCTCTCGCACGTAAAGCATGGCGAACACGCCCAGAATCAACAATGCGCAACCGAGGTATACGATGTTGCGACCGGGCGCACGCGCTACCTGGAACACGCTGGCCTGCACCTGCTCGAAGTTCTTGAGTTCGAAGAACACCGGTGCGGGATAGAGCTGCACGTCGCTCAAGGTGAGCACGGCCTGTGTCATGAAGTTCTGTGTTTTTTCGTCAGGCGACATGGCCTTGAGCCCCGCCTTTTCGCGCGAAACCTGAGCCAGCTCGTACAGCACGCCGTTGAGAATGCGCACCAGCACCTCGCCCGCACGGGCACGCTCGGCCTCGGGCACATTCGCCTCGATGAAGTCGGAGACCGCCTGCAAACCCACCTGCTTTTGGTCGTTCTTCATGTCGCCTTCGGCAAACAGCGTGAGCGCACGCAGCGCGGATTGCTCCAGTTGCGCCGCCAACTCGGGGCGCTTGTCGTCCAGCGCCATCTTGGCGTAGCGCTTGACCGCATCTTCACGCAGGGCCGGATTCGACAGCGCCTCGCGCAGATGCAGGAAGCCGTCAATACCGCCTTCCGGATCGACCGGCACGCGCAAGTATCGGAACGGCTCAGCCGGAGTTTCGCGCACGCCCAGCAGATAGACCGGCTGACCGTCGCCCGTGTCCACGGGCAGCATGTAATTGACGAACTCGCGCGCCTGACCGGAGGCGTCGCGCAGCTTGTAGGTGATGCTCGGGCCCACGTTGCGCAGATCGCGCTTGGTGGAGCTCTTGTTGCCCGCGCCGAGACGCGATTCGATGGAGTGCTTCAAGTCGACCTTGCGCACATCGACTTCCGAGCCGCCCGCGCCACTCAGGTTTTCCACGTTCAGCACGCGCAGCGCGGTGAATTCCAGCGTCGCGGGATGACCGCCGATATCGTTGGCCGGCAGCTTCTGCGAGCCGCCGATCTCGCCATTGACCAGGAAGGGCTTGATGCCTTGCTGGAACGAGCGCGCCTGCAACTGCACCTTGGAGCCGCCGTCGTCGAAGCTCGACTGGTAAATCTCGATGCCCTTGTAGCTCGCAGGATGGTTCACCTCCACACGCGCATCCTTCTTCTCGCCGGTTTCCTTGTCGTGGATGACGATCTCGCTGGCGAACAGCTTGGGCATGCCGGTGGAGTAATACTCGACGATGAACTTCTTGAGCTCGATGGCGAATGGCAGCTCCTGCAGCAGCACGCCGTCCGACTGATTCAGGATCGCCGTGCTCGACTGCGTGCCCTCGGCCACCAGCAGGTTGCCGCGGAAGGTCGGGTTGCGGTCGGAGAGACGGTGTTCGGAAGCCACTTCGGAGATCAGCCCGCCGCCTGCGTAGGGCGATTTGCCACCCAGCAGCATCTGCGCGCGCACGATGAGATCGCCGTCGAACAACCCACCCAGACAGATCAGCACGATGGAGGTATGCGCTGCGATATAGCCGATCTTGTTGGCCGCGCCCGCCTTCGCTGCCAGCATCCAGCCCGTACCGGGACCGGCCGCCGTGTCGCGCTGCTGGAGTTTGACCTTCCAGCCGCCGGAAACCAGCAACTTGCCCAGCCGCTGCGCCTCGTCAGCCGGTGCGCCCGCCAGTTCCGCCTGCGCCTTGTGATGGAAGGCGTTCAGGCTTTTTTCGCGAATGTTTTCCTTGTAGTTGCGAATGTCGGCCAGGTACTTGGGCGCGTGCCTTGAAATGCACAACGAGGTGCTCACCACCAGAAACGCCAGAATCAGCAGAAACCACCAGGCGCTGTAGACCGCATTGAGCTTGAGCGACAGAAACAGGTCTGCCCAGAACGGCCCGAACTGATTCACATAGTTCACCGCAGGCTCGTGCTGCTTGAGCACGGTGCCGATCACCGAGGCGATGCAGATCACTGTGAGCAGTGAAATGGCAAATCGCATCGACGCCAGCAGTTCGGTCAGAGATCGCCCGTTCGGAGAGCTGGTTGACGCGTTGGAGGCGTCTAGGGTGGCGTCGGACATGGAAACTAGAGCGAAAAAAGAAAAAGGGCGGCCCATCCATCAAGATGCGCCCGCCCTTTTGGGTGTGATTATCGGCGGATGGTTCCCTCAATATGCCTTGGGAACCCGGAATTGGCCTTGAAATACTTTAACGCAGACCGGCAATGTAATCAGCAACCGCCTTGATTTCACGGTCATTCATTTTGGAAACTTCCTGCGTCATGATCGTGTTGTTTCCACGCTTTCCATCACGGAAATCGGTGATCTGCTTGACGGTGTAATCCGCATGCTGACCGCCCAGACGCGGGTATTGCGACGGAATGCCAGCGCCGTTCGGGCTGTGGCACCCGGCGCAGGCCGCAATATTGCGGTCCTGAATACCGCCGCGGTAGATTTTCTCGCCCAACGCGACCAGCTCCTTGTCCTTGGAGAAGCCATTCTTGGCCTTCTTGGACGCCAGCCACCAGGACACATTGCGCATGTCATCGTCGGACAACATGGCCGCCATGCCCTTCATCACCGGGTCATTGCGCTTGCCGGACTTGAATTCCTGCAATTGCTTGACCAGATACTCCGGATGCTGCTGTGCCAGCACGGGATTGGCAGCAATGGCGGAATTGCCATCGGCTGCGTGACAAGCCACGCAAACCGCGAAACTGGCCTCGCCTTTGGCAAGATCAGGCTTGGGCGCTTTCGCTGCGGATTCACCTGCAGCCAATGAAGGAACAGCGGTCGCTGCGACCGCAAAAGCCATCAACAAAGAGGCAAGCAACTTCATATCGAGGGTTCTTTTCTTATGAGTGCAAAACCTCGCCATTCTACAATGGGGGGCTTTTCGCGCCATCCCTTGGAAACCCGATATATGTCAACAAATCAGCAAGTGTCTATGCTTGACGCTTCAAAATCAGAACCCGACGCAAAGACGGCAATGGGATGGATGCACACCGCGCGCTTCTTCACCACAGCCGCTCAGCTTGATCAATTGCCTGAAGTCAGCGTCCCCGAAATCGCCTTCGTGGGCCGCTCCAACGCGGGCAAATCCACCTGCATCAACACCCTCACGCAGCAAAAGCAACTGGCCTTCGCCTCGAAGAAACCGGGCCGCACGCAGCACATCAACCTGTTTTCGCTTGGCAGGCAAGGCGTGACCGACGCCGTGCTGGCCGACTTGCCCGGTTACGGCTACGCAGCCGTCTCGCGCTCCGACAAGCAGCGCTGGCAGCGCGTGATGCTCAACTACCTGGTCAGCCGCGAGAGCCTCACCGGCATCGTGCTGCTGTGCGACCCGCGTCTGGGCCTCACGGAGCTTGACGAAGCCCTGCTCGAAGCCGTGCGCCCACGCGTGGAAGCAGGCCTCAAGTTTCTGGTGATTCTGACCAAGGCCGACAAGCTCACCCGCAGCGAACAGGCCAAGGTGCTGTCCATCACCAAGCTGAACGCTGGCGGCGGCGAAGTGCGCCTGTTCTCGGCGCTCAAGAAGCAAGGCGTGGACGATGTAGCCAAACTGCTGTGGCAATGGGCGCATCCGCCGGTAGGCGAACAGGCTGCGCCTGCGGCAGAACCTGACAGCCTCGATGACGAACCGCCGTCGGAAGATTGAGGCACAGCTTCCCAAAAAACCAAAGAGCAGCGGACTCAAAATCCGCTGCTCTTTTTTCATGTTCAGTACAACGACGCCTCGCCCTCGGGCCGTGTCTTGAAACGCTTGTGCACCCAGTAATACTGCTCGGGCATCTTCATGATGGCGGCCTGCAATTCCCGGTTCATGCGCGCCGTATCGGCCACATGGTCGTCCGTCGGGAAATTCTCCCAAGCAGGAGTGAGATGTGCGACGTAGCCCGTCGGCGTCATCTCGTTGTAGAGGGCGACCACCTTGGCCTTGCCCAGCCGCGCAAAGCGTGACAGCGACGGAATCGTGGCCGTGTTCTGCACCGCAAAGAAGGGCACGAAGACCGAGTCGTTCTTGCCATAGTCCATGTCGGGCAGCAAGTACAGAAGCCCGCCCTTGCGCACGCAGGAAATGATGGGCTTCACGCCATCTGCCCGGTTGAGCATGCGTACATGACCAAAGCGCTGGCGACCCGCCATGAACCAGGCGTCCAGCACCGGGTCCGGGTTGGTGGCGAAGATCGAAGTGAACTCACGCGTGGTGTTCAGCGGCAACGCCAGCCCACCCGCGTCCATGCTGTAGAAATGCGGCGCGAACACGATGGTCGGCGTGTCGCCCTCGATTTCATGCACCGCACCTTCGAGCTTCACGCGGCTGCGCACCAGCTCCTCGGAACCAAACCACAGCCAGCTGCGGTCCAGAAAAGTCTGGCAGAACACCTCGAACGTCTTCTTGGCCAAGGCCTTGCGATCGGCCCCGGGCATGTCCGGAAAGCACAGTTCCAGATTGCGCAGCGCGATCTTGCGACGCTTGCCTGCAACCACAAAGGCAACACGCCCGATGAAAGCGCCCAGCCCGCGCAGCATGGGCAGCGGCAGCTTGGCCAGCACATGCATGGCCCCAACACCCAGTTGGCTCCAGCTCATGCCTTGTCCCCTTCCGCAGAAGGAGACATCTGGGGGTCGACGCGCGGTTGCTTGTAGCGGCCATAGCCCCACAGGTATTGCTCAGGGCACTGGCGAATCGTGCGCTCCATGGCGAGGTTGATTTCCTGCACGGCGACGTCGAGTTCAGGCGACAACGGTGCTTCCAACGCCTCGAAGTACAGCTTGAAACCGCGCCCCCAGGACAGTCGCTCGCAACGGGCGACGATCACCGTCGCCCCAGTCTGCAAGGCCAGACGCGCCGCCAGCGTCATCGTGTAGGCATCACGCCCGAAGAAGGGCGACCACACGCCCAGCCCCTGCGGCGGCACCTGATCCGGCAGCAACCCCACCGCCGAGCCCTTGCGCAGCGCCTTGATCATCTGGCGCACGCCCGCCAGCGTGGTCGGCACGGCCTGAGCACCGGGGCGATTGCGCGCCGTCTCCAGAATCTCCGCCAGCCACGCCTGACGCGCGGGTCGATACAGCATCGTGATGTCGCCATACTTCGCCGACCAGCGCTGAGCAGCGGCATGCACCGACAGCTCGAAGCAGCCCAGATGCGGCGTGAGAAACACAATGCCCTTGCCCAACGCGTAGGCGCGATCGACCACTTCGGCATTGATGACCGTGCATTTCGGCAGCGATTGGCCCAGCCAGATGCGCGGCGTCTCGAACACCATGCGGCCTGCGTGCCCGACGGCCGAGTTCACCTGACCGAACGAGTAACCTGCCTGCCGGGCATTCTCGACAAAGCGCCTGCGATAGGTGGGCGACAGCGCAAAAGTCACCCAGCCCATGACGCCCCCCGCAAAGTGAAGCAGGCCTATTGGCAGCACGGATAAAAGACGAAAGAATGAATGCATTAGAATATGAGCTGTCGCTGAGTTAAATGAGCAACTTGCAGAGCGACGTAAAACAAATCTGCTAAAGCGTTCGCCAAGGCTTCTATTGCAGCTTGGGCAACGCCCCAAAAGCTGAACAAAGGAGTTTATTCAATGGCGAGCGACTTTCTCTTCACGTCAGAGTCCGTATCCGAAGGCCACCCCGACAAGGTAGCCGATCAGATCTCCGACGCAATTCTCGATGCTATTTTCGCGCAAGACCCGCACAGCCGCGTGGCAGCCGAAACACTGACCAACACTGGTCTGGTGGTATTGGCTGGTGAAATCACCACCGGCGCCAACGTGGACTACATCCAGGTGGCCCGCGACACCATCAAGCGCATCGGCTACGACAACACCGAGTATGGCATCGACTACAAGGGTTGCGCCGTGCTCGTGGCCTACGACAAGCAAAGCCAGGACATCGCACAGGGCGTGGACGCCGCCAGCGACGACCAACTGAACATCGGCGCTGGCGACCAGGGCCTGATGTTCGGCTACGCCTGCGACGAAACGCCCGAGCTGATGCCCGCGCCGATCTACTACGCACACCGTCTGGTCGAGCGTCAGGCACAGTTGCGCAAGGACGGCCGTCTGCCCTTCCTGCGCCCCGACGCCAAGAGCCAGGTGACGATGCGCTATGTGGACGGCAAGCCCCACAGCATCGACACCGTGGTGCTGTCCACCCAGCACAGCCCCGACCAGTCCGAGTCGGCCACGAAGATGAAGGCATCGTTCACCGAAGCCATCATCGAAGAAATCATCAAGCCCGTTCTGCCCAAGGAATGGCTGCTGGACACCAAGTACCTGATCAACCCGACAGGTCGCTTCGTCGTCGGCGGTCCTCAGGGCGACTGCGGCCTGACCGGTCGCAAGATCATCGTCGACACCTACGGCGGTGCCTGCCCTCATGGCGGCGGTGCGTTCTCCGGCAAGGATCCAACGAAGGTGGACCGCTCCGCAGCCTACGCCGCACGCTATGTGGCGAAGAACGTGGTGGCCGCAGGTCTGGCGCGTCAGTGCCAGGTGCAAGTGGCCTACGCGATTGGCGTGGCGCGTCCGATGAACATCACCGTGTACACCGAAGGCACGGGCGTGATTCCTGATTCGGAAATCGCCAAGATCGTCGCAGCCAATTTCGACCTGCGTCCACGCGGCATCATCGAAATGCTGGATCTGCGTCGCCCGATCTACCAGAAGACCGCCGCCTACGGCCACTTCGGTCGTGAAGAGCCCGAGTTCACCTGGGAAAAGACTGACAAGATCGCCGCGCTGCGCGCCGCTGCTGGCCTGAAGTAATCTCAGCCCACGCCAGACAAGAAAGCCAGATCCTCGATCTGGCTTTTTTTCATCTCATGGGAAAGCGGGCCACTGTCATTCTTTGCCTACGAGCATTGTCAGTGTCTGCCCACTGCCCCTCTCGCTGGCGCGCCCTAAGCTGGCAGCATTCCAATCCATTTCCTGTCAAAGGACGTTGCAATGCTCAAGTGGGCCATCATTTTTGCCATCGTTTCCCTGGTAGCCGGCGTGTTTGGCTTCACGGGTGTCGCGGCTGGAGCCGCCAGCATCGCCAAGGTGCTGTTCTTCATCTTCCTCGTGATCGCCGTGATCTTCATCGTGCTGGCCGTTCTGGGGATTGGCGCAGTCACCTGATCAACTGATCACAGCCCGCGCTCCAGCAGGGACAGGCTGCGGCGAAACTCCGGGCGCAGCCGGTACAGTTGCGCTGGCCTGTGCGCCCCGCCGCTGCGCATCGCACCTGGAACGGCTTCGAGCATGTCCAGCTCGTCCATCTTGCGGCGAAAGCTCACCTTGTTGACCGCCTCGCCAAGCACCACCTCGTAGGTCTGCTGCAGTTGTGGCAGCGTGAATTCCGGGCCGCACAGAAACACCGGCAGCGACGAATAAAGGCTCTTGCTGCGCACCCGTGCCATGGCCGCCTCCACGATGCGCGCATGATCGAAAGGCAGCTGCGGCAAGGCGCTCACATCGCACAACTGCAGTTGCGCCGCACGATCCACGTCTTGCGCCAAGGCTGCCTGCAATTCCTCATGCGACACCAACGCGCAATACGTCACCGCAATCGACCAGCCACGCGGATCGCGCGCCAGCCCCGAGAACGTCGCCAATTGCTCCAGATATGGGCTGGCGATGCCCACCTTCTCCTTGAGCACCCGCGCCGCGCTCTCCTGCGTGTCGGCATCCTCATCCGCATGCACAAACCCGCCGGGCAGCGCCCACGCTCCCGCAAACGGCGCCTGCTCGCGCCTGAGCAGCAGTACCTGCAACGCGGACTCCTTCAAGCTCAGCAGCACCACGTCCACCGTGCAAACGATGGGCGTTGGCGTTCTGTGCTCTTTCATGGCGGGATATTCTGTCAAACCAGTTTTCATCGAGTTCATTGCAATATAAAACAAACTCTAGCTGATCCATCGCCATGTGCCAAGCTCATCATGCGAACCCCGAATCTTGTCGCTCGCATGCTTTCACAGGCCTTAACATTGTTAGTTGCAAAATTGAATTAACAGGTTTAGACTGAACCCATCAAGCAACCCTCTGGAGGTTTTCATCCATGTCCGGCAACACCAGCAGCACGCAACTCCTCATCATCGATCCGCAGAACGACTTCTGCGATCTGCCCGACCACTGGTGCCCCATGGATCCGCGCAGCGGAGCGCATGTGCTGCCCGCCCTGCCGGTCAAGGGCGCGCATGCCGACATGCAGCGCCTCGCGCAATTCATCCGCAAGCATGAAGCGCAGATCGACCACATCACCGTCACGCTCGATTCGCACCAGCGCTACGACGTGGCGCACCCCAGCTTCTGGCGCAAGGGGGATGGCTCGGATGTGCAGCCCTTCACGCCGATTCTGGCCAGAGAAGTGCGCGCCGGAACTTACGCGCCACGCGACCCGCGCGCGCTCGAACGCGTGCTGCAGTACATGGACACGCTGGAATCCCAAGGCCGCTACGTACTGATGGTCTGGCCCGTGCACTGCGTGATCGGCAGTTGGGGCCATGGCGTGCACGCCGACGTGCATGCGGCCTGCGATGACTGGCAGGTCAAGCGCCGCACGGCCGTGCACAACGTCTTCAAGGGAATGAACCCATGGACCGAGCACTACAGCGCCATTCGCGCCGAAGTGCCCGATCAGGAAGACCCCGAAACCGACGTGAACGACCGCCTGCTGCGCGAACTGGTGAAGGCCGACCGGCTCATCATCGCCGGTGAAGCCAGCAGCCACTGCGTGCGCTCGACCGTGGAAGACATCGTGAACTATCTACCCAAGCTCTCGCCCGAATGGACACCCTCGCGCGTCGTGCTGCTGACCGACTGCACGAGCCCCGTGGGCGGCTTCGAGCAAGAGCAGGCGGCGTTTCTCGAAGCCATGCACACTCGGGGCGTGCAGTTGGCACAATCCTCCGATCTGGCCCTCTGAATTTTTCGTCGGCGTTCAAACAAGAATCGACACACACCATGCGCATTCAAGACAAGCCCGTCATCACCAGTCTGCTGGACACCGACCTCTACAAATTCACCATGTGGCAGGCGCTGCTGCACCGGCATCCGCAGACACAGGTCGAATACCGCTTCGTGTGCCGCAACCGGCCCGAGTACCCGCTGACCGAGCTGCTCGATGAAGTGAACGCCGAACTCGACGCGCTGTGCAGCCTGCGCTTTGCGAAAGACGAGCTCGAATACATCGGCTCGCTGCGTTTCATGCGCAGCGACTTCATCGACTTTCTGCGCATCTTCCAGTTCCAGCGCAACTTCATCCGCGCCTGGGCCGAAGGCGAAACGCTGAACATCGTCGCCACCGGCCCGCAGGTGCATGTGATGGCGTTCGAGATCTTCGTGCTCGCCATCGTCAACGAGCTGTATTTCCGCCGCGCCGATCAGGCCGCTGCCATCGCAGAAGGCCGCAAGCGACTGGCCGACAAGATCACGCATGTGCAGGCGCTCGCCAAAGAAGCCAAGCCGCTGCGCAACCCGTTCGAGCTGTTCGACTTCGGCGTGCGCCGCCGCTTCAGCGGTCCATGGCAACGCGAGGTCGTCACCGCGTTTGCCGAGCAGACATCGCAATGGTTCAAGGGCACAAGCAATGTGCTGCTGGCGCGCGATCTGAACCTCGTGCCCATCGGCACCATGGCGCATGAATATCTGCAGACCTATCAGGCACTCGGCGTTCGGCTGCGCGACTTTCAAAAACAGGCGCTCGAAGACTGGGTGCAGGAGTATCGCGGCGACCTCGGAATCGCGCTGACCGACACCGTCGGAATGGATGCGTTTCTCGCCGATTTCGACCTCTATTTCGCCAAGCTGTTCGACGGCCTGCGCCACGATTCCGGCGATCCATACGCCTGGGGCGAAAAGGCGCTCGCGCACTACAGAAAGCTGCGCATCGACGCGAACACCAAGCGCTTCGTGTTCTCCGATGGACTCAACGTGGACACGGCGCTCGCGCTCTATCACCACTTCGGCGATCACGTGCAACTGGGCTTCGGCATCGGCACGCAGCTCACCAACGACATGGGTCTCAAGCAGCTCAACATCGTCATGAAGATCGTGCACGCCAACGGCCAGCCGGTCGCCAAGCTCTCCGACAGCCCCGGCAAGACCATGTGCGACGACGAGACCTTTCTCGCCTATCTGCGCCAGGTCTTCAACGTGCCCGATCCCGTCGCCACCACCAAGGAATAAGCAGCCATGTTCCGCATCACGCTCGCGCAACTGAACTTCACCGTCGGCGACATCGAAGGCAATGTCGAACGCATGATCGCCGCAGCCCGCCAGGCCGCGCTCGACGACTCGGAGATGATCGTCTTCTCCGAGCTTGCCCTGTGCGCCTACTACCCCGGCGACATGCTGGACGACAAGCACTTTCTCGACCGCATCGAGGAAGGCATCGCCACGCTCAAGCGCGCATCGACCACGCTGCCCGATCTGCACTGGGTGATCGGCACACCGACCCTGCGCAACGGCCCCGGCAAGCACCTGCACAACAGCCTGCTGGTGCTGCGCAACGGCACGGTTCGACTGAAGTACGACAAGCAGCTTCTGCCCACCTACAACATCTTCGACGAACGCCGCCACTTCGAACCCGGCCCCGACGTAGCCAAGGTGCTGCGCATCGGCGAAACACAGGTCGGTTTCATGATCTGCGAAGACGGCTGGAACGACGACGGCGACGACTACAGCGCCAACCCCTTCATGCGCATGGCCGACGCCGCGCCCGAAGTGGTGGTGAGCATCAACGCCAGCCCCAGCAACGTGGGCAAGCGCGAGCAGCGCCACCAGGTGTTTGCCGACGCGGCCAAGCGCCACGACCTCACGATTCTGTACGTCAACCAGATCGGCGGACACGACCAGATCGTCTACGATGGTGCGTCCTTCGCGGTCGAACCGGAACGCGGCGTGGTGTTCGAAGCCAGCCGCTTTGTCGAAGACGTTCGCACGCTGCAACTGAGCAATGGCCGCTTCAACCTGCCGGGCGGCGAGCCGCTCTCCTCGGTGCCCAAGGAAGGCCTGCCGACGATGAGCTTCTATCGCGAACAGATCGTGCTCGGCCTGCGCGACTACGCACGACGCTGCGGTTTCACCAAGGTCGTCGTCGGCAGCTCCGGCGGCATCGACAGTGCGCTCACGTTGGCACTCGCCACCGAAGCGCTGGGCGCGGACAACGTGGTCGCCGTCACCATGCCATCGCACTTCTCCAGCAGCGGCTCGGTGAGCGACTCCAAGGCGCTGTGCGACAACCTCGGCATCCAGTTGTTCACGCATCCGATTGCCGAACTCGTGCACCAATATGCCCAGCAGTTTCTCGGCGCGTTCTCGCAACCGCTGATCGGTCTGCCGCTCGAGAATCTGCAGGCCCGCATACGCGGCACCATCCTGATGGAGTACTCGAACGCCTTCGGCCATCTGCTGCTCACCACGGGCAACAAGTCGGAGATTTCGGTGGGCTACTGCACGCTCTACGGCGACACCAACGGCGGCCTCGGGCTGATCGGTGATCTGTACAAAACCGAGGTGTTCGCGCTCTCGCAGCACATCAACGAACACGCAGGCCGCGAGTTGATTCCGCAAGCCATCATCAGCAAGGAACCGTCCGCCGAACTCGCTCCCGGCCAGCGCGATGCCGACAGCCTGCCGCCCTATCCGGTGCTCGACGAAATACTCAAACTGCTGATCGAGGGCGACGGCCTTTCCACTGGCGAATACGAACAGGCACGGCAGTTCATGCAGCGCCTGCGCGCCAGCAAGAAGGGCCGCGACCTGATCCAGCGCGTGCGCATGATGGTCGCGCGCAGCGAATACAAGCGCCGCCAGGCCCCGCCCATCATCCGCGTGCGCGCCAAGGCGTTCGGCTCCGGCCGGCAGATGCCGATTGCCGCGCGCTACATTTGAGCGTTCCGCCCCCGATCGCCCGCACCACCGCATCCACAAGTTTCATGTACGACACCGCCATCCTCATCGGCCGCTTCGAGCCGGTCCACACCGGTCACTTGGCCCTGCTCAACCGCGCGCTCGAAGAGGCCGGCAAAGTCATCATCATCGTCGGCTCAGCCTTTCAGGCGCGCTCGCCCAAGAACCCGTTCACCTGGAAAGAGCGCGCCGACATGCTGCTCGGCAGCTTGAACGATGCGGACCGCGCGCGCGTCGACGTCGTGCCCGTGCGCGACTACTACGACGAAGCCCGCTGGGTGCGCGCCGTGCAGCAAGCCGTGTCCGCGCGCACACAGCCCGGCTCGCGCATCGGCCTCGTCGGTCACTTCAAGGACGCCAGCAGCAGCTACTTGAGCGCCTTCCCCGACTGGGAACTCATCCCGCTTGCGCGCCAAGGCGAAATCGACGCCACGATGATCCGCAACGCCTACTTTGGCGCCACGGCAAAGACGATTCCGATTGCGCTCTCGCCCTTTCACGACGTGCTGCCCAAATCCACGCGCACGCTGCTCGAACAATTCGCCACCCAACCCGAATTCGCCGAGTTGCAGAACGAGTGGCGCATGCTGCGCGGCTACCGCGAGGCTTGGGCCAGCGCGCCGTATCCGCCCGTCTTCGTCACCGTCGACACCGTGCTGCGCTGCCAAAACCAGATCCTGCTGATCCGCCGCGCCCACGCACCGGGCCGAGGCCTGCTCGCCCTGCCCGGCGGCTTCATCGAGCCACGCGAAAGCATCTGGCAATCCTGCCTGCGCGAGCTGGTGGAAGAAACCCATTGCGACGTGACGCCCGAGCGCCTCAAGCAAACCCTGCAATCCGTCCACGTCTTCGACCACCCCGACCGCAGCCAACGCGGCCGCACCATCACGCACGCGCACTACTTCGATCTGGGTGAGTCACCGTTGCCGAATGTGCGGGCCGATGATGATGCGGCGCAGGTGCTCTGGCTGCCGATCGATCAGATCGCGGGCCACGAAGAGTCCCTGTTTGAAGATCACTTTCAGATACTCAATCACTTTCTGAAAGACCAAATCAAGGTCGGATAACAACGCTTCGCCGCTATGATGGCCGGTCAATTTGGCTGACTGCCATCAAAAAAAAGCGGCGATGAAGTTCTTCTTTTCACGTTCGGTATGGATCAGGGCTCTATGGATTGCCCTGAGCTTTACCGTCTGTGCGATCAGCGTGCGGGTTTTCTGGGGATATCCGCGCTGCCAGAACGATGAGCTGAACTGGGTGGGAATCGCCCGCAACATCGATGCCGGTCAGGACTGGCCCGTCTCAGGCCCGAGTTTCATGTTCGTGCTGCGCGGCCTGAAAGCCCTGACCGAGATGCACTACGTGCATCTGATTTCCGGGCTGGGAGTGTTCAGTGTCTTTGTAGGCACGTTGCTGATCATTCTTGGGTATTCGCGCCTTCGCATCACCCGCCCCGGCATCACGCTTGCCGCACTTGCACTGTCCAGCTATTTCTGGGTGCCTTTGCTCGAAGCCAGACCGCAGCAATGGGGGCAGATTCTGGTTTTCATCGGTGCGATTTCCGCCTGGCTGTGGCTGCATCGCAAAGGCGGCTGGCTGTTTTTCCCGGTGCTGGCGCTGATTTCCATATCGCACATACTCAGTCACGCAATCTTGGTCTTTGTATGCACCGCACTGGCATTGGCCGATTACTTCGAGAATCGGCCGATGACCAAGCGCCACGCCATCCTCATCGCCTGCAACATGCTGAGTCTTGTGGTGTATCTGCTGCCCAATGGCCCCTATCAGACCATGCTGCAAGACATCGAGCAGACCCATCTTCGCCGCCTGCTGGGCGCAGCCCCATATCTCGGCGCTGCTGCATTGGTCTCGATACTCGCCATCATGATCCTCAAGCCTCGTTTGCACTGGCGCGCACATTGGTCGCGGAAAACGATGGAGTACGCGCTGACTCACCAAAGCATCATCTGCGCGGGACTGCTCCTCGTTTTCTTCATTGCCATGTCCGTTCAGGCGTCCGTCTTGCCTGCAGCATCCTGGCTTCCTTATGGCGGGTCGATCTGGACCTTCTTCATTTTTCAAACCGGCAATCTGGTTTTTGCATCGTTGTTCGTATGGGGACTGTTCAGTTTTTTCAGGGCCATCGTGACACAGGAAGTTGAAACATCCCCAGCGCGCATGATCACCTGGTCGCTTCTTGCATTCGGCTTGCTCGGACTGATCACGCTGATCGCTTCGTTCTGGATGCGCGATACCAACTGGCTGCTTCGGCTGATCAACTACGCCATCCTGTTTGCGGCGCCCATCGCAACGATGGGACTGGCCAACATCAACCTCTTGAAAAGAACTCCGTGGCTCTACGCGCTGCTCGTGCCGCTGTTTGTTGTAAGCATCTGTCAGGCAGTGCGCCCCGACGGATACCTTGGTTGCTGAATCGCATCACTCCGGGATTGTCTTCAAAACACATCCGGATACCAGCCTGCGATTTGCTTCCTGTGGTTTGATAGACTCGGCGGTTGCCGCAGACCAGCCCATCACTTCAACTCCCAATGGCAAAAATCTCCAAGACTTCCGTCATTTTTGCGATCCTGTTGATCGCTGCCATTCTGTGCGTCTACATTCCAGGCCTGAACAACCAGCTCATCTTTGATGATCTGCGTCTGGCCGAAGGCGATTTCTTTGGTGCCTACGGAAATCTTCTGCAATTCAAGCAACGCATGCTGTCCTACGGCAGCTTTGTCTGGATTCAGAACCTGTTCGGTGAAGGCTGGTGGAAACAGCACCTGTTCAACATCCTGCTGCACGTGCTGACCGTCGGCGCGCTCTACGCGCTGTTCAAGTCACTGCTGGAGCGCACCCAATTCCCGCACGATATCGAACAGGAGGAGCATTTCCAGGCGTCGCGCATGGCTGCCCTGCGCGTGGGCCTGATCGTCTTCGCACTCAACCCTGTAGCCGTTTACGTGGTGGGTTATCTGATCCAACGCTCCATCCTCATGGCGACACTGTTTGCCGTGCTGGCCTGCTTTGCCTATGTTCGCGGTCTGTCCAATGGCGGTATCGGCTGGTACGTTGCTGCCGTCGTCTGCTACGTTGCTGCCGCACTCTCCAAAGAGCAATCGGCGCTGACTGTGGCGATGGCTGTGCCTCTGTACATCTACGTGCGTCGTCCATCCTGGAAGAAAATTCTCATGGTCTCCGGCGCGACTGCTGTCGTTCTGGTGCTCGCTGTGGGCGCCGTGCTCAGCATCTACGGTTCCTTGATCGGCGCGCTGATCGACAACCAATCGGTTGCCTACGTCAAGCAACTCGAGGCCATCAGCCCCGGCATCACCAGCAAGGTCTACGGGCTGAGCATCCTGAACCAAGCTGCCCTGTTCTTCGTCTACGGCTTTCTCTGGGTGGTTCCATATGTTGGTGGGATGTCCATCGACATACGCCCCGCTTTCCCTGTGTCCTACGGTTCCGCGCTGCATCTGATCGGTGCGATTGCGTTCGTGGCATTGCTCGCGGCATCCATTTGGGCCGTGTTGCGCAAGGATGGCGTGCTGCGCTTTGCTGCACTGTGCCTGCTGTTCCCCATGCTGTGGTTCTTCACCGAATTCGCGGTGGTCTGGGTGCAGGATCCACTGGTGCTCTATCGCAGTTATCTCTGGGCCGTCGGTATCCCCGGCCTGGTCGCCATCGTGCTGACCGGCTTCAAGCCACGTACCATCTATATCGTCGGAGTGTTTCTGACCCTGTTGTTCGGCGGCCTCGCCATGGAGCGCGTCATGTCGATGCGCGACGCTGAAACGGTCTGGGAAGACGCCGCCAGCAAAGTCGATCTGAAGGCTCCCGCCAATGCAGTGGGCCGTTATCGTCCGTACCTGAACCTCGGCACCGAGCGCATGGAGCGCGGCCGCTACGCACAGGCCGAGCGCGACTTCATGACCGCCGATGCCCTCAACGATCTGAACGGCAACGCCCGCTTCAGCATCGGCGTCTCGCAACTGCAGCAAAAGAAATACCCCGACGCGATCCGCTCGTTCAAGGCAGCTGAAGAAAAGGGATACAGCGGTCAGACGCTCTGGTACCAACGCGCCGAAGCCTATGCAGCACTTGGTCATCCCAAAGAGTCCTTCGATGCATTCAGCACCGCTCTGCAAGCGGGCGGCCCAGATGTCAACGACAGCACAGGTGCTACGCAACTGACCGAACAGACACATCTGCGCCGCGCGGAAATGGGCATGACGATCCAGAAGTACGACGAAGCCGTGAAGGACTACGAAACCGTGCTCAAGTCCTCGCCGAACAACTCGCGCGCAGCCGTTGGTCTCGCCATGGCCCTTACCGGCAAGGGCGAGTCCGCCAAGGCCAAGGAGCAGATGGATGCCCTCATCGCCAAAACTCCAAGCGGACCAGCGTTTTACGCACGTGCCATGGCGCAATATGGTTTGAAGAACATTGCGGAAGCGCTCAAGGACCTGGATCAGGCCACGCAGGCCGACCCAGCCAACGCACAACGCTACGCCATGGCCAAGGCGCAGATCAGTGGCGCATCCGCGCCCAAGCAGTGACCCTAGCGACATGGCATTGCGCGTACTGCATATCGGCAAGTTCTACCCGCCCTACCGGGGCGGGATGGAGGTCTTTCTTTCCGACCTGATCAACGAGCAGCGCAAGCAAGGCATCGATGCCCACGCGCTGGTGCACGGCGATCCCGAACCGGATGACCCGCCATGGATTCAACGCGTGCCAGTGCAATTCAGCCTTGTCTACGCACCCATGGCCGCCGGCTTTCGCGGCGCCATGGCCAAGGCCATTGAACGCATTCAGCCCGATGTCCTGCATCTGCATCTGCCCAACAACTCGGCGCTATGGGCGCTGACGCTGCCAAGCGCGCGCAAGATTCCGTGGATCATCCATTGGCAGTCCGATATCGTGTTCTCCGATATCAAATGGTCGGTTGCGTTGGCATACATGATCTACAAGCCGTTCGAGCAGGCACTGCTGGAGCGCACGGCCCAGATCATCGCGACATCCCCTCCGTATCTGGAAGCCAGCAAGGCTCTGAGCAACTGGCACAACAAGACCGCCATCATTCCCTTGGGCATCAATGTTGCCGACGCTCCCGCACTCATCGAGTTGCCCAAAGAGTTGGGCTGGCGTGCGGACACCCAGCTCAAGCTGCTGTCCATAGGACGACTCACGTACTACAAAGGCTTCGAAACCCTGATCGAAGCCGTGAGCACCATGCAGGGCGTCGAACTGCTGATCGTTGGCGAAGGCGAGTTACGCGCGGAACTCGAGGCCAAGATCAGCGCATCCAGCCGCCCTGGAGAGCCGCCCCGCGTGCGCTTGCTTGGTGCGCTGGATGATGCGGAAAAGCATTCACTGCTCGCCCAATGTGACGTGTTCTGCCTGGCTTCCTGCGAGCGCACCGAAGCCTTCGGCATCGTGGTGCTGGAGGCCATGATGCACGGACGTCCCTGCGTCGTGACCGATCTCCCAGGCTCCGGCATGCCGTGGATTGTCTCGCAGGCAAAAAGCGGATTGCGCGTGCCCTACGAAGACGTACACGCATGGCGCAGCCACATCGCCCGCATGCAGCATGACGCCGATCTGCGCAAACGCTGCGGCGAGGCTGGAATCCAGGCCATCAAACGCATGTTCAGCATCGGACCATGTGAGCGCGAAATCAATCGCCACTATCGAAGCCTCGTACCCGAATCCGTTGCCATCCCATCCCACAAGGGACTGATGGTCGTTGTGAGTGCCCGCAATCAGGAAAAGCACATCGCGCACATCATCCAGCGCGTGACTGGCCTTGTGCCGGAAGCCAAAGTGCTGGTCGTCGACAACCGCAGCACCGACGCCACCAGTCACCTTGCAGAAGTGAGTGGCGCTGTAGTGCTGCGTCCCCTGCTCGCAATGACCACCTGGGGTGCGATGCAAACAGGTTTGCGCTACGCACAGGCCCATGGCTACGAAACGGTGGTCACCATCGACGCCGACAGCTACTACGAAGTGGAAGAGTTGCCGACTCTGCTGCACGAGGTTCGCCAGAATCCCAAGGCCGATCTCTCGGTCGCCTACTTCGCAACCAAGCACAGCGTCGTCCGCCGTTTTGCGTGGCAGTGGTATCGCGCACTCACGGGCTTCAAGATGAAGGATTTCGTCTCCGGCTTCCGGGTCTTCCGGCGCAATGCCATCGCCGTGGCGGTGTCCTCGGATGCCACCTTGCTGGACTATCAGGACTTGGGAATCTACATCCTGATGCGCAAGCACGGACTTCAGATTCTGGAGGTGCCACTGACGATGGTGACCGCCAAGGAAGACAACTCGGGTATCTTCCGCTCCTGGGGCAAGGCCGTGCGCTACTTTGCGGTATCGACCTTGATGGCCTTGGCGCATGGCCGCAGCCGTTCAAACGACGCTGCACAAACAACGGATTGAGTCGAAACCTCGCGCCGCGCCAACAAGTCAGGCCATCAATCGGGCATAGATGGCACTAGTGCTTCTGGCGCATTGCTCCCAGGTGAATGCACCCGCGCGTTGCACGCCACGGATCGACGCTGCGGCATTCCACTGATCGTCTTCCAGAGCATTGCGCAGGGCCTCGGCAATCGCCTGTTCATCTTCAGGCTGTACAGTCAGCGCCACATCACCGACTACCTCCGGCAACGAAGATGTGGACGACGTAAGAACTGGTGCGCCAGATGCCATCGCCTCCAACGGCGGCAAGCCGAAACCTTCATATAAGGATGGGAAGCAAAACAGTCGCGCGCCCGCATAAAGGAACGGCAGATCTTCCTGTGCCACAAAATCCAGATATTTGAGCCAGCCGGCTTGCGCGGCTTTTTCCATCAAGTCGTGAATTTCTTCCGCTTGCCAGCCGCGTGAACCACCCAACACCAACGGGAACCGTTGGCGCAGAGCCTCCGGCAATCGTCCATATGCGCGGATCAACCTTGCCAGATTCTTGCGAGGCTCTATGGTGCCGACGTACAGCGAATAGCCCCCGTGTTGCAAACCAAGCCGCTGCATTACGGGCAAAGTTTCCCGAGATATTCTTGGATGAAAAGATGCATCCACGCCCAAGGGCACTGCACTGATGCGATCCTCGGGCCACCCGAAATGCGCGATCACCTCGCGTCTCACCGATTCCGCATCAGTAATCAGATGATCCGCTCTTGCCACCGACTTGGGCAGATCGCGATGCAGCAACTCCACCCGTGCAGCAGGATGGAACTGCGGGCAGACGATATGCGAAAGATCGTGAATGGTCGCCACGGATTTGCCAGGAAACGGCGGCAGGAAATAATTGGGCGAATGAAACAGCGAATCCGCAAACGGTTTCATCTTCTGCTTCGACCAGATCGGCATCAGCATCGAATACGCGCGAACAGCCAGCTTGTTCCCTGCCAACACACGTCGCAAGGTGGGCTTGTTCAGTTCCTGCGTCGAAACCGTTTTGGCCCGCTCCAGCACCGCCTGCTCGCTGATCCACTGTCCCAGTGAATAGAAGCGCAGCGACTCGACTTCCTCGCAGTGAGGAAGCCTTGTCGCCAACTCGAAGGCATAACGACCAATTCCGGTCAGGGGCGCGTGAATCGCATCCGCGCCCAGAATCACCTTCACCACGTCACACCGCTCCCGCGCCGTCCGACAGCATCCAGGCAAGCGTATCTTCCAGCGGACGCGGACTCCACGCTCCCGCCAGCTCCCTGAGACGTGAGGCATCACCGCAAAGCGTCTTCACCTCATTGGCACGCACAAAGGCGGGATTCGTGACCGCCTCGATCTCATGCCCCGTGATGTGTTGCGCCATCTGCAGCACTTCGCGCAGCGAAATCAAGCGACCCGAGCACACATTGACGGTCTGCCCCACCGCAGTGTCCGACTCCAGCAGCGCACGATACGCAACAGCGACATCACGCACATCGGAGAAATCGCGCCAGACCTCCATGTTCCCAAGCTCGATCACCGGCGCCTTGCGGCGGAAATGGTTCACGATCTTGGGCAACAGAAAGCTCTCGGACTGCCCCACACCCGTATAGTTGAACGGCCGTGTAATGGAGATCGGCAGTTTGTCCATCCAAAGCCGCGCCACGTACTCCATCGCCAGCTTGCTGACAGCGTAATCGTTGGCAGGATTGGGCTGCGTAGCTTCCGAGAGCTCGCCTTCTGTGGAATTGCCGTAGATGTTGGCACTGCTCGCCAGCAGCACACGCTCCGGCTTGCTCTCACCTTCCAGAGTCGCCAATGCAGCCAGCAGGTTGCGCGTGCCCACCACATTCACGTCGTAGAACGCACGCGCATTGCTGTGCCCCACGAATGCGATCGCAGCGAGGTGAATCACGGCTTTCGGCTGAACCTCCTGCACCCAAGCGGTCAAAGCCGCGTCATCGAGCAGATCCACATGCCGATAGCGCGGCCGAGCGGGTTCGGGCTGAGAACCCAGCCCCCACACCTCCCAGCCATGTTGCTCGAGTTCACGGGTCAGATAGTGGCCCGTGAAACCATTGATGCCCGTGATCAGAACTCGCCGCACTTGCACACCCTCAGAACGAGAAGCCCACGTCATTGCGGCGAATGTCCGCCTCGACCATCATCTGGCAAAGTTGCTCCAGCGTCGTCGATGGCTTCCAGCCCAGCTCGCGCTGCGCCTTCTCAGGATTCCCGATCAGCAACTCCACTTCCGCAGGACGATAGAACTTCGGATTCACACGCACCAGCGTCTTGCCGGTAGCTACATCGATGGCCACTTCAGATTCTGCGGCACCTTGCCACTTCAACTCGAACCCGGCAGCCTTGCCCGCCATAGTGACGAAGTCGCGAACTGTCTCCGTCCGATTGGTGGCCAGCACAAACGTATCAGGCTTTTCCGCCTGCAGAATGCGCCACATGCCTTCCACGTAATCCTTGGCATAACCCCAGTCACGCTTGGCATCCATGTTGCCCAGCTCCAGCACATCCAGCTTGCCAAGCTTGATCTTGGCAAGGCTGTCAGTGATCTTGCGCGTCACGAACTCACGGCCACGCAGCGGGCTCTCATGGTTGAACAAAATACCGCTGGAACCAAAGATGTCATAGCTCTCGCGATAGTTCACCGTCATCCAATGCGCATACAGCTTGGCCACGCCATACGGACTGCGGGGATAGAACGGCGTGGACTCCCGCTGAGGAATCTCCTGCACCTTGCCGAACATCTCGGAGGTACTGGCTTGGTAGAAGCGAATCTTCGGATTGACAATACGGATCGCTTCCAACAGATTCACGGCGCCAATGCCGGTGATTTCCGCCGTAGTCACCGGTTGCTCGAACGACACCCCCACAAAGCTCTGCGCAGCCAAGTTGTAGACCTCAGTGGCCTCCGTAGTCTGCAGCAGACGAATGCTGGCAGACAGATCCGTCAGATCGTATTCGACGAGATGAAGATTGGGATGGTTCTGAATGCCCAGTTCTTCGATACGCCAGAAGTTGACGGAACTGGTGCGGCGGTAGGTGCCATAGACCCTGTAGCCTTTGGAAAGAAGCAATTCGGCCAAATAGGCTCCATCCTGCCCCGTAATACCAGTGATGATGGAATTTTTCATATACATACCAAAATCCAAATTAACGATGCGACTCAACCGTGTCACCAACGAGGTGACTTAAAAGCGCCATTTTACGGGATCTGCTCAATTGAAACTCCAGAAAACCTCAAAGCAGCACCGCCCAATGCCCACACCCTGAACTCAATTAGTTCCTGCTTTTTGACTTCAAACTCCAGAACCTCACCCTGACCCGAGGTTGATTTCAAAATTCGATCTGCCATAACCTTTTCTCCTGGTGCTGTAGACACCTCAATCCGAATGACATCACGATCCGCCGTGAACGCATCGATGCCAAATACCACTCGATATTTCCCTGGCACGATTCGAATATAGGGGCCAAAATGTAAAGCTCCAATATCCTTCGGCTTTGACTCAAGCAAAGGTCGCCCTGATTTTTCATCAACCACAAAACGGCCAATTTGCTTCATGGAATTCTCAGAAGCTTTAAACTCAACTTTATGTTCGTAAGTCAGATCCCAGCCGGGTAAGCCTAAGGCCAAGTTTTTTTCAAAAACCAATATGACATATCCGGCATGCTGAAGCTCTGACACAAGGCGAACGCCATACTTGGAAAGTGTATCGACATTCACCAGTTTGCGTTCATCTGGTGTAAGCAATAAAAAAGACTTTCCCGTCCATGTTCGTGAATAATACCAACTATCCGCAGCATGATGCCTATAAGGCACAGGGATTCCATTTTCGAACAACACCTGTCGCACCAAGACATCACCATCACTCAGGACACTGTACATTCCAGCATTCCAATAGCTTGCATAGCCATACGATAAATCATTGGCCTTCAGAAATTGCAACAACTCTACACGTCGAGATCTCTCATTCGAGCCATCAGCATAATATGCGGAATTGACATAGGAGCGAAAATAGTTGGGGTATGCCATCAGTGCCGCAAAAATCATTACTGCAATGGTTACCACGACAACCATCACATTCTTCCCATCAAACGAAGGTCGAATGAAGGCGCAGATCAGCAACAAAAACAATGGCGGGACCAAGTACCTTGAGCTGATCACGGGGTCACTCATTACAGGCACCGTAGTGAATACTTGTACAAAAAGAACAATCGCAAAAGCAGTGAGCGCATATGTGATGAAGATTCTCATACGCATATCGCCTACCTTGAACGATTTTCGTATGCTCAACGGAATCAACAGCAATAGCATCATTGCCGCAATCAATCTCAACGCTTCATAAAGGCCAAGACTACTCGCCACCGCAATACCTGGGGTAGGAGCCCCCCCCATAATTGCCAATAGCCCCTTGCCTGTCAACACTATGTTCGAAATACTTTGCTCATAAGTCAACCACAACGCAGTGCTGGTTCCCTGAATGTTATTGACACCACCCAAGATATACAGATGAAGTGGTATTCCAGCAATGACTGCACCAACTGTCATCATGACAAGCGACAATGCTCGTTGCTTCATGATTGGCTCAACCACCTGAGCACCAAGCCCCAAACCTAAAATACCAAGAGCCAATATCAAAGGAAGGACGTAATATACAAATCCTCGAAATGGATTTGAGGCGACCACCAACAAAATCAACAAAAAATATGCCGATCCATACAAAAGGTGCTTTCTTGGGCTTGAAGTACCAAAAATGAAACCAAACACCATAAGCAGCACATACATGGAAATTGTTATGATATTTCCATAAGTGATCTGACCAAACAAATTTTCGGCAACGAAACCAGATATTCCAGCGCAAATGACAGCCAATGTTAAATATACAATTGACTTACTAACCTTCAGCTCCTTCAGCAATAGATAAGAAGCCAACAAGAATATCAACGCATTCAACACCCCGGAAATCGCATACGCCAAATAACCAGGCTTCATGAAAACCATCAAGGGAGCCACCAGCAAATGTCCATACAGAATGTACAGATCACGATTTACGTAGCTCCAATCCGATGGGAAAATGCTGCCACTCTTGAAGACTTCATTGCCGAGCAATACTCGATGCGCGCTATCAGAATGAAATTGCGCCTGATATCCATCAAATTGATACCAAATCAGCAACCCAACATTCAAAACCAACAACACTAGCGCAAGCTTCTCCAACAATCTTGACGCTTTAAATTTATTCAAATAAAACTGCATGTTGCAAACAAATGACATAGCACAAAAGCAATTCACCGGATTTTCGAAATATTTCAACACCAGACACCGATGATAGCCGCGAGGTCAATCAGAGGTTTTTTGCAGCAATAAATAATACTGCGCCCCCAGCGGAAGCCACCCAATGAATCGCTCCAATGGTTCAAATATTTTTAATGCACCGGGAAAAAACAAAGTATATTTTGTAGAAAAATTGGAAAATCCAACTGATTTTGCCAAATTCACAAATCTCTTCTGACCAATCATCACAGCATCTTGGTCAAATATGCAACGCTTGAACACCATTCTTGTTAATGGATTGATTGGATTGTGTTCGAATATGATAATTTTCCCTCCAGGTCTTAATGCATCCTTCAGTCGAGAAAGCCACAAAGCATGTTCTGATGCATCAATATGATGAAAGACATTTGAAGTAAATATCAAATCGTATTTTTCTTCTACTGCCTGATCCCATGCACTCGTGAAATGTGCCTGCGGAATACGCTCTCGTGCCACATCAAGAGAGTCATCAGAAACATCAAACCCTACCAACTCAGCATTTGAAAAGCTCTGGGCCAAGTACTGGGAGCACTGACCAACACCACATCCAAAGTCCAGAATACGATGGATTTTTTCTGGAGCGAACCGTTTGGCCAGCTTTACTTTGTAGGTCGAGAAATACTCAATTGTTCGAAATCCTGCGGGAATGGCATCTTTCAAGTCACTCGAGTAGGAGTCTGCATACTTGTCAAATTCCATATCATTCGTCCTTCTTCAACCCCGAAAATCCAGATATCTCTCTGACAACGAACTGGGGCTTTTTATTGATATTCAAATACAAACGCCCCATATATTCCCCGATGAGTCCCAAGAAAAGCATCTGTATACCCGAGACGGCCAAAACAATAGCCACGATAGAAGTCCAACCTGGTTGAACCGAGGGGTTCATTAGTTTGTCCACAATGACGTAAACGACCGTCAGAAGACTCAACAATCCAAACACCACCCCAATGATAATTGCCAATCGTAGCGGTGCCACAGAAAAACCCGTAGCCATTTTCATCAACAATGAAACAGAGCGCTTTAGATTGTAATTTCCCTGACCCGTAAATCGTTCACGGTGCACAGCATCAATGACATGAATTCGATTAGTGCTGCGTAGGATTAATCCGTCAATATATGGATATGGCCCTTCATATTGAACAACCGCGGCCCTGATATGTTTTCGAAATGCCTTGAATGAGGAAAGATACAGGTCCTTGGGTTTTTCAACCAAATGACTAGCCAATAAATTATTGAAGTTGCTGCCTGCTACCTTCCACCCTGCATGCTGTCTTTTTTCAAAACGAACAAAGCACACATCATCTTTTTCAAGAGCTTGCAGCAAATCTCCAATATACGCTGGCGAATGCTGCAGGTCATCATCCATCAGCACAATATTGTCACCACTTGCGAATTGCAGCCCGGCCATGATGGCATTGTGCTGTCCAAAATTTTTCGCAAGATTTACCGCTTTCAAATTGGGATACAACTGCGTCAATGATCGCAAGACGTCCCAACTACCATCAGGACTGGAGTCATTCACCAGTATCAATTCCGAATCACCCAGAAGTCCGAGTTTCTCCAACTCGGCATTCAACTGCTTCAACAGCTCAGGTAATATTTTCTCACTGTTATAAACAGGAATGACGATTGAGCATTTCATAGTGGACTCAATTCTTCTGGCAGGTCATCACTATACCTGTATACGGAATTCTCAATGGCTTATCATCAACGACAGCTGATGTGGATTTGAATCGCTTTTTTGCAAGCCGCAAATACTCATAATCGGTTCGTACCGCCTGTCCTCGATCCTTTCCAACCACAAACCTGGCAGCACTCGATTGATGGTTCGTATATACAGGATCCAATGCTAAAAAAATCCCGTTGTCTTTGAGTGCACAATGCGCTGTTTCAAACAATTCATCCGCAATACTGTCATCGAGATGATGGAGAATTCCTATTGCAAGAACAATGTCAAAATTACCGTAATTGGACATTGAATTCTTATTCACATCTTCGCAGATAAATTCGGCCTTTCGTCCCGCAAAGCGTTTTCTGGCTGCACTGATATACTCATTATTTCTATCAAATCCAATGTAATTGGCTTGATCCGGAATGTATTCAAGAATCTCACCGGTACCGCAGCCAATATCAAGAATACGTGTTGTTGCCGAGCAAAGCGGTGCAATATGATTTAGCACCACTCGCTCACGCCATTTATACGCACCAACAGCATGTTGAAAAGTGTCGTAGACAACCGAAAAGGAAAGCAGGTGGCGCAGCCCTTTTCTGATTTCAGTATTCTCATTCATATTGCACCGAAAGTCTTTCATCAATTATCGACAAATATATAAAATCGCATCAAAATATACATCAATACTACATACGTGGAAATAGCCATTATTTGAGCCATTCCATTATGCAGTCGGCCTTCCATAATCCACAAAACAAAAATATTCAATCCATATGCAGCAACAAAGGAAATGACATATCGGCGCATCTGATTTTTGGTATTGTTGCGACGCCTAAAAACAAAAAATTTCGCCAATGTGAAACTAAATAACATCCCCACTGCAAATCCTGCCATATTTGCAATAATGGGATTCACATCAAAATACGTCAATGCCGCAATTGTTCCAAGACCGGTAATCGCATTCACCAGTCCCGCACTTGCATATCTCAATAAATATGTACTTTCCGACACACTTCCTCACTACATTCAATTCGAGTAATACTTTTTCAACACAGAAGAGATGTAATCACCTTCAAAATTCAAACCAATTTTTGCATAGACCTCGACAGTCTGTCCCAAAGGTATTTCATAAAATCCGCCTCCATCCATGACCTCCAGAATAGCCTTCTTGCCCTTGATTTTCTCAAGCGTTTTAATGAGATCAAGTACAAGCGTTCGAGTGGGGTTACAGATATTTTCCACCAAATTCTGCTCAGGCGAAGATTTCAACCAATGCAGAACCACCTTCACGACATCACTCACATCAATGATATTTCTCTCGGCTTTAGACCAAATTCGCATCAACTCGCCACGATCAATTCCAGAATTGATGTAGTTCAACAGGGTATTTCCATTGCGGCTTATACCAGCCAACTGCGGCAATCTGAAGATATATGAATGCGGCCGCTGCAGCACAATGGATTCCATTTTTATTTTATGTTGGACATAGGCTGACTTGAACGACATTTCATCATAGATACTGCAGGTACTAAAATATACAAACTGCTCATCGGATGAGAGTGAATTCAATGAATCTTCGAGCAATGAGCGCTCGCGCAAAAATTCAGCCTCATCGGTATTCATGGAATTGGCAACGCCAGACGCAAAAACACAGACACCCGTCAATTCCTTTGCTTGCTGACGAAATGCTGTAGCAATCAATCCTGAACCAATGATCATGATTTCAAATGCCTAGTGAATTGAATTTCACAATAAAACAAAATTTATAGAGCTCAACAAAAAATATTTTCAGATATTTTTTCCATTGACTTACCCATGGACACATCATGATTAGAGGCGCACAGAAACTGCTTCAAATCATCAGCACTTTCGCCCCATGTCTTCCATTTCATTCCTCGGCTTGAAATGACTTTCTCAGATGCAAAGAGCTGCATCCATTCATACATAAAGGCCCTGATGGCATCGTCACGCTCTCCATCAAAGTAGGAAACATATCCCTCGCCCACCTCACGGAAAACAGGTATATCTCTTGCAATGATATTCAATCCCTTTTGGGCAGCCTCGATCAATGGCAAGCCGAATCCTTCTGCATATGAGGCGGCGATAAGACAAGTCGCAGAGGAGTACAACTGATTCAGTGCTGCGTCATCCAGACTCTCAAACCAGAATAAAGATTGATTGAAGTGTTTGCTCTCCTTCAGTGCCGATATCAGCGCTTCAACGTTCCATCCAGCTTTGCCCACGATAACAAGATTGGCATGAACACCCTCACTCCACAGATGTTCAAATACTCTCAGAATTTGAGCATGGCCTTTTCTTGGTTCAAGTGTTCCAACCATCAAAAAAATCGGAGCGTCCTGTAGCTGCGTTGGCACTGACCATCCACTAGCCACATCGGACTGCATCACCTGCTCATCTTGGAAATCGGCCCCAAGGTGGAAGTAGCCCAGCGCAAGACCCTCCCGCTTACCACCATGCTCGATCAACCAGGATTCAACGTCATCAGCAACCGCTTTCGATATGCAAAGAACTCCATCCGCATACCTGTTCAGCCCGATCAGCCAATTTTCGAATGCACACTCAATTCCCGGAAATGCATACTCCTTGTAGCGCAGCGGAATAATGTCGTACACCACATAGAATATTTTTGTGCCTGCACGTTTGAAACTCGCTAGATCCTCCTCCGCTTCCGGAAACAGGTGTGCTGCAAGGTCCAGCCCGAGAAATATGTCGTCGACACCAGGAAAAATCGGGGCACCTTCGATTGCGTTGAAAGGAAAATCCGATGCTGACGCATGAAAGAATCCTTTCCCCTTCACCCCATATACCGGCTGTACCGAATAACCGGGAAGCGGATTTTTTTCCAACTCACTCAGAATATTCCTGACAACTCGCTGAATGCCCGTTTTTGCATCTCTGACATACAGCTCCGAGATATCCACAAACAAGCGCCGGCTTGGCTTCACATTGGTTTGGGGGAAATGGAGCAGTCGGCTTTCCTGACTTTTCTTCTGCATCAACGCCTCACGCCTCAGCACGCTCGCCATGGACAGCAATCGTTGCGACACGCTCGTCCAATCGCGTACCCTCAACCATTCACGTTGCTTTTCGAGCAGCAACGTCTTCGTTTCTTCCGATGCCGACTCCCACTCAACCACCTTCATGCAGATGTCACTTGAGTTCGGTCCCGACATTTCAAGGGTGACGTCGCTCACATCCGAAAAGATGCTCAACGGACTCACCAAAACGGGCTTCAATGTCGACAGACCAATGGTGACCGCACCACTGGCACTTTCCTGTGTGTCTCGATAAGGGAACACCATGTAGTCGACCGATGAAAGCAGTTCTTGACATTCTTTGATCGGACGGTAGTCAGTAATCCAGGTGATTTGATTCGATACACCCAGCCGTTCTGCCTGGGCCTTGCAGCTCTTGATCACATGCGCGCTTCGATCATCCAGCGCGGAACAGACAGCCAGCATGTGAACTGGGCGCTCGAGCTCTGTCCCCAAAAGCGAAATAGCACCAACCACTGCATCCAGACCCTTGTGAGGAAGGGCAAAGCCAAAGCATCCCAAGACCACCGCATCAAAGGGAATGTTGTGCGCGTTGCGAACCTTGGCTACATCTGGTTCAGGAAGTGGCTGTACAACACCATGCTTCAGGAGCACGACGTTGCGCCAAAGTCCAAGAGACAACAGGTTATTGAGATCTTCCACCTTGTGCACGACAATGCGATCCAATTGCGCAAGGCACCGTACCGCACGTGGTGTCAACCTGAAATCAGTGAGCAAAGGCTGGGTGGAGTGCAATTCCAGGTAAACGCCTCGCTCGCGTGTCCGCAGCGCAGACAGTTGCTCGCAAACCGCCTCAGACAGCTCATAGAGACTCGGCTGGTGTTGGACAAAAATCGCATCTACATTCTGTTCTTGGAGACGTTCAAGCGTGCGAATGATGCTGGCTGTGTCCCCCACCTTCCAAGTGACGAAGACATTGGCATCTGGTTTTTTGGTGCGTGTATCTGCAAAAATCTTGGTTGAGATGTCGTCCAGCTCAACGATATTCTTGAACAACTTTTCGCTGTATTCGGCGATTCCGCACTTTGCGGCCCAAGGCGTCAGCAGTGCAATGGACTCCAGACTTCGGGGGGCATTTTTCTGCGCCATCAGCCATTCGGAAAATCCGGTAACGGATCTTGCAGCGTTTTCCCAAGAATAGATATTGCGCACATACTTGGACGCAGACTCCCGCATGCTGCGAATTTCCGGGTCATCGGCCAATACGCGTTCACGCACTCGCCGGAACTGTCTGACCAGATCGGCTTTGCTTGGATTGACCCAGCAAGCATCATCCGCCCGCACGTGGCTCTCTGACGCCGCAAACTGGAACCCCACAAGGTGTGCCGTGGACAGTGTGCAGAAATCGATCTGTGCGCTATACCCGGTAGTGATGACCGGAATGCCCATCGCCAGTGCTTCTGCGGCAGGCAGATTGAAGCCTTCGCCTCGGGTCGGCAACACGGCGGCATGTGCCGTGCGATAGAGATCAATCATGCCGGCTTCGTCTAGCGGCTGTTCATCAATGACGACTCGCGCGGGACGCTTGTGTTTCTCCGAATAGGCCCGCAACAACTCCGCCACTTGATTGTGCGGATTGGGAAATGTCTTGATATAGAGTTCGACAACATCATCACCCGTGAATGCATCGAGAAATGCGTCAAGCAAGACATCCACACCTTTTCGATGGAATGCGGACGATACGTGCAGAAACCGAAACGGTGCATCCGTCTCGGGCTTCACGGATTGCACTGGTTTGGTATCTTGCGCGATGAGATGATCGATGCCGATTGGCAGTACTACCGCGGGAATTTGACAGCCTGAATTGACCAGAGCCACCTTGACCGATTCTGCCGCGACGACTACGCCATCAAAGTTGGAGTTCAACTGGGCAACAGTTTCTATGGGTACGGATGTCTCCTCCCAAAAAAAGATGCACAGCTTCAATCCCGATGGCAACTCATCACCAATCATCGGATAGTGATGGGTGATGGAAACGGTATGGTCACCGACCGAATCTGGAATTTGGCGTCGCAGCGCAGGACCTAATGAACGCTCCTGCTCATTTGGCAGCGTTGGTATTTTTTCGTAAGGCTTACCGTGGAACGGAACAAATTGCACCCGTCCCGGCGTGAGCGCATCCAATGCAGACACGATATTTCGATTGACGATGGCTAGGCTGTAGTGCCCTTCCAGGTGACCGGTGAATCGAATCCAACGAGGCTCGCCGCTGTCGTCTCCTGAAAACGCCAGGCCTTCCGGCAAGGTTGGATATCTTGGAAACACCCCAAGCAAGCCCAAATCAAACCAACCATCCTGAGATGTGGGGTTCATCGTCGAATGGGTGAATTTCGGCCGCTCGACTTCCACCATGGCGCCATTCTGAATTGCAATCGCTCTCAAGTGAGCGTGCAGCGCAGGGTAGTTCTTGAGCAACCAGTAGTTGAGACGTTCGCTGAAGTTGCGATTGCCAAGTACACGCCTCATCAGCATGGACATCGGCTTCGAAAAAAAGCGCAGACTCCATCGAATCGAGTTATTGACAAATTGCTTGAGGGTCGGGACTGGATGCCTGATCACCCCCAACAGCACCCGCAACGGATAGGTAGCTTTCCACGACCAGCTTCCCTTTACCCGCATGAGTTCACTGTCGAGCGCAAGTGCCCTGCTCCACCACTCATGCGCTTTTGCCGAAAACTCTGCGACACGCTCTTTTTCGCAGTTCAACTCGGCAAGAGCATTCGCATGAACGTCATCGAGTTCGAGCAACTGTGAATTCTGGTGTTCGAACGCAGCGTCGCGCGCGGAAATATCGCCCTTGAGCTTTGAATATTTTTTTTGAACGTCGCCAAGTTGCGCTTCGAGGTGACTCTTCTCGGCTACGAGGTGACTCATCTCTGCTTCGAGCTGACTCTTTTCGGCTACACGGTCACTTACCTGCTTTTCAAGCGCCGCCGTATGTTCAAGCTTCTGAGCCACTCCCTTTTCAGCTTCGTCAGCACGCTTGGTCTGAACCACTTGCGCAATGCGTACAAAATCGTCAAACACGTTGGGAGGATATTTCATCCTCTCCTTGAGTTCAGGGTGCTCGTTGGCCACATAGAATCGATTGAGCCCATCGCCATATGCGAAGCTGTAAGCTTGGGAAGTCAGCAAGGGCTCCCACTCATCGAAGTTCTCCATCTTGGTGATCGGATCGAACGCCTCCACCACCACTATCCATGGGCGAAAGGACTGAAAGTCCATGCCCTCGAGCACATCTTTCTCGAAACCTTCGACATCGATTTTGAGGAAGTGAATCTCGCCCGTCACATGTTGCTGGCAAATCGCGGCCAAGGTCAACATCTTCACCGAATGCGTCACACCGGAAACACCCGAAGCTTTGTGCTCTTCAACCACTTTGGGGGAAGCGGTGGTCCAGCCACGAACCGCTGGCTCCCAAATGTCCACATTGCCGTCAAAAGGGCCGGCCACACATCTAAGATTGGTATCCTCCGGCCTGTCTCGTTCCAAATCTCCCCAATGTCGCTCCAGCGGCTCCACGTTGATACCGCGCCATCCCCGGTCATAAAACGCCTTTGTCACCGAGTCAGCGACAGGATCGTTTGCACCAACGTCGATATAGAACCCGTTGACAACGCCTTCGAGCGCGCGAAACAGGACGACGTCCTCATTGTTCTGGGCGTACGCAATAAAGCTCATAACTTTTCGATCCCAATCGTGGGATCTATCCACGCGTATCCGTCAAAACCCGGCTTGTTGATGTTGACCACATTGAACACATGGGCCAGATCGCGCCACTCGTAGTTGTTCACCAGATGAGTTTCAGTGCTGCACAAGGCCGTCTGAATTGAATAGCTTCCCGGCCCCAGATTGGCGGGAAACTGGATTCGATATCGCAAGCATTCACCACTTTTGGCCGAATAGACTTCTTGCTTCTTGAGATCCGTATTGGTTCCAAAGACTACCTGACCCAATCGATCCTTGATGCCATAGCCCAGCACCAAGCGTTCCACATCAGAATGGACTTTGACATCAATGCGCAAGGTGACCCGCTGCCCGACATCCACCCACTCGATGACTCGCCCACTCTCGTCTTCGAGAACGATATCCGTGACGGTGACCTCGCCCGTTCCCGAGCGTGTCGCTGTCTTGCCATCGTCGGTTTTGGTGGTCTGGATGGACGAGTTCTCACGCTCGGCGATAAGTGCGTTGTAGAAGTCCATGACCTCTTCCGGCGCGCCATCCTTGGCGACATGTCCGCGCTCAAGAAGAATGGCTCGGTCGCAAAGTGCCTGGATTGCACTTTTGTCGTGAGACACAATCAACAGCGTTGTTCCCTGCTGTCGGAATTCACGGATTCGGTTGAAGCTTTTGTGCTGGAAATACGCATCTCCAACCGACAGCGCCTCATCCACGATCAACACATCGGGCCGAACGGCCGTGGCCACACTGAACGCCAAGCGCATCTGCATGCCGCTGGAGTACATCCGCACCGGTCTGTCGATGTAGTCACCAATCTCAGCAAACGACTCGATGGCAGGCATGCAGGCGGCAATTTCATCCGCTTTCAAACCTAGCAATTGACCCGCCATGAACACGTTCTGACGTCCGGTGAAATCAGAGTGGAAGCCCATTCCGAGCTCCAGCAATGCCGCCACACGTCCATTGACGTCGATTTTTCCGTTGGTGGGTTGCGTAGTGCCAGTGATGATTTTCAGAAGCGTGCTTTTGCCCGCACCGTTCACACCAATGATGCCAACCGCTTCGCCCTTTGCAATCTTGAAATTGATATTACGAAGCACCCATGTCTTTTCATGCATCTCCCGGCCGGAAATCCACTCCCACATGCGCGCCCATTTGCCTGGGTAACGCTTGTACGCCTTGCCGACGTTCTCAACAATCAGAGCACTCATCACAGTTCGTCCACCAATTCACCAACACGCTTCATGAAAAAACGTGCGGCAAGAATCAAAAGCATGAACGTAATCAACGTCAATGGAAGCAGCTTCGCGAAATCAGGCACCGTACCATCAAGAAAAATCTGTTGATATCCGGAGATCAGTGGCTGCAAGGGGTTGTACTGAAATGCTTTCTGAGCACCGGCAGGAAGCGAGCCCATCGTGTACACGATGGGAGTGAGCCAAAACCAGAATTGCAAGACCACGCCCGTCAACTGCCCCACATCCCGAAAAAATACATTGATGGTGCCAAGCAATACACCCAACCCCAATGTGAACAGCAATTGCAAGACCAACAGTGGAATGAGAGACAACAAGGCCCAGCCCGGCCAGTGACCTATGACGACCAGGAATGCAAGATAAATCGCAAAAATAATTCCAAAATTGATC
Organism: Diaphorobacter sp. HDW4B; assembly: GCF_011305535.1. Classification (GTDB taxonomy): domain Bacteria; phylum Pseudomonadota; class Gammaproteobacteria; order Burkholderiales; family Burkholderiaceae_C; genus Diaphorobacter_A. The sequence goes on from NZ_CP049905.1 coordinate 1,462,222, forward strand.
AGTGCCGATACCGTCACGATGACCGGCAGACAGGCTCGGGGAAAATTGGACTTCTTGATCATGTTTCCATTTTCAAGAAAGACGTTATTCAGTCTTCCCAGCATTTCCGAAAACAGGTTCCAAGTAATGACACCCGCGCAAAGATAAATACTGAAAGCGAAGGGTGTACTTTCATGCCCCGGCAAAGTCGGGCGCATCAACTGACCAAAGATCACGGTGTAAATGATGATCATCGTCAGTGGGTTGACCACCGACCAAAACGCCCCCAGAAGTGATTCACGATATCGGCCATGGAACTCGCGCATCACGCTGCTCCATATGAAACCCCGGTACGCCCACAAGGCTCTCAGCATCACTAATCTCTGCATTGAAAAACTCACGCTCCGGCAGTCGTCGTAACCACACGACCATACGTATCTTCGAAACGAACGATATCGTCCTCGCCAAGATAGCTTCCCGATTGCACTTCCACAATCTCCAACGGCAGCTTGCCTGGATTGCGCAGGCGATGAACATGCCCCAGCGGAATGAACGTGGATTCGTTTTCGCCGAGCAGCAGCACCTGATCACCGTTGGTGACTTCTGCCGTTCCCTTGACCACGACCCAGTGCTCTGCGCGGTGATGATGCATCTGCAGGCTGAGCGACGCGCCCGGATTGACCACGATGCGCTTGACCTGGAAGCGCTCGCCGTAGTCGATGCTGTCGTACCAGCCCCATGGGCGATGGACCTTGCGATGCGAATGAGCCAGCGCCTGACCGTAAGTCTGCAGATGCGCGACGATCTTCTTGACGTCCTGGGTGCGACGCATGTCGACAACAAGGATGGCATCGGGAGTTTCCACCACAGCGATGTTGTCGAGGCCCACGCCCGTCACCAGACGGCTGCTCGACAGGAACAGCGAGTTGGTGCAGCCGTGCTGGACTGCATTGCCGATGATGGCGTTGCCGTCTGCGTCATGTTCGCGCACGGCCCAAAGGGCATCCCATGCACCGACGTCCGACCACCCAGCCTTGAGAGGCACAACGCGTGCCTGAATACCCAATCCGGGCGTCTTGGGAAGGCGCTCCATGACAGCGTAGTCAATGGAGTCCGACGGGCTGGCGCCGAAGGCCGTTGCCTCCGGGCGCACAAAATCCATGTCGTGTTGAGCGCCGTTCATGGCCCGCTCGCAAGCCCCAAAAATGTCGGGACGGAACGCTTTCATGGCCGTGAGCCAAACGCTTGCGCGCACAACGAACAAGCCGCTGTTCCACAGGTAGTTGCCAGCGGCTAGATAGCCCTGCGCTCGTTCCAGATCTGGTTTCTCGACAAAGCTCTGCACTTCGAACGTGCCGCCTTGCTCAATGGTTCCGTGCTGGATATAGCCGTAGCCGGTTTCAGGGCGATCCGCGACGATGCCGAATGTCACCATTTGGCCTGAGCGTGCAGCGTTGAATGCCACTTGCACGGACTCATGGAATGCTTTGCGATCTGCGATGACGTGGTCAGCCGGCATGGCCAGCATGATGGGATCCGCGCCCGCCGAGACTGCCTGCAATGCGGCAATGGTCAGCGCTGGGGCGGTATTGCGGCCAGTCGGTTCAAGAAGAATCTTCGCGTTCTCGATATGGGCCTGCTGCAATTGCGTGGCCACCAGAAAACGATGTTCGATATTGCAGACCAGAAGCGGCGCTGCCAAAGCAACATCACCAGAGATGCCCTGAAGGCGCGTGGCGGTGTCCTGCAGCATGCTGGAGTCACCAGCGAGCGCATGAAATTGTTTGGGATAGGTTTCGCGCGAAAGTGGCCACAGGCGCGTGCCCGAGCCACCACACAGAATGACGGGAAGTAGCTGATCAGTCATGGTAGGAGGAGGAAGAGGATGCCGGAGCATTGGAGGATGAGAGCGCAAGCGCCTCCATGTCTGCTTCCAGCATCGCCAGTCGTTGATTGAGTCTGCGCACGTCGCGTTCGATGCGCGTATTGACCATGTCGGCATGCAGCGCCTTGATGAACAGGACGATGCAAGCGAACAAAAGAAGAAGCGCGGGGGGATAAGAAATGCCCACCGAGTAGGCAATGCGGTCGACCAGTCCTGGCCAGGCGCCCAAAAGCGCAGCCGCAGCAGCTACGGCCACCCAGAAAAGGCCGTGCATCAAGTAAAGATGATCTCGGCGAATCAGATACAAGATCAGAATCGCCAACCCCACGCCGAGAAGCATGGTGGTAGTTTGCAAAGACGCCATATCAGCCCATGATTCCAGCAGGAGCAACGCGTGACGAACCTCCAACATTGGGCCCTCCCCGCCTCACCCCACGAAGTGCGTGCTCTTGCACAAACACATTCATGGAGCACGACGCCGCCAATGCAATGCCCCTCCAAATACCCTATTGAAACCCATTGATGGGTCGCACAAAGCTGTCGATTGTAGGCGGAATGCCCTATCTTCAAAATTGCTATCTGCGTTGATAGTCGCCTGCTATGACGCTAAATTTCGCACCCAATTGAAATGATTTACGAAGAGCCCGCTATTTATTGATAGTTTTCCAGATAGCAACCTCAAAAAGCCCGAGGAAAATCGACAATCGCTTCGATTTGTTAACAATTACGCAGTGTTGTAATTGCAATTAATTACTTAGTTAACGGTTGCATACTTCGCGCAGCGTGAGGGATAAGAAGACCTTCCCCCCCTTGGCTTGGCAAAGCAAGGGGTATTGCCGCAACCCAAGCGATCACCAGCGCTTCAGTCGTGTTTCTGGCTCTTGAGTTGCGTCTCTGCCATTACCGACATTTCAATTCACGGACGAATGCTCAACCGCGAATGCCCCACGCCGCCGCCCTTTTCGACGCGGATCTGGGTGGCGATGCGGTCCTTCAGGCCTTCGACGTGGCTGATGATGCCGACCATCTTGCCGCTGGCGTTCAGGGTGTCGAGCGCGTTGAGCGCCACGTCCAGCGTTTCGGCGTCCAGCGTGCCGAAGCCTTCGTCGAGGAACAGCGAGTCGATGGAGGTCTTGTGGCTGACCAGATCGGACAGCGCGAGCGCCAACGCGAGGCTGACCAGAAAGCTCTCGCCACCTGACAGCGTGCGCGTGTCGCGCGAGGCGTCGGCCTGCCATTGATCGACGATTTCGAGTTCCAGTTCGCCCGATGATTTGCGGCGCAGCACGTAGCGGCCGTGCAGACGTTCGAGCTGGCGGTTGGCGAGCGTGAGCAGGTGGTCCAACGTGAGGCCCTGCGCGAACTTGCGGAACTTGTCGCCCTTGGATGAGCCGACCAGCGCGTCGAGGCGCTGCCAGACATCCGACTCGCTTGCCTGCGCTGCGATCTGCTGCAGCAGTTCTTGCTGGCTGCCGCGCAGGGCGTTGTCGCGCTCAATGGTCGCGAGTTTGCCGCCGAGTTGCTGGTTGAACTGCGTGGATTCGGCTTCAAACTGAGCAATGCCTTGCTCCAGCGTTTCGCGACTTGCGTCGGTGGCGTTGCGCGCCTGCAGTTCGACAAGTTTGGCTTGCTGCGTTTGCAGCAGCTCGCTTGCCACTTGGCGCTCCTGCTCGCGCTGTTGTTTGCGCGACTGCAACTGGCTACGTTCTTCCGCCGACATGCGTGCGTTGAAGAAGGCATCCTCGTCCGCGAACGGACTGGCTTGCAAGGCACCTCGCCAATGCTGTTCTGCTGAGCCTTGCTCCGCGCGATGTCGCGAAAGCAGTTCCTCCAACTCTTGCACGCTGCCCGCCAGTTGACCGGCTTTGCGCGCGATGGCATCGATCCGCGCGCTGCACTCGGCGAGTGCCTGTGCGGCATTCAAATCGCTGGTGACATCTGCCACTTCGTCCGTGAATTCGGCCGCGCGTTCACGCCATTTCGCAAGCTGTGAGCGCATCTGCTCGCAGGTGGCGCGTTGGCGCTCCAGTTCCATGGCGATGCTGTGGATGCGTTCCTGCTTTTGCTGCCATGCGAGGCGCTCTTCATCGCGCGCACGTAGCCACGCGGCGGCGTCCGTCGGCAAGCCTGTCAGATCGGCAAAGCCTGCATTGCACAAGGCACCAAGCAATTGCTCCTGCTGTGATTGCAAGCCTGCGCGTTGCTGATCCAGCAACGCCTTGGTGTCCGCAAGCTTCTGCGTCCCGCTGTCGATCTGCTGCTGCAAGCGCAGCGCTTCTTCGCGCGCAAGGTGAACGGTGTGGGCCAGATCGGCCTGGCGTTTGCCGGTGTCGTGCAACTGCTGGTCCAGCGCCTCCACGGATTGCAATTGCGCACGCAGCGAGGTGGCTTGCGACTGCGCCGATGACAGGGCCTGCGCCAGACGCTCTGCCAGCTCCCAGTCCTTGGCCTGCAGGGGATCGCCGTGCTGCAGTTGCGCGCGAAGCTCGTCCCACGCGGACTGGTTGGCTCGGCCTTCTTCGATCAGTTGCTGCTCACGCGCGTGCAAGTTGCGGGCTTGCGTTTGCGCAGCGGAAAGCTCTGCGCCGCATTCAAGCAGCCTCTTCTCGCCCTGTTTCTGCGCCTGCTTCAAGCGGTCGAGTTCGCCGCGCGTGGCGGAGCTGTCCAACTGGGCATAGTGCGCAATGGCCGGATGCTCGTGCGCGCCGCACAACGGACAGGCCTCGCCGGGCTGCAGGTTGGCCCGGTGCTCGGCCAGACTGCGGATGATCTGCTCCTGCTCCAGCATGCGCTGCTTGTCGGCAACGCGTTCGTTCAGGATGTTCTGCGCATCCTGATTTTCGATCTGTGAAGTCTGCAGTTCTTCCGCTTTTTTGGCGGCCTCCACACGCTGCGTGCGCACCTCGAAGAACTGCACCTTCATCTCGCGTTGGCGGCGCGCGCTTTCATCCAGGCGTTCGGTGATGGAGAGATTTTTCTCCGCACGCTGCGACTGCTCGCGCAATGCGGCCAGCGTTAGCGTGCCCAGCAACTGGCCCTGCTTTTGCTGCAAGTTCTGCCACTGCGCTTCCCCGTGCCTGTGGGCATTCGCCGTGACTTCACTTTGAATGGCGTGCTGCTTCAAGCGGCGGCGTGCTTCGTCGAGCTTGCTCGTCGTTTCCTTGATGAGTTGCTCGTTCAGTGCGATGTCGCTTTGGATCTTCGCTTGCTGCGCAAACTGCTCGCGCCACACGCCCATATGCTCGGCCAGATGCGCGTGATGTGCGCGTGCGCTGCTCCATTCACCGAGCGCTGTCTGTTCGCTTTCCAGCCCAAGCAGATGCTTCTCGGACTGTTCATCGAGCAACTTGGCGAAGGCCAGCGCCAGCGCATGTTCGCGCTGTTGCGCCGTGCGTTGCTCGGTCAGTTCGCCTTGCCGATCCGACAGTTGCTTGGCCGCATTCTGAACCGCGACATTGGCAGATTGCAGTGCTGCGTGAGCCGGCTCCAGCGCCTGCGCGGGTTCGCTGGCGGCCAGCTTTTCCAACTCGGGCGCAGCGTTCTGGATCGCAGCTTCGGCTTGCGTCACGCGCTGCTGCGCGCCTTGCACAGCCCCTTCACTTTCGGCCACGGCGTTGCGCCATTGCAGTTGATCGCGCAGCGCATTGGTCTTGCCCGCCAGTTCCGATTGCTGTGTCTGGATCGCGCCGACCTCTTCCTGAATCGCTGCGCGCTGCTCATCGCTCAGCAGTTCCATGCCATCAGCGCGCGATTGCATGAGCGCCAATTTTTCGCGCTCATCTCGTGCTCGTGCGAACACGCGCTGCGAGATCTCGCCGTAGATTTCGGTGCCGGTCAGTTCCTCCAGCAACTCGGCGCGGTCGTTCGCATTGGCGTTGAGGAACGCCGCAAAACCACCTTGCGCGAGCAGCATCGAACGCGTAAATCGCGGGAAGTCGAGGCGCGTGATGTCGGTGATCTGCTTGAGTTTTTCGCTCACATGGCGCGTGATCACCGTACCATCGCCCTTGGCCAGTTCGACCTGCGGCGATTGCAGCGCGCCGTCCACCTTGTCGCGCGCGCGGCGCTGGCTCCAGGAAGCGCGGTAAACCTCGCCGCGCACTTCGAATTCCAGTTCGGCGCTGCAGTCCGCGGTGTGGCGCGTCATGATGTCGTTGACGGCCTTGGACTGCGTGCCAAGGCGCGGCGTCTCGTGATAGAGCGCGAGGCAGATGGCGTCGAGCAGCGTGGACTTGCCGGCGCCTGTGGGCCCGGTGATCGCGAACAGACCGCTTTCGGAGAGCGGCGGCGCGGTGAAGTCGATGGTCCACTCGCCCTTGAGCGAGTTCAGATTCTTGAGTTGCAGGCGACGGATCTTCATTGGGCTGTGCCCTCGCCTTGTTCTTCGCTCTCGCCCAGTTGCACGGCATCGACCACCTGCCGGTAGCGCTGCGTGATCGCCCCGCGCAAGCTGGCATCCATGCCCTCTTCAAGGCCGAGTCGTCGCTCGAACACGTCGTGCGGATCAAGCTCATCAAGCGTCACGCCGCTGTTGTCCTGCAACTGCGCCATGGTCTGCCCGCGTTCGCGGCGAATGCGCAGCACTTCGAGCGGCTGGCCCTCGACGAGCTTTTGAATGCGAGCGGGCAGATCCGCCAGATAGTCGTCGGTGGTCACGGTGATTTCGAGCCAGACCGTCTGCCCGGCCTCGGCCTGCGCGGCAATGCGCGGCAGCGCGTCGGTCATGTAGCCCAAGTCTCCCCGCAGGCTCATCATCGGCTGGAAGATGGGCACGGGCAGCTCGGTCACGGACTGCAGGCCGGATTCATTCAGATCGACCAGCAGCATCTGCTTGTTCTGGCCGAGTTCGTCAAAACTCAGCGTGATGGGCGAACCGCAATAGCGGATGTGCTCGTGGCCGCCAACCTTCTGCGGCTTGTGGATATGTCCGAGCGCGAGGTAATCCACGGGCGGAAATTCGGAGGTCGGAAACGCGTCCAGCGTGCCCACATAGATTTCGCGCACCGATTCACTGCTGCTCGCGCCCACGGTGGTCAGGTGACCCGTGGCGATGATGGGCAGGCGCTGGCCAGTCTGCTGCGCGAGCTCATCGCGCTTGGCGCAGGCGGCGGCGTAGACACTCTGGTAATACTGCTTGATGGCCACAAGCAGTTGCTGCTGGCGGTCCTGCGCGCTCTGACCGAATTCGGAGGTCACCACATCGCGCGGACGAATGAAGGGAATCGCACAGACGATGCAACCGGGCTGCCCCGCCACGCGGCTCGGCAGCACGCGCACATGGGATTTTGGCGCAGTCGCGGCCGGGTAGACATGGGTGGACAGCACCGACAGCAGCGCGCTGCTCTCGCGCAGCGTGGCGACCGAGTCGTGATTGCCGCCGAGCAGCAGCAAGCCCACGCCCGCCGCATGCAGGCGCACGACCAGATCGGCGTACATCTCGCGTGCATAGCTGGGCGGCGTGCCGGTATCGAAAATATCCCCCGCAATCAGCACGGCATCCACCGCGTGGTTCTGCACTTGGGTGAGCAGCCAGCCGATCAGCGCCTGATGTTCGGCCTGACGGGACTTGCCCATGAAGTTCTGGCCCAGATGCCAGTCGGATGTATGAAGAATTCGCACGGCGATATTGTCCTAGGGAATCCCTGCCATTTGCCCCGCTCACCTGCCGGGGGGTCAGTCTCATTGTAGGAATTGACCTACAAAATCCTCCTCGTGAGCCAACTCCATGAAAGCCCTGATGCCCACAGGTCTTGAAAACGTCAGGAATTGCCTTATTATTAGCACTCGTTGAGGTTGAGTGCTAGCACACGCAACTGACATCAAGTTTTAAGCGAGATCCCTCAGGATCGGCTTTTCTTCTTCTTGTTCAACCCAGTTGAAAAAATCTTAGTTAGGAGTTGCTATGAACCTGCGTCCCCTGCACGATCGCGTGATCGTCAAGCGCCTCGAAAACGAAACCAAGACAGCTTCGGGCATCGTGATCCCCGACAGCGCTACCGAGAAGCCTGATCAAGGCGAAGTCGTGGCCGTGGGCCCCGGCAAGCGCGACGACAAGGGTGCCCTGATCGCCCTGAACGTGAAGGTGGGCGACCGCGTTCTGTTCGGCAAGTACTCTGGCCAGACCGTCAAGGTCGACGGCGACGAACTGCTGGTGATGAAGGAAGACGACCTGTTTGCGGTCGTCGAAAAGTAAGCCCTCTGGCGCTTGCTGGCCCGCTTGGCTCACATGAGCGCATGACGGGCCACCCCTCATCAAAACCCATTCTCAAGAATTTCTTTTAGGAGCCAAAAATGGCAGCAAAAGACGTAGTTTTCGGCGGCGAAGCACGCGCCCGCATGGTTGAAGGCGTGAACATTCTCGCCAACGCAGTCAAGGTTACCCTGGGCCCCAAGGGTCGCAATGTGGTTCTGGAACGCTCGTTCGGCGCTCCTACCGTGACCAAGGACGGCGTGTCCGTGGCCAAGGAAATCGAACTCAAGGACAAGCTGCAGAACATGGGCGCTCAGCTCGTGAAGGAAGTGGCCTCCAAGACCAACGACATCGCCGGTGACGGTACAACGACCGCTACCGTGCTGGCTCAAGCCATCGTGCGCGAAGGCTCCAAGTACGTGGCCGCCGGTCTGAACCCCATGGATCTGAAGCGCGGTATCGACAAGGCTGTTGTGGCTCTGGTCGAACAGCTGAAGAAGCAATCCAAGGCGACCACCACTTCCAAGGAAATCGCTCAAGTTGGCTCCATCTCGGCCAACTCCGACGAATCCGTGGGCAAGATCATTGCTGACGCAATGGACAAGGTCGGCAAGGAAGGCGTGATCACCGTTGAAGACGGCAAGAGCCTGGACAACGAACTCGACGTCGTTGAAGGCATGCAGTTCGACCGCGGTTACCTGTCGCCCTACTTCATCAACAACCCAGAAAAGCAAGCCGCAATCCTGGACAACCCGTTCGTGCTGCTGTTCGACAAGAAGATCAGCAACATCCGCGATCTGCTGCCTACACTGGAACAAGTGGCAAAGGCTGGCCGTCCGCTGTTGATCGTCGCTGAAGAAGTCGAAGGCGAAGCCCTGGCTACTCTGGTGGTGAACACCATCCGCGGCATCCTGAAGGTGGTGGCTGTGAAGGCTCCTGGCTTCGGCGACCGCCGCAAGGCCATGCTGGAAGACATCGCCATCCTGACGGGCGGCAAGGTCATCGCTGAAGAAGTCGGCATGTCCCTCGAGAAGGTCACCCTGGCCGATCTGGGCCAAGCCAAGACCATCGAAGTGGGCAAGGAAAACACCATCATCATCGACGGTGCTGGTCAAGGTGCAGACATCGAAGCCCGCGTGAAGCAAATCCGCGTGCAGATCGAAGAAGCCACTTCCGACTACGACCGCGAAAAGCTGCAAGAGCGCGTGGCCAAGCTGGCCGGCGGTGTTGCCGTGATCAAGGTGGGCGCTGCCACCGAAGTCGAAATGAAGGAAAAGAAGGCCCGCGTTGAAGACGCCCTGCACGCTACCCGCGCTGCTGTGGAAGAAGGCATCGTGGCAGGCGGCGGCGTGGCATTCCTGCGCGCCAAGCAAGCCATCGGCGACCTGAAGGGCGACAACGCCGAACAAGACGCTGGTATCAAGCTGGTTCTGAAGGCCATCGAAGCTCCACTGCGCGAAATCGTGGCCAACGCCGGTGGCGAGCCATCGGTGGTCGTGAATGCTGTGCTGAACGGCAAGGGCAACTACGGCTTCAACGCTGCCAACGACACCTACGGCGACATGCTGGAGATGGGTATTCTGGATCCAACCAAGGTGACACGTACTGCTCTGCAGAACGCTGCTTCCGTGGCATCCCTGCTGCTGACGACCGAAGCCATGGTCGCTGAAGCACCTAAGGATGACGCTGCTGGCGGCATGCCTGACATGGGCGGCATGGGTGGTATGGGCGGCATGGGCATGTAATTACCCCTGCTCCGGCGGCTGGTGGGTAGAGGCTCCAGCCGTTGGAAACCCGGAAGTCATTCCAAACAAAAAAACCTGCAGGTCTTTGGATCTGCGGGTTTTTTGTTTGTTTGTTTGAATGAAGCTGGCTTCAGATACGTGTTTACTTACGGGTGCCGGGTGTTCGCCCCGGCGGGCGAGTAACTTTTTGCTTGCGCCAAAAAGTCACCAAAAATCGCTTTTGAATACCCACGATAGAACTCACTGCGCGCCAAGGCGCTCCGTTCGGGCAACTATCGTGAGTCAGATCAAAAGCTGGGGAGGGCACTGCTGCATTCTGCGATGCAGCAGCGGAGGCGCAAGCATCGCGACGAAATGATCTTGGTTTTCGCGCGAGAGTTCAATTCGTCATGCGGCTTGTACCCAGGCATCTCGCGAGGTCGCGAGATGCAGCACGAGCAACGCGAAGTGCCGTAACACACCTCTTATGAAACCTCTGACTCGCGGCGGTTGCCCGAACGGAGCGCCTACGGCGCAAAGTGAGTTCTGCCGCGTGACCCCGAATTCAAAGCGCTTTTTGGTGACTTTTTGGCGCAAGCAAAAAGTTACTCGCCCGCCGGGGCGAACTCCCGGCACCCGCCCTCAACCCCCTAGCAAGCGCTGAATGAGCACAAACCACCCAATCAATTAGCGTAAGCCTCCAAAGGCTTGTCATTAGGCGCCTGAAGCAACTGCTTGAGCATGTCGCTCATAGGCAGATTCAGCGGCTTGTTCGTGGGAGGAATCGGCTGCATGAACCACTTGTCGTAAACCTTGGCGACTTCGCCGGATTTCATCAACTCGGTCAGTGCGCCATCGACCGCTTTCTTGAAGGTCGGGTCGTCCTTGCGGAACAGCAAGGCGATGGGCTCCGAGCCCAGAACTTCGCCAACGATCTTGTAGCCATCGGGGTTCTTGCTGCTGGCAATGACGCCTGCGAGCAGGTTGTCGTCGAGCACAAAGGCGTCGGCGCGGCCGGATTCGAGCATGAGGAAGCTCTCGTAGTGGTCCTTGCCCAAGGCTGTAGGCAGGTTGACGTTGTTGTCCTTGCCGTATTTGCGCAGCAACTGCACGGCTGTGGTGCCTGCAGAAGCTGCGATGTTCTTGTTGTCGAGTTGCTTGAACGAGGTGATGCCCGAATCCGCGCGCACCGCCATCCGCACTTGGCTGACATAGGTGGTGACGGCGAAGGAGACCTGTTTCTGGCGTGTGAGGTTGTTGGTGGTGGGGCCGCAGCCCATGTCGACCGTGCCGTTTTCGACCAACGGCATGGTGTTCTGCGCGGTGAGCGCCATGTATTCGAGTTTCACCTTGGGCGCGATGCGTGCCATCACCTTTTCGCAGAGTTCGACGTGGTAGCCTGCGTATTTGCGTTCCGCGCCGATGGCGTAGGCCATGGGGGCAGAGCTTTCGCGCACGCCGAGAACGATCTTGCCGGCGCTCTGGATCTTCTCCATCGTGCCTGCGGGAGCCTGCTGTGCCTGCGCGGCGACGGTGGCGGTCAACATGCCAGCCAGCGCAAGGCTGGTCCAAACGAGCTTCATGGGATCTGTCTCCTTCTGTTCGTAGCAGTGATGCGGGCGAGCCAACCACGCGGATTGCGCGTTGGTTGTTCGGCCTGCCTCACTATCGTTCAGAAGGGCTTCAAAGCCCAATAGAGGTTTGCACCAAGTAGTAAATTAATTCTGGTGCGACTGCAGGTAGTGCAGCAACCCTGCCGTGGAAGGGTCGAGTTTTTCACTGTCGCCCTCAGCCAACAGCGGCTCCAGCTCCTTGGCAAGCACTTTGCCCAGTTCCACGCCCCATTGGTCGAAGCTGTCGATGCCCCAGATCGCGCCGCTGGTGAACACGCGGTGTTCGTACAGCGCGATCAGCGCACCGAACGAAGCCGGGTCGAGCCGCTCCAGCACTAGGAAGGTGCTGGGTCGGTTGCCGGTGAAGTAGCTGTGGCCACTGCTGCCCGGACGTCCGACCATCAGCGCCTGCGCCTGCGCCAGCGCGTTGGCCAACAGGCGCGGATGGTGGTCCGGCAGGTCGTGGCCGCCTTCGCGCAGGGCGATGAATTCGACGGGCACGATGTCCGGGCCCTGGTGAATCATCTGGAAGAACGCGTGCTGGCCGTTGGTGCCCGGCTCGCCCCAGATCACGGGCGAGGTGGCGTACGGCAGGATCTCGCCTTGCGCGTCCACGCCCTTGCCGTTGCTCTCCATTTCGAGCTGCTGCAGATACGCGGGCAGACGGCGCAAGCCGTGACTGTAGGGTGCGATGCTGCGGCTCGTGAAGCCGTGGAAATTGCGGTACCAGACGTCGAGCAGGCCCAAGCGAATCGGCAGGTTCGACTCCAGCGGAGCTGTGCGGAAATGCTCGTCCATCGCATGCGCGCCGCGCAGCATCTCGCGGAAATTCTGCTCGCCGATGGCGATGGCAATCGGTAGACCAATCGCCGACCACATGGAGTAGCGCCCGCCCACCCAGTCCCAGAAGCCGAGCGTGGTGTCGATGCCGAACTCCGAGGCCGCTTTCAGATTGGTGGTGAGCGCGATGAAATGCTTGCTGAGCGAGAGCTTCGCGTCACGCTCCACCGCCCCGCCCTGCGCCAGAAACCACTTGCGCGCGGCGTGTGCGTTGAGCATGGTTTCGGCCGTGGTGAAGGTCTTGGAGGCGATCAGGAACAGCGTGCTTTCGGGCTTGATCTTGCGAAGCACACTGCCAAGCTCCATGCCATCCACGTTCGAGATGAAATGCAGTGTCTTGCCCAGATGCGCAAAGTCTTCGAGCGCCTTCACCGCCATCGCGGGGCCGAGGTCGGAGCCGCCGATGCCGATGTTGACGATGTCGGTGATCGCATCGTTGGCGCGCACGCCTTCGGCGATTTTCAGCATCGCATCCAGCGTCTCGTGCACTTCCTTGTGACTCTGCGCGATGAAGGCGTTGGACGACTGGTAGTTCGCCGGAGTCCGCAGCAGCCAGTGCATGACCGCGCGGTTCTCGGTGTTGTTGATCGGCTCGCCCGCGAACATCGCGTCGCGGTAGGCCTCGACGCCGCATTCGCCTGCCAGTTGCGTGAGCAGCTCGCGCACGCGCTGATCGATCAGGTTCTTCGACAGGTCCGCAAACACCAGCGGCGCCTGCTGGCTGAAACGCGAAAACCGCTCGCCGTCTGCCGCAAACGCCTCACGCACATTGAAGCCGCGCCCCGTCTGCTCATAGTGCGCTGTCAACAGTGGCCAGGCTGCCGTCCGGTCGCAGCGGGTTCTCGGATCAATCATGCAGCAGCCAACATCATCTGTTCAAGCTTGGCCGCATCGGCGGCAAAGGCGCGAATGCCTTCGGCCAGCTTTTCGGTGGCCATGGCATCGGCATTGAGCGCATAGCGGAAGCCCGATTCGTTGTAGCTCACGGCGGGCAGGTCGAGCTTGCGAGCGGCCTCTGGATCGAGCGCGCGGGTGATCGGCTCGTTGCTTTCGGCCAGCTTGGCCAGCAGATCGGGAGCAATGGTCAGCAGATCGGAGCCCGCCAGCGCGATGATCTGGCCGACGTTGCGGAAGCTCGCGCCCATCACCTCGGTCTTGATGCCGAAATGCTTGTAGTGGTTGTAGATCGCGCGCACGGACTGCACGCCGGGATCGTTGGCACCGGCCATCTCGGCCTCGTTCCAGTTCGCGCCCGCCTGCTTCTTGTACCAATCGTAGATGCGACCGACGAACGGCGAGATCAGCTGCACCTTCGCCTGTCCGCACGCCACGGCCTGGGCGAACGAGAACAGCAGCGTGAGATTGGTGTGGATGCCGCGCTCTTCCAGCTGCTTGGCGGCCTGAATGCCTTCCCAGGTCGACGCGATCTTGATCAGCACGCGGTCGATGTGCACGCCCTCTGCTTGGTACAGCTCGACGATGCGCTCGGCGCGCGCCACGGTGGCTTCGGTGTCGAACGACAGGCGCGCATCGACTTCGGTGGACACGCGGCCCGGAATGATCGACAGGATCTCGCAGCCAAAGCGCACGATCAGGCGGTCCATCAGTTCGTCGATGTCGCGGCCCTTGAAGCGCGTCACGCATTCCTGCAGCAGCGGCGCATATTCAGGCTTCTGCACGGCCTTGAGGATCAGCGACGGATTGGTCGTCGCGTCCTGCGGCTGAAAAGCGCTGAGCTGGTGAAAGTCCCCGGTGTCCGCGACAACGGTCGTGAATTGTTTGAGTGCGTCGAGTTGATTCGTCATGAAAATTCTCCTCATCCAAGGGTCTCGGAACATCCTCTGTCGGTCCGCCGATGAGGTTTGGCAACCCAAGAGTGTATTCGCAGCAATGGAATTGGTTTTACCCGTATTGTCCGCCGATGAAACTCGGTAACATCGGAACTCAGTCCTCAAGTTACCACTTCACAAAGTTTTTTGCGCCATGAGTTTCGATCTGGTTTTGTTTGGCGGCACCGGCGACCTGGCCTGGCGCAAGCTGCTGCCCGCCCTTTTTCAGGCTTGGCGACACGGCTCGCTGCCTGCTGGCGGGCGCATTCTGGGCGTCGCACGCGATGATCTGAGCGACGAGGCCTACCGCGCGCTGATCGCCAGCCGCCTCGATGCGGTCGAGTCCGACAAACGCCCCAAGAGCGAAGAATTCGAGCAATTCGCGCAGTTGCTCCAGTACCTGCGCATGGATCTGTCCCAGCCCGCCGACTACGAACGCCTTGCGCAAACCCTGCGTGCACGCGGCGCGGACACGGTGGTGCTGTATCTGGCGACCGCCCCCAACCTGTTCACCACCACCTGCGAACAACTGGGTGCGGCGGGCCTGAACACACCCCACACCCGCGTCGTGCTGGAAAAGCCGCTGGGCCACGATCTGGCGTCCAACCGTTCGATCAACGCCGCCGTGCGCAAGGTGTTCGACGAAAAGCAGATCTTCCGCATCGACCACTACCTCGGCAAACCGTCCGTGCAGAACCTGCTGGCCATGCGCTTCGGCAATGCGCTGTTCGAGCCCCTGTGGCGCCGCGAAACCGTGGCCAGCGTGGAGATCACCATGGCCGAGAAGATCGGCGTGGAAAAGCGCGGCTCGTTCTACGAAGGCACGGGCGCGCTGCGCGACATGGTGCAGAACCACGCGCTGCAACTGCTGTGCGCGATCGCCATGGAGCCGCCGATCAACGCGCATGCCGATGCGATCCGCGACGAAAAACTCAAGGTGCTGCGCTCGCTCGCGCCCTGGAGCCCGGCCACGTTGTCGCGCGATGTGGTGCGCGGCCAGTACACCGCAGGCAGCCTGAGCGGCGACCGCGTGCCCGGTTATCTGAACGAGCCCGGCGTCGCGCCCGACAGCCGCACCGAAACCTTCGTCGCGCTGCGCACCGAAATCTCCAACTGGCGCTGGGCAGGCGTGCCGTTCTACATCCGCACCGGCAAGCGCCTGGCCGCGCATGAGGCGCACATCGTGCTCAATTTCCGGCCCGCGCCGCACCCGATCTACCGCACGCCGCTCGGCATGGCGAACCGTCTGGTGATCCATCTGCAGCCGCGTGATGGCCTTGCGCTGCATCTGTTCTCGGCGGGCAACGACAAGCGCGGAGCACGTGTCGATGCGCAGTCGCTCGCGCCCGTGCAGCTCGATCTGGACTTCGACAAACGCTTCGGCAGCGAGCGCGTGGGCGCGTATGAACGCCTGCTGCTCGACGTGATCGCCGGTCGCCTGAATCTCTTCGTGCGCGCCGACGAACAAGAGGCTGCATGGCGTTGGGTAGAACCCATCATGCAGTCCTGGAAAGACTCCGACGAAAGCCCGCGGCCCTATGCCGCAGGCACCTGGGGGCCCAGCGCAGCAAGCGCGCTGGTCGCCCGTGATGGCAATACCTGGATGGAAGAATGCTAGACCGAATCACCGCATCGCTTCCCTCGCTCGCGCCCGCAGAACAACGCGTGGCGCAGCTCGTACTCGATGATCCCCGCGCCTTTTCTCATCTGCCGGTGCGCGAACTCGCGGCACGCGCCAACGTCAGCAAACCCACCGTCGTGCGCTTTTGCCGCAGCATGGGTTATGACGGCCTGGCCGATTTCAAACTCAAGCTCGCAGGCAGTGTGAGCGAAGGCGTGCCCTTCATCCACCGCAGCGTGGACGCCGACGACAAGACCGGCGACGTGCTCGTCAAGGTGGTGGACAACGCCGTCGCCGCCTTTCTGCAATACCGCAATGCCGCCAGCACCGCCGCGCTGGAACGCGCCGCCAAAGCCATCGCATCGACCTGGCAGACCGGCAAGCGCATCGAGTTCTACGGCGCAGGCAACTCCGGCATCGTCGCGCAGGACGGGCAGCACAAGTTCTTTCGCCTCGGCATCACCAGCATCAGCACCAGCGACGGCCACATGCAAGTGATGAGCGCCACCATGCTCGGCAAGGGCGACTGCGCGGTCATCATCAGCAACTCGGGCCGCACGCGCGACCTGATGGACGCCGCCGACATCGCGCGCAAGAACGGCGCGACAACAATCGCCATCACCGCCAGCGGATCACCGCTTGCCCACACCTGCGAGATCCACCTCGCCGCCGACCACCCCGAAGGCTACGACCGCTACAGCCCCATGGTCTCGCGCCTGCTGCACCTGCTGATCATCGACGTGCTCGCCACCGCCGTGGCACTGCAGATCGGCGAGCCGCTGCAACCGGTGCTGCAGCAGATGAAGAACAATCTGCGGGCCAAGCGGTACACGTGATTGGATGCGGGTGATGTGAGTGATGTGATGCGCGCTCAGACGCGCATCATCATTTGCGTGGCGAATGGACTCACGGTCAAAGCGTTCGGATCAGCCTTCGCCGATGACGTCTCGATCACATCCGGCGCGAACTCGGCGATACGCTTCTTCCAATATTCAGCCGCATTCACGAACGACTCCACCATCGCAAGAAACTTGGGCGACGCCGCATTCTCCAGTTCCAGCGTGCGCGTCAGCAACACTTGATTGAACGCCGGATCCCACGCCAGCACACCTCCCTGCGTCGCATGTCCGAAGAGATTCGCGCTCAGCAAATCACGATAGAACTGCTCACGCCCCTCGACAGGTGGACTGCCCAACACGCTGTACATCTGCAGCAACTCATCATCCGCGACATGCTCGAAATCCACCGCCAGATGCTCGCCCACCAAGAGGCGGGCGCAACGCTGGCTGTTGAATTGCAAGGCGTCGCCCACGCCGATGTTCTGTCCCAGATCGCGCATCAACTGGTCTGCACTGGTACTCATTTGATCTCCTTGTTTTTGAATGACATTCGCGGGTCGTGCCGCAATCAAAGCGGCTGCAAACTGACTTGCGCAGTCACCGCAGGCGTGCCAACAATCACATCGCCATTGGCATTCATGTGAAAGTGAGCAGTCATGCGGACGAAGCTGGTCTCGGGATTCAAACTCACAGTGCGTGCATGAACGGGTGCGTGCATGCCCATATAAGCTTCCGTCTCAAAGACTTCGCCCACTCCAGAGCGCAGCGCAGTGACAGAAATCAGAAACCCTCCATTTCCATCGGGCTCGGCATGCAAATGGTTCGCCTCGCTGAATTTCGACAACGCGACAATGCGACCGTCAGGCAGCAGATAAGGAGATTGATCTGACAGGCAGAGCTTCTCCATCCCGGCGAACAGCCCCTGATGAAAGATGCGTGCGAGGTTTTTCGCCTTGGTCGCATCGCCCTGCGTCAACTGCAACAGATTCTGATCAGCATCGCTGTGCACCGCGCTTTTTTCGCGCCGATTGGCGGAATAGGTCGCGAAATCGAATGGTTCGGCATGTGCGCTCAGATCATGAGTTTGCACCCCATCACTCCAAGAGTACTGTGCACGATTGACATCGTCGGCAAAGGAGGCTGTGATGTGCGAAAAACCTGGCTTGACCGGCTTACGCGATTGTTCAGCCACAAACTCGTCGAGCTCCTTTTCCAACTTGGCCACATTGTTTGCGCCCACGTCCTGTACCGGGATCTGCAACGGAAAGCCGTCAGAGCCCTCGATCACGCCGTATGCCAGCGCAATCGTCGACACCGCTGAAGGAAATACTTTCGGCTGCCCCGTTCCGATCTGAACACCATCCCGATTCACCTTGTCTTGCGCACACTTCTTCAGCATCCGCAGTTCGATGGAGTTGTCGAAAATGACCTTGCCCGCGCCCGGTACAAACATTTCCTCGTCCACCATCATTCGGTTGCCGAACGACGCCAAGTCGTTGACCAGATCGCTGAACTGCGGGGTTTGGGCGAGACGGGCCATCGCCTTGAAGTCCTCGGGAGGCATCAACTCCAGCACGGAGGACATGAGCTGCTCGCGCAACTCCATCAATGCGTCACCACCATCGAGCAACACTTCCGCTTCATTGATCGCGGCATGGGTCAGTTGCGCCAGCTCGCGCAAGCCAGTAGCCATGTCACCACGCGCCAAGGCGTTCATGACTGGCATGGCATTCAGGGCGAACTTCCCCAACGTCGCTTCGCGCAGAGCGTCTGCCAACGGCCCCTTCAGTTTTTCGATGCCCAGCTCCTTCATGGTGGCCAACAGATCGACCAGTTCATGCCTCGACAACTGGGCCACTTCCGCGCGGGTCAGCGTCTGCATGGACGCCGCGAATTGCTTGATCTGCTGATCGATTTGAGGCTGTTTCGTCATGTGCAGATGATTGACGTCCGCATGATGGCGCGCTTCTTTCAAGCTCTGCATCGCCTGCTTCAGATCGCTTGCAACGGAAGACAGCTGCCTTGGCGATCCACCGGCCGTCGCCACTTGATGGACCACCGCAGTTTCCAACTGATCGGCGCGCGTGGTCACCGCCCCCATAAGCAGATTGCGGCTGGCTCCAGGGTCTTCGCCTGCAATGCGCTCTTCCGTCATCAGCAACGTTCGCATGTCCTCACTGGATACGCCTTGCAGGATGAAGCTCGTCAACGCCGCAGCCGTTTTTTGCTGCTGAAGCGTTGGAGCCTCCGGATCCACATGCATGTCGATGGCCTGCAACAACACGGTGTTGACCATCTTCTCGAACTGCGCAGGCGGTAGCTTGCCGTAACCGGTGCTCGCCAGAGCGTCGCTTGCCAATTCGCGCAGCATCGAAAACGTTTTCGTGCAATCTGCGCTGTTGAGCACCTGCTGCGTCACCAACGCCATCGCGTAGTCAAGCGACGGTTGCAGATCCGCATACACTTTGTCCATCACATCGCGCTCGCGATCAATTGCATGCTGGTCAACTTCCGCCTTGAGCGCATGCAGTGTGGGGCTCTGCGCAAAGCTGGCGGGTGGCAACTGATCCAATGCGGAGCGCATTTCCTGAAGTTCGGCACCGTCCAACACCGACAATTTTGCGACCACCACCGCCGACAACAAATCCTTGAATGGCATGCCGTTGCGGGTGGCTGGCTGGGCAGCACCCTCCATTTGGTTTGCCAACTTGACCAACTCCGTCGACGCTGCCTTGCCCGACCCAAGCGCAGTGAACATCTTGTCGACCTGCTTGTCGAGCGCCACCTGCCCCTCACGCACCTTGCGATCAGCACGCGCCAATGCTGCATTGGGCGACGCTCCAAACAGACGCGAGAAGAGGGGCGGTGGCGCAGACCCATTGCCGCCGCCCCCGCCAACCTGAGGCTGGGCAGGCACATTGGCTCTGGGCGCGGCTGGCTGTCCAACCTGCACCTGATGGCCTGCCAACTGACCTGCAGGCGCATTTGCACCAGCATCTACATTTGGCTGCGCAGCCCCCACTCCCCCGTTCGGGATACTTTGAATTGGCATGTCCGTGATCTCCTCAGTTCAATGAATGCCAGTTGTCCAAGGAACTGACAGTTCTTCGACTGAGTAACACCACGAGCGTGTTGGTTCCCTGCATTTCGCAACGCATCTGGGGAACAAGGTTCATCGTCTCGGACCGGACGACCGCAGGTCGTGGCGCTCCGGTTCAGCACGGGCGTCTGGTGGCCCGACACCATTGAACTCGAAGCGCGGATCGGCGATGTGCGATCAGCGGCGATATCGGGACTGGAAAGCGTGAATGCGGAAGCGGCCATCCTGGGTCTTTCCTGACTCGGACAGGAAAGACACAGCATGCAATGATCACCCTCTGCGCCGATCAGACTGCAGCAATCTCCACACACCTGATCCGACCCTCTTCGATCGCATGACACGCCACCTTGGTGCCGCCATCGTCGATCAGTTGCGGGCGCTCGGCGCGGCAGCGATCATTCGCGTGCGGGCAGCGCGGATTGAACGCACAACCCGTTGGAGGATTCAGCGGATTGGGCACTTCGCCGCGCACCGGCGTGCGCGCACGGCCCGTGTCGTGCATCTTCGGAATCGCATCGAGCAGCATGCGCGTGTAGGGATGGCGCGGCTTGGAAAACAGCTCCTGCTTGTCCGCGATCTCAACCAGACGACCGAGATACATCACGCCCACCTGATCGCTCACATGCCGCACCACCGCGAGGTTGTGGCTGATGAAGAGATAGGTGAGATGCCGCTGGCGCTGCAGGTCCTTCATGATGTTGAGGACCTGCGCCTGCACCGACACATCGAGCGCCGACGTGGGTTCATCGCAGACCAGAAATTCCGGCTCCGTCGCCAGCGCACGCGCAATCGAGATGCGTTGGCGCTGACCACCCGAGAACTGGTGCGGGTACTTCACCATGTCGGCCGGTGCCAGCCCCACCGATTGCAGCAGCTCGCCCACACGCTGCGTGAGCGCGTCCTTGTCGCTGATGAGGCCATGCTCGATCAGCGGTTCGGCCACGATGTCGCGCACCAGCCATCGCGGGTTCAGACTCGCATACGGGTCCTGGAAAATCATCTGGATGCGGCGGCGCATGCTGCGCATGTCGCTTCCGGAAAATGCCGCGTGCGCGTCCTTGCCGTCGAACGTGAAGCTGCCGCGCGTTGGTTCATACAAGCCCACCAACAGACGCGCCACGGTGCTCTTGCCGCATCCCGACTCACCCACCAGCGCAAGCGTCTTTCCCTTTTGAATCTCGAAACTCACGCCATCCACCGCATGCAGCAAGGCACGGGGTTTGCGCTCCAGCACACGGTTGAGCCACGGTGGAGAAACGTCGAAGGTCTTGGCCAGATCCTGCGCACGCACCAGCGGTTGGGTCACCGAAGCGTTGTTGCTGTTGCCTGTGCTCATGCTGCTGCTCCCGTCTCGGCAGTTTGACTTTGTCGCAACCAGCAGGCGGCCTGCGTTGCGCCTGCAGACATCAAATCAGGTCGCTCCTGTCGGCATCGATCGAACACTTGCGTGCAGCGCGGATTGAACGCGCAGCCCTTGGGAATGGCGTTCAAACGCGGCATCGCGCCATCGATCTGGTTGAGCCGTTCGCGGTCGTCGTCCATGTCGGGAATCGACGCCATGAGCCCTGCCGTGTAGGGATGCGCCGGGTGGTTGATCACCTCGTGCACCGGGCCGATCTCGGCCACGCGTCCCGCATACATCACCGCCACGCGGTCGCAGGTTTCGGCGATCACACCCATGTCGTGCGTGATCAGCATGACCGCCGCGCCGCGCGATTGACAGATGTTCTTGAGCAGCGTGATGATCTGCGCCTGGATCGACACATCGAGCGCCGTGGTCGGCTCGTCGGCAACGATCAGTTCGGGCTCCGCAGCCAGCGCCAACGCGATCACGACGCGCTGTCGCATGCCGCCCGAGAACTGGTGCGGATAGTGGTCAATGCGCTGCTCCGCTGCCGGAATGCCGGTGTCCTTGAGCAACGAAATCGCGCGTTCGCGCGCCTGCGCTGCATTGAGCGGCAAGTGCGTGGTGATGGTTTCGATGAGCTGCCTGCCCACCGTGTATAGCGGATTGAGCGAGGTGAGCGGGTCCTGGAAAATCGCGCCGATGCGGCGGCCACGGATGTGGCGCATCTGCTCATGCGGCAGGTTGTCGATGCGCTGGCCATTGAGCAGAATCTGCCCCGATGCGATGTGCCCCGGCGGCTCCAGCAGTCCGATGATCGATGCACCCGTCAGCGATTTGCCTGCACCCGACTCGCCGACCACGCCCAGAATTTCTCCGGGCGCAATCGAGAACGATACGTTGTCGAGCGCGCGCAGCGTGCCTTTGCGGTTCGGGAATTCCACCACGAGATTTTTCACTTCAAGCAAGGACATGGCTTGTTCGCTCCCTCAACGAAGACGTGGGTTGAGGGCATCGCGCAACCAGTCGCCCAGAAGATTCACCGACAGCGCGATCAGCACCAGCATCGCGCCGGGAAACACCGTGATCCACCACTCGCCGGAAAACAGGTAATCGTTGCCGATGCGGATCAGCGTGCCGAGCGACGGCGATGTGGGGGGCGCGCCAACGCCGAGAAAAGACAGGGTCGCCTCGGTGATGATGGCGGTCGCCACCTGAATCGTGGCCAGCACCATGACGGGCCCAAGCACGTTGGGCAGCACATGGCGGCGCATGATGCGAAACGGCGGCACGCCCGTCACGCGCGCGGCCTGCACGTATTCCTTGCCGTACTCGACCATGGTGCTTGCGCGCACCGTGCGCGCGTATTGCACCCAGCCGTTGCTGCCTGCAAATGCGATGGCCAGCACCAGCACCGCGAACGCCACGCCCTCCGCCGCGTTGGGATAGACGGCGCGCGCAACGCCTGCAATCAGCAGCGCGACCAGAATTGCGGGGAATGAGGACACCACATCGCATGCACGCATCAGCATCGCGTTGATCCAGCCGCCTTTGGCACCGGACACGAGCCCGAGCGTCACGCCGATCACGATGGACAGCGCCACCGACACAAAGCCGACGATGAGCGAAATGCGTGCGCCGTAGATCAACGCAGAGAGAATGTCGCGGCCTTGGTCGTCGGTGCCGAGCGGATATTTCCACGTGCCCTGCTCGATCCAGGCGGGCGGCAGACGCGCATCCGACAGCTCCAGCGTCGTCAGATCGAACGGGTTGTGCGGCGCGACCCAGCCGGCAAACACCGAACAGAAAATGCAGATGAGCGCGATGACGGCAGCACTGATCGCGACGGGCGACGAGCGGAAGCTGTGCGCCACATCGCTGTCCCACCAGTGGGCCAGAGTTTGTTTTATCGACATGACGGGGTGCGCTTTCTGTGAATCTGCTTCATCTTCTGTGTGTTTTTCAACATCGTCATTCCGCCACACTGAGCGGCATGCCTTGCTCGATCAATCCCGCATGCAGCGCAGCGCCCAGCGGAAGGATGTCGTCGTTGAAGTCGTACCGGCTGTTGTGCAGCGTGCTGTTGCCCGCGCCCATGCCCTGACCGATACGCAGGTACGCACCGGGTTTGTTCTGCAGCAGGAACGAGAAATCCTCTGCGCCCATGCTGGGTTCGAGATCGCGCACCACGTTCTCCGCGCCGACAATGGACGCTGCCACGTCTGCGGCAAAGCGAGCTTCGCTTTCGGTGTTGATGGTGGCCGGATAGATGCGCTCGTATCGCACATTCACGCTCGCGCCCAAGCCCATGGCAATGCCGTTGCAGACCTCCTGAATGCGGCGCTCGACCATCTGCTGCACGGCGGGATCGAACGAGCGCACGGTGCCGACCAGCGTCGCGCTGCCGGGCAATACGCTGAAGGCACCCAGATCGCCCGCCTGCACGGCACACAGGCTGATCACGGCGCTGTCGAGCGGCCGCACGTTGCGGGACACGATGCCCTGCACCGCCGTGATGATGTGGCCCGCGACCAGCACCACATCCACGGTTTGATAGGGATGCGCGCCATGGCCGCCGCGGCCCGTGATCTCGATGGTGATGCGATCGGCCGCAGCCATCATCGCGCCATCGTTGAGGCCGACCGTGCCGGGCTTCATCTGCGGCCAGTTGTGCATGGCGAAGACGGATTGCATCGGAAAACGCTCGAACAGGCCGTCCTCGATCATCACGCGCGCACCGCCCAGACCTTCTTCGGCCGGCTGAAAAATGAGCGCTGCCGTACCGTCAAATTGCCTTGTGGCTGCCAGATAGCGCGCCGCGCCGAGCAACATGGTCACATGTCCATCGTGGCCACAGCCGTGCATCAGGCCGGGCTTGGACGACTTCCAAGTGAACTCGTTGTGCTCCTGCATGGGCAGCGCGTCCATGTCGGCTCGCAGGCCCATCATGCTGCCGCTGGCACGCGTCTGTCCGTGAATCAGCGCGACCATGCCGGTCTTGCCGATGTGCTCATGCACCTCGTCCACGCCACACAGACGCAGCGCTTCCGAGATGCGTTTGCTGGTGTACTTCTCTTCAAAGCCCAGTTCCGGGTGCGCATGCAGATCGCGCCGGAACGCGGTGAGTTCGGGATGCAGGCGTGCAATGTGCGCAAAGGCACGACCACCAGCCTTGATTCGAGCGGCCTGCATCTCAATGCCCCCCTGCTTTGCCAGCAATGCCAAGGCGCGGATCGACGGCAAAGTACAGCATGTCCACGACCAGATTGATGATCACGAAGATCAGCGCAATCAGGCAGAGATAGGCGGCCATCACCGGAATGTCGGCATACATCACCGCCTGAATAAACAGCAGGCCCATGCCCGGCCACTGGAACACGGTCTCGGTGATGATAGCGAACGCGATCAGCCCGCCCAACTGCAGGCCGGTGATGGTCATCACCGGCACCAGCGTGTTCTTGAGTGCGTGACCGAAATAGATCGCCCGGTCCGTCAGGCCCCGCGCACGCGCGAACTTGATGTAGTCCGTGCGCAGCACTTCGAGCATCTCGGCCCGTACCAGCCGCATGATCAGCGTGAGCTGAAAAATCGCCAGCGTGATCGCGGGCAGCGTGATGTGATGCCAGCCCTTGGCCGTGAGCAACCCCGTGCTCCACCAGCCCAGCTGGATCACGTCACCACGACCAAAGCTCGGAAACCAGCCGAGCGTGACCGAGAACACGAGAATCAACAGAATGCCGATGAGGAAGGTCGGCAGCGACACGCCAAGCAGGGACAGCGTCATGAACACCTGGCTCAGGAACGTGCCGCGCTTGAGCGCCGCGTACACCCCCATGGGTATGCCGACCACCAACGCAATCAGCGCCGCCACCAAGGCCAGTTCGAGCGTGGCAGGAAAGCGTTCCGCAATCAGACGGGATACCTTCGCGCCCTGCCGCAGACTCAGGCCGAAGTCGCCCTGAGCGGCATTCACCAGAAAGTGCCAGAACTGCACAACAAAGGGTTGGTCCAGCCCCAGCGAAGCGCGCAGCTCCTGGATCTGCTGCGGCGTGGCATCCTGCCCCAGCATGGTGACGACGGGGTCACCGACGTACTGGAAAAGCATGAACGAAATGAACGCAACCGTGACCATCACGATCACGGCTTGAATCAGTCGGCGCAGGATGAAGGCGAGCATGTGGTGCGGGGAGTCCTTGATTCTTCTTCAGTGCGCTGTAGCAGGAAGCCTGCCAACGTCATCGCCCTGTCCAATAGTCATCACTATGCCGTTACGCACGGCGGAATTGCCGCCGGGAAATCCCTGACAGACAAATCGACGCGTGTCTGGACATTTGCATTGCGTGCAAGAGACGCGCCGAAATGGCGCACGATCCCACAGTCCGCCAAGGGGTATCGGCGTCTCGGCGACACAGACGCATCACGGATCAACCGCTTCCATCACGATTGACGCCCTGGCGAGCGACGGAAGGAGAAAGCAGGGACGAAAAAAAACCGCCGCTCCGAAGAGTGGCGGTTTTCATTTCTAACTCAAGCTGGCAGATGCCAGCCGGAAATTAGAAGGAGTGGCGGATACCAACTTGCAGGCCGGTTTGAGCCTTGCCAGCGCCAGGACCGTCTGTGTTCAGCTGCTTGGAAGCCAGACCCAGGTTTGCGCCGTCCTTGTTCTTCAGGTACGACACGTTGCCGTACACAGCAGTGCGCTTGGACAGGTTGTACACGTAGCCCAGGCTCAGCTGGTGCGACTTGCCGTCGTCAAAAGCCTTTTGGTCGTACAGAGCGTACTGGATCTTGACTTCGCCAGCGCCCACTGGAGCGGAAGCACCCAGCATGTAAGCGTTAACCTTTTGGTTCGACAGGCCGTCGCGCTTGTCGCGAGTCTGTTGAACGATACCGTTCAGCTTCACAACGTTCAGGTTGTACGAAGCACCCAGTGTCAGGGCGTTGCGATCGCGGTTAGCGGCAACAGTGTCACGGTCGTCGTAGGACAGAGCAACGCTCAGAGGGCCGTTGTCATATGCAACGTAACCACCCATGTAGCGACCAGCGTGGCCGGAAGTTTGCTCGTCGAAACCGTAACCGAAGGCAGCGTTGAAGCCACCCATGTTAGGTGTGTAGTACGAAACCATGTTGCTCGAACGGATGCCGTTGGCATCGCCAGCTGTACCGTACCAGTTGCTCCAGCCCATGAATTGGCCAATACCGGTTTGGTTGAACAGATCGTAGGAGCTGGTCTTGGTGTAGCCAGGGGTCAGGTCACGGCCCAGACGCACTTCACCGAAGCCGCCGGACAGGGACACTGTCGAACGACGCTTGAAGTTGAAGCCAGCGGAGTTGCCGTCATCACCGAAGATTTCGCCTTCCAGCCAGAAGCCAGCCTTCAGACCGCCACCCAGATCTTCCACGCCGCGGAAGCCGATACGGCTGGTGTAGTTGCCGGAAGTGTAAACGCCGTACTTGCTGTCGCCAGCTGCATTGGCCTTGTTCACGTAGCCGATACCAGTGTCGACGATACCGAACAGGGTCACGGAAGATTGAGCCATCGCAGCGCCGGAGGAAGCCAGCACAGCCAGGGCAATCAGTGATTTTTTCATTGCGAGTTACTCCAAGGTTAAACAGAGGGCCCTGGATCAAGGGGACTAGAGGCACATACTTCTGTGCAGCCCGCCGGTTCCCCCGGGCCAACCTCCTGGTGGGGAAGTTAGTCCTATTGCAACAGAGGTGGCGATCTTTCGCAAAGGAATTCCCTCACAAAGCGCCGAAATGCCGGAATTCCGTTGCGGTGCTGCAACACCACCCAACCCATAGTTAAAGCACTCAAATGGTGCCTCGTCAACCCGGCAATACGGCTATTTTTGTAAACAACCTATAGATGGCTCGATTCTGCCGACAATAGAGCCCAATGGACCACATCCTCAGAACCGCGGACGCCGCGCTCCGTACCCTTTTTGCATCACCCAAGGCAAGTGAGCCCTCGCCAGCGGGTCGTTTTGACGAGCCCGAACTGAGCAACGACGAGCGCCGCCTCTCCGGCGCGCTGATGCGCGTGAACCACGTGGGCGAGGTGTGCGCGCAGGCGCTGTACCTTTCTCAAGCAGCTGTCACCCGCGATCCGCAGTTGCGCGAAAGCCTGCTCGAGTCGGCCCGCGAAGAACTGGATCATCTGGCCTGGACCCGCGACCGTCTCGACGCCCTTGGCAGCCGCCCTAGCCTGCTCAATCCACTGTGGTTTGCGGGCGCATTCGCCATCGGCCTAGGGGCCGCAAAAATCAGCGACAGGATCAGCCTCGGCTTTGTCGTGGAAACGGAACGGCAGGTATCCGAACATCTGCAAGGCCATCTGGGCACTCTGCCCGAAGCCGACACACCCTCGCGTCAAGTGGTCGCCCGCATGCAACAGGACGAGGAGCGCCATGCCGCCCAGGCGCTTGCAGCGGGAGCGCAGGAGCTGCCCACGCCCGCCCGCCTGCTGATGAAGGCCGCCGCCAAGGTCATGACGACGACCGCTCACTATATATAGAGCGCATAGAGCGCCCTTGGCTCCTCAGGGGCAGCTTCAGGCTTCGACGATGTCGAAACCCGTCGTGATTTCGGCCGTCTTGCCCAGCATGATGCTGGCCGAGCAGTACTTCTCGTGACTCATCGCAATCGCGCGCTCTACCGCAGCGGCAGGAATGCCCTTGCCGGTCACGGTGAACTGCATGTGGATCTTGGTGAACACCTTGGGATCGGTCTCGGCGCGCTCCGAGGTGAGCTTGACGCTGCAGCCACGCACATCATGGCGACCGCGCTTGAGAATCAGCACCACGTCGTAAGCCGTGCAGCCGCCAGTTCCAGCGAGCACGGTTTCCATGGGGCGCGGCGCCAGATTCTGGCCGCCGTTCTGCGGATTGTTGGCATCGGGTGCGCCGTCCATGGCCAGAACATGGCCGCTGCCGGTCTCTGCCACAAAGCCCATTCCGGAGCGGGTTCCCGAGTTGCCGGTCCAGCTGACTGTGCATTCCATTGTTTGATTCCTCAAAAGTGACTCGCCAACGCAACACCACGCTGCGTCACGAAAAATTCATGCTGATTTTGCTGCATCGCAGCAAGATTTGGGAGTAGAATTCAACTCATGCGCTAAACGACGCTGGAAACAGCCAATTTAGTGCGCCAATTGTCTCCTCCATCTCCTCAAAGGATGGATTTGGCCCCGGACTTCACAGTTTGGGGCCATTTTTTTGCCTTTTTGAACGTCAACTACCTGCGCCCGCCCTGCGGACAGGCCAGCTTGTTCCTATGATGGCGGCCCAAGCACTGCCATCGATCAGTGCCAACGGACCGCCAGATGACAAACAAACAACAGACACTCAGCCCCTTCGACTACCTCAAGAAGATCCTGACCGCCCGCGTCTACGACGTCGCTGTCGAGTCCGATCTGCAGGTCGCCAAGGCCCTCAGCCGCCGCCTGCACAACAAGGTGCTGCTCAAGCGCGAAGACCAGCAACCCGTGTTCAGCTTCAAGCTGCGCGGTGCCTACAACAAGATGGCGCAGCTCACGCCCGAGCAGCTCGCACGCGGCGTGATTTGCGCATCGGCTGGCAACCACGCGCAGGGGGTGGCGATGAGCGCATCCAAGCTCGGCACGCGAGCCGTGATTGTGATGCCAACCACGACGCCTCAACTCAAGATTGACGCAGTGAAAACCCTCGGTGGCGAGGTGGTGCTGAGCGGCGAAAGCTACAACGATGCCTACGACCACGCGGCCAAGCTGCAGAAGGAAGAAGGCCTGACCTTCGTGCATCCGTTCGATGATCCGGACGTGATCGCTGGTCAGGGCACGATTGCCATGGAAGTGCTGCGCCAACTGCAGGCACTTGGCAGCAACAAGCTCGACGCGGTGTTCGTCGCCATCGGCGGCGGCGGCCTGATCTCGGGGGTGGCCAACTACATCAAGGCCGTGCGTCCCGACATCAAGGTGATCGGTGTGCAAATGAACGACTCGGACGCGATGATGCAGTCGGTCGCCAATCACGCGCGCGTGACGCTGCCGGACGTGGGTCTGTTCTCGGATGGCACCGCCGTGAAGCTGGTCGGCGAGGAAACCTTCCGCGTGGCGAGCAATCTGGTGGACGACTACATCCTCGTGGACACCGACGCCGTCTGCGCCGCCATCAAGGACATCTTTGTCGACACACGCTCCATCGTCGAGCCCGCCGGTGCGCTGGCCGTGGCCGCGATCAAGCAGTATGTCGCCAAGCACAAGACCAAGGGCGAGACCTACGCCGCGATTCTGTGCGGCGCGAACATGAACTTCGACCGCCTGCGCTTCGTCGCCGAGCGCGCCGAGGTCGGTGAAGAGCGCGAAGCCCTGTTCGCCGTGACGATTCCCGAAGAACGCGGCAGCTTCAAGCGTTTCTGCGAAGTGGTCGGCACTCTGCCCGGTGCCACCCGCAATGTGACCGAGTTCAACTACCGCATCAGCGATTCCAAGCGCGCCCATGTGTTCGTCGGCCTGACCACGAACGGCCGTGGCGAATCGGAAAAGATCGCCAAGAACTTCGTGAAGAACGGCTTCGATGCGCTCGACCTCACGCACGATGAACTGGCCAAGGAACACCTGCGCCACCTCGTCGGCGGCCATTCGTCGCTCGCGCAGGATGAGCGCCTGATGCGCTTCACCTTCCCCGAGCGTCCAGGCGCGCTGCTCAAGTTCCTGAGCCTGATGCAGCCGCACTGGAACATCAGCCTGTTCCACTACCGCAATCAGGGCGCGGACTATGGCCGCATTCTCGTGGGCATGCAGGTGCCACCGGAAGACGCGGCCGAGTTCGACCAGTTTCTCAAGGCACTGGGCTACCCCTATGTCGAAGAGACGCTCAATCCCGCCTACCGTCTGTTCCTGCAGGCCAACGGCCGCTGATCGCATAGCACCACGAAACGCCGCCACGACATGCAAGCGATCCGCCACTATCTGCTGGCCGTGCAGTTCTTCACGCGCATTCCGGTGAGCGGGCGGCTGGCGAACTGGGTAGGCTACAGCCCCGCCATGCTGCGCGCGAGTGCCGCACATTTCCCCGGCGTGGGCTGGCTGGTGGCGGTGATTGCAGCAGTCAGCTTTGGTGCGATCAGTTGCTTGCTGGGCCCGCAGCAGACCTTCACTCCGCTGGTGGCTGCGGTGCTCAGCACCATCGTCACGGTGATGGCGACGGGCGGATTCCATGAGGATGGCCTCGCCGACGTAGCCGATGGTCTGGGCGGTGGTTACCAGCGCGAGCGCGTGCTCGAAATCATGAAGGATTCGCGCATCGGTGCCTTTGGCGCGATGGCGCTGGTGCTGGCGTTCACGGCCAAGTTCGCGCTGCTCGCGCAGTTGGGAAACCAAGGACTGGCGATTGCGCTGTGGTCGCTGCTCGGCGGCCATGTCGTGTCGCGCTTCTGGCCGCTGATCGCCGTGCGCACGCTGCCGCACGTGGGCGACACCGCCACATCCAAAAGCAAGCCGCTGGCCGATCAGATCACCATGGGTGCTTTGATCACGGCGCTGCTGTGGTGCGTGATCCCCGTGCTGCTGTTCACGCTGGCTCTTGGCTGGCAGGCAGCGTTGGCCGCCATCGTCTGCAGTGGAATCGGCGCTGGCTGGATGCTCTGGCGATTCCAAAAACGCCTGCAGGGCTTCACTGGCGACTGCCTTGGCACGATCCAGCAGGTGAGTGAAATCGCCTTCTATCTGGGCGTGGCCATCGTGGCGGGTCAGCAAGGCATCGCGCCAGTTCTGCCGTGGCAAACGCTGTGAGCCAAGCCCCGCGCTTGTGGCTGGTGCGGCACGCGAGGCCGTTGATCGAGACAGGTGTTTGTTATGGACAGCTGGATGTCGCCGCAGATGAGGATCACACCAAAGCAAGTGCACACCAACTGCACGCAACCCTGCCACGCGAAATACAGACGATCCATTGCTCGCCGCTGCAACGCTGCCAGCAATTGGCCCATGCGCTGCTGTCCGCAAGATCAGGCACCGCCCGAACCGATGCGAGGCTTCAGGAAATGGACTTCGGCACTTGGGAAGGCCAACGCTGGGACGCCATCGCGCGCGCAGAACTCGATGCTTGGACGGACAATTTCACAGCTTACCAACCCGGCAATGGCGAGTCGCTGCAGACCATGCTCACCCGAGTGAAAGAGGTGCTGCACGACGCTCGCCAGCAAGAGAAAGATGTTGTCTGGATCACCCACGCAGGCGTGATTCGCTGCGTGATCTGGCTTCTGGAGCATGGCGACCGCAAGCCGCAAGCCAGCGAATGGACGATGGCAGCACCCGGGTTCGGCGAGTGGTTTCCGCTGCCACTCACGCCTCCATGATCGCTACTTAATTGAAAGCAATCATTGCCCTTGGGCTGGATGCAGATCGGGCGGCGCGATGCCCGGAGTCGTGCCCTGCGGCATCATCGGCGACTGAACGACTGGTGGGGCCACAGGTGGTGGCTGATAGGCCGGAGCAGGCAGGCCACCCACAGGCGCGTTCGCAGCCAACTTGAGCGGCATCTGCAGCGTCACCGCCGTGGGGCCGTTGGGCGTGAAGCCCAGATGCGCCTCGCGCTTGTTCACCGACACCAGCACCATGCCCTCGGCCACTTCCGCACCGATGCGGTAATGCTTGGCGGGCTTGCCGTCCACCTCGATCAGCGCCGCGCCGTGACCGCTGCGCGTGCCAGCCAGCACGCCGATCAGGGTGTAGCGCGTGGGGGCCGCCGAAGCGGGCTTGGCGGCGACCTCCGTGCCACCCAACGCACGCACCAGCGAAGGAATGTCCACCACCGTCGGCGCAGCGGGCAGCGCAGGCGCGCCCTGACCCAGTTGCGAGGCCGAGAGCTTGAGCCCCCAGAAAACCACACAGGCGATTGCCAGAAACCACAAAACAAAGGTTCCTGCGCCCACCTTCCAACGGCTATATGTGTTTGTCACCATCACGCGATTATGATTGACCCGATAACCACATTCCAAGTCGATTCGACGACATGCTGCAAACTGCTCAATCTCTGGCCCGTTCCACCCGCCGCAAAATCGCGCGCGGCTTCACTCTGATCGAGTTGATGGTCGTGCTCGTCATCATCGGCGTGCTGGCCGCGCTGATCGTTCCCAACGTGCTCGACCGCGCCGACGACGCGCGCAGCACCGCGGCACGCACCGACATCACCAACCTGATGCAGGCGCTCAAGATGTACCGCCTCGACAACCAGCGCTACCCCACGGCCGACCAAGGCCTGCAGGCGCTGATCGCCAAGCCCGGCAGTGGCCCGGCGCCCAACAACTGGCGTCCCTACCTGGAAAAGTTGCCCAACGACCCATGGGGCCGTCCTTACCAGTACCTGAGCCCCGGCGTGAAGGGCGAAGTGGACGTCATGTCCTTTGGCGCAGACGGTCAATCCGGCGGCGAAGGCAAGAACGCGGACATCGGCAGCTGGCAATAAGCCAGACATTGGCCGCGCTCCGTGCTTTCCGCTTTTTCCGATCCACCACCCGCTTTCTCCCGAACCATGACACGCGCACACCGGGGCTTCACACTGCTGGAGCTGCTGGTGGTGCTGTCCATCGTCGCGCTCGCCACAGTCGGCGTGAGCTTTGCCATGCGCGACAACGGCGCGACCGAGCTGCAGCGCGAAGGTGAACGCCTTGCCGTACTGCTGGAGACCGCACGCGCGCAATCGCGTGCATCGGGCACGGCCGTGCGCTGGCGAACCACCGAGCAGGGCTTTCTGTTCGAAGGACTGCCCAATCTGAAGCTGCCCGAGCGCTGGCTGACCAACGGCACGCGCACCAGCGGCCCATCGCAGTTGTGGCTCGGCCCCGAACCCATCATCAGCGCCCAGCAGGTCTGGGTGGTGAACGACGCCGTCCCCGGCCGCGCGATCCGCGTGGGCACGGACGGCGTGCGCGCATTCACGGTGGAGTCCATGCAATGACGATGCAGCGCACCGCACGGACTTGCCGACAAGGCGGCTTTACGCTCATCGAAGTGCTGGTCGCACTCGCCATCGTGGCGATTGCGCTCACCGCGGGAACGCAGGCCACGTCCGCGCTCATGACCAACGCCACGCGCCAGACCGACGTGATGCTCGGCCATATCTGCGCGCAGAACGAACTGGTGAAGGCGCGCCTGATGCGCGAGTTGCCCGCCTACGGCGATCAGCAGAGCCTGTGCGAGCAGGCCGGACGCCGCTACCAGGTGGTGACCACCGTGTCGCCGCTGCCCAATCCGCAGTTCCGCCGCGTCGATGCGCAGGTCTTCGACGAGCGCTATCCGGTGATCCGCGTGTCCACCATCGTGGGAAGGTACTGAGCCATCATGGGTGCCTTTCCTCATTTTTCCCGAACCTCACGCGGCTTCACGCTGATCGAGCTGCTGGTGGCGATCACCATCATGTCGATCATCGCGCTCCTGAGCTGGCGCGGCATCGACGGCATGGTGCGCTCGCAGCAGATCACGCGCGAGCGCTCGAACCAGCTCGTGGTGATCCAGAACGCTCTGGCGCAATGGCAGTCCGACCTTGATGCCCTCCAGCCTGTGGACAACACCACGCCGATCAACTGGGACGGCCAGGTGCTGCGCATCACGCGGCGCACCACACAGCAGCCCGATCAGGGCGTGATCGTCGTCGCCTGGGCGATGCGTTCGTCGAACGGAGTGCAGCAATGGCTGCGCTGGCAGTCGCCCCCCGTCAACACGCGTGCGGCATGGACTGCCGCCTGGCAGACCGCCAGCCAATGGGCGCGCACGCCATCGACCAGCGAAGCGCAGCGCGAGACCGCGCTCTTCCCACTGGCCAGCTTGCAGCTTTTCTACTTCGTCGGCGGTGCCTGGGGCAACGCGCAATCCAGCGCCGGTGGCTCGTATGCCGAGCAGACGCTGGGCGGGTTGAGCACGGCTGCCGCCTCCGTGCCCGAAGGCATTCGCGTGCAGATCATGCTGCCCGAAGGCGGCGCGATCACCGGCACGATCACGCAGGACTGGGTCAACCCCGTGCTGGGCGGCAACAAGACATGAAGGCGATCATGACGCAGCACGCGCACCAGCCCCATCGCTCATCATCGCCACGCGAGCGCGGCGCGGCGCTGCTGGCTGCCATGCTGACGGTGGCGCTCGTCGCCACGTTCGCCGCATCGGCCATGTGGCAGCAGTGGCGCGCCATCGAGGTCGAATCCGCCGAGCGCTCGCGCATCCAGTCGGCGTGGATTCTGGTCGGCGCGCTCGACTGGTCGCGGTTGATCCTGCGTGAAGACTCGCTCGCACGCAACGACAGCACGGACAATCTCACCGAGCCGTGGTCGATTCCGCTCGAAGAAGCCCGCCTGTCGACCTTTCTTTCGGCGCAGAACAATGTCTCGCAGGCCGATGACGCCAGCGCGCAGACCGACAACGCCTTTCTCTCGGGCCGCGTGACCGACATGCAATCGCGCATGAACCTCACCAATCTGGTGAAGAACAAGGCCATCGATGAAACGGCGCTCGCGCAGTTCGAGCGCCTGTTCAGCTACTTGGGCCTGCAGCAAAGCGATGTGACGCTGATCTCCTCCAACATGTTGAAGGCGCAGGCCGCCAACTCCGGCGACGCGCAGAACTCGGCCATCCCGCTGATGCCGCAGACCATCTCGCAACTCAGCTGGTGGGGCGTGTCGCAGACCACCATCGCGCGCATTGCGCCCCACGTCACCATCCTGCCGATGCCCACCAAGGTCAACGTCAACACGGCGGGAGCCGAGGTCATCTGGGCGAGCGCTGTCGGGCTCGACATGTCGGACGCGCAGCGCATCATCCAGGCGCGCTCGTCCAACTACTACAAGACCGTCGCCGTCGCCGCCAAGGTGCTGAGCAAGCCTGAGCTGATGACATCGACGCTGTTCGATGTGTCCTCCGATTATTTCGAGGTGCGCGGGCGCATGCGCATCGACCAGACCATCGTCGAAGAGCGCTCGCTGGTCCTCAAGCAGCGCGGCAAGGTTCGCACCTTGTGGCGCGAGCGCGGCGGTTTCATTCGCAACGAGTCTGCCGACGCGATGGGCAAATCTTGATCACCGGGTACAAACGATGTCAGCCACCGTCACGCGTCGCCCCTAAAATGACGCGCGAACACCAGTCATGAGCACCCTCCTTCTTTATCTGCCTCCGGGCACGCCTGGGCCGACCACCGAGTTCAGCTACACGCTGACCGCGGACGGCCACACCGCAACCCGCCAAGCCAGCGCCAAGGCCACGAGGCTGCCCGATCCGGGCCGCACGGGCGAAGTCGTCGCCGTGGTGCCCGCTCGCGCACTGTCGTGGCAGCGGGTAACCCTGCCGCAAGGTGCCACCACGTCCGCCGTGCGCCTGCGCTCGGTGCTCGAAGGCCTGCTCGAAGAACAATTGCTCGACGAGCCCGCGCAACTGCATTTCGCGCTCGAGCCCAACGCCCAGATCGGCGAGCCCGCTTGGGTGGCCGTTTGCGATCGCGTCTGGTTGCGCGAGACGCTGCAACTGCTCGAATCCGTGGGCCGCAGCGTCGGGCGCATCGTCCCTGAATTCGCTCCGGGCGCCTCTGAATCCCGCGAGGTCTACGCGCTTGGTGTTCCCGAAGAAGCCCAGTTGGTGCTCACTTCCTCTGCTGTCGATCAGGCCGTGAACGTGCTGCCGCTGAACGCCGCCACGCTGGCGCTGGGCATGCAGAGCGCCGATCCCGATCAGCCCGTGCATGTGCGCGCCGAACCGGCCGTGGCAGGCATGACGGAAAAGCTGCTCAACCGCTCCGTCGAGCTGTCCACCGCCAGTCAGCGCTCACTGGTTGCAGCGCGCGGCAACTGGAATCTGGCGCAACTCGAATTCTCCAGCACCGGTCGCACGCGCGCCCTGCGCAGCGTGAGCGGTGGGCTGAATGCCTTTCTGCGTGCTCCGCAATGGCGCGCCGCACGTTGGGCGCTGGGCATCGCCATCGTCACGCAGATCATCGGCCTGAACGTGGCCGCGTACCAAGAACGCCAATCCCTCGTCGCCAAGGAAACCGGCATTCGCAGCACGCTGCAGCAGACCTTCCCCAACGTGAAGGTCGTGGTCGATGCGCCCGTGCAGATGGAGCGCGAAGTCGTCCAACTGCGGCAGGCCGCCGGCAGTCTCTCGCACCGTGATCTGGAGCCGCTGCTGGCAGCAGCAGGTTCCGCGCTCCCCGCCAATCAGGTTCCTTCGATGGTGGAGTTTGCCGATTCCGAGTTGAAGCTCACCGGCGTGGGCCTGTCCAATGAGGAACTGACCAACGTGAACCAGCGCCTGCGTGGCGACGGCTTCGAGGCGCGCACGCAAGGCCAGCAGCTCTTCATCCGCGCAGCCGAGGAGCGCCGCCCATGACGACAACCAACAAGAACGCCAGCGGCAAGTCCGCCGCGCTCGACGCTTTCAAGGAACGCTGGAAGACCCTCGCCGCACGCGAGCAGATGCTGGTGCTGATCGCCGCGAGCGTTGTGGGCCTCGCCGTCGTGTGGTGGGTGCTGCTGTCGCCCGCACTCAAGACCTTGCGAGCCGCACCTGCCGAACACGCGCAGCTCGACCGCCAACTGCAGCACATGCGCAGCCTGCAGCAGGAAGCGCTGGAGCTGCAGAAAGCCCCGCGCATGCAGGGCGACGATGCCACCCGCGTGCTGCAAAGCTCGCTGGCGCAAGCGCTGGGCTCGACCGCGCAGGTCTCTATCGTCGGCGACCGCGCCACGGTCACACTCAAGGCCGCGCCTGCTGCGGCCTTCGGCCAGTGGCTGGCGCAGGTGCGCAGCAGCGCGCGCGCCATTCCGATTCAGGCCAAGCTGGTGCGTACCAACGGCGCAGGCAAGTCCGGTGGCAATGCGCCGCAGACTTTGCCCGCGTTCTGGGAAGGCACGCTGGTGCTGTCTCTGCCGGTTGCAAACTGATGACGACGAAGAACAGGCAGCGCTGAATCCATGTCCCGCAAACAACGCAGCACCCGTGCCACCAGCCGCTTCTCGCGAACAAGCGCCAACAGCGTTCGCTCGCCGCGCGGCTGGGCCGTGCTCGGCGGCCTGCTCGGTGGGCTGACGATGCTGGGCCTGCAAGCGCCCGCCGCCTGGCTGGCCTCGGGCGTGAACAGCGCCACCAAGGGCCAGGTGCAGTTGCAGCAGGCTCGCGGCACGCTGTGGAACGGCTCCGCGCAACTGGTGCTCACCGGTGGCGAAGGCAGCTCCGACCAGGTCGCCCTGCCCGGCCGACTGAACTGGCAACTGCGCCCGGCCTTCGTCGGTGCCAATGTCGCACTGAACGCCGACTGCTGCACCACCACACCCGTACGCATGCATGCGGGCCTTCGCTGGAACGGCATGCAGCTCCAGGTCGCCAACAGCCAGAGCCAATGGCCGAGCGCCGTGCTCAGCGGCCTCGGCACGCCGTGGAACACCATACAGCCGCAAGGCCGCCTGTCGCTTGAAACCACCAACCTGCAGATCGACTGGAACGCCGGACGCATGGCGCTACAAGGCGATCTGCAACTGGACGCGCTCGACGTATCCTCCAAACTCTCCACCCTGAGCCCCATGGGCAGCTATCGCGTCAGCGTGCATGGCGGCGACAGCCCCACGCTCTCGCTCACCACCTTGAGCGGCGCGCTGCTGCTCAACGGATCGGGACAATGGGTGGGGCAGCGCTTGCGATTCACCGGCGAGGCCAAGGCCGCACCGGGCAGCGAATCGGCGCTTGCCAATCTCTTGAATATCCTTGGACGTCGCACCGGCGATCGTTCCATTCTCACCGTGGGTTGAACCAACCATGACTCTCTTGCCTCCACACCGCCTGCGCACTGCCCTGCACTCCATTGCTGCCAGCACCCTGCTGCTGTGTGCAAGCGTTCCGCTGCAAGCCGTCGCCGCGCCGCAGCAAGGCAGCGTCCAGTCCAACGAACCCGTCACGCTGAATTTCGCCAACGCGGACATCGAAGCTGTGGCCCGCACCATTGCCACCATCACCGGCCGCAACGTGGTGGTCGATCCGCGCGTCAAGGGTCAGCTCACGCTGGTGACCGACAAGCCCGTTCCGCCCAACACCGCGTTCCAGCAGTTCCTGTCCGCGCTGCGCCTGCAGGGCTTCACGATCGTGGAATCCGCAGGGCTCTACAAGGTCGTGCCCGAAGCCGACGCCAAGCTGCAATCGGGCGGCGTCACCGTCACGCAAGGCAGTTCGGGCGTGGGCCCGAGCAGCGGCCAGATCGCCACACAGATCTTCAAGCTCAACTTCGAGAACGCCAACAATCTGGTGCCGGTGCTGCGTCCGCTGATCAGCCCCAACAACACCATCAATGTGAACCCCGGCAACAACTCGCTGGTGATCACCGACTACGGCGACAACCTGCAGCGCATCGCGCGCATCATCGCCGCGATGGACGTGTCCAACGCGAGCGACGTCGAAATCATCACGCTGCAAAACGCCATCGCCTCCGACCTCGCACCGCTTGTGCAAAAACTGATCGACGGCTCGGGCGGCAGCTCGGCAGCAGCAGCTGGCACGCCGGGCCCTGCCGGTCAATCCGATGCGTCCTACCGCACCACCTTGCTGGCCGAGCCACGCAGCAATTCGCTGATCGTGCGCGCGGCCAATCCAGCGCGTCTGGCGCTGGTGCGCTCGCTGGTCGCCAAGCTCGATCAGGCCCCCGTAGTCGGCAGCTCGGCTGCGACCGGCAACATCCATGTCGTGTATCTGAAGAACGCCGATGCGGTGAAGCTCGCGGCCACCTTGCGCGCGGCGGTCTCCAACGGCTCCGCAGGCGGCGGCAGCAGCACCGGCAGCGGTTCGGGATTGCCATTCAGCGGCAGTGGCGGCGGCATGTCCGGCGGACTGACGAACACCAGCAACACCAATTCCACGCAATCGTCCGGGCTTGGCAGCGGCACGAGCGGCGGCCTGGGCTCGGGTTCGATGTCCGGCCACAACAATTCGCAGAACAACGCGAACCAGGGAACGACCGGCGGCATGATCCAGGCCGACCCATCGACCAACTCGCTGATCATCACCGCGCCCGAGCCGCAGTATCGCCAGATCCGCGCCGTCATCGACAAGCTCGACGGTCGTCGCTCGCAGGTGCTGATCGAAAGTCTGATCGTCGAAGTGGCCGCCAACAAGGTCGCCGAATTCGGCATCCAGTGGCAGGGCATCATGGGCAAGTACGGCAGCACGCTGGGCCTGCTCGGCATGAACTCCAGCCAGTCGGGCACCAACATTCTCGACCTGGCACTGGCCGCCGCAAGCGGTGACACCTCCACCATCGGATCCGCACTGTCCAACAAGCCAGCGGGCGGCACCGTGGCCATCGCTCCGCGCATCAATGGCAAGTATTACCTCGGCGTGCTGGCCAACTTCCTCGAGAACACCGCCGACGCCAACGTGCTCTCCACCCCCAACCTGCTCACTCTGGACAACGAAGAAGCGCAGATCATCATCGGCGAAAACGTGCCGTTCGTGACCGGCTCCTACGCCAACTCCACCGGCAGCTCCACGGTGAACCCGTTCACCACGGTCGAGCGCAAGGACGTGGGCCTGATGCTGCGCGTGCGTCCGCAGATCAGCGAGAACGGCTCGGTCAAGCTCACGCTCTATCAGGAAGTCTCCAAGGTCAACAGCGGCACCAGCGCCAACGCCAACGGCCCCACCACCAGCAAGCGCGCGATCGAATCGTCCGTGATGGTGCAGGACGGCAACGTCATCGTGCTCGGCGGTCTGCTGGAAGACAGCTACGCACTGGGTCAGGACAAGGTTCCGCTGATGGGCGATCTGCCTGTCGTCGGTGCCCTGTTCCGCAGCGAACAGCGCTCGCGCAAGAAGACCAACCTGATGGTGTTCCTGCGCCCCATCGTGATCCGTGACGACGCCACCAGCGACGCGCTGGTGCAGGACCGCTACGAAGCCATCCGCGCACTGCAGATGAACACGCAGCCCGCCGACAGCACCCTGATGCGTGCCGTCAATCAGGCCCCCGTGCTGCCGCCGATGAACACGCAGACATCGCCATCCAGAAACGACAGCGCGCCGAAGAAGCAAGTTCCAGCCTCGATGATTCCGGTGGACATCGTGCGCCCGCAATCGAGCGCCCAACAGCCAGTGGATTCCACCGTGCAAGACCCCAACTTCAAGCCGCAGTGATTCACTGAAGCCACCACCGACCACCCACACACCGATTCATCGCCAGACCGTCCATGCGCCATCCACTGCCATACACCTTCGCACGCTCGAACCAGTTGCTGCTGGAGGACGATGGCCATCAACTGGTGCTGTGGCACGGCATGGCGCCCGACATGGGTGCCATGTCCGAAGTGCTGCGCAAGCACGCCGTGCAGCAGCTCATGCCGCTGGACAACGCGGCGCTCGCACAGCGCATCAGTGCGGCCTATTCGCAATCCGATTCGAGCGCGGCGATGGTGGTGAGCGAGGTCGAATCCGACGCTGATCTCTCGCGCATGATGCAGGAGCTGCCGGCAGTCGAGGACTTGCTGGAATCCGCTGGCGACGCGCCCATCATCCGCATGTTGAACGCGCTGCTCACGCAGGCCGTGCGCGATGGCGCGAGCGACATCCACATCGAGCCCTACGAGCGCCATTCCAGCGTGCGTTTTCGCGTGGACGGCACGCTGCGCGAAGTCGTGCAGCCCAACCGCGCGCTGCACGCGGCACTGATCTCGCGCCTGAAGATCATGGCCGATCTCGACATCTCCGAGAAACGCCTGCCGCAGGATGGACGCATCTCGCTGCGCCTGGGAACGCGCGCCATCGACGTGCGCGTTTCCACGCTGCCCAACGCCCACGGCGAGCGCGCCGTGCTGCGTCTGCTCGACAAGAGCGAGAACAAGCTGAGCCTTGAATCGGTCGGCATGCAAGGCCCCGTGCTCACACAGTTCGAGCGACTGATCTCGCAGCCGCACGGCATCATCCTCGTGACCGGCCCGACCGGCTCCGGCAAGACCACCACGCTGTATGCGGCGCTGGCGCGTCTGGATGCGACGAGCAGCAACATCATGACGGTGGAAGACCCGATCGAGTACGAGCTGTCCGGCGTGGGGCAAACGCAGATCAACAGCAAGATCGACCTCACCTTCGCCAAGGCCCTGCGCGCGATTCTGCGACAGGACCCGGACGTGATCATGATCGGTGAAATCCGCGACTTCGAAACCGCGCAGATCGCGATTCAGGCCTCGCTCACAGGTCACCTGGTGCTGGCCACGCTGCACACGAATGACTCGACCAGCGCCATCACGCGCCTGACCGACATGGGCGTGGAGCCGTTCCTGCTGTCCAGCTCGCTGCTGGGCGTGCTGGCTCAGCGACTGGTGCGCAAGCTCGACGCGAGCGAGCCGTCCGGTTATCGCGGACGCACCGGCATTTTCGAATTGCTGGAAGTGGATGACGCCGTCCGCGCGCAGATCCACGGACAGGTCAGCGAATCGGACATTCGCGATCAGGCGCTGGCCAATGGCATGTCGCTGATGCGCACCGATGGCGAACGCCTTGTGGCGGCAGGCATCACCAGTGCGGAAGAAGTGCTTCGCGTCACACGCGACTGACGCACAGGAAAAACAGCAGAGGTTCAGGTGCTTGCGCGCAGCACCGGCTTCTTGGCACCGTTCCTGGTCATGGACATCACCAGACCGCGCTTGAGCTCCTTGAGCAGCAGCACCATCTGGCGCGAAGCGTGCTCGCACTGACGGAACACCTGTTCGGCGCGCACGGGATTGTCCTGCTCGATCAGCGTGATCATCTCGGCGGCCTTCAGATGAAAGTAACGATTGCGCGCCAACAGCATGTCGTAGGTGGGCAGATGGCCCAGCGCCTTGCGACCCGCCTCGTGCAGCCAGGCGCCCAGTTCGGAGCTGCGATCATCGATGATGACAGTCGGGCGCAACTGCTCGTCGACCTCGCCTTCCAGCGCCTTCCACAACCACGGCAACCAGCGCTCGTGGCTCACGATCAGGGCCTCGATATCGAATTCCACGGACAGGCGGCTGACCTCATCGCCAAAAGCCACCAGTTCACTGGCCTGCAGCGCAGGCACGGTCGACCAATCCTCCGGGTGCTCCGACTTCGGTCGGCCCTTGGATGACGATGCATTCGACGGTGAAAAAAGACGTTTGAGCAGTTCCATAGCAGCACTCCCTCCCAGGGTCGGATCGCATGGCTCAAAGCGTCTGGCTATTTTCCTGACCGGCGCCGCACTTCAACCATACCTATTACCAATTGATTATTTAATATTTTAAATTAAAACTATCAACCGACTCAGCAGGGCGGGATATCGGAGCGTCGCCTGCATTAGTGAGAATCGGTAAACGAGAGTCTAGATAGTTAAAAAAAGTTTGCACATACCCAGAATTGGGTAATTTGAGGTTTGCCCCAGATCAATTAACATTGTTTTACATTCTGTCAAGGGTCAAATTCCCGTAGCAAGCGCAGATTTTGGTCGCCCCACACAATGGAGAGATGAGCACCAACTCCCTGTCCATGCCTTCCCTCTCCATGCTTGATCTGGTGGCCGTCCGCGAAGGCGGCACCGTGGCGGACGCGCTGTCCATTGCCGTGCGCACCGCCCAGCAAGCGGAACGACTCGGTTTCTCGCGCTACTGGCTGGCCGAGCACCACAACATGCCCGGCATCGCCAGTTCGTCCACAGCCGTGCTGATTGGCCACATCGCGGGCCAGACTGGCGCCATCCGCGTCGGCTCGGGCGGCATCATGCTGCCCAACCACGCGCCGCTGGTGGTGGCCGAAGCCTTCGGCACGCTCTCCGAGCTGTATCCGAACCGCATCGATCTTGGCCTGGGCCGCGCGCCCGGAACCGACGGCCCGACCATGCGCGCACTGCGCCGCGACCGCGTCGAAACCGAAGAAGATTTCCCGCGTGACGTGTCCGAACTGCAGCGCCTGCTTGGCCCGGTGCAGCCCGGCCAGCGCATCACCGCCGTTCCGGGTGCGGACACCAACGTGCCGATCTGGCTGCTGGGATCCAGCATGTTCTCCGCCCAACTGGCAGCGGAAAAAGGCCTGCCCTACGCCTTCGCATCGCACTTCGCGCCGCGCTTTCTGATGCCTGCGCTCGAAATCTACCGCGCGACCTTCAAGCCATCGGCCACGCTGAAGAAGCCCTACGTGATGATCGGCGTGCCGGTGATCGCCGCGCCCACCGATGAAGAAGCCGAATACCTGGCCAGCAGCACCTACCAACGCGTGCTGGGCATTCTCACCAACCAGCGCGGCCTGCTTCAGCCGCCGCTGCAGAACTTCATGGAGCGCATCGGCCCGCGCGAACGCGAAGCCATTGGCGACTTTCTGGCCATCGGCGTGATCGGCGGCCCGGATCGCGTCAAGCAAGGCTTCAAGGCGCTGGCCGAAGCCACCGAGGCGGACGAATTCATGCTGGTGAGCGATGTCTACGACCCCGAATTGCGACTGCGCTCGCTGGAGATCGCCGCAGCTGCCGCGAAAGGCTGAGCCCGCATCGGGCATACAACTGTTTTTCGCGCCACGGGAAAGGCGAACGGGTTTTGACCCGGCAACCGGCTACCATCAGGGCATTGGCGTCATGTCGCATTCGCAGTGATCGAGGCATGGCGCAGCCGAACCTTGAAAACAACGCATGCCCGCCTTTTCCTTTGAAGCACTGGACGCCGCCGGCCAGACCCGCAAAGGCACGATCGACGCCGACAGCCCCAAGGCCGCCCGCAGCCTGCTGCGCGCACAGGCGCTTGTGCCCTTGGCCGTGGAAGTGCTGGCCTCGAACACGTCCACCGGCCAGGCGCCCTCGCTCAGCCAGCGCCTGCTCACGCGGCCGGTGTTCAACTCCACGCAGCTCGCCATCTGGACGCGCCAGCTCGCAGGGCTGATCACCTCCGGCCTTCCGCTGGAACGCGCCTTGAGCGCACTGTCCGAAGAAGCCGACACCGAGCGCCAGCACCATCTGGTCGCCGCGCTGCGGGCCGAGGTGAACGCCGGTTCGACCTTCGCCAAGGCGCTGTCGCAGCATCCGCGCGAGTTCTCCGACATCTTCTGCGCGGTGATCGGCGCAGGCGAGCAAAGCGGTCATCTCGGCGAGGTGCTCGACAAGCTGGCCGACGATCTGGAGCAGCGCCAGGCCCTGCGCGCCAAGCTCATCGGCGCGTCGCTCTACCCCGCCATCGTGACCTGCGTGGCCATCGTCATCGTGCTGTTTCTGGTCGGCTATGTTGTGCCGCAGGTGGCCAACGTGTTCGCTGGTACCAAGCGCGCGCTGCCGTTTCTGACC
Source organism: Diaphorobacter sp. HDW4B (assembly GCF_011305535.1). Taxonomy (GTDB): domain Bacteria; phylum Pseudomonadota; class Gammaproteobacteria; order Burkholderiales; family Burkholderiaceae_C; genus Diaphorobacter_A. Next base: position 1,506,442 of record NZ_CP049905.1, read on the forward strand.
GTGGTGATGCTCAAGCTCAGCGACCTGGTGCGCAACTACGGCTGGCTGATGCTCGGCGTGGTGATTCTGTTCGCGATCTTCATGCGCACCGCGCTTTCACGTCCCGCGTTTCGCGCCACTTTTGACGCCTGGTGGCTGAACCTGCCCATCATCGGCAAGCTCGCACGCGGCTACAACGCAGCGCGTTTTGCGGGCACGCTCGCCATGCTCGCGGGTGCTGGTGTTCCCATTCTGAAAGCCCTGCAGGCCGCCGCCGAAACCCTCAACAACCGCGCCATGCGTGCCGATGCGCTCGACGCGCTGGTGCTGGTGCGCGAAGGCGCGCCGCTGGCCTCCGCGATTTCGCAGAAGAAGCGCTTTCCCGGCCTCGTCTCGATGTTCGCGCGCTTGGGCGAGCAGACCGGCCAACTGCCCTTGATGCTGCAGCGCGCGGCCAATCAGCTCTCCACCGAAGTGCAGCGCCGCGCCATGCAGCTCGCCACGATTCTGGAGCCGCTGCTCATCGTGGCCATGGGCCTGATCGTCATGCTGATCGTGCTGGCCGTGCTCATGCCCATCATCCAGCTCAACCAGTTCGTCAAGTAATCCACGCAACCCTACGAAAACACGCCATGCCCGTCACGCTGGATGATCAACTGGTGGTCGCGATTTCCTCGCGCGCGCTGTTCGATTTCGAAGAAGAGAACCGCCTCTTCGACGCCGAAAATCCGCAGGCCTACATGCAACTTCAACTGCAGCGGCTGGACGAGCCCGCGCGGCCCGGCGTGGCGTTTTCGCTGGTCAAGAAGCTGCTTGCATTCAACAGCGACGGCAAGCAGCGCGTCGAAGTCGTGATGCTCTCGCGCAATGATCCGGTCAGCGGCATGCGCATTTTCCGCTCGACTCAGGCCGCGCACATTCCGCTGCAGCGCGGCGTGTTCACGCAAGGCGGCGCACCGTTCAAATACCTGCGGCCACTGGGTGCGCATCTGTTTCTGTCGGCCAACGCGCAGGACGTGACGCAGGCCCTGCGCCTCGGTCATCCCGCCGCCCATGTGTTCACCGACTCGGTACGCGCCAGCAACTCGCATCCCACCGAAGTGCGCATTGCCTTCGACGGCGACGCCGTGCTGTTCTCCGACGAGGCCGAGCAGGTCTATCAACGCGACGGCCTCGAAGCCTTTCAGCGCCACGAAAAGGACAAGGCGTCCCAGCCCCTGCCCGAAGGTCCGTTCAAACCATTGCTCGCCGCGCTGCACCGACTGCAGCAGGCGGGCAACCACGGCATGCGCATCCGCACCGCGCTGGTCACCGCACGCAGCGCTCCGGCACACGAGCGCGCGATCCGCACCTTGATGGACTGGAACATTCAGGTCGATGAGGCCATGTTCCTCGGCGGCCTGGAAAAAGGCCCGTTCCTGCGCGAGTTCGAGCCCGACTTCTTTTTCGACGACCAGACCGGTCATGTCGAATCCGCCGCGCGCCACGTGCCTGCCGGTCATGTGAGCAGCGGCATCGCCAACAGCTGACGCATCGCGCAAAAGAAAAATGGGGCCGCGATGACGGCCCCATTTTCACATTCAGCGAATCCCGAAAATCAGAGGAATCGGCTGAGCAACTTTCTGGAATGCTTGTCCAGCGCGCCCGAATCCCGCACACGGAACTGCAGGCCGTCGCTTGCCGTGATCAGCAGGTGCGTGCGGCCTTCGAGCTTGCGGATGTCTTCTTCAGCCTTGAGCACCAGATCGAACGGGCCGCGATCGGTCTCCACGGTCCAGGTGCTGGGCGTGGCGAAGGTCGATACCTTGACCAGCTTCTGGATGGTCGGCACGAATTCACGCGCGGCGAGTTCTTCTTCGATGAGCTGGCGCTGATCGGCGGAGAGCTGATCCATGCGGTCGATCCACACGATCTCGTGGCCGTCGGTGCCGAACAGCGACAGACCTTCGTCGGGCGCACTGATCGGGAAGGAGCGCACGGGCAACACGCCCACATGCTCCACGCCGTCCGAGGCCAGGCGCAGTGTGAGGCGGCCGTGCGGGTTGCGCGCGAGTTGGAAGGCGACGTTCGTTGGAGTCTGGCTGTGCAATGACATATCTGGTTCTGCTCTCTTGTCTTTGTGCGCTCAGGCGTGAACAGCGGGCTTGCTGTCGGCTGCGGCCTTGTTCGCCACGCGCGATGCGGCGTCGATCACCACACCAGCGGCTTCGGCGTCTTCCTCGGCACGGCGCGCCTGCGCCATGTACAGACGCCAGTACGCGCCTTCCTTGGCCATGAGTTCGTCGTGCGGACCGACTTCGACGATCTCGCCACGATCCATCACGACCAGACGGTCAGCCTTGCGCAGCGTGGACAGGCGGTGGGCGATCGCAATCGTCGTGCGGCCTTGCACCAGATTGTCGAGCGCCTTCTGGATCTCCTTTTCGGTTTCCGTGTCCACCGCCGAAGTCGCTTCGTCGAGGATCAGGATGCGCGGGTCGATCAGCAGCGCGCGCGCAATCGAGATGCGCTGGCGCTCGCCGCCCGACAGGCCCTGGCCACGTTCGCCCACGAGCGAGTCGTAGCCGTGCGGCAGTCGCAGAATGAACTCATGCGCGTGCGCGGCGCGTGCAGCAGCAACGATTTCTTCGCGCGTGGCTTCCGGCTTGCCGTAGGCGATGTTCTCGGCGATGGTGCCGAAGAACAGGAAGGGCTCCTGCAGCACCAGGCCGATGTTGCGGCGGAAATCCGACACGGAGATGCGGCGCAGGTCCACGCCGTCAAGCTGGATCGAGCCTTCGCTCACATCGTAGAAACGGCAGATCAGATTGACCAGCGTGCTCTTGCCCGAGCCGCTGTGGCCGACCAGACCGATCATCTCGCCGGGCTTGATCTGCAGGTCCAGATGCTTGATGACCGAGCGGCTGCCGTAGCGAAAGCTCACGTCTTCCATGGTCAGCGAACCCTTGACGTTGGCGGGCAGGCGCACCGGGTTCTGTGGATCGGGCACGTTGCTCACGTGGTCGAGGATGTCGAAGATGCGCTTGGCGCCCGCCGCCGCCTTTTGCGTGACGGAGACGATGCGGCTCATCGAATCGAGGCGGCTGTAGAAGCGGCCGATGTAGGCGATGAAGGCAGTGAGCACACCGACGGTGATGCTGCCGCCCGCCACCAGCCAGATGCCGAAGCCCCAGACGATCAGCAGACCGACTTCGGTCAGAAAAGTGACGGTGGGGGTGAACAGCGACCAGGTCTTGTTCACGCGGTCGTTGGCTTCCAGATTGGCCTTGTTGGCGTCGGAAAAGCGGTCGGACTCGCGCTGCTCCTGAGCGAAGGCCTTGACCACGCGGATGCCGGGGATGGTGTCGGCCAGCACGTTGGTCACTTCGGACCAGACGCGGTCGATCTTCTCGAAGCCGGTGCGCAGGCGCTCGCGCACCATGTGGATCATCCACGCGATGAACGGCAACGGCACCAGCGTAGCGAGGGCCAGCCACGGGTTGATCGAGAAGAGGATCGTCGCCGTCATCAGCATCATCAGCACGTCGGTGGCGAAGTCGAGCGCGTTGAGGGACAGGAACAGGTTGATCCGGTCGGTCTCGGTGCCGATGCGCGCCATCAGATCACCCGTGCGCTTGCTGCCGTAATAGTCGAGCGAGAGCTTGAGCAGGTGGTCGTAGGTCGAGGTGCGCAGGCCCGAGCCGATGCGCTCGGACACCTTGGCCAGCACAAAGGTGCGCGCCCAACCCAGAATCCAGGCCACGACGGCCGAGGCGAGCAAGCCGCCCAGATACAGCGTGACCAAGCTGGGGTCGATCTTCTCGCCGTTCTGGAACGGGATCAGGATCTTGTCCATGATCGGAATGGTCAGGTACGGCGCAACCAATTGCGCCCCCGTGGCCGCGAGCGTCAGCAGAAAGCCGAGCAGCAGTTGATTTTTGTAAGGTTTTGCAAATCGCCAGAGTCGCAGCAATACCCAGGTCGATGTCTGCGGAGCCTGCTGGCGCGCGCAGGCCGGGCATTCCTCGCTGTCGGGCGGCAGGGGCGTGTGGCATGTGGGGCACAGCGTTTCGTCGTCTTCCAGCTCGGGCGGGATCGTGGAGCCGTCGCGCAGCGCCTGCAGGCGACGCTCGATCTTGTCGTACTTCTGGATCAGCGTCAGCGCCTGCGGGTGGTGGCCGAGCGTGAAGCGCCAGAGTTCATGGCGCTTGTCACTGTCATGCAATTCCAGCGTGCCGACGCCGCCATGGTCCAGCAGACGCAGCGACATGCCTTGCTCGATCGGCCAATCCCGGATCACCCCTTCCGCATTGCGGAAAATGAACCGCTGCTGGGTGAGTGCCAAAAGCCCGTTTTCGAATCGCAGATCGGGGGTCAGGTCAACCTCCAGCGCTGCCAGCACGTTCTCATCAGTACCGAGTTTTGCTCGCACTTGCTGCCCGGCGGGAGTGTTCATGACGCCCGCAGCGTCCACAGGATGATGGTGATTTTGCATTTGGAATATTTTTCGGCCCTTGGCACCTTCAAAACACTGACAGTGCCCTTATCTGAATTGTCCATGACAACCGGGGCGGTATGGCGACACCCGTTTTTAACGCGCAGACCCCCATGTCGGCTGACATCCCGTCACTCAAGTCGCAATTAACGCGCACAATGCACCCTGTTGCAGCCATTTGGGGATCGACAATCCGGTTTCCATTCTGGCGTTTCAAGAATTCACTAGTTGCAATCCATGGCGACATTCAACGATATCCAACTCTTGCGCACCACTTATCTGCGCGGCCCCAGCGTCTGGACCTACCGCCCCGTTCTGGAGGTCTGGCTGGATCTGGGAGAGTTGGAGGACTATCCGTCCAACAAGATCCCCGGCCTCAACGAACGACTGACCACCTGGTTGCCCGATCTGATCGAGCACCACTGCGGCGTGGGCGAACGCGGCGGCTTTCTGCTGCGTCTGAAGGAAGGCACCTGGATGGGCCATGTGCTGGAGCACGTGATCATCGAGCTGCTGAACCTCGCCGGCATGCCCGCCGAATTCGGTCAGACGCGCGAGATCTCCCAGCGCGGCGTCTACCGCATGGTGTTCCGCTGCCCTGAAGAAACCGTGGCGCGCACCGCTCTGGCCTACGGTCACAAGCTGCTGATGGCTGCAATCAACGACCAGCCGTTCGATCTGAAGCCCGCAATCCAGGCCATCAAGACCGAAATCAACGACCGCTACCTCGGCCCGAGCACCGGCTGCATCGTCGATGCCGCTGGCGAGCGCCGCATTCCGCACATCCGCCTGAACGACGGCAACCTCGTGCAACTCGGCTACGGCGCAGCCCAACGCCGCATCTGGACCGCCGAGAGCGACCAGACCAGCGCGATTGCCGAAGGCATCGCCCAGGACAAGGACTTCACCAAGCGCCTGCTCGCCGCCTGCGGCGTGCCCGTGCCCGAAGGCCAGATCGTCAACTCGCCCGAAGAAGCCTGGGAAGTCGCGCAGGACATCGGTTTCCCCGTGACCGTGAAGCCCTCCGACGGCAACCACGCGCGCGGCGTGACGCTGGACCTGCATGCCGAAGAAGACATCAAAGCCGCCTTCGCGCTGGCCGAGCCCGAAGGCTCCGATGTGATCGTCGAGAAGTTCATCGACGGCACCGAGCACCGTCTGCTGGTGGTCGGCGGCAAGCTGGTTGCAGCCTGCCGCGGCGAGACCGTGAGCGTGTCCGGCAACGGCAAGTCCACGCTGGCCGAACTGGTCGCCGTGGTCAATCAGGATCCGCGCCGTGGCCCCGAGCAGGAATACCCGCTCGACTGGATCAACCTCGAAGCCCCGGCCGTCAAGCTGGAGCTCAAGCGCCAGAACGTCACCCCCGCGTCCGTGCCTGCACAAGGTGAATCCATCTTGCTGCAACGCAACGGCAACATGGCCATCGACTGCACTGACGAAGTGCACCCCGACGTGGCCTACTACGCCACACTCGCGGCCAAGATCGTGGGTCTGGACATCGCCGGCATGGACATGATCCTGCAGGACGTCTCCAAGCCCATGCGCGGTCAGGGCGCGATCCTCGAAGTCAACGCCGGCCCCGGCCTGCTGATGCACCTGAAGCCCACCAGCGGCGCACCGCGTCCGGTCGGTCAGGCCATCGTCGAGCACCTGTTCCCCGCCACCGAAGACGGCACCGGCGCGGGTCGCATTCCCGTGGTCGGCATCGCCGGCACGCGCGAGAACGCGTTCATCGCGCGCCTCGTCGGCTGGCTGCTGCAGTTGTCGGGCAAGCTCACCGGCGTGACCAGCGAACAGGGCATGTTCCTGAACAACCGCCAGACGCAGAAGACCAACACCGCCAACTGGGCCGGTGCGCATCGCCTGCTGACCAACCGCCTCGCGCAAGCCGCCGTGATCGAAACCACCGCGCGCTCGATCCTCGAAGAAGGTCTGGCCTACGACCGCTGCCTGGTCGGCGTGGTCACCGACATGGACGGCTTTGAAACCTTGAAGGACCACGACGTGCACGAGCAAGGTCAGATGACCCGCGTGATGCGCACGCAGATCGACGTGGTGCTCGACGAAGGTGCTGGCGTGCTGAACGCCGACATCGAGCAGGTCGCCGATCTCGCCCGCCTGTGCGATGGCGAAGTGCTGCTGTACTCGATGAATGCCGACAACGCACACATCGCCAAGCACCGCGCGGACAACGCCGAAGGCCGTGCCGTGTTCGTGCGCAACAACCAGGTGGTGCTGGCCACGGGCGCGCAGGAGCGCGTGCTCGGAACGCTCGACGCGCTCGCCCTGCCCGGCAGCCGCAAGCCCGACACCCCGGCACTGCTGGCCGCGATTGCCGCAGCCTGGTCGATGGACATCGCGCCCGATCTGATCGGCGCGGGCATCAAGACTTTCGAGTACAACGAGATCTGAGACTGATCTCACCAAGAGATGATTTCTCCGCGGCGCTGCACCACCCCTGCAGCCCCGCACAAAAGAAAGAAGACACATGCAAGTGACCCGCGTCCGAGCCCTCCGTGGCCCGAATCTCTGGACCCGCAGCACCGCCATCGAAGCCATCGTGCACTGCGACTCCAACGAGTGCGTGTACTCCGACATCGCCGGTTTTGAAGACCGCCTGCGCGCACGCTTTCCCAAGATCGGCACGCTGCAACCTCACGGTGCCGATCAGCGCCTGTCGCTCGCCCATGTGCTGGAAGTTGCAGCACTGTCGCTGCAGGCACAGGCCGGCTGCCCCGTCACCTTCAGCCGCACGCATTCCACGGTCGAGCCCGGCACCTATCAGGTCGTCGTCGAATACACCGAAGAAGCCGTCGGTCGCAAGGCCATGGACTACGCCGAAGCGCTGCTGCGTGCGGCGATGGAAGACACTCCGTTCGACGCCGACAAGGCCATCGCCGATCTGCGCGACACCGATGAAGACGAACGCATCGGCCCCTCGACCGGCTCCATCGTGGACGCCGCCGTCGCCCGTGGCATTCCGTTCCGTCGCCTGACTTCCGGCTCGCTGGTGCAGCTCGGCTGGGGCTCCAAGGCGCGCCGCATCCAGGCCGCCGAACTCGACCAGACCAGCGCCGTGGCCGAGTCCATCGCGCAAGACAAGGACCTGACCAAGCGCCTGTTGCATGCCGCTGGCGTGCCCGTGCCGCTCGGACGTCCCGTCAAGGACGTGGAAGACGCCTGGGTGGTCGCGCAGGAAGTCGGCCTGCCCGTGGTCGTGAAGCCGCAGGACGGCAATCAGGGCAAGGGTGTGGTCGTGAACATCACTACCCGCGAAGGCCTTGATGCCGCCTACAAGGTCGCCTCCGAATTCAGCGACGAAGTGATGGTCGAGCGTTTCCTGCCCGGTCACGATTTCCGTCTGCTGGTCGTCGGTGGTCAACTCGTTGCCGCCGCACGCCGCGAGCCTCCGCAAGTGCTCGGCGATGGTCAGCACACCATTCGCGAACTGGTCGAGATCGTCAATCAGGACCCCCGTCGCGGCTCCGGCCACGGCACGGCGCTCACCAAGATTCGCCTTGACGACATCGCCATCGCGCGCATCGCCACCGAAGGCCTGACGCCCGAATCCGTGCCCGCGCAGGGCCAGCGCATCGTGTTGCGCAACAACGCCAACCTGTCCACCGGCGGCAGCGCCACCGATGTGACCGACGACGTGCACCCCGAAGTCGCCGCGCGCGCCATCGAAGCCGCGCAGACCATCGGCCTGCACATCTGCGGCGTGGACGTGGTCTGCGAAACCATGCTCAAGCCGCTCGAAGAGCAGAACGGCGGCATCGTCGAAGTGAACGCCGCACCCGGCCTGCGCATGCATCTGGCGCCCTCCTTCGGTCGCCCACGCAACGTCGGCGTGCCCATGGTCGATGAGCTGTTCGCGCCCGGTCAGGACGGCCGCATCCCCGTGGTTGCCGTCACCGGCACCAACGGCAAGACCACCACCACGCGCGTGATCGCGCACCTGTTCACATCGCACGGCTGGCGCACCGCCATGACCAACACCGATGGTGTCTACGTCAACGGTCGCCAGATCGACAGCGGTGACTGCTCCGGCCCCCGCAGCGCACGCAATGCGCTGGCGCACCCCGAAACCGATGCAGCCGTGCTCGAATGCGCACGCGGCGGCATCCTGCGCGAAGGCCTCGGCTTCGACCGCTGCCAGGTGGCCGTGGTCACCAACGTGGGCGAAGGCGATCACCTCGGTCTGAACTTCATCACCACCGCCGAAGACGTCGCCGTCTTGAAGCGCGTGATCGTGCAGAACGTGGCCCCCAATGGCTACGGCGTGCTGAACGCCGCCGATCCGCTGGTCGCAGCGATGGCATCGGTCTGCCCCGGCAAGGTCATCTTCTTTGCCGCCGACCGCCACCACCCCGTGATGGCCACGCACCGCGCACAAGGCAATCGCGTGATCTACGTGGACGGCGAAAACATCGTCGCCGCCGAAGGCTCATGGCGCGAAAGCATTCCGCTGCGCGACATCCCGATCACTCGCAACGGCCAGATCACCTTCCAGGTCGAGAACGTGATGGCATCCATCGGTGCCGCATGGGCATCGAACCTGCCTTGGCAGACCATCCGCCGCGGCCTCGCAGGTTTCCTGAACGACAGCGACAACGCACCTGCGCGCTTCAACGTGATGGACTACAAGGGCGCCACCGTCATCGCCGATTACGGCCACAATCCCGACGCCATCCGCGCACTCGCGCAGGCCGTGCAGGCCATGCCCGCCAAGCACCGCAGCGTGGTGATCTCGGGTGCCGGTGACCGCCGCGATCAGGACATCGTCGAGCAGACCCGCATCCTCGGTCAATACTTCGACGACGTGATCCTGTACCAGGACGCCTGCCAACGCGGCCGTGAAGACGGCGAAGTGCTCGCCCTGCTCAAGCAAGGCCTCGAAGGCGCGCCACGCACCACGTACAGCACCGAGATCCACGGCGAATTCCTCGCCATCGATCACGCGCTGGAACGCCTGCAGCCCGGCGACCTGAGCCTGATTCTGGTCGATCAGGTCGAAGAGTCGCTGACCTATCTGGCCAAGCGCTGCGCCGAAGCCAAGTAAACATCACACTCCCCACCGCAGAACCATGTCCGCCATCGTCAACAAGAAGACCCTCCTGTCGGCGATTGCGCTGACGGGTCTGTTCGCCGTCACTGCCGTGGCACTGGCCTCCGGGCCTGAAAAAATCGGCACTGTGGACACCGCATTCAAACTGGTCGGCCGCGATCACGACATCATCGTGGAAGCATACGACGACCCCGATGTGCAAGGTGTCACCTGCTACGTCTCCCGTGCCCGCACGGGCGGTGTGAAGGGTTCGCTCGGATTGGCCGAAGACCGCTCGGAAGCATCGATCTCCTGCCACCAGGTCAGTGCCATCACCTTCCCCAAGCCGCTCAAAGATCAAGACGAGGTGTTCAGTGAACGCACCTCGCTGGTCTTCAAGCGCCTGCGCGTGGTGCGGATGGTGGACGTCAAGCGCAATGCCTTGGTCTACCTGACCTACTCCGACAAACTGATCGACGGCTCGCCGCAGAACTCGGTCTCTGCCGTGCCGGTGGCGCACGGCACGCAGATTCCTCTGAAAAAGTAAGCCTTCTCCCGAACGATCAAACCGCAGCAGCCAACACCGTCGCGCGGCATTCTCCAAAGCCGATGCGTGCAGCCCCGGCGCGTTCGCACCAGCCTCTGAAGATCACCGTATCGCCGTCCTCCAGAAACGTGCGTTGCTCGCCATCGGGTAGTGCAATCGGCTGCTTGCCGCCAGCGCTCAGCTCCATCAGCGAGCCGGCTTCCTGCGGCGTCGGTCCTGACAAGGTGCCCGAACCGAACAAGTCGCCGGTCTGCAGATTGCAGCCGTTGACGGTGTGATGCGCGACGAGTTGCGCAGGCGTCCAGTAAGCCGCATTCGCTGCGTTGGTCAGCGAGATACGTTGCGCAGCCTTGCCTGCTGCTTGCATCTTCGGCGTCAGCAGCAGCACTTCCAGCGTGATCGAGAAAGCGCCACGTAGGCGATTTTCGGCTGAGTCCAGATAAGGCAGCGGCTGCGGATCAGCACCGGGTCGTGTAAAGGCATCGCGAAACGGCGCGAGCGCCTCCATGGTCACCATCCACGGCGACAGCGTGCTTGCGAAATTCTTGGCAAGAAACGGACCCAGCGGTTGGTATTCCCAGCCCTGAATGTCACGCGCGGACCAGTCGTTGAACAGCGCCACACCGAACAGATGCGACTCGGCATCGGTGATCGGAATCGCGTCGCCCTGCGCATTGCCTTGCGCCACAAACCAGCCCAGTTCCAGTTCGTAGTCCAGGCGCTTGCATGGCCCTACCATCGGCACCGTCGCATCAGGAGCCTTGGTCTGGCCCTTGGGGCGCTTGAAATCCGTGCCGCTCACATTGATCGACGATGCACGCCCGTGATAACCGATGGGCACCCACTGGTAGTTGGGCAGCAGCGGATTGTCCGGACGAAACTGCTTGCCCACCGTGGTCGCGTGGTTGATGCTGGTGTAGAAATCCGTGTAGTCGTTGATGCGGCAAGGCACATGCATGGTGACGGCGGACTGATCGAGCAGCGCGCGCTCCCAATCCTTTTGCTGGTCGCTGCCGCGTGCAAGCCCTGTAGAAATCGCACGGCGCAGATTCGCACGTTGCGCGGGCGTGGCGTTCATCAGCGCGTTCATGTCGTCACTGCTGACGAGCGCTGCCATGCGCAGATCGAGCACCTTGTCACCAATCGCCACTCCAATGCGGGGCGCAGCCCCGGGCTTGTTGCTGAACAGGCCGAAGGGCAGGTTCTGGATCGGAAAATCGCAGCCCGCAACGTTGGCGGATTCGACCCAGCTTTGCAGCTTGGGATCATGTGTCTGGTCGATTTCAAACATGATGTTCAGTCTTTCTTGAATGGGTCCTTGAGCCCTGCCCAGCAGTCGGCATAAGCGTGGTCCAGCGCCGGGCTGTTCAAAGCCGCTTGCGTAGGAACGAAGCGATAACGGCTCTCGAACATGAAGGCCAAAGTGTTGTCGAGCTTGTGCGGTTTGAGATCGGCGTGGCTGGCTTTTTCGAAGGCTTCTTCGTCCGGCCCATGCGGCACCATGCAATTGTGCAGGCTCGCACCACCGGGTTTGAAGCCGCCGGGTTTGGCGTCGTATTCGCCGTAGACCAAGCCCATGAATTCGCTCATCAGATTGCGGTGGTACCACGGTGGGCGGAACGTATCCTCCATCACCAGCCAGCGCGGCGGGAAGATCACGAAATCGCAATTGGCCGTGCCCGGCGTGTCGCTGGGTGAAGTGAGCACGGTGAAGATCGACGGATCGGGATGATCGAAGCTGATCGAGCCAATCGTCATGAAGTGGGTCGTGTCGTATTTGATGGGCGCAAGATTGCCGTGCCAAGCCACCACGTTGAACGGCGAACTCGACGCAGGAGCCGTCCAGAAGTGGCCACCGAACTTTTTCACCAGATCGTAGCGACCTTGCGCTTCGTGTTCAAAGGCCGCCACAGGTGCCTGAAAATCGCGCGCATTCGCCAAGCCGTTCGATCCGATCGGGCCCAGTTCAGGCAAGCGAAACTGCGCGCCGTAGTTCTCGCAGATGTAGCCACGCGAGACCCCATCGGGCAGCGCCACCTTGAACACCACGCCGCGCGGCACGAGCACGATCTCGCCGGGCTTCACATCGAGCACGCCCATCTCGGTCGTCACGACGATGCGCCCCTGCTGCGGCACGATCAGCATTTCGCCATCGGCGTTGATCAGCGCGCGGCGCTCCATCGACCGGCCCGCCATGTACATGTGCACGCCCACGCCGATCTGCGCATCGGCATCGCCGTTGGCCATCATGGTGCGCACGCCGTCGACAAAATCAAGCTCATCCACCTTGTCAGGAAATTCCGCGGGATGCCAGCGCAACGGCTCGGGCGGCACGGCCACCGAACGATCTGCGCCCGTCTGCCAATGCGGCTGTTCATAGCGCACATAACGTCCCGCCACCACCGAAGGCTGGCGACGATACAACCAACTGCGCCGATTGTCCTGGCGCGGTGCGGTGAACGCGGTGCCCGAAAGCTGTTCGGGATAAAGATCCATGGGCGCACGCTGCGGGCTGTTGCGCCCCTGCGGCAGCGCGCCGGGTACGGCCTCGCTGGCGTACTCGTTGCCAAAGCCGCTCTGGTAGAGGTACTGGGTGGCCTGTGATGAAGTCATGGTGACTCGTCTCCTTCGTCTGCTGCAACTGCGCATTGTCTCTTGAGATGATGACCGCAAGATCAAGAGCCTGCGTGCCTGTGGTCATTTGCCGCCTTGGCAAATCCGGATGAATCCGCAGTATAGAAATTGCGTCTCCCGCACCGTGAACGCGCTCATCCCGGCGCGTACCGAATCGTCCGAAAGATGCATGCCGAACTCATATCCAAGACGATTCGGTAAGAAGCCGGAAGCTGCGGTTTCCGTTATTTGGACAGACAAATTTAGTCTTGCACCAGCCTCAGATTCTGAGCATCCAAGGAGCAAGAAATCATGTCTACAGCATCATCCAATGAAGCGACTCGCCTGAGCTACGGCTGCTGCGCCGGTTTGACCGAATGCGTTCACCAACTGAAGGGAGATTCGAGCATGCCGCAGGGCGAAGGGCTCGACACCGACAACATCCGCCGCACCGCCGACGAGCGCAAGAACAGCCTGCGCTCGCCCTCACGCCGCTCCGCTCTGGGCTGGGCGGGAATGCTTGGTCTTGGCTCGCTCGCACCACTGGCGGGTTGCGCCACATCGGGCACACCCGCTGCAGCCAACGCTGGTGGCGGCGATGTCGCCGGCAGCACACCGCTGGGCAAGCGCCACGAACTGCCATCCAACAAGGACACCGTGCGCGTAGGCGCCATGGATCCGAAAGCGCCAGCCGCCGTCACCGTCGATTCGGGCGACTGGGTGCACTATCCCAACACCTGGGTGAACTGGGCGGACGAAGCCAAGTACGGCATGCCGTTCGACGCGCGCGAGCCCATCCGCAAGCGCTACCCAGCGGGGCCTTATTCACTGGTGGGTCCGGTCGCCGTGCGCGGCGCAGAACCCGGCGACTGGATCGAATGCCGCATGCTGCGCCTCAGACCCATCGAATGGGGTTGGAACAGCTCACCCCTTGGCGTGGGCGCGCTGCCTACCGAGTTCAAGAAACCTTATCTGCAGTATTTCAAGTTCGATGATGCCCGCAAGCAAGCCAGTTTCAAGAACGGCATTGCCTATGAACTGCAACCCACGCAAGGTGTGATCGCAGCCATGCCTGCAGGTAACGATCCGGTAAGCGGCATTCTGAGCGGCGCTTACGGTGGCAACATCGTGCTGCGCGAACTGACCGAAGGTGCCTCCATCTTCCTGCCCGTGCAGCGCGCAGGCGGCATGATCTGGACCGGTGACTCGCACGCAGCGCAGGGCGATGGCGTGGTCAATCAGACCGCCATCGAAACCGCGATGGAAGACATGCGCATCCAGTTCATCCTGCACAAGCGCTCGCCCCTCAAGACCTTGATGGTGGAGACACCCACGCACTGGATCGGCCTCGGATATGGAGATTCGTTGGAATCGGCCCTCACCGCCTCGCTGCTCAACACCATGAACTGGCTTGCGCCCCTGGCCAAGATCGAGCGCGACGATGTGTACTCGCTCGTCAGCGTGGCAGGCAGCGTGCGCGTGACGCAGTACTCGCACCAGACCAACACCAACTACACCTCCAAGCCACCGAAGGGCGTGCACACCATGGTGCCCAAGAGCGTGTTCACGCCAGACCAGGCCGCGAGCATCTCGCGCCAGACACGCACCGGTTCCTGATGGACGCGCACGGCCCATTGCCATCATGTTGATCGAACAACGCACCTACACGCTGGAGCCCGGCACATCGCCGCGGTTTCTGGCGGCATATGAAAGCCTCGGATTCGAGGCCCATCGCGACATCTACGAGCGTCTGGTTGGCTACTTCGTGAGCGAGACCGGAACGCTCAACCAGATCGTGCATCTGTGGGCCTTCGACAGCTTCGAAGACCGCAACGCACGCCGTGATCGACTGCAACGCGATCCGCGTTGGCAGAAATACATGGAGCAGGTCAAAGGCCTCGTCGTGCAACAGGAAAGCCGCTTGCTGCGCCCCATGGGCTGGTCACCGGCAATCCCCAAACTGAACGAGACGCCCCGCTAGTTGGTTTGTGCAGGCCTCCAAACGCAAAGCAAAACCATCCAAGACAACAAACGATGATTATGAGGAAGTGAGCGAGACATGAAAACATACCGTGAACAGCACGACCGGCGCAGCGCATTACAGATCGCCGCCGCTGCTCTTGCACTGGCTTGTTCTGCAAGCTGTGCATTGGCTGCAGAACCTGCCGCCGCCCCCAAAGGTCGGGCCGATCAGGGCGCGGTGCTGGCCAACCAGACCTGCGTGGCCTGCCACGGGCCTGGCGGCAACCCCACCATGCCGGACTATCCGCGACTTGCAGGGCAATTGCCCGAGTATCTGGCCAAGCAGCTGCGCGCGTTTCAGGCCCCTGCGGGGCAGCGCTCGCACCGCACTAGTACCATCATGCAGCCGCTCGCTGCATCGCTGAACGAGCAGCAGATTCTGGATCTGGCAGCGTACTACTCAGCGCAGAAAGCGGGCGTCGCCAAGCCACGCGATCCTTCGCGTGTGGAAGCCGGAAAGAAGATTTATTTTGGTGGCAATCCGTCGAATGATTTGCCCGCCTGTGTGTCGTGTCATCGTGTGGATGGCAAGGGGTATGGGCCGGACTTTCCGCGGCTTGCTGGGCAGATGCCTGCCTATACCTCTCAGCAATTGAAGGACTGGGAGGCGCATCGCGGGGGGCGGGGGAAGTTGATGACGATGATCGTGCCGCATCTGCGGGCTGAAGATATTGAGGCCGTGGCGGACTTTATTGCTCAGATGCCGTGAGCTTTCGGCTCTTTTTTGTTTTTGTTTTCGTTGGGTGGTTACTTACGGAGGCCGGGTCTCGCCCCGGCGGGCGAGTAACTTTTTGCTTGCGCCAAAAAGTCACCAAAAATCGCTTTTCAATACCCGCGGCAGAACTCACTTTGCGACTGCGTCGCGCCGTTCGGGCAACCGCCGCGAGTCAGAGGTTTCATAAGAGGTGTGTTACGGCACTTCGCGTTGCTCGTGCTGCATCTCGCGACCTCGCGAGATGCTTGGGCGTAAGCCGCCCGACGAATTGAACTCTCATGCTCAACCATCGATCTTTTCCGTCGCGATGCTTGCGCCTCCGCTGCTGCATCGCAGAATGCAGCAGCCCCCTCCCCAGTTTCTACTCTGACTCACGATATTTGTCCGAGCGGAGCGCGCAGCGCGAAGGGAGTTATATCGTGGGACTTCAAAAGCGATTTTTGGTGACTTTTTGGCGCAGCAAAAAGTTACTCGCCCGCCGGGGCGAACACCCGGCCAGCAAAACTCAAAAAATCAAACCAAAGGCCAAGGAACATCCAACCCAAATTCCAAAGCCAGCTTGCTCAAAGCATGCACAACCGGAGCGGCAAGGGTAATGCCCTCTTCAACGCGGAGAAGACGCTCCCCCTCCCCCCGCTCGCCCGGCATCAAAATCCGAGCCTGGCCAGCAGCCGGAAGATTCTTGATCGCCGCTACCAACGCCGCCATGTCCTGATGGAACTGCTCCAGACTAGTGACCTGCGCAATATCGATGGCCAACACGAATGCGTTCTGCAGATGCTTGCGCTCATTCGGAGGTACGGCCAGCGACGTGGAAAGAATCGGATTGGCAGTCAACAAGCTGCACACCACTTCTGCCATCAACGCCAGGCCTGAACCCTTCGGTCCGCCAAGCGGCAGCAGCACCTTGGCCTTTGCCGCATCGAGTGTCGGCTCGCCGTGTTCGTCGATGGCCCAGCCCGCTTCCAGCGGCTTGCCCGCAGCGCGTGCCTGCATGAGCTTGCCCATGGCGACGGCGCTCGATGCCATGTCGAAGACGATGGGCGCGGCGTCCGCAGAAACGCCCGGTGCAGCGATCGACAAGGGTGCCGTGGACAGTCCACTCTCGGCTGCGCCGTGGTACGCCATGAGCGGACCCGACGCGGCCATCGCAAGCCCCACCATGCCTTGCCTTGCGATGTGAGAGGTGAAATAGCCCAACGCGCCGGTATGCGTGGTGGCCTTGAGCAAACCGACGCATGCGCCAGCCTTCTTTGCTCCGTCCACCACCGCATCGACCACGCTGTGCATGCCCACGGCACCTGCGCCTCCCTGACCGTCGATCACCACCAGCGCGGGCAAGCGTGTGATCGTCTTGGGTTCTGCATGGCCTGCCATTTCTCCGCTGGCAAGCCATTGCAAGTAAAGCGGCAGGCGCGACACGCCATGCGAACCGGTGCCGCGCAGGTCAGCCCACACCAACGCATCGGCGACCTGAGCCGCGTTGTCTGCGCTCATGCCACCCGCTTGCAGCATGCGCGCAGCCCACGGCCTGAGCACATCGGCAGGTACGCGTACCGGTGCTGAAGCAGCAGTCGTCGTCATGCGTGCGCTCCGGCGGGCGCTTCTGCCTTGTTCTGAAGCGGGAAGAATTTGTTCAGCCAGCTTTGCACCAGATTCAGCGTGAGCGTGCTGTCGTCGGAGAAGATAAAGTGGTCAATGCCCGCCACCAGATGCAGATCGGTCGGCATCTTGGCCTTGGAGAACATGTCGATGGATTGCTGCGTGGGCGTGACCGAATCGACCGCCGGATGCAGCAGCATTAAGGGGCGCGGCGCGATCTGGCCGACGACATCGATGGGACGAAAATGGACCATGCTCTCCACCACTTCAAACGGAAATTCCATGAACGATCCGGGTGGCAGGCCGCTGCGCAGCGCCACCGGAATCGGCACGATATCAAATCTCGAGACGTTCATGGATTCGCCCTTGGCGAGCTTGGCCTGTCCTTCGGCGCGCATGTCCTGAAAGCGTTGCCATGCTTCGGGCGACGCATGTTGTGCGCGGAACTTGGCTTCGCCGTCGCCCCAGCCGCCGGAAGAAATGCAGGCCGCCACGCGCTCGTCCACGCCTGCGGTGTACACCGCCACCGCCGCGCCAAAACTGTGGCCCATCACGGCGATCGCATCGGACTGCACTTCGGAGCGGGTCTGCAGAAAGCTGATGGCGTTGCGCGTGTCTGCCACTTGTTCCAGGCAGATCACGCGGGCACGCTGGCCTTCGCTTTGGCCGCAGCCGCGCATGTCAAAGCGCAGCACCACATAACCCAGACGTTCGAACAAACGGCTGGCAAGCATCACCATGCCATCGTCCTTGTTGCTGCCAAAACCGTGGAGCACGATGATGGCCGGACGGGGCTCGTTGGCGGCGCGCTGATCGGGCACTTGCAGAACGCCGGACAGCTTCAAGCCGTCGGAGGGGATGGTGACTTGGTGTTCCATGATGACTGTTCTCGCTTGGGGTTCTTTCAATCGGACCGTGCGGTGATTGACGTGGGGTTGAAGTTGGAAAATAGGCTTGGCGTCACGCGGCCAGAAAGCGCTCTACCGCTGTGGCAAGTGCTACCGGCGTTTCATCCATCGGATAGTGGCCTGCGTTGGCCAAGGTCTCGATGTGTGCATTGGGATAGAGCTGCAGATACGTGGCCCTCATGACCTCGGCAGTGAGTCCCGGATCATGTTCGCCCACCACTACCAGCATGGGATTCGGTAGACCTGCCAAACCGGTAGAATGGTCGGTGCGCGCCCAGGAGGGCAAGTAAGCAGCGAAGACATCACGGTCGGAATGCTGCATCGAATGCGCCACCATCTGCTCGATCCAATGCGCGGAGAGGCGATTGCCGGTGCTGTGGTTGATGATTCCGGCACGCGTCGCAGCATCATCCGCAGCGCTGGAAAACAGCGCCCAGGTGGCATCGTCGAACGGCACGCCGAATGCGGGCACGGGCGTCACGGCAATCAGCTTGCGCACACGTTGTGGCGCACGCTTCAGCACCAGTTGAATCACCTTGCCGCCCATCGAATGGCCGATCAGATCGAACTCCTTCCAGCCCAATTCGTCGGCCAGAGCGACCACGTCGTCGGCCACGGCGTCCATGGTGTGCGGCCCGCTCTCGCCACGCCGCGCGCCGTAGCCGCGGCAGTCCATGAAGGCGTAGGTGAAGCGCTCTGTGTCCACCACTTTCGCGAACGTGTCCCACGCATGGGCGCTGCCGAACCAACCATGCACCACGATGACATGGCGCGGTCCGTTTCCAACGATGAAGGCTTGTTTGTTGTTCATGATCTGTTTGTCTCCTTGAAATCCTCTGCAAGGTTCCTGCCAAGCGGCTACTGGCTAGCCCGCTCGACATGGCTGTCACTTTAGGATCAAAATGCAGCGAAGCCCGCCCCTCGCAATCCGACCGCTTACCCGTTCGTCCGATTTTGCAAAGAGGAACCAAACAGGCACCGTGACAGACAGGAGACAAACCAATGAGCCAGGAAGCGCCATCCGTGGCCGTGCAAGGCAACTTTGGTCGCGTGGCCGTGCATGCCACGGCCAGAGCGCTGGTGGAGCATGCCCATCAGGAATTCAATTTCATCTTCCATCTGGGCGGCGCGCCCTCGGGCTTCGTTGTAGGACAGCACCGCTACGTGCTCAACGAGTCCACGGCCATTCTGGTCAATCCGTGGCTGCCGCACAGCAAGCTCGCCAGCGAAGGCAATGCCGTCACCAATGTGCTGACCGTGCTGCCCGACGCGGGCTGGCTCTCGCAAGCGCTCGACTGTGTGGGTCTGCCTTTGGTGCGATTGTTTGAAAAGCCCGATGCAACCGTCAGCCCTGAACTGCACCGCTGCGTGATGCGGCTGGGCTCTGCCATGCAGGCGGGTGCGGCCTTCATGGAATCGCAGTACGAACCGATGGTGCTGGATCTGGTGCAGGAACTCGTGCGGAACTACGTGCCTGCCACCACGCTGGAAGGCGTGCAACGCGCCACCCGGCCCATGGATGCGCGCGTGCTCAAGTCACTGGGGTTGATTCGATCCAAGGCTGCCGAGAACCCGAGCCTTGAATGGGTGGCGAGCGAAGTGGGCCTGTCGCGCTCGCGCTTTTTCGAGCAGTTCAAGGCCTGCGTGGGCGTCACGCCGCAGCAGTATCTCGACTGGGCGCGCATGGGTGTGGCTACCGAACTGCTGGCACGCGGAGAACAAAGCCTGGCGGAGATTTCCGATTCGCTCGGTTTCTCCGCACCCAGTCACTTCGCGCGCTTTTTCACGCAGCACATGGGCGTTCCGCCCAGCGAATATCGGCGCGGCGTGATCGTCGAAGCTTGAACTCGAAGTGAGCGTCAGGCGGCCTGCTGCGCGATCTGACGCAGCGCCTGCTCGAACGCCTCCACGGGCTGACCGCCCTGGATCAGATGGCGGTCGTTGATGATCACTGCAGGCACGGAGTTGATGCCGTGCTGGTGATAGAAAGCCTCGCGCTCGCGCACGTCCTGCGCGTATTCATCCGATTCGAGAATCGCCTTGGCACGTGCTTCGTTCAAACCCAGTTCGCGCACCAGACGCAGCAGCACGGCGTGATCGCTCGGGTTCTCACCCTCGGTGAAATAGGCCGAGAACAGCGCATGCTTGAGCGCCGTTTGCTGCTCGCTCGTGCCTTCCTCATCGAGCCAATGCAGCAGACGGTGCGCATCGAACGTGTTGTAGATGCGGCTGCGCTTGTCCATGTTGAAGGTGAACCCGACACCCGCACCGCGCTCGGTGATGGCCTGCTGGTTCTTGCGCATCTGCTCTTCGGGCGCGCCGTACTTGCGCTGCAGATGCTCGATCACATCCTCGCCTTCGAGCACCATGTCGGCGTTGAGCTCGAACGGCTGAAAGTGCAGGTCGATCTGCACATCGTTCTTCACGCGATCAGCGGCTTGCTCCAGCGCCTTCAGCCCGATGGCGCACCACGGGCAGGAAACGTCGGAGACGAAATCGATCTTGAGCTTCTTGGGCTGGTCGGACATGGCAGGGCTCCGTGCAGGGAAAACATTGTGATGAACTGGCTGCGCAATCTACGCCAATTCAATTTTCCCTGCAGGAGCGGGTCCATGCGCGACGCTCAGGTTGGCGTGTCCAGCCAAGTCCGCAATTCCGTCTTGAGCACCTTGCCGTAGCTGTTCTTCGGCAAGGCATCGACAAAGTGGTACGCCTTCGGTCGCTTGAAGCGCGCGATGTGGTCGAGGCATAGCGCGTCGAGTTCTGCATCGTCGGGACGCGCGCCTTCACTCGCGACGAGGAAGGCAATCACGACCTCACCCCAGTCCGCATCGCGCTGGCCGACCACCGCGACTTCGCTGATCTGCGGGTGCAGCAGCAGCACTTCTTCGACCTCGCGCGGATAGATGTTGGAGCCGCCGGAGATGATCACGTCCTTGGAGCGATCGCGCAGCGTGAGAAAGCCATCTGCGTCCATGCTGGCGACATCGCCGGTATGCAGCCAGCCGTTGCGCAGCGTGCTCGCAGTCGCGGCTTCGTTGGCCCAGTAACCCGCCATCACGGCATCGCCACGCACGACGACTTCACCGAGTTCGCCCGTGGGAACCTCGTTGTCATCCGCATCGACCACGCGCACCTCCACGCAGGCATGGGCTTTGCCGACGGAGGCGATGCGCTCGGTCCAACGCGGATGCTGTGCGTCGGCAATCTGCTCGCGACCGAGCGCGGTGATGGTCATCGGGCATTCGCCCTGTCCGTAGATCTGCACGAACTTCTGGCCCATGGTGTCGAGCGCAATGCGCAGGTCTTCCACATACATGGGACCGCCGCCGTAGACGATGGTCTTGAAGCCGCTCACATCGGCCTTCGCGCGGCGGATGTGATCGACCAGCCGATGCACCATGGTGGGCGCGGCAAACAGACTCAGGTGGCCAACGTTCGCCGCCAATTCGACCAGCTCGGCCGGATCGAATCCGCCCGACACCGGCACCACATGCTTTGCACCGCGCAGCATGTGCGCGTAGTTGTAGAGTCCCGCGCCGTGCGACATGGGCGCGGCGTAGACCATGGCGTCATGCACCTGCACGTCGTCCACGTCGGTGTAGTAGGCCATGGTGGCGGCGAGCAGATTGCGGTGCGTCTGCATCACGCCCTTGGGCCTGCCCGTGGTGCCTGAGGTGTAGAACAGCGACGCGACTTCATCGGGGCCTTTGTCCTGCATGGCAAGTCGTTCGCCAGCACTGACGGCTGCCTGCCATTGCGTGGTTCCGAAGACCAGCAGATCGGCCTCTTGCGCGCCTGCTTCCAATGCCGAATCGCGCAGCTCCGGGGACACGCACACCACGCGCGCGTCGGAATTTTCGAGCACGTAGGCCAGTTCCTTGCTGTGCAGCTTGTAGTTGACCGGAACCGAAATCGCACCTGCCCAGTGGATGGCGTGCAGCGCTTCCAGATATTGCACGCAGTTGGCCGAAAAAATGGCGACGCGATCACCGGACTGCACGCCGCAATGTTCACGCAGATGACCCGCAAGCCGCGCCACACGGTCTTCCAGCGTGCGGTAATCACACACCAGCTGCGAGCCGGAAAACACGGCGGGACGTTCACCATGCGCGAGTGCCGTGCGATGGATGAGCTGCGAAATATTCATCGTGTGCGCTCCAGAACGCTCACATAGTTGGCCACCGCAGAGCCGCCCATATTGAAGACCGCACCAAGCTTGGGATCACGCACCTGGATGTCGCCCGCCTCGCCCATGAGTTGCATGGCGGAGAGCACGTGCATGGATACGCCAGTCGCACCAATCGGATGGCCCTTGGCCTTCAGACCGCCAGATGCATTCACCGGCAAGCGACCATCGCGCATGACAGTGCCATCCTCGATCACGCGATGGCCCTGACCCGCTTCGGCGAGGCCCATGGCTTCGTAGGTCAGCAGTTCGGCGATGGTGAAGCAGTCATGCACCTCGGCAAAAGACAGATCGTTGACAGCGACCTTCGCTTGTTTGAGTGACTGTTGCCATGCACGACGCGGGCCTTCGAACTGAACGACGTCGCGGCCTTGCATCGGCAAGTAATCGTTGACCTGCGCGCGCGAACGGAAGGTCACCGCGCGTTGAAAATCGGCCAGCGCTTCGTCGCTTGCCAGCACCAGCGCGGCGGCTCCGTCCGAGACCAAAGAGCAATCCGTCTTGCGCAGCGGCGCGGCGATCATCGGGTTCTTGTCGGACACGGTGTTGCAAAACTCGAAGCCCAGATCGCAGCGCATGTGCGCCCATGGATTGAGCGCGCCGTTCGCATGGTTCTTTGCCGCGATGCGCGCAAGCGTTGCGCTGTTGTCGCCGTGGCGCGCAAAGTAGTCCTGCGCGATCTTGCCGAAGATGCCGGGAAAGCCGCCATCGCCCGGCTGCACTTCGCCCGAGTAGCCGCAGTCGCCCAGAATGCGCGTGACTTCCGCGCCGCTCACGGCCGTCATCTTCTCCGCACCGATCACCAGTGCAACGCGTGCACGGCCGGACTCGATGGCATCACATGCGGCGTACACCGCAGCGGAGCCCGATGCGCAGGCGTTTTCCAGACGCGTGGCGGGCTTCCAGCGCAAGCCGGGATCGGCCTGCAGCGCGAGCGACGAGGCAAAGATGTCGGGCGCAAAGCCGCCGTTGAGGTTGCCCAGCCAGATGCCATCCACCGCGTTGCCGTCGATGCCCGCGTGCTCCATGGCCTGCGTGGCGGATTGGGTGATGAGCGCTTGCAGCGACAATCCATCCAGCTTGCCAAAGGGCAGATGCGCCCAGCCCACAATCGATACACCCATGTCCGTCTCCTTGATTTGCGCAGTGCAATATTGGGTTGATGTTCAATGCTGGCATGGTACGAAGCCGCATCGCCCGCGTACAGTCGCGCAACTACACTAGGGTTTGCACCAATCATCATGACCGCCGATCTCTTTGCCGATGACCCGAGCCAGCCAGCGCAACTACGGCTGAGTTCCGAAGCCGTGCTGCTCAAGGGATTCGCGCTGCCCGATGCGGATGCGCTGCTGAACGACATCGCCACCATCACGCAGCGCGCGCCGTTTCGGCACATGATCACGCCGGGCGGAAAAGCCATGTCGGTGGCGACCACAAGTTGCGGCGAACTCGGCTGGGTGAGCGACAGTCGCGGCTACCGTTATTCCAGCACCGATCCGCAGTCGGATCTGCCCTGGCCTGCAATGCCCGCGCGCTGGCTGGATCTGGCCGAACGCGCTGTGCGGGTCTCGGGCCTGTCGTCGAGCGGCGCGCCCGATGCCTGCCTCATCAACCGCTACGC
The DNA here is from genome assembly GCF_011305535.1 of Diaphorobacter sp. HDW4B. Lineage (GTDB taxonomy): Bacteria > Pseudomonadota > Gammaproteobacteria > Burkholderiales > Burkholderiaceae_C > Diaphorobacter_A. The sequence goes on from NZ_CP049905.1 coordinate 1,530,159, forward strand.
GCCGGGCGCACGGCTGTCGCTGCATCAGGATCGTGACGAACGCGATTTTGGCGCGCCCATCATTTCCATCTCGCTGGGCTTGCCCGCTGTCTTTCTGTGGGGTGGAGACAAGCGCTCCGATCACACCCAAACCATCCCGCTCGCGCATGGCGATGTGCTGCTCTGGGGAGGTGTGGACCGACTGCGTTTTCATGGCGTGCGGCCTGTCGCTCAAGGCGCTTTGAGTGAGCGGGAATTTCGCTTCAACATCACGATGCGCAAGGCGGCCTGAGCACCTGGTTTTCCATTGCCCAAGTAGGGCTATCATCCCTTGGGTTGGTCCTTGCTGCGCATCGGGCTAGCATTTTGGGCAAGTCGTTAACCAGCCCTCCATCAACCCAACAGCCATCCACGAGGAGTTGCGTGCGCGTTCTTTACGTTGAAGACAATGATCAGCTCAGAGTGTCCATCACCATGCTGCTGCAAGGCGATGGACGCGAGGTACGCGCCTGCGTGAGTGCGGAAGAGGCGCTGGAGCTGGATGCACCAAACCCCTTCGACCTGGTGATCACCGACGTCACGCTGCCCGGCATCTCCGGTCTGGAACTCAGCGCCCGACTGCTGAGCGCCGACATCGCGCGCTGGATTGTGCTGTGCAGCGGCTACCAACTTGAAGAGCAGATCACCCAACTCGGCGGCCCCAACGTGCGCGCGCTGGTCAAGCCGTTCGGCATCGACGAACTGGACAAACTGGTGAGTTCGGTACAAGCGTCTCTCGCCAATCCACGCTGAACGCCCTTCTTTCTTCTTTTTGCCGTCGCCATGCGCGCCATGTAGTAAGCGGATAACACCCGCGCGCGCCAAAGCCTGTCGACAATGCGGGAAGCACATCCCCCAACGAAACGGAGACAGACATGGCAGGCAAGAAGATTCTGATGATTTGCGGTGACTACTGCGAAGACTACGAAACCATGGTGCCCTTCCAGGCACTGCTGGCCGTGGGCCACACCGTGCACGCCGTGTGCCCGGACAAGGCAGCGGGCGACAGCATCAAGACGGCGATCCACGACTTCGAAGGCGCGCAGACCTACAGCGAAAAGCCCGGCCACAACTTCACGCTGAACGCGACGTTCAACAACATCAAGGCCGAAGACTACGACGCGCTCGTCATCCCCGGCGGACGCGGCCCCGAGTACCTGCGCACGTATCCCGCGGTGATCGCCGCCGTGCGCCACTTCTTCGACACCAACAAGCCCGTGGCCGCCGTCTGCCATGGTGCGCAACTGCTGGCAGGCGCCGGCGTGCTCAAGGGCCGCACCTGCTCGGCCTACCCTGCTTGCCGCGTTGAAGTGGAACTGGCCGGTGGCACCTACGCCGACATTGCCATCGACAAGGCGCATACCGACGGCAACCTGGTCTCGGCACCCGCCTGGCCCGCCCATCCCGACTGGATCGCGCAATTCCTCGCCGTGCTGGGCACACGCATCGAGCATTGAACCTCCAGAACTGACACACAGAACACATCCGAATCCGACAGAATCACCCGCGAGACCGCATCCCGGTCGTCGCGGGTGCACCCGTTTTCCAGATGGATGCACAATGCCGGGGTTCTTTTCCGCCCGAATAGAAGTTCGAAGGAGACAAAACCATGTGCGAGGTATTCATCAGCGCCGACCCGAACCTCTACGCCAACCGCGCGCGCTCGGTGCGCCTGCATGGCGTGGTGACCAGCATCCGTCTGGAAAACCTGTTCTGGAAAGTCCTCGAAGAAATCGCCACCCGCGACGGCATGAGCGTGCCACAACTCTGCGCCCGCCTGCACGACGAACTGCAGGAAGCGCATGGCAGCGTGGAAAACTTCACCTCTTTCCTTCGCGTCTGCTGCGGCCGCTATCTCGCACTGCAACTGGCTGGCGGCATCCCCCAAGACCGCTCGATCCCGATCCGCAGCCTCAACGCACAACAAGTGCTGGACACAGAACGCGAAACGCCCATGACGCACACACTGCGACGCACAGGCTGATCAACGGCTCCTAAGCCTAAGCCTTGGCAGTGGCCGACGCCACATCGACCGTAACCGCATCGCCTATCGCATAGAAATGCCCACCGGCGATATAGTGCAAACTGCGCAGTTCATCGGGCGCGTCCTCGAACAGCCAATGCCCATCACGAAACACACGTGAATCGGCCCATGCACCCACGATCTCGCCGATGAACAGGTCATACGCCGCTTGATTGTGCGGCTCAGGGACCAGCCTGCACACCATCCACGCAGAGCAGCCCGCCACCAGAGGCACATCGAACCCCGCCTGCTCGAACCACTCGACCCCGGCGCTCTCGATCTTGCCCGGCTCCTTCAACGCACTGCGCGTGCCCACGTGATGCACCAACCGCGCCTGCGCACGCGTGGGCACCTGAATCACGAACATCCCACTCTGCTCCATCAACTGCCGCGTCTTCGTCGCCTTGTCGATCACCACCGTGAGCTTGGCAGGGGTGTAATCCAACGCACAGGCCCACGCAGCCGCCATCGCATTCGACTCCCCCGCATGCCGTGCAGACACCAGCACTGTAGGCCCATGGTTGAGCAAACGATAGGACTTGGACAACTCCACAGGAAGAATGTAAGAGCCGGAAGCAGACGACATGACAACCACCGAAAAAGACAACACGCCCAAGTATCCCCCACATCTCGCGAAATCGCGAGATGCAGACACGAGCGCAGCGAAGTGCCGAATCACACCTCTTCCTGACTGACTTGCGGCAAGCTGTCTGAACGGAGCGCCCACGGCGCGAAGAGAGTTTTGCCGCAGGTATTCAAAGCGCGTTTTGGTTACTTTTGCGCGCAAGCAAAAGTGACTCCGCCGCCGGGCGGAACTCCCGGCCTCCACACCAAACTCAACCACCAAGCCCAAAAAAGAGAAATGCCCGAAGGCCATAAAAACCTCCAGGCATCCCGATTTCAAAGCGACAAGTGACGTCGCAACCGTCACATCATCGTTCGCGTAAAGCCTCCCTCCCCTTGTTGAACGGCTTCACCAGATACTGCATCACCGTCTTGCTGCCAGTAAGAATTTCCACCGAAGCAATCATCCCCGGACTGATCGGAAACACCTTGTCCTCGCGCTTGAGGTGATCCGCCTCGGTCCGAATGAACACACGGTAGTAGTACTGATCGCGCTTGACGTCATCCTGAATCGTGTCAGGCGAAATCGTGACCACCTTCGCCGGCAAACCGCCGTAGATCGCATAGTCATACGCCGTGATCTTCACCGTGGCCGTCTGTCCAGGGTGAATGAACGCGATATCGCGCGGCGAAATGCGTGCCTCGACCAGCAGCTTCTCGTCCACCGGCACGATTTCCATGAGCTTGCCGTTGGGCGGGATCACCCCGCCGACCGTGGTGATCGCGATGTCCTTGACGACACCACGCACGGGCGACGTGAAGGTCAGACGCGTCAGCGCATCGGCACGGCCGCGAGTCACTTGGCGCAGCGATTCGATTTCGGCATTCGCCTTGGCCAGGTCTTCACGCGCCTTCACAAGATATTGGCTGCGCGCATCGGCCATGCGGGTTTCGAGGTCGTTGGCCTGACGCTTCAAGCGCAGCACTTCCACATCGCTCGCGGCACCGCGCACGACCAGCGGCTCGGTCAGCGACAGCTCCTTGCGAACCAGCATCAGCGCTTCCTGCAGACCCGATATCGTGCCCGCCAAGGCCTCACGCCGCGAAGAGTACAACGCTGTCTCGGTGCGAGCCAGATCGCCATCCACCCGAACATCTTCGGGGAACTTGAGCGGCGTTCCGTTCACTTCCGCATAGAGACGCGCCGATGTGGCCTGCGCTGCACGCATGCGCACCGCGCTTTCCTGCACCGTGGCTTCACTCTTGGTGCGGTCGAGTTGCGCAAGCACCTCGCCAGCGTCGACGATGTCGCCTTCCTTGACCTTGAGTTCAACCAGAATCCCGCCTTCGAGCGACTGGATGATCTGCTCGCGCGACGATGGGATCACCTTGCCGACGCCGGTCGACACTTCGGACAGTTCAAAGAAAGTCGCCCAAGTGGCGAAAGCCGCAAGCAGCAATGCCACGATCCAGACGATCAAGAATGGGAACGGCAACCCCACTCGCTTGCTCGGCGAGCTCACCGGCAAGGGCTTCATCTTGAACATGCCGGGGCCACCCATGCGTTTGACGCTCATTCCTGCCTTCGGTTGAGGTGCGGCACCTTTTGCATCGACCCGTATCTGCACCGGCTGTCCGGAAAGCACGGGCTCGGGACGTTCGTTCGCGTTCATCGCGTCAAGCCTTGCCATTTGTCAGCTCCCCCAGTACATGCTTCTTCGGGCCGTCCATCACCACGCGGCCATTGTCGAGAATGATGATGCGATCCACCCATTGCAGAACCTGCATGCGGTGCGTTGCGACGATCAAGGTGCGCGGCGCGAGCCACGGATTCAGTGCGTCGATCACCTGATGCTCCGTCACCTCGTCGAAATGCGCGGTGGGCTCATCGAGCAGCAGCACCGATGGTTGGCGAACGATGGTGCGCGCGAGCAGCAACGCCTGACGTTGCCCGCCCGAAAGGCCAAGGCCGCCTTCCTGAATCAACTCGTCCAGACCTTCGGGACGGCCTTGCACCAAGCTCAAGCCGCCCGACATGCGCAGGGCTTCGATCAGTTCGCTGTCCGTCGCCATCGGGCGCCCCATCACCAGGTTCTCTCGGATGGTTCCGTAGAACAGGTTGGAGTTCTGTGCAAGCAAGCTGACGTCGCGACGCACATCCTGCGGATCGATCAGCGCCAGATCCAGACCATCCAGGTTGACCGTGCCGGCGCTCGGTTTGTACATGCCGGCAAACAGTTGCAGCAGCGTGGATTTTCCCGCGCCCATTCGCCCCAGCACGGCGATCTTTTCGCCGGGCTGCACACGCAGGTTGGGCAGCTCCAGCGCGGCACGCTTGGCCTCTTCGGAATACTGAAAACGCACACCCGTCGTGCGATACGCACCCTGCAGAAAGGGAACATGCACGCGACGACTGTCGTCGGGCACATCGACCGGGCGCTCCATGAGCTTGTTCAAGCCATCGCGCGCCACCTTGGCCTGCTGCCAACGCGCGAGCAGACTGGCGATCTGCGCCATGGGCGAGACCATGCGCGAGGACAGGATCGAACTGCCGACCAGCGCGCCGGTCGTCATGTCGCCCTTCATCACCAAGTAGCAACCCACCAGCAGCACCACGGCGTAGATCACGCCCTGGATTTCCTGCGTCCAGGTCATCAGCATGTTGGTCAGAAAGCGCTGGCGCATGCCGATGTCGGCCGAGACCATGTTCACATGATTCCAGCGGTTCTGGAAGCGTGGCTCGGCGCGCAGCGATTTGATGTCGTCCAGACCTTGCACCGCCTCCACCAGCATGGCATTGCGGAGCGCCGATTCGCGCATGCCGGCATTGGCAAGACGACCCAAGGGGCGCTGGGCCATAAGTCCGGGCAGCAGCAGCAGCGGCAAGGCGGCAAGCGGAATCCAGACCAGCGATCCGCCAATCAACCAGAGCACGCCAAGAAACAGAAAGAAGAACGGCAGATCGGCAGCGGCACCGATGGTAGTCGATGTCAGCAGTTCCCGCACCTGATCGATCTCGCGGATCTGCGCGATGAAGCTGCCCGTGGATTTCGGCCTCGCGTCGTAGCGCAAGCGCAGTGCGCGGCCAAAGATCACATCCGAGATCTGCAGATCCGCGCGCTTGCCGAGAATGTCGATGATGTAGGTCCGGCACAGCCGCATCAGAAACTCGAACGCGATGGCGAGCATCACACCGCCGAACAGCACCCAGAGCGTAGATTCGGACTGTGACGGCACGACACGGTCGTACACCTGCATGGAGAACATCATTCCCGACAGCGCGAGCACATTGGCGACGAGCGAAGCCAGAACCACCTCGCCATAACGATGCCAATCCCCGAGCGCGATCTTCCAGAACCAGCTCGGCTTCCATGGCTTGATGTACTCATCGACGCGCGCATCCGGCACTTCCGCAAGCGGGCGCAGCAACGCGGCACGCACGACCAGCTTCTTGAGCTCAGCACCGTCCATCACGGTCTCGGCGCCCTGCTCTCCGCTGAAGGCGATGCCGACCTTGCGCTGCGCGTTGATCGTGCGGATCACGCCCACCCGTCCATCGGCGAATTCAACGGCAATCGGCAAGCGCCATGCGTCGAGCATCGAAGCGTCAAAGCCCGACAAGCGGACGCTCAAGCCCATCTGCCGCGCCATGATTTCGAGCAGCGCCTCCAATGGCGTTCCGCTCTCCCATGCCAGCGCGACGCGGGCATTTTCGGCAGACGCCCCTATCCCATAATGACGACTGACCGTCAGCATGGCATCCAGCCACGCTGTGTACTGTTTAGGCAAATCCATCTCTGATCAACTCCTGGCGTCGCTCGTCGAACCCTCGGCGCGCCATGTCATGTGGTGATGCGGTCCTGAAACACGCGAAGCAATCGATGCAGACGTCACGGAAGCAACTCCATGCCCTGCACGACCTTGTTGTTCAAGCCAAAGAATTCACGCAGCCGCCCGGTGGCCGAGACATACTCCAGCCGGTACTGCCAGAGGTCGTGGAGGAGGCCTTGCGCCTCGGCCTCGGCCTGGTGGATTTCCTGCTCCGCGTTCAGCAGATCGAGAATCGAGCGTGTACCCAGCTGGTACTGCTCACGATAGAGGTCACGCACCGAGAGAATGCTCTGGCGGCGATGCTCGACATCTGCCAGACGGCCCTGCGCCCCCACCGCCAGCTCGCGCCAGGCGCGGGACTGATCCCCGGCCTGCAACAAAGCGGTTTCGATGCGTTCGCGCGTGGCGGCCTCTTCTGCAGCGGCGGCGCTGATCTGCGCGTCGGCGGCTCCCCCTTGGTACAGCGGCACCGACACATTCACCTGAATCGAGTGGTAGATACCGCGCTTTTCATAGGTACTTGGATTGACGCCTCTGAGTGCCTTGTTGCCCGTGGCGTCCAGCGAAATCGTCGGCCACTTGGAGGCGCGCGTCGTCGCCAGTTGTGCCTTGGCCGCCTGACGTTCGGCCTGCACGATCAGCACCTCGGGCAACAACTGGAATTCGGGCGTGCCGCTCATCCAGAGCGTTTCATGCTCCAGGCCGGGAAGAACCTCCACCTGCCGCGCCCCGACTTCACCAACGAACGTACGCAACTTCTGCCGCCATTGCGCGAGTTCGGAGGACATCTGTCCCAGATAGGCTCGTGCGCCCTGCACGCGAGCGCGTGCCTGGATCGGATCGGCCTTGGTGCTGAGGCCCGCGTTGGCACGCAGCTCGGACAATTCCAGCACCTTGTCCACCGCATCGACCTGCCCTTGCGCAATGTCGGTCAGCGACTGGTACTTGTGCACCATCAGCACGGCCTCTGCGGTGCTGCGCGAGATCACATCGATCTGCTTGAGCACGGTCGCCTGCTGACGCCGCACCATTGCCTGACTGCGGCTGACTTGGTTGTCCACCTTGCCAAAGTCGTACAGCATCTGCGATGCCGACGCCGAAGCCAGCACACTGCTGCCCCCCGTGCTCGCCGAATTGCTGGTGCCGGTGCCCATGCCCACACGAATCTGGGGGTAGTAGCCGGCCTTGGCGTAGTCCACGCCTGCCGTCTGCTGCGCGAGCGTGGCCACGGCATCGGTGATGGACGGATGCTGCTGCACGGCCAGTTGCACCGCACGCGCCATGGGCAAAACGCCCGTCGGAATCCGCTCCCGCGACAGTGGCCTGGGCGCTGGCGCATCCACCTCGTTGGCCAGATTGGTGGGGGCGAGCTTTCGATTTTCTGCAGGAATGGGCGAACTCACCGCCGGAACACTGCCCTCCACCGCTGCAGGCTTGGACTGGTTTTGCGCATTCGTGCTGGATTCGTCCTGCGCATAAGCCGACAAATGCGCCGCAGGAAACGCCGGGGACAAGGCCAATAGGACGCGAGCCGCATTGAGCCACTTCATTTTGCGCACTCGATAATCCCCACGAATTTTCGATGCACTCATTTGGTTGGAACTAATTTTCATACCCCTCGAATATCTGCTTCATCAATGCATGTAAATATCCCAACATGCACTCAATACGCAAAAACGCGCATATGCGCACCTTCACCCGCGAATACTGGAAAAGGCACGCAATGGCGCGTCAAACACAACCTGAAAATTATGTTTTTCAGAACCGATTCAGATTTTGCTGCCGGACAAAGCCAAGGCAATTCATCTGGCAATAGCTGGAAGCTCGTGTAACTCGCTGATCACATCACAGAAAAATCAGCCTCATCGCCCCATTTATTCGCACATTGCAAACATATAAATTTGAATGAGATAAATCAAGACATTCAAACCAGAAAGTCAAAATTTAATAATCACCAAAATACATATCCCCAGACACAACTCATTTCCACGCGCAAAAACGCACCTTTCACATCAAAGAGAAAGGTGCGCAGCAGTTGTGGATTCAAATCGCCATCCATCAGCGGGAGGCGCTTTGCGTCGCCGCAAAGTCCTCCCGCCGATTCATCAGATCAGGGAAATCTGATGGTTGGCCAGCAGCGTCGCCAGATCGGTTTCGACACCGTTGAGCGTCACCAGCGTGGTCGACTGGTAGGCCCCGCCCGAGCCGTCACGGTCGATGCTCACCGTGGTGTTGCCACCGGAGGTCGTCACCGACAGGTACTGGGCGATGTTGTCACCCGCGTTGATGGTCGCTACACCGTTGAAGTACTTGGCTGCGTACTCACCGTTGATGGACGGTGTGTAGCCATTCAACAGTTGGCTCACATCAATGCGATCGGCGTTTGCCGTGGCCTCCCAGGTGCCGACCTTGAAGCCGTTCACCGTGTCGACTCCGTTGCCACCTGTCCCATTGGCCGCGTTCAGCAGCGTGTACATCAGCGTGTCGTTGCCACCCTTCGTCAGGTTGTAGGTGTCGTTGCCACCGCGACCGTTGAAGAGGTTGTCAGCCGCGCTGTCGGTGAACGTGTCGTTGCCCGAGCCACCGGCGATGCCTTCGATGTTCACGAAGGTGTCCGACCCGAAGCCCGTGGACTGCGCCGTCGTCAGCGACAGATCGATGGTCAATGGAGCGCTGCCCGCCAGTTCGTAGTCCACAACGTCAAGGCCGCCCGTGTTCGACCAGGAGGTCACGCCCGACACCGTCACCGAGCCGCCGCCACCGTTGAACTTGTCGGTTCCCAGTGTGGCGTAGAAGGTGTCGTTGTAGCCCGTGCCGACAATGCCGTTGCCGATATTGGCGTTTGCGACCGAACTGGAAGACTCGGCCGTCAGCACGTATGCCGAAGTCCCTTCTCCAGCCGTCAGGCCGCCCCAAGTGGCGTTGACGTTCTCGACGGTATTCGAGCCCACGGCGCCAACGCCACCGTAGTCCGAAGAGCTGCCGTTCACGTTGCTCAGCATGACCACGCTGTAGGTCTTCGAGGCATCCAGTCCGGTGAAGTCCACGAGTGCGGAGCTATCGTTGGTCTGATTGCCCGACTGGGCGTTGATCATCTGCGTGCGCACCACCGTGTTCGTTGCTTCGTCGATCAACTGCACCGTATTTCCGTAGAAGGAATTGATGCCTGTCTTGTCGAAGATCCGGACATGGATCACCGTGCCATCAGCGACATTGTTGGTGTTGGCGATGTACTTCGTGTTGCCCTTCGATGTGAACGCCACGAGGTCCTTGTCACCGTCCCAATCGATGTCGGCCGCAATCGCACCAGTCACCGAGTTGTTGTTGGAATCGCTAGTCCAACTGCCGATGGTGTTGGAGCCACCCAGCAAGTTGGTCGTGGTGAAGCTCTTGGTTGTACCGGATGACGTGTTGGTGTACAGATTGATGGCACCTGTGTTGCCCGCATCTGTCATGCCAGCGTTGTCGCCCATGCCGGGGAGTTCGATGACGTCCATCTTGCCGTCGTTGTTCCAATCCACCGCGAGCGATGCACCACCTTGCAGCGAGTCAGCGAACGTGTAGGTGCCTGTCGAGGTTCCAATGCCTGTGGGGGCACTGGATGACAGATGACCCGTTCCGTCGTTGAACAGAATGCGGCTCGCATAACCTCCAGCGGTGCTGCTGCTGTAGCCACGCCCCATGAACAAATCCATGTAGCCGTCGCCGTTGAAGTCAGCCCATGTCATCGACACGCCATTGCCCACGCCAGGGTTATCGGAGCGCTGGAAGGCGTTTTCGACAATCTGGTTGGTGTACCACGCGCCGTTGCCCAGGTTCGATGCCACGACCAGACGATAGTCGTTCGTGGTGGTGTCCACACTGGTACCTGCACCACCGATCTTGCTCGACCCAGCAGTGCCGTGGTAGATCAGATCGACCGTGCCATCATTGTTCAAGTCAACGCCCGACAACTCAATGTCGGACGTGGAATTGCCCGAATTGGTGGCCGCTGGCGCTCCTTCACCTTGAGTGTCGACGTATGCACCATCCTTGATCATGCCGTAGATCGTGCCGTCCTTGTTCAACACGATCTGCGTGTCGTAGCCGCCCTGAGCACCGGAGTCATTCGGCGTCTGATCACCGTAGGCAACATCGACGAGACCGTCACCAGTCTTGTCGAAGCCGACCACACCACCGAACCAGGAATAGGTGTTCGCGCTGCCGTCTTCCTCTTCCCAGTCGCCACCATACGTGTCAGGCCCGCCCACCTGCAGCGCCGTGTAAGTGCTGCCGTTGTAGGTGAATGCCTGCTGGCCATCCTGGTAGTCACTATCGACCGCGATCAAGTCCATCAGACCATCTCGGTTGTAGTCGATGAACGTGGCGTTCTGCACGTAGTTGTCGTCCTCGTAGTCTCCCCCGGAGTTGCTCACCAGAGCCGTCTTCGAGAAACTGCCCAGCGTGGCGCTGTTCGTTCCATTCGCATCCAGCATGGTCTGGTTGGAATGAATACGCCACATGCCGGTTTCGCTCAGTGTGAACGCCGTAGCCTTCTGATCCACATTGGCACCGCCAGCACCCATGGTCACCGTCGGTGTGGCACCCACCACCAGTTCGCCACTCGTGTTGTCGGTCGTGACCGTGCTGCCATCGGCCGCACGCAGAGTCGCCGCGACGTTGTAGGTTCCGACAGCCAGAGCGTTGCCGCTCGGGATCTGTACATACCATGTGTTGTTCAGCGGATCGACCACCACATCGCCTGTCTGAGACGAATAGGTGACACCGTTGACCGTCACCTCGACGTACTCGCCAGCCAGCAGCTCGAATCCGATGTAGCCAGTGACGATCGGTGTAGTGTCCACCGTCGTCTGCGCTTCAACCACCACAGTCAGGTCCACATTGACGGTCAGCGAAGCCGTCCCGCCCACGTTGCCCGCAACGTCCATGACCTTGGCCACATAGGTATGCGCAGAGCCGTCCGCAAGAGCATCCGGCAGAACGAAGGTCCAGTTCGTTGCGGACACGGTCGCCGTTCCCAGCAACGTTGTGCCTTCGTAGATTCCAACCGTTTCGCCGGTTGCCAGCGCGGCACTCAACGTCCCCTTGAGCAGCGGAGAGCGGTCATCGGTCGTGGTGCCCGTGCCGAAATCACCCTGGCTGGCACCCACGTTGTCGGCGTACAGAATGGTCGTCGTCGTTGTCGGTGCAACCGTGTCCACGCTCAGCGTGAACGCTGTCGATACCGCACCTTCGGCACCACTGTCGCTGACCACCACAGCGGTGTAGCTGTAGGTCTGACCGTTCGCGAGGCCGCTTGCTGCATAGGTCCAGCCCGTGCCAGAGGCGTCCACCGTTGCGTTGCCCAGCAGGGTTGTGCCCTGATAGATGCGCACGGTTTCGCCTGCAGCGAGAGCCTGGCTCAGCGTACCGTTCAACACGGGTGTCGTGTCGTCCGTTGTGGTGCCCGAGACGTAGTTGCCCATCAGCGTGCCGACGTTGTCGGTGTAGCTGACGATGGCTGCCGTGGTTTCCGGAGCGCTGGTGTTGACCGTGAGGTTGAACGTGTTCGACATGCCTGTCGTGCTCGCATTGCCTGCTTGGTCAACCACGAGGGCTGTGAACTGGTAGGTGGCATCAGCCAGGCCATTCAACTGGTATGTCCAGCTGGTGCCCATGACTGTCGCCGTTCCCACCATCACGCCGTTCTGGTAGATCTGCACAGCATCACCCGAGTTCAGGCTGTACTGCAGCGTGCCCTTGAGCAGCGGAGCAGTATCGTCCGTCGTGGTGTTGGTGCCCATCGTCGCGTTCTGCGCGCCGCCCATGTCATCCGCGTAGCTGTCGATCGTGACGTTGACGCTCGGCGCGGTGGTGTCCACGGTGATCGTGAACGTGTTGGACAGTGTGCCGATGTTGCCAGCCGCATCCACCACCTTGGCCACATACTGGTATGTGGTCGCATCGGCCAGACCGCTGAGCTGCAGATTCCAGCTGCTGTCAGCCGTATTCACCGTCGCAGCACCCACCAGCACGCTGTCGGAGCCGACGATGCGGTACACGAGCACCTGTTCGTCGGAACCGATCGCTTGCGACAGAGTACCGTTGAGCACCGGTGCGGTGTCGTCGGTGACCGTCGCATTGCCGAAGTTGTTCTTCAGCGTGCCTTGGTCGTCGGTGTAGTTGACGATGGTCGGCGTGCTGGTCGGAGCAATCGCGTCTTCGGTGAGCGTGAACACGCTCGTTGCAAGGCCTTCGTTGCCCGCATCGTCCACGATCACGGCCGTATAGCTGTGCGCGCCGGTCGTCAGCGCATTGAGCTGATAGGTCCAGCTTCCGCTTGCGACGGTTGCCTCGCCCAGCAGCGTGCTGCCTTCGTAGATGCGAACCACGTCACCCGTGACGAGGCCAACCACCGTGCCCTTGAGCAGCGGTGAAGGATCGTTCGTGGTCGTGCCATTCAGGAAGTCGCCGTCGTTTGGAGTGACGTTGTCTTCGTAAGCCGTGATCGCGATCTGGTAGACCGTTGTGCTTTCGGGTGCCTCTGTATCGAGCTTCACCAGAGCCTGAGCGCTGGATGGGTTGCCCAATTGATCCGTCACGTTCGCCGTCACCGTGACCGTGCCTTCGTTCAACGTGCTGAGATCCACTGCGGCTGCAGTCCAGGCGTTGTTGCTGATGGTGGCCGTCGCATTGACGCTGTTGGTGCCATCCGTGAATGTCACCGTCACGACCTGCCCATTGGACACGTTCGCGGTCGTACCGCTCACCACCACTGTGGACACTTCTTGGGCGTTGACGATGTTGTCGCCTTCGATCGGTGCATTCAGCCAGATGCCGGACACGGTCGAATCGACGGTGTACTGCTGCGATACCGTCTTGGACGAGGTATTGCCCACATCATCGACAAAGGTGGCTGTCACTTCCAGTGTCTTGTTCGCATCAGCCGCCAGAGCCTGCCCGGCGACATCCACAGTCCACGTCGAACCGGAAACGGTGGCGGTGTAGCTCGCGCCGTTCAGATTCACGATGACCGTTGTGCTCACTGCATCGCCCGGCACGCCTGTCAGTGTGCCCGTCAGAGGAATTGCCGTCTGCTGCGCCTCGCTGGCGTTGACGATGTTGTCCGCCGTCACCGGGTTCACCGTCAGGCCCAGGCCCGATACGTCAGGCCCAACCGAGTCCACGCCAATGGTGAACGCGTCGGACATGTCACCGGCCTCAAGATCGGTGTTGACCACCTGAGCCGTGTAGTCGTACGAGCTGCCGTTCTGCAAGCCGCTGAGGGCGTAGCTCCAAGCCAATCCGCTGGCATCCACCGTGGCAGTTCCCACAGCAACTCCACCGAGATAGACATCGACGTGCTCATCCGCCTCCAGAGCCGCACTCAACGTACCGTTGAGCACAGGTGCCAGATCGTCAGTTGCTGTACCCGAACCATAGTCACCCACCAGCGTACCGACGTTGTCGGTGTAGCTGACGATGGTGGCCAGCGTGTCCAGGCCAGTTCCGACAATGATCGGCTCGCCCAACGCATAGACCTTCGACGCAGCCGTGCTCGACACATTGCCTGCAGCATCGGTGAAGGTGGCCGTGGCCTCAACCTTCTTGTCGGAGTCCGCACCCAAGTTGGCACCGCTCACGTCCACAGACCACGTATTGCCAGTCACGGTCGCGGTATGGTCAACACCATTCACCGTCACCACAACCGATTTCGCGGCAGCATCCGACGGCACATTCGTCAGCGTACCTGTCAGCGTCACCGCAGATTGCAGCGATTCCGCAACGCTCAACTTGTTGTCCGGCGTCACGTCGTCCACCGTCAGACCCACATTCGTCACCACAGGGGCAGCAGCGTCCACGGTGTAGGCCTGCGAGGCGGTCTTGACCGCTTCGTTGCCGGCCGCATCTGCGAAGGTCGCTGTCACGTCCACGCCCGTGTCGGCGGCCAGCTTGCTGCCGGGCACGTCCACGCTCCAGGTGCTGCCCGTGACGGTGGCTGTGTAGTCCGTGCCGTCCACGTTCACCACCACCTTGGTGGAGGTCACGTCCGATGGCACGCCTGTCAGCGTACCGGTCAGGGTCACGCCTGCTTGCGCTGCTTCGGCGGCGTTGACGATGTTGTCACCTGCCACGGGGTTCACCGCAAGGGTGACGCCGCTCATGTTGGGTGCCGTCGTGTCCAGGTTCACCACGAACGCCGGTGTGCTTGGCGCGCTTTCGTTGCCCGCTGCATCCGTGGTCGTGGTCGTGAAGCTGTGCGCGCCGTCCGAGGTCAGTTGATGTGCCTGGTCCGGTGTGTACGACCAGCTGCCGTCCGGCTGCACTGTGGTCGAGCCGATCACGGCTCCGTCCACGTACACGTTGACGGTCTCGCCAGCCGTGCCGCTGCCCACCAGCGTCGGTGTGGTGTCGTCGGTGACGTCGCCGCTGGCAAGGTCTGCCTGCTTCGTGCCCACGTCGTCCTTGGCGCTGCCGATGCTTGGCGCTGCCGAGGCTGCCGTGTCCACGGTCAGCTCGTAGCCTTGCGTGACGGTGTTGCCTGCCGCGTTCGTTGCGCTCACCACGTAGGTGTGCGGGCCGTCCGCCTGGTCTGCCAGTGCGATGGTCCACGCGCCTGTGCTGTCCGCTGTGGCGCTGGCCACTGCCGTCGTGCCTTCGAAGATGGTGACCACTGCGTTGGCGGTGGCCGTGCCCACGAAGGTCGGCGTGTCGTCGTTGGTGATGCCCTTGTCGGCGATGTTCTGCACTGTCGCCTGAGCATTGTCTTCCACGCGCAGGATGTTCAGCTCCAGAGCGCTCGTGTCCACCGTGATGTCCAGCGACGTGCTCGGTGTGCTGGTGTTGCCTGCCGCGTCCGTGGCCGTCGTGGTCAGCTCGTGCTCACCATCGGTCAGCGGTGTCTCGGGCGTGAAGCTCCAGGTGCCGTCCGTGCCCACTGTAGCCGTGCCGATCACTGCGCCGTTGTCCAGCACGGTGATGGTCTCGCCCGGTGTGCCGCTGCCTGCCAGGGTAGGCGTGGCGTCGTCGGTCGTGGCTCCATCGGTGATGGGCACGGCGGCGCCGTTCGGATTGTTCACGTTGTCGGTCGCGCCCGGTGCCACCGGTGCTGCCGGAGCCAGCGTGTCCACCGTGAAGGTGTACTCGCCGGTCGGCACGCTCTCCACGCCTGCTTCGTTGGTCGTGGTCGCTGTGAGGGCGTGTGCGCCTTCTGCCAGTGCGGGCACTTCCACGCTCCAGTTGCCGTTCTGGTCGACCACGACCGAACTCACTGCCGTGTCGTTGTCGTAGATGGTCACCAGCGTACCCGCTGCGCCCGTGCCGCTCACCAGTGGGGTGGCGTCATTGGTCACCGCGTCCTTCTGGATCGTCTCGGGCGTCGTGCCTTCGTTGTTCTGCACGCCGCTGATCGAAGGTGCTGCGGGTGCTGCGCCGTCGAACGTGAAGCCGATCGCGCCGGTGGCCGTGCCTGCGTTGCCTGCCGCGTCCACGGGCACCAGCGTGAAGCTGTGTGCGCCGTTGGCAAGCGGTGTGTCAGGCGTCACGCTGAACGTGCCGTCCTGGTTCACCGTCGCCGTGCCCACGACCACGCCGTTGTCCAGCAACTGCACTGTCGTCACGCCTGTGGCTGCCGTGCCGGTGTAGGTCGGCAGTGCATCGTCGGTCGTGTCGCCTGCAACGATCGGCGTCTGGTCCGCGCCCACGTCGTCGTTGAGCACCAGACCCGTGAGGCTGCCGTCTGCCGGAGCAGTCGTGTCCACGGTGAACGCAAGCGCCGGGCTCTCCTCGCTCGTGTTGCCTGCCGCGTCCGTCACCGTCGTCGTCAGGCTGTGCTCGCCTTCCGTCAGTGCGGGCTGCGGTGTGTAGCTCCAGGTGCCGTCCGCTCCCACCACGGCCGTGCCGATGGCTGTGCCGTTGTCCAGGATCGTGACGACCTCACCTTCTTGCAGACCCGAGCCAGCCAGCGTCGGTGTCGTGTCGTTGGTCGAGCCGTTCGCCTCGATCACCTCCACCGCACCGCCTGCGTTGCCCACGTTGTCCGTGGCCGAAGGAGTGCCCTGTGTGGCTGGTGGTGTCGTGTCCAGCGTCAGCACGAATGCGTCGCTTGGCGCGCTTTCGTTGCCCGATGCGTCCGTGGTCGTGGTCGTGAAGCTGTATTCGCCGTCGGCAGGAAGTGCGTTCTCCAGCGGCAGCGTGTACGACCAGTTGCCGTCGCTGCCCACCGTGGCCGTTCCCACCAGGTCGCCGTCCACGTACACGTTCACCGTCTCGCCTGCCGTGCCCTTGCCGCTGAGGGTCGGGGTGGTGTCGTCGGTGACGTCGCCGTTGGCAAGCGCGCCTTGCTGTGTGCCCACGTCGTCTGTTGCGGCTGCGATGCTTGGTGCTTCCGAGGCTGCCGTGTCCACCGTCAGCGTATAAGGCTGCGTGATCGTGTTGCCCGCCGCGTTCGTTGTGCTCACCACGTAGTTGTGCGGGCCATCGGCGACGTCTGCCAGCGCGATGGTCCACGCGCCGGTGCTGTCCGCTGTGGCACTGCCCACGGCTGTCGTGCCTTCGAAGATGGTGACCAGCGCGTTGGCGTTGGCCTTGCCCACGAAGGTCGGTGTGTCGTCGTTGGTGGTGCCGCCGCTGACGATGTTCTGCACTGTCGTCTGGGCGTTGTCTTCCACGCGCAGGATCTCCAGCTCCAGCGCGCTCGTGTCCACCGTGACGGTCAGACCTGCGCCTTCCGGGCTGGTGTTGCCTGCGGCATCGGTGACCGTGGTGGTCAGCTCGTGCTCGCCATCGGTCAGCGGTGTCTCGGGTGTGAAGCTCCAGGTGCCGTCCGTGCCCACTGTAGCCGTGCCGATCGCTGCGCCGTTGTCCAGGATGGTGATGACTTCACCGGCTGTGCCGCTGCCTGCCAATGTAGGCGTGGCGTCGTCGGTCGTGGCTCCATCGGTGATGGGCACGGCGGCGCCGTTCGGATTGTTCACGTTGTCGGTCGCGCCCGGTGCCACCGGTGCTGCCGGAGCCAGCGTGTCCACCGTGAAGGTGTATTCGCCGGTCGGCACGCTCTCCACGCCTGCTTCGTTGGTCGTGGTCGCTGTGAGGGCGTGTGCGCCTTCTGCCAGTGCGGGCACTTCCACGCTCCAGTTGCCGTTCTGGTCGACCACGACCGAACTCACTGCCGTGTCGTTGTCGTAGATGGTCACCAGCGTACCCGCCGCGCCCGTGCCGCTCACCAGTGGGGTGGCGTCATTGGTCACCGCGTCCTTCTGGATCGTCTCGGGCGTCGTGCCTTCGTTGTTCTGCACGCCGCTGATCGAGGGCGCTGCGGGTGCTGCGCCGTCGAACGTGAAGCCGATCGCGCCAGTGGCCGTGCCTGCGTTGCCTGCCGCGTCCACGGGCACCAGCGTGAAGCTGTGGTCCGCGCCGCTGATCGGTGCATCGGGAGTCACGCTGAACGTGCCATCCTGGGCCACCGTCGCCGTGCCAACCACCACGCCGTTGTCCAGCAGTTGCACTGTCGTCACGTCCGAGCCGTCAGCAATCTTGCCGGTGTAGGTTGGCAGTGCGTCGTCGGTCGTGTCGCCTGCAACGATCGGCGTCTGGTCCGCGCCCACGTCGTCGTTGAGCACCAGACCCGTGAGGCTGTTTGCTCCCGGGGCCACCGTGTCGGAAGCCTGCGAGGCACTCGCGGCGGCTGTTGGATTGCCCGCCAAATCTTGCGCTGCGCCTGCAGGGACATTGACCGTAATGGTGCCCGCATCGCCATCTGCAGGTGTCACCACCAGCGTATAGACATTGGGCGATACCTGCTTGAATTGACCGGCAGTGCCGCCGCCCACCGTGATGTCCTTGGCGTCAAAGCCTTCGACTGCTTCGCTGAATGTGAACGTGAATGTGACGCTGCCATCCCTGCCGACAGTGCCTGCGACGTTGTCTGTGATGGTGAGCGTAGGAGCCACGCCATCCACAGTCGCTGTCGCTTCGCCGCTGGTGTTTCCAGCCGGATCCGTCGCGATGACGATGATTTTTTCACCATCCTCCAGGCCGCCCGGGTTGGGCACGGTGAAGCTGCCATCGGGACCTGCCACGACGGAATCCTTCGTGCCATCGGGATAGGTCACGATCACGGTCGAGCCGGGTTCGGCTTCGCCAGTGATCGGTTCCTTTGGACCGACGGGGTCCAAGGTCGGAATGGAGGGCGCCACGCCATCCACAATTGCTGTCGCTTCGCCGCTGGTATTGCCAGCTGGATCGGTCGCGGTGACGGTGACTTTTTCACCATCCTCCAGACCGCCTGGATTGGGCACGGTGAAGCTGCCATCGGGACCTGCCACGACGGAATTCTTCGTGCCATCGGGATAAGTCACGGTCACGGTCGAGCCGGGCTCGGCTTCGCCGGTGATCGGCTCCTTTGGACCCACAGGGTCGACCGTCGGGACTGTTGGTGCCAACGAATCAATGACGGCAGTCGCCTCACCGCTGGTGTTGCTCGCCTTGTCGGTGGCTGTGACAGTGACTTTTCCGCCATTCGGGAGATCGCCCGGGTTGGGAACGGAGAAGCTGCCGTCGGTGCCAGCAGTTGTTGTGGCGGTCTTGCCATCGGGATACTTGACAGTCACTGTCGAGCCCGGTTCAGCCTTGCCGGTGATCGGGTCGGTGCCGTTGACAACATCCACAGTTGGGACGGCTGGCGGCGTGGTGTCGCCTGGTTGGGGACCTGGATCGACGGTGCCTGTTCCACCATCAACGATCGCGGTGGCTTCACCGCTGGTGTTGCCTGCGGGATCGGTGGCAGTGACAGTGACCTTCTCGCCATCTTTCAGGCCACCGGGGTTGGGCGCTGTGAAGCTACCGTCCGGACCTGCAATGACGGTGACAGTCTTGCCATCGGGGTACTTGATGGTCACGGTCGAGCCCGCTTCGGCGTCGCCGGTGATCGGGGTGGTGGGCTTGACGGTATCCACGCTGGGCACGTTCGGAGCCACCGCATCCACAGTCGCCGTGCCTTCGCCGCTGACATTGCCTGCAGGATCGGTCGCTGTGACGGTGATCTTGTCACCATCTTTCATACCCGGATTCGGTGCCGTGAAGCTGCCGTCTGCGCCTGTCACGACAGTTTCTTTGCTTCCATCGGGGTACTTGACGGTCACAGTGGAGCCGGGCTCGGCATGCCCTGTGATCGGATCATGCCCATTGACTGGGTCCACACTCGGCGTGCCCGGAGCGACTGCATCCACCGTCTCGGTAGCTTCGCCGCTGGTGTTGCCGGCTTTGTCGGTCGCGGTGACGGTGACCGTGTCACCATCCTTCAAGCCATCAGGGCGCGCAACACTGAAGCTGCCGTCGGCGCCCGCAGTGGTGGAGACTGTCTTGCCATCGGGCAGTGTCACGGTCACGATGGAACCCGCTTCCGCATGGCCGGTGATCGGGCCAGTGGCTTTGATCGGGTCCACATCGGGAACAGCAGGTGCCACCGCATCGACAGTGGCTACCGTCGGATCGCTCGCGCCGCCTTCGTTGCTCGCCGTCACGGAAATCTTGTCGCCATCCTTCAGGCCTGGATTGGGCACGGTGAACTTGCCATCGGCCCCGGCCACAGCGCTTGCGGTCGTGCCATTGGGGAAGGTCACAGTGACAGTCGAGCCGGGCTCGGCCATGCCGGTGATCGGATTCTTGCCATTGACCGGACTCACTTCCGGCGAGGTTGGCTTGGCGACCGGCGACGAATCTGAGCCGCCCAGACTGGAGCCCACCGCCAAAAGGGCCGCCATGCCGGCAGCCCAGGTCAACACGAGTGGCAGTGCAGCGTTGTCGGCTTCTGCAAGCAGCGGCTCGATCGAGTAGAGATTCGAGTAGCTGTACCCCAACGAGCCCTGGCCTTCGCCGAATGCGGCCAGCCACAGGCCCTCCTGATCGTCATCCAGAACAAGATTGCTCTGACCGCCTTCCAACTGTGCAAAGAAATCGTGAACGGTAATGACCTCACCGCTTTGCAGCTTGAGGATGAGGTCATTGCCATTGCGGACCATTTCTTTGACGTCCGCACGCTTGACGCCTACCTGAACGACGGCAGCCTCGGTCAAACGGAACTCGGACGGCAAACCGTACTTGGAAACAGCGGACTTTTTGGAAACAACAACAATTTCCACGTGACCTGCAGAAGACGACATAAAACGCTCACTTTCGAAAATGAAAAACTTGCCCATCGCCAGAGAAACCAATTCCGGCGAAAGAAAACATCGGGGAATCAACAAAACCAACCATCAACCATGTACATCTGCATTCACTCAATTGACTAAATCGATGAGAAATCTGCAGGTACCATAGGAATTTCAAAATTCAACCGGAGTTAATTCCAAATATTCCCCAACGCGAATACACGAAGGCGCAAAGATTACAGAGACATGAATTCAAATGGTTGATCAAGCACAATTCAAAAACCGCAACAACGACCAGCGAATGATTAATTAACAGACTTCTTAATCCATTAACCTCAATTCACAAATCTTCGCCTTACAGCCTTGAAAAGAAAGATTTCAGACACAACCACATGCATCCAACAAAAAGGTGCATCAAGTCCATCCATAGCCCCTCCCGCACATTCAAAACAACAATGGAGCCGATTGAGAAATTAGAGCAAACCCCACTTCAATCCATTGCTCCACCACCATGCGGCGCATTAAATCATTTTCAAAAGCATTTTATTGATGTAACCCGTCGATCGAAACAATTCTTCAAACACCATCTTTGCTTGAATGAATAAGTGCAGATTCATTTGTTTTTGATAGTTTTGAGAATTTTCACCACCAATATCAGAACAAAACCAATCGCATCTTCTTCAATCAAATACAAAAGGCATAACAAATTTACCCCACTCAGTCATGAGGTATTCAATTGACACACGAGACCATCCAAACAAAAATCCATCAATCACTTTAAAAAGTGGATAGTGATTTACACGAATCTTTAAAGACAGTGACTCTTAAAATCTGCAAATCATTCATTTCACAAAACACATCAATAAAGTCAAATGCAGGACTTCCGCCATTGGCGGAAGCAAGCAACCACTTTGATTCAAATGCGGATTCATCAGCATTCATGAGCAGATGAATGAAATGAACTGATAAAATCAAAAAGAGCAATACATCTGATTAATTCAGAGATAAGCGCACAAAACGCTCAATCACTTATTTTTTCCAACGGGAAATTTATCGACAACAAACGTAAACGGATGCTTTGAAATTGCAAAAAGCATCGGCCCAAGTCCTCGGTCAATAGAGGCTCGGGCGTGATCGGCAAACGAATGAAGTGACCGCGCGTTGAACAGATTTCAGACCTGCTTCGAGACCATGGGTCTACTTTCGGGCCAGCAGAATCACCTCTGCCGCCGAGTACAGATCGGCAATGCGCGCCACGGGCTTTGCGCCCAGGGCTTTGGCGTAGAGAAGTTGCGCCTGGTTGTCTTCGCGCGTGGACACCAGAGTGGCCTTCAACTTCCGGCCTTCGGAGAGCAATGCGGTTTCGATGGAATGCAGCGACTCGCGGATGAGTCGCTCGGCCAAGCCCTTGCCCCTGCACTCGGGAAGAATGGCGATCTGATCCAGTTCGAGCACCACCTCAGCGCGGAAACCGGACTTCTGCGACCAGAAGATGTAGCCGACGGCGCTCCCATCAAGCATGCCGACGAACACAAGAAAGCGCGGCTCGGCAGCCAAGGTGCATGACACCCAGCGCTCGGAATCACCCTGCCGTGGAAACGACGCGTGATGCACCTGCGCGATGACAGAAATATCGGAAGTGCAGGCCTTGCGAATGTGGAAGTTCATATGCGCAAACGCTCCCAAACAACGCATGTTGACCGGATGAGGAGGGCTGGACGCAGCAACGGCGACCCAGCCTCACCCTACGTTCACCCACTCACTCCACGGTGACCGACTTGGCCAAATTGCGTGGCTTGTCCACATCCGTGCCGCGTGCGACGGCGGTGTGATACGCCAGCAATTGCAGCGGCACGACGTGCAGGATCGGGCTCAGTGCGCCGTAGTGTTCGGGCATGCGGATGACGTGGATGCCGTCTTCGCTTTCGATCTGCGAGTCGCCGTCGGCCAGCACATAGAGCACGCCGCCGCGCGCACGCACTTCCTGCATGTTGCTCTTGAGCTTTTCGAGCAGCTCGTCGTGCGGGGCGACGGTGACCACCGGCATGCTGCTGGTGACGAGCGCGAGCGGGCCGTGCTTGAGTTCACCGGCGGGATAAGCCTCGGCGTGGATGTAGCTGATTTCCTTGAGCTTGAGCGCGCCTTCCAAGGCAATCGGGTAGTGGATGCCGCGACCGAGGAACAGCGCGTTTTCCATCTTGGCGAAGTCTTCGGCCCAGCTGATGACCTGTGGCTCCAGCGCGAGCACGGCTTGCAGGGCGACGGGCAGGTGGCGCATCGATGTGAGGTACTGCGCTTCACGCTCTTCGGTCAGGCGGCCCTTGGATTGGGCGAGTGCGAGCGTGAGCAGGAACAGGCCAGCCAATTGCGTGGTGAACGCCTTGGTCGACGCGACGCCGATTTCCACGCCCGCGCGCGTGATGTAGGCCAGTTCGCATTCGCGAACCATGGCGCTGGTGGCGACGTTGCAGACCGTGAGCGTGTGCGTCATGCCGAGGCTTTGCGCGTGGCGCAGCGCGGCCAGCGTGTCGGCGGTTTCGCCGGATTGGCTGATGGTGACGACCAGTGTCCTGGAATTGGGCACGCTGGTGCGGTAGCGGTATTCGCTCGCGACTTCGACGTTGCAAGGGATCTTGGCGATGGCCTCGATCCAATACTTGGCCGCGCAGCCGCTGTAGTAGCTGGTGCCGCAGGCGAGGATCAGCACCGAGTCGATTTCCTTGAACACGCGCCACGCGGCGGTGCGTGTGCTGCCATCGGCGTCGATGCCATCGAACAGCTCGGGCACGATGGCCTGCACGCCTTCTAGCGTGTCGGCAATCGCGCGTGGCTGCTCGAAGATTTCCTTTTGCATGTAGTGGCGATAGGGGCCGAGTTCGGCCGCGCCGCTGTGTGCGTGCACGGTGCGCACGGGGCGCTGTGCTTCGGTCATGCGCTGACCGGCCTGGTCGACGATCCAGTAGCGGCCGGGTTGCAGATCGACCAGGTCGCCTTCCTTCAGATAGACGATCTGGTTGGTCACGCCCGCGAGCGCCATGGCGTCGCTGGCGAGGAAGTTTTCGTTCTCGCCCACGCCCAGCACCAGCGGCGATCCGGCACGCGCGCCGACCACGCGATGCGGCTCATCCTTGTGCATGACGGCAATCGCGAACGCGCCATGCAGTTGCGCGATGGCGGCCTTCACGGCCTCGAACAGGTCGCCGTCGTACAGGCTGTCGACCAGATGCGCAATGACTTCGGTGTCCGTCTGACTGGAGAACGCGTAGCCGCGCGCCTGCAGCATGCTGCGCAGTTCCTGATAGTTCTCGATGATGCCGTTGTGCACCAGCGCGACGCGGGCCGCACGGTCGGTTTCGGCGGGCGCGGCGTTCGGTCCGTGGCTGAAATGCGGGTGCGCGTTGTGCACGGCCGGTGCACCATGCGTGGCCCAGCGGGTGTGGGCAATGCCGGTTGCGCCTTGCAGATGCTCGGTATCGACCTGCGCCTGCAGTTCGGCCACACGCGCTGTGCTGCGTGCGCGGTGCAGACCGCCCGTGGGGTTGTTGCCCATGCTGGCTTCGTGCACCGCCACGCCGCAGGAGTCATAACCACGGTATTCGAGGCGTTGAAGGCCCTGGACGAGGATGGGAACGATATTGCGATGGGAAACCGCGCCGACGATGCCGCACATAGGTGACTGCTCCTTGCGGAGCTGCCGGCTCCGCGTTCGGTTGGAAGGTCCGTGGACCCGTTGAATCAAGAATGGACGCGATCGTACGCAGCCATGAATGAATTTTGTGATTCATTTTTGATTGAATTTGAAATAATATTTCGCAACAAATATGGATTGAAATTTAGTTTCATAATTCATTTGAATATGGAATCACAAGACACCGTCATAGACGCCATCGACAAGCAGTTGCTCAACCTGTTGCAGAAAGACGCGTCCATCAGCAACCAGTCGCTGGCCGAGCTCGTCCACGTCTCACCGCCCACCTGCCTGCGCCGCGTGCGCCGTCTGCATGAGCTTGGGCTGATCGAAAAGCAGGTCGCGCTGCTGCAACCGGACCGCTTGGCGCAGTTGCAAGGGCACGGACTGACGGCCATTGTCGAGATCACGCTCGACCAGCAAGGCGCGGAGTTTCTGAACGCCTTCGAGGCCCGCGTGATTGCGCACGAGCAGGTGCAGCAATGCTGGCGCGTCTCGCCCGGCCCGGACTTCATTCTGGTGGTCCACGCCCATGACATGCCCGCCTACCACGCGCTCGCGCAGCGGCTGTTCACGCACGACGCCAACGTGCGCAACGTGAAGGCATTCTTTGCCACCCACCGCGCGAAATTCGACACCTTTGTGCCACTCGAATGAAGCTTGAATGAGGCTTGAATAAGCTCCGATAGACTCCATCTTCAAGCATTGGCAAATCGTTACCAATCTACCGCTACGCCCGCCCCGAACGCGCTGCGTGTTTGGCCTACGATGTGCCCACAGGGTTGTTACCTCATTTCCAACTTCCGCGCGCCAAGACAAGCAAGTACAGGCGGCGGTTCAGGAGCTTGTGCATGGAGTTCAAGGACTATTACAAAATCCTGGGCGTTGACAAAAGCGCCTCTCAGGACGAGATCAAGAAGGCTTACCGAAAGCTCGCCCGCAAATACCACCCGGACGTCAGCAAGGAAAAAGACGCCTCCGAACGCATGGCCGAGGTCAACGAGGCCAACACCGTGCTGTCCGATCCGGAAAAGCGCGCCGCCTACGACAACCTCGGCAAAGAAGGCGCCTACCGCGGCGGCCAAGACTTCCGCGCGCCACCCGACTGGGACTCAGGATTCGAATTCACCGGCTCGCACGACGGCGACGGCGGCATGGACAGCGCCGCCTTCAGCGACTTCTTCGAGCAGATGTTCGGCCGCACCGCACGCGCGCAGCGTGGCGGCGGCGCTGGAAACGGTGCGGGCGCATCCCAGTTCCGCAGCGGCCCGCCCCCATCGCAACGCGGTGAAGACCACCACGCCAAGATCGAACTCGATCTGCAGGACTCGTACACCGGCGCGGAACGCATGCTCTCGCTGCGCGGCGCCAAGCTGGACGACAGCGGCCACCTGGTCAACGAAGAACGCCAACTGCAAGTGACGATCCCCAAGGGCGTGCGCGCAGGCCAGCTGATTCGCCTCTCCGGCCAAGGCAGCCCCGGCTACGGCGGCGCACCCAACGGCGACCTGTTCCTCGAAGTGCAGTTCAAGCCCGACGCCCGCTGGCGCGCGCAAGACCGCGACGTCTATCAAAGCGTGAACGTCTCGCCATGGGAAGCCGAACTCGGCGGCCCCATCGAAGTGACCACGCCGAATGGAAGCACCGTCGAAGTCAACGTCCCCGCCCACTCCAAGACCGGCCGCAAACTGCGCCTGAAAGAACGCGGCCTGCCCTCGGCCACGCCCGGCGATCTGTATCTGGAACTGCACATCGTGGTGCCCCAAGCCACCACCGACGAGCAACGCGCCGCCTACAGCAACCTCGCCAAAGCCTTCGCGCAATTCAACCCGCGCAGCGGCCAGTAATCGAAAAGACCGCAAGGAGTTTGCACATGCCCGCACAAACAACAGCGACGACCAAGGCGCTTGCCGAACTGCTGGACGACCACACCCTGAGCCTCGAAGACCTCGCCCGCGCCTGCGCCATGGCCCCCGACTGGGTCAGCGCCCGCGCCACGGAAGGCCTGCTCCAAGGCGATCAGGCCACAGGCACCTGGCGCTTCACCAGCACGACAGTCATCCGCGCAAGAAGAATGGCCCGCCTCGAATCCACATTCGAAGCCGACCCGCAACTGGCCGCATTGACCACAGACCTGATGGAAGAAGTCGCAGAACTGAAAACGCGCCTTCGCCAGTTGGAAGCAGCCTTCACCCGCCGCTAAAAATGCGTCACCAGCGTCTCGCGAAGTCGCGAGACGAAACCGGCACGAGCAACGCGAAGTGCCGAATCACACCTCTTCCAGACTGACTTGCGGCAAGCTGTCTGAACGGAGCGCCTACGGCGCGCAGAGAGTTTTGCCGCAGGTATTCAAGCGCGCTTTTGGTGACTTTTCGCGCGCCAGCGAAAAGTTACTCCGCCGCCGGGCGGAACTCCCGGCATCGGACCTGAACCACCGAGCAGAAGCCAAAAAAGAATCACGAAGAATCACTTCTTCGCAGGCCGCGTCCAATCAGCAATGGAAACCTGCTTCCCCCGAGCCACAGTCAAAGACCCCGGCAAAGTGTTCTTGGTCACCGTAGACCCACCACCCACAGTCCCCCCCGCCCCGATGGTCACCGGAGCCACCAACACACAGTTGCTCCCCACATGCACATCGGCCTCGATCACCGTCCGATGCTTGTTCGCACCATCGTAGTTGGCGGTGATGCTCCCCGCCCCGTAGTTCACCCGCTCGCCCACGGTTGCATCGCCCAGATACGCCAGATGATTGGCCTTGGCCCCATCGGCCAGCGTGGAGTTCTTGACCTCGACAAAGTTGCCGATGTGCACCTCGCGCCCCAGTTGCGCGCCCGGACGCAGCCGCGCGAACGGACCGATCAGAGCGCCCTCGCCCACGGAAGCCCCTGCCTTTTCGCCATCGATGTGCGTGAACGGATGAATCACCGCACCCGCCGCGATCTTCGCGTTGCTGATGTGGCAATACGCGCCGATGCGCGCGCCTTCGCCGATCTCGACCTGACCGGTGAAGATGCAGCCCACGTCGATCTCCACGTCGGTCGAGCAGTCTAGCTGCGCGAGCACGCCGCGCACATCGTCACGCAGATCGAAACGCGCAGGATCGGCCATGCGCACGCCCTGCTCCATGAGCTTGGTGGCCTGACGCAGTTGGTGCGCGCGCTCCAGCGCCGCCAGTTGCATGGGACTGTTCACGCCCTCGACCTGCAACGGGTCGTTGATGCAGTGGCCGACCACGCCGACACCATCGGCCACGGCCATTGCGACCACGTCGGTCAGGTAATACTCTTTCTGCGCGTTGTTGTTGTCGATGCGCGCGAGCCATTGCTTCAAATGCTTGGCAGGCGCGGCCATGATGCCGCTGTAGATCTCGTTGATCGCGCGCTGCTCGTCGCTCGCGTCCTTGTGCTCGACGATGCGCTGGACCACGCCGTTGGCATCGCGCACGATGCGGCCGTAGCCGGTTGGATCGGGAACGCGCACCGTCAGCAGCGCGAGCTTGTCACCACCCGAAGCCTGGACCAGATCGGCCACCGTCTGCGCCTGCGTGAGCGGCACGTCGCCCGAGAGCACGACGACCACGCCATCGTCATCCTGCAGCTTGGGCACGGCCTGCTGCACGGCATGACCGGTGCCGAGCTGCGGCTCCTGACGCACGAACTGCATGTCGAACTTCGTCGCTGTCGGCAACTGGAAAGCCGAGCACGCGGCCTCGACCTCCTCCGCGCCGTGGCCCGTCACCACCACCACGCGGCGCGGCGCAAGGCTCTGCGCCTGCGACACCACATGTTGCAGCAGCGGCCTGCCCGCCAGACGTTGCAGAACCTTGGGAGTGCGGCTTTTCATGCGCGTGCCCTTGCCCGCAGCCATGATGATGATGTCGATTTGCGCTGTCATGTGTGTCGTGAGAACAGGCGATCAGGTCACTCGGACCTCGATCCCCTGAAGGATGAAAAGCAAAAGCCTGATTATCCGGCTTCTCTGCTCATGCCTTGCGGCGCTCCCATTGATAGCGCACGGCCTGCTGCGCGGCGGGCTCCAGAACCACATGCTGACCGGGCGCGACATCCAGCGTCTGACCGGCACCCAGAAACAGGTCCTCAGCCTGCGCGCTGCCCGACGTCTGGGTGATCCAGGCATTGCCGCTGCTCGCCAGAAGCGAAAGCCGCATGGCCTCGCGGCTGTGCAGGCTTACCGCATTACCCACCCGCAGCGTGTTCATCTGGAAGAAGCCCACGCGTTCGGTGGAATGAGATGGTTGATGTGAAGATTGTTGCGAATCGAGAACATGGGTCGCGGTCATGGCGGACTCCTTTTGTGGGCTGCAAGTCATTGGATGTGCTGAGTATTTGACTCGCGGGCGTTTCCATCGTCCAATGAAATGGAACCCTCTGATAGATGCGCAAACCGCATCAATCTCATCCCGACAAAATGAAGCCGACCAAGCCGACCAAGCCCACCTCGCCCGCCGCCTCCGCGCAGCCCTCGCTGCCACCCACGCCACCGCCGATTGCGCATCTGCGCACGCGCCCCGTGTCGGTGGGCAACTGGCGTGCGTTTCTGGCCGTGGCACGGCATCTCAATTTCCGCGCGGCGGCCGACGAAATGGCACTCACGCAATCGGCTGTGAGCCGCCAGATTCAGGCGCTCGAAGAAGAAGTGGGTGTGCCCCTGTTCCTGCGCCACACGCGCGCGGTGGAACTGACCACGGCGGGCGGCCAGTTGTTCCAGACGCTGACGCCCGCACTCGAACGGCTCGACGCCGCCGTGCGCATGGTGCGCCAGACAGCGGGCCGCAAGAATGTGGCGATCACCACCTGGGCGAGCTTTGCGTCGATGTGGCTGATTCCACGGCTCGAAGACTTTCAGCGCAACTATCCCGACATCGACATCCGCATCGACGCCAGCGACAACGTGGTCGATCTGGACACCTCGGATGTGGATCTCGCCCTGCGCTCTGCTGTTTCTGGTTCGCAGCCCTTCGGTGCCAAGCGTCTTTTCGGCGAACAGCTGTGCGTGGTCGCCAGTCCGTGGCTGCTCAAAAGCATGCAGCCGATCAAGACGCCGGGCGACGTAGCGCATTTCACTCTGATCGAAGCGGGCGATGCGCACCGCCTGTCGTACTTCGAGTGGATCACCTGGCGACGCTGGTTCGAGGTCTATGGCGTCTCGCGCCTGCAGCCCGCGCGCTGGCTGTATTTCAACTACGCGCAGCAGATCGTGCAGTCCACGCTGGCGGGGCAAGGCCTGTCGCTGGCGCGCATGCCGCTGGTCGCCGACGCGCTCGCCACGGGCGATCTGGTCGAGGTGCTGCCAGGCCACCGGCTCGATTCACCGCTGGCCTACTGGCTCATCATTGGCCCGCGAAGTGCCCAGCGCCCGGAGGTACAGGCGTTCTGCGCATGGCTGCAGTTGCAGGCCCAGACCACGCGCGAAGCCATTGGCGAGGTGCCGGACACCGACATGCGGGACGATCTCCCTTGAGACTCTTGAAGGCCATCCGCCGCTGCGGCATTCAAGCGACTTGATGCAGCGCAACCCTCATTTCAGCCAGCTTGAGGCATATCAACATATGCATTTGCGATACATCAAAAGCCAATCAAACTTGGCTGGAGATAACCGTAACACCTATACACGTTTTTAACAATTTACTGGCATCCTGACCCTCTTTGTTGGAACCCACAGCCGGAGGATGCTGATGACTTTGATGCCCTGGAGCGCGGAGCTGGAACTTGGAATTGTCGAGATTGATACGCAGCACCGCGTTCTGGTCGATCTGGCAAACGCAATGCATGACGAAATCCGCGATGTGGGCCCACTCAGCCCCGTCATCGGGCAGATTCTGGAATCGCTGGTGGATTACACGCACAACCACTTCATCATGGAAGAGGTGCTGTTCCGCAAATATGCCTACTCGCACGAGGAAGCGCACGAGGCCGAGCACGGCGTGTTCACCGGGCGCATCATGGACTTGCTCACCCGCTTCGAGGACGGCGAGACCGTCGGCCAGGAGGCGCTGGAGTTGCTCAAGGACTGGCTGATCCACCACATCTGCGTGGTGGACCGCGCCTATCTGCCCTTCATGAAAGCCGCGCTCGAAAAAGAATCCGAGGCGAATCTGGTGCCCTTCCCGACCTGATCAGACAGACCGGGAGGGACGAGCGAGCCTCGCGCTCAGGCGAGCGTGATGCGGGCGAACTTGCGCTTGCCGACCTGCAGCACGAAAGTGCCGGCTTCGACCTTCAGGCCCTTGTCGCTGATCACCGTGCCGTCGATGCGCACGCCGCCGCCGTCGATCAGGCGGTTGGCTTCGCTGCCCGAAGGCGCCAGGTTGGCTTGTTTGAGCAAGGCACCGATGCCCATCGGCGCGCCCGAGAGCTGCACCTCGGGAATGTCGTCCGGAATACCGCCCTTGCTGCGGTTGATGAAGTCCTGCTCCGCCGCCTCGGCCGCCGCAGCGCTGTGAAAGCGCGCGGTGATTTCCTTGGCCAGCAGCACCTTGGCATCCTTGGGATTGCGGCCGCCTTCGATTTCGAGCTTGAGCGCGGCGATTTCCGGCAGGCTCATGAACGACAGCAGCGTGTACCAGTCCCACATCAGCGTGTCCGAGATCGACAGCACCTTGGCGAACATGGTGTTGGCGTCCTCGGTGATGCCGATGTAGTTGTTCTTGGACTTGGACATCTTGTTCTCGCCGTCCAGACCCACCAGCAAAGGCATGGTGAGCACACACTGCGATTCCTGACCATATTCAGCCTGCAGGTGGCGGCCCATCAGCAGATTGAATTTCTGGTCGGTGCCGCCGAGTTCCAGATCCGATTTCAAAGCCACCGAGTCATAGCCCTGCAGCAGCGGGTAGAGGAATTCGTGCAAGCTGATCGAGCTGCCATCGGTGAAGCGCTGATGGAAGTCGTTGCGCTCCATCATGCGGGCCACCGTGTACTTGGCCGACAGCTGGATCATGCCGCGCGCGCCCAGTTGGTCGCACCATTCGCTGTTGTAGCGCAGCTCGGTCTTGGCGGGATCCAGCACCTTATAGGCCTGATCGCGGTAGGTCTCGGCGTTGATCTTGATCTGCTCGGCCGTCAGCGGAGGACGGGTCGTATTGCGGCCCGATGGATCGCCGATCAAGGTCGTGAAGTCGCCGATCAGAAAGATCACCGTGTGACCCAGGTCCTGCAACTGGCGCATCTTGTTGAGCACGACCGTGTGACCGATGTGGATGTCGGGCGCTGTCGGGTCCAGGCCGAGCTTGATGCGCAGGGGTTTGCCGGTGGCTTCCGAGCGCGCCAATTTCTGGATCCAGTCCTCTTTGGGCAGGAGTTCGTCGACGCCGCGCAGAGTGATTTCAAGCGCCTGTCTGACACTGTCGGTGACCGGGTATGTTGTAACAGCTGAATGATTCATAAGGGTTTTTATGGGTGTCTGGTCAGACATGGTCGTTATACTTCTGCACTTCGATGCGGTGAAGGATTTTAGTAGGCTCGTCATATGAACGTCGCCCACATCCTTGTAACTGCGCACCAGAATACTGCGATATCCGCCCTCATTCCCCTGACATTCAGCTGGTTTGCCCCGGATATGCGCCCAAAAGCTCAGGGGTACGACTTTTGAAGCATGGTTTAACTACCGCGTATACGGCATTGGCCGAGCGCCTTGTCCTGATAGCCCAGAATCATCCGAAGCGCATTGCGGCAGCCGTGGCTGCCGTTCTTCTGACCGGTGGTGGCGGTGCCTTCGCCGTGGCCAATCTGGGCCCGGATGCGTCCGATCTGCCGATTCGCACGATCACTCACGCCGCCACTTCGCTGGCCGAAGACCAGCCGCTGTCCGCACTGGTGGACATTCCCAGCTACTCGCTCTATAGATCCGACACCACCCGCAGCAGCGACAGTGCCGAGAGCCTGCTGCAGCGCATGGGCGTGGCCGATCCGGCCGCAGCCGCTTTCCTGCGCACCAACGAACTGGTCCGCCAGAACCTGCTGGGCCGTGCCGGTCGCTCGGTCACGACCGAAACCACCGACGATCATCGCCTGACGCTGTTGACCGCACGCTGGGCACCCGACGAGAGCGGCAATTTCAAGCGCCTCGTGGTCAAGAACACCGGCGACGGCAAGTTCTCCGCCAACATCGAAACCGCCCCGCTGACCGTGGGCAGCCGCTTTGCGGGCGGCGTGATCCGCAATTCACTGTTCGCGGCGACCGATGCCTCCAACATCCCCGACTCGGTGGCCGTGCAACTGGCCGACGTGTTCGCCAACAACATCGATTTCCACCGCTCCCTGCGCAAGGATGACCGTTTCTCGGTCGTCTACGAAACGCTGGAAGCCGACGGCGAGCCCCTGCGCGCCGGTCGCGTGCTGAGCGCCGAGTTCCACAACAACGGCAAGACCTTCGACGCCGTCTGGTTCCAGGAACCCGGTCGCAAGGCGGCGTACTACACGCTCAATGGCGACAGCATGCAGCGCGCGTTCCTGACCTCGCCCGTCGAGTTCACCCGCATCAGCAGCGCATTCTCCATGCGCATGCACCCGATTCTCAAGACCTGGCGCGCCCACAATGGCACCGACCTGGCCGCCCCCACCGGCACCACCGTGCGCACGGTGGGTGACGGCGTGGTGACCTTTGCCGGCGTTCAGAATGGCTACGGCAACGTCATCTACATCAAGCACTCGGGCGAGCAGGAAACGGTCTATGCCCACCTGAGTTCGGTCGACGTCAAGCAAGGGCAATCGGTCGAGCAAGGCCAGAAGATCGGCGCTGTCGGCTCCACCGGCTGGGCCACTGGCCCGCACCTGCACTATGAACTGCGCGTGAACGGCGAGCAGCGCGACCCCATGGCCGCAGCCCTGGCAAGCGACGCATCACGCCCGATCTCCAAGACATCGCGCCCTGCGTTCGACCGTCTGGCTGAAAACATGCGCATCCAGCTGTCCTCAGCAGCGCTGCAGACCACGGCCCGCGCCGACTGAATCTGATTGATCCTCACACTGTCGCTGCGCAAGGACGCCCATGACGACTGACCGCAACGACAGCCCGATCGGCAGTGGCCTGTACATCGGCCTGATGTCAGGCACCTCGCTGGACGGCGTGGACGGCGTTCTGGTGGCTTTTGCCGACGACGGCAAGCCTCGGCTCAAGCAGCACGCCTCCAGCCCGTTTGCGAACGATCTGCGCGCCGAGCTGCTGGCGCTGAACACCTCGGGCGACAACGAACTCCACCGCGCGGCGCTCGCAGCCAATGGACTGGTCCGCACCTACGCCCAAGTCGTTCGCGATCTGCTCAAGCAAGCGGGACTGAAATCCTCAGACATCGCCGCCATTGGCGCACATGGCCAGACCGTGCGGCATCGCCCGCAGGAATTCGACCGCAACGGCTACACCCTGCAGCTCAACAACCCGGCTTTGCTCGCGGAACTCAGCGGCTGCACGGTGGTCGCCGATTTCCGCTCGCGCGATGTGGCGGCGGGCGGTCAGGGCGCGCCTCTGGTGCCCGCTTTCCACGTCGGCGTATTCGGTCGCCCGAACGAGACCGTGGCCGTGCTCAATCTGGGCGGCATCGCCAACCTGAGCGTGCTGCGTGCCGATGGATCGGTGCTCGGCTTCGACTGCGGCCCGGCCAACGCGCTCATGGACTACTGGTGCCACGAACACACCGGCAAGTGGTACGACGCCAATGGCACCTGGGCCGCCCAGGGCAAGGTCGTGGGCCCGCTGCTGGCCGCGTTGCTCCAGGAACCCTATTTCTCGCAGACACCGCCCAAAAGCACCGGGCGCGACCTGTTCAACCCCGATTGGCTGCACCAAGCCCTTGCCAAGCATTCTGACGTGGATGCCCAGGATGTGCAGGCCACGCTCGCCGAACTGACCGCCATCTCGTGCGCCGACGATCTCAAACGCCTTGCCCCCGAAGCCAAGGAGCTGATCGTCTGCGGCGGTGGCGCGCTCAACCAGCACCTCATGAAGCGCTTGGAGGCCCATCTGCCGGGCGTGCTGGTGCAATCGTCCACTGTGCACGGCATCGACCCACAACAGGTCGAAGCCGCCGCCTTCGCCTGGCTGGCGCGTCAATGCCTGCTCGGTCTTCCTGGCAATCTGGCCTCGGTCACAGGCGCACGCGGCCCGCGCATTCTGGGCGCGATCTACCCTGCCTGAAGACGACTCAGACGACTGCGCCAGAAAACACAAAGCCGCCCGAAAAGGCGGCTTTTGCATTGTGGGGCATCAAGCCCGTCAGGCCCGCTCCGGAAATTACACCGAGAAACTGGAACCGCAACCGCAAGTCGTCGTGGCATTCGGATTCTTGATCACGAACTGCGCTCCTTGCAGGTCTTCCTTGTAGTCGATTTCAGCGCCCAGCAGGTACTGGTAGCTCATCGCATCGATCAGCAGCGACACGCCATTCTTGGTCATGGTGGTGTCGTCTTCGTTGGTGATTTCGTCGAAGGTGAAGCCGTACTGAAAACCCGAGCAGCCGCCGCCCTGCACGAACACGCGAAGCTTCAGATCAGGATTGCCCTCTTCCGCGATCAGGTCGGCCACCTTGGCAGCGGCGCTGTCGGTGAAGACGATAGGTGCGGGCATTTCGGTCGTGGTGATGGTTTCTGCTACTGCGCTCATGGAATCAGACCCCTTGTTGGAGATATATAGTTGCCTATGCTACTGCAATGGGCGAGTAAATGCATCGGATATCGCCGTTGACGCCAGAGCCGATGTGGGCATTCAGGATCCAGAAAGGATGCTTCCGCCAGCCGGAGCAGGCCCAAGAAGCGCAGCGGGCCGCAGAGTTGGAAGCCACAACGCCAAGACAGCCCCTCAGGCTAGGCGTGAAGCCGCAGATCAGTACTCGCGTACGGCAAGGCTTCCACAACGACGCATGAGGGGCTGTATTGGCTCCTCAAAACGAGTCACCCATCGATGCCGAACAGGCTTCGTAGAACAAAACCGAGCAGACAACAAAAAACCGCCCGAAGGCGGTTCTTTGTGTAGCAGTTGCCAGAACAAGTCCCAGCAAACAACAAGCAAATTAACGCTTGGAGAACTGCTTGGCGCGGCGTGCGGAGTGCAGACCGACCTTCTTACGCTCAACTTCACGCGCATCGCGAGTGACAAAGCCGGCTTGGCTCAGCACTGGCTTCAGCGACGCGTCATAGTCGATCAGAGCGCGGGTGATGCCGTGGCGGGTGGCACCGGCTTGGCCGGATTCACCGCCGCCGTGCACGTTCACCTGGATGTCGAAAGTTTCGACATTGTCGGTGAGCACCAGCGGCTGCTTGGCGATCATGATGGAGGTCTGACGGCCGAAGAACTGTTGAATGTCTTTGCCATTCACAGTGATCTTGCCGGAACCCTTCTTCAGAAACACGCGGGCGACGCTGGACTTGCGACGGCCTGTGCCATTGTTCCATTCACCAATCATTCATAGCTCCTTAGATGGCCAGCACTTTGGGCTGCTGTGCGGTGTGTGGGTGCTCGTCGCCGCCATACACCTTGAGCTTCTTGATCATGGCGTAGCCCAGAGGACCCTTGGGCAGCATGCCCTTGACGGCCTTCTCGAGTGCGCGGCCAGGATGCTTGGCTTGCAGGTCACGGAAGTTGGTGGCAGTGATGCCGCCTGGATAGCCCGAATGACGGTAGTAGACCTTGTCCAGAGACTTGGTACCAGTAACCTTGAGCTTGGATGCGTTGATGATGACGATGTAGTCACCAGTGTCAACGTGAGGCGTGTAAATGGCCTTGTGCTTGCCGCGCAGACGGAGGGCAACTTCGCTGGCTACCCGTCCGAGCACCTTATCGGTGGCGTCAATCACAAACCACTCGTGCACAACCTCAGCGGGCTTTGCGCTGAAAGTAGTAGTCATGAGTTTCTCTATTCAAAAAGAGGAGGTTTGGCGGTCCTTTTCCACGGTCGGTGCAACTCTGATGGAAGCCTCTTAGGTGGTCTCGCCCTGAAGTTCGCACTCCAGAACCCTTTGCCGCGGGACCAATAAATCGCTGCAAAGCCAAGCATTATACAAATTTGGCGCGACCCAGTGCAAGCACCTGTCGCGAGCCCCCGAAAAACAACGGTGGGCCAGCCGAATGGGCCGCCGTTATTGCTATTGGGTATACATCTGGCGCTGGCGACGCTCTTCTTCGCGCTTGCGCTTGCTCTCGACGCAGACCGGATGGCTTTCCATGCCCGCTTGCTGGCACTGGTTGTGCACGCACATGGGCTTGGCGAGGAAGCCAGCGCCCGAGCAGGCATCTTCCGGGTTCACCCGCTTGGACGGCGCGGCCTGCGAGGCCGGAGCCGCCACCGGAACAGGGGCCGGAGCGGGCTGCGGCGCAGGCGTGGGCTCGTGAGACACAGTCTCCACGGGCTTGCGCACAGGAGCGACCTTGGGCTTTTGCTCCTTGGCCACGGCAACGACAGGTGTCGTCGCTGAAGCAGAAGCAGCTGCCGCAGCAGCAGCAGCACTCTCGCTCGCTGCAACGGCGGCGGCGGCCAACAAAGCCGCCTCGCTGGCCGCATTCTTTGCAGGATCGGCCAACTCGGTGATGATTTCCTCGTCCGGCGTGGGCGTCACGACGGGTGTCTGCGCTACGACAGGCGGTTGTGCAGGAGCGGACTGGGTCGCCAGATACCAGGCGGCCGCACCGCCGACCAGCACCAACAGCGCAGCAGACAGCACCAGCGTCTTGCGCGCACTGCCCGGTCGCCCACCTGCAGAGGGACGCTTGGACGAGGAGCGGCTCTTGCCGGGCGAAGGAGCACTTTTCCCGGGCGAGCCCGAACGGCTCGCGCCGGAGGAGGATGCGCTTGATGACTGTGCGCTGGCCATGGCGACTGCGGTCAGCTCGGCCACCTTGCCCTTGGGATCGATGGCCTTGGTCTTCTCGAAGGAGTCATGAGGCTCCATCACCGAATCCTGAAAATCGTCCATCGCACGGACCACCGTGTCCTGGAACTCCGTCTCGGGCGCTTCTTCCGGCTGGCGACGGCGTTCGGATGAGCGCGATTTTTCCGATTTTTCGGGCTTTTCGGGTTTTTCAGCCGGAGCCGCACCCTTGTTGTCCGATCCCGGCACATGCAGCACGGTGACCAGATGGTCGGTATTGCGACGCGCTGGCTCTTTGGCCGCATCCACGGATTCGCCAGAGCCAGCCTCGGAGTCGGTCAGGCCCATCAGAATCGATGCGTCGTTGCGCGCCTGCGCCTTCGGGTCGATCCAGTTCTCGCCCAGATCGGCACGGAAATCGAACTTGTCCAGATGGGCTGGCGCACTCGTCAGCCCCATCTGCTCCAGAAAGGCATCCACCGTCCAATGACGGTCGCGCGGCTGCAGCGAAAGCGCCTTGCTGATCGCATCAACGAACGGACCCGAGTACTCGACGCCGAACTGCTTGCGCACCGTGCGCGCCACGCGGGGAAACGGCACCATGCGGTCGCGGATCGAGCGCAGTGTGGACGGCAGGGGCACGTCGTTGCAGATCACGCCGTAGATCACGGCGGCCAGCGAGTAGATG
Source organism: Diaphorobacter sp. HDW4B (assembly GCF_011305535.1). Taxonomy (GTDB): domain Bacteria; phylum Pseudomonadota; class Gammaproteobacteria; order Burkholderiales; family Burkholderiaceae_C; genus Diaphorobacter_A. Next base: position 1,567,918 of record NZ_CP049905.1, read on the forward strand.
TCGCTCCACGGGCCGGGCTTGAGTTCGCTGTCCGCGTCGGCATATTGCTCGATCGGCGCGTAGTTCACCTTGAGCACGGCAGTGTGCTTGTGGTCGCGGTCTTCGATGGCAAAGCGTGCAGCGCCCAGGTCCAGCAGCACCGGCGGGCCTTTTTCCTGCAGAAAGATGTTGTCCGGCGAAATGTCGCGGTGCAGCGTCTTGCCGTTGTGCAGCACGCGCAGCGCATTGCAGACCGACCAGATCACCTTGCGCAGCCACTCCTCGGTCGGCGGCGTGCGCATGTGGGTGCGCGCTTGTTTGAGCGTCATGCCCGCGTAGAGCGGCATCACCATGTAGGCGGTCTGGTTCGCCTCCCAGAAGCGGAACACCTTCACGAGCGAGGGATGGTCGAACTGCGCGAGCAGCCGTGCCTCGTCCACGAAGGAGGCCAGACCGGCCTGAAAAGACGGTTCATCCGACGAGGAGCGCACCCAGAGCGTGCGTCCGTTGGCCCGCGCTGCGAGCGAGGTCGGCATGTATTCCTTGATCGCCACGAATCGCAGCAGCGAGTGGTCGAACGCCTGATACACCATCCCGAAGCCGCCCACACCGAGCAGCCCCACAATCTCGAACTCCCCGAGGCGCGCGCCCACGGGCAACGCGTCGACATGGTCAACGGTGCTGGGGATGCGGGAGCCTGGAATTTCGGACATGGACAATCAGGAGATGCGACGCACTGTCAAGAATATTCAAGTATCAGAGGTTAAAGCATGTTAGCCGGGCGAATGGCCTCCATGCAGACATGAACGGCGCATTTTCATACGAGACGGAGAAATCCGCACCCGAATGACAACCATGTTTTCATGCTGAAAACCACACATTTTGCAACGAACTTGCCCATCCGCCTATTTCAACGGTTTTTCATGACACAAAGCTTGCTTTGCACCTCTGGGACGTAAACTCCGGCGATGTTCAGTTATCGACACGCCTTTCACGCAGGAAATCACGCCGATGTGCTCAAGCACACCGTGCTGATCAGCATCCTGCAATATCTCACGCAAAAAGAGACGGCTCTGACCGTGCTCGACACGCACGCCGGAGCCGGACTGTATCGACTGGACAGCGAATTCTCCGAAACCAGCGGCGAGGCCGTCGATGGCGTGCAGCGCCTGTTCGACGCAAAGGATCTGGTGCCTGCGCTGCAGGCCTATGTCGATCTGATCCAGTCGTTCAATTCGGGCAAGTCCCACAAGGTCTACCCCGGCTCGCCATTCATCGAGCAGCAAGTCATGCAGGGCCGTGATCGCGACCGCATCAAGCTGTTCGAGCTGCACCCGACCGACACCCGCACGCTCAAGGCCAACGTGGCCCAGCTCGAAGCGGGTCGCCAGATTGCCGTGCTGCAGGAAGATGGCTTCGAAGGCATCAAGAAATTCCTGCCACCGCCAGCCAAACGCGCGCTGGTGCTGTGCGACCCGAGCTACGAACTCAAGACCGATTACAGCCGCGTGCTCGACATGGTGGACGATGCGCTCAAGCGTTTCCCGACCGGCGTCTACGCCGTGTGGTATCCCATCATCCCGCGCCCCGAAGCGCATGATCTGCCGCGTCGCCTCAAGACCATGGCCGTCAAGGCGGGCAAGTCGTGGCTGCACGCCACACTCACCGTCAAGTCCAGCAAGGTCAGCGGCGTGGCCATGGGCGAAAAGCGCCCCGGACTACCCGCCAGCGGCATGTTCGTGATCAACCCGCCGTTCACGCTCAAGGCCGAAATGCAGAAGGCCTTGCCGCAGATGGCCGAGCTGCTCGCTCAGGACCGCAACGCAACGCACTCGCTCGAATCGGGCGGTTGATCAGAAAAGAAAAAGTGTCGGCAGCAGGCTGCGCTCAGCGCTTGCGTGCGGTCTTCGTCGAAGTCTTGACCACCGGGTTCGCCACGGACTTGCGCGCTGCGGTGTGTTTCGTGCGCGCAGATGACTTGTTGCTCGAAGCGCGCGCGTTCACCGCAGCCGATGCAGCCACAGCCGCAATCGGCACATTGGAGGCGACGCGCTTTCCAGAACTGCCACGCCGCTCATCAGCGGTCAGCAGTTCATCCGGGCAGGAGTCGCTGCTCTTGTGCAGCTTCCACAACTCCACCTGCTTGATGCCCAGCCCTTGAATGCCCAGTTCGCGGGCAGCGCCCTGACTCAGGTCGATCACACGCCCCGGTGCAAACGGCCCACGGTCGTTGACGCGCACCATCACCGTCTTGCCAGTGGAAATATTGCGCACACACAGCTTGGAGCCGAACGGCAACGTGCGGTGCGCAGCCGTCATTTCCTCGCGATCAAAGCGCTCGCCGTTGGCCGTGAGACGACCGTGGAACTGCCCGCCGTACCAGGAGGCCAGGCCCTTGTCGATCAGCACGCCGGGCACGGAGGCGTCCACATCATCGACGTCGCCATCATCGTCGTCATCGCGCGACTTGCTTGCGCGGCGATCCGCTGGCGGGCGCAAGCCAGCGCCGTAGGCGGTCACGCCTTCGCCGCTCTCGGGCTCACCGGGATAAGGAGTCACGCTGCCCTTGTTGACTTCGACGGCGGCAGGCGGTGCGCTGCCCCAGCTTCGGTCACGCCAGTTCTGACGCAGCGATACCGATGCAGGCGGCACCTCCACCGACTTCACGGGCTCCACGGGCGCGGCGATGGGCACATGCACGGTGGCATCCGTCGTGGAGTTCGCGACCGACTCCGTGGAGCCATCGGCCGTGGGCTGCACCGCGCAACCTGCGAGCAAGACGCCCAGCAGAACGCTGCCGCCCGCCTTGATGAGGCGACGGGTGAAAACGGGTGCGGTTGTTGCCGCGATTCGCAGCGGGAGATATTTCCAGTCGGCGCTGTTCATTCACATCGCCCGGGGAAAATGGATTGGAATGGATTGGGTTCAGCGGGCGTCCTTACCCGCAAGCATACGATGAGTCTTTGCGCTTGGTCTAACTTTACATACATCCCTGAATCGAGCCCTCTGAGACGCCCGAAGTTCCCCCCGTTGACTTTTCCCCTCTGAAAAGCAAACGATCTGCACCGATTTTTATGACGATTCGGTTACGGCTTGAGGCGGCTCTTGCCACTCACTTGCAGGGCTTGCAAGGAGTGAAAAACGAAAGGAATTGTCACTCAAGTGGACTTCCACGCCGATGCCTTCGGCGTGGAATTTGCGTCAAAGCATCACAAGGCGACATCGAACCAGTCGGCGATGCGAACGCTCGCCATGAATCGGGATGCGATGTGCGGCGCGTCAGGGACTTGTGCAGTGCCGCCTCAAATGCCGATGCGCTTGCAGATTGCGAGTGTCGCAGCGCTCTGGTTCATCGTGTAGAAATGGATGCTGGGCACGCCGCCCTTGATCAACTGCTCGCACAGATTCGCAATCACATCGAGACCGAACGCGCGGATGCTGTCCATGTCGTCGCCGTAGCCTTGCAGGCGCAGACGAATCCAACGCGGAATCTCGGCACCGCAAGCGTCCGAAAAACGCATGAGCTGCGAAGCACCCGTGATCGGCATGATGCCCGGCACGACCGGCACATCGACGCCGAGCTTGCGCGTGTCGTCCACAAAACGGAAATACGCATCGGCGTTGAAGAAATACTGCGTGATGGCCGAGTTCGCACCGGCCTTCACCTTGGTCACATAGGCCTTCAAGTCAGCGTCGGCAGAACGTGCCTGCGGATGCACTTCGGGGTAGGCCGCCACTTCGATGTGGAAGTAGTCGCCGGTCTCTTCACGGATGAAGGACACCAGATCGCTCGCGTAGTGAAACTCGCCGCCGATGCCATAGCCGCTTGGCAGATCGCCGCGCAAGGCAACCAAACGGCGCACGCCCATGGTCTTGAGCAAAGCGAGCTGCTCGCGCACGCTGTCACGCGTTGCGCCGATGCACGAGAAATGCGACGCCGCATCCACGCCCTCGGCCAGAATCTCGCGCACCGCGTTGAACGTGCCTTCCTGCGTGGAGCCGCCAGCGCCGTAGGTCACCGAGCAGAATTCGGGCTTGCGCTCATAGAGCTGCGCACGCACGCCGCGCAGCTTCTGCGCGCCTTCGGGAGTCTTGGGGGGAAAGAATTCAAAGCTGACCGGCAGCTTGCTCTGTGCTTGTTCCTGACTCATTTCCCTCTCCTTGCCAAAACAAAAAATTCGCGGTTGCCGTCGCCACCTTCGATGGCGCTGTCCATCCATTGCTCGACCTTGAGCCCCACGGATTTGCAGCATTCGCGGATGCGCTGTTCGACCTCGGCATACAACGCCGGATCACGCACGATGCCGCCCTTGCCCACCTGGCCGGGTTGCAGTTCAAACTGCGGCTTGACCAGCATGAGCATCTGGCCCTTCTGCTTGAGCAGCGGCACCAGCGCGGGAAGAATCAGCGTGAGCGAGATGAACGACACATCGCCCGTGATGAAGTCGAACTCGGGCGTGATGTCGACGTTCTCCGAACCTTCGCGGCGCTTGCGCTGCACGGGCATCGAGCCATCCACCTTCGCCTTGGCCTTGGCGGCGCGCTCGGCCTTGAACTCTTCGACGTCCTGCTCCTTGGCGTCGTCGCTGTCGTCGTATTCGTCATCGACCACACCACCATTGCGCATCCATGCGTAGGGCGCGGTCGGCTGCGTGTCGTTGTCTTCTTCTTCGACCACGACTTCGCTGAGCGCTTCTTCGCAAGCATCGCGCAGCGAATCCGCCGTCATCGAACGCGCGTTCAGACCTTCGACGCACACCACGCGCGCGTCGCTACGCAGGCGTTCATGCAACTGCGCATGACCCACATCCACGCCGATGACCTGCGCCGCACCTTGCTGCAGCAAACAATCGGTGAAACCGCCGGTGCTCTGACCCACATCGAGACAACGCAGACCCGCCACCTTCAAGCCCGTGGCAGTCAACGCGCCCTCGAGCTTCAAGCCGCCACGCGAGATGTACTTGGCCTCCGCCGCATCGAGCAACTGCACCTCGGCCATCTCGGGAATGTCGTCACCATTCTTGGCAACCTTGTTCCACGGCAGGCCCGGAGCCAAACGCCACTCCACGCCCGCAGTGATCAACCGCTGAGCTTGCGAACGGGTGGTGGCGTGGCCCTTCTCGACCAAAAAAACATCTGCGCGCATGGCGCCTCCAAAACCAAAAAACTGCAATGCAATTTGTCTTCTGCGCTCAACGAGCGCAGCAACGATCACGGAAGAGTTCAGTGCATCCTGAACTTCAACCACAACCGACAAGACAGCCCTTCAGGCCAGGCGTCTCACGCGCAGACAGTACTCTCGTACGGCAAGCGTGAGCAACAACGCATGAAGGGCTGTATTGGCGGCCTCAAAACGAGAAGCCGCCCCAAGCGTCAATCAATAACGGTACGTATCTGGCTTGTATGGACCGTTCTTGTCCACGCCGATGTAGGCAGCCTGCTCAGTGGTCAGCTCGGTCAACACAGCGCCCACCTTTTTCAGGTGCAGACGCGCGACCTTCTCGTCCAGAATCTTCGGCAGCACGTAGACCTTGCCCACTTCGTAAGCATCAGGCTTGGTGAACAGCTCGATCTGGGCGATGGTCTGGTTCGCGAACGAAGACGACATCACAAAGCTGGGGTGACCCGTGGCGCAGCCCAGATTCACCAGACGGCCCTTGGCCAGCAGCGTGATCTTCTTGCCGTCGGGGAACGTGATCTGGTCGACTTGCGGCTTCACTTCTTCCCACTGGTACTTCTCGATCGAAGCGACATCGATTTCATTGTCGAAGTGACCGATGTTGCAGACGATGGCCTGGTCCTTCATCGCAGCCATGTGTTCGTGGCGGATGATGTCCTTGTTGCCGGTGGTGGTCACGAAGATGTCGGCCTTGTCGGCAGCGTATTCCATCGTCACGACCTTGTAGCCTTCCATCGCGGCTTGCAAAGCGTTGATCGGGTCGATTTCAGTCACCCAGACTTGGGCCGACAGCGCGCGCAGCGCCTGAGCCGAACCCTTGCCCACGTCGCCGTAACCGGCCACGCAAGCAACCTTGCCAGCGATCATCACGTCGGTGGCGCGCTTGATGCCGTCCACCAGCGATTCGCGGCAGCCGTACAGGTTGTCGAACTTCGACTTGGTCACCGAGTCGTTCACGTTGATCGCGCGGAACAGCAGCGTGCCCTTGGCGGACATCTCGTTCAGGCGGTGCACGCCGGTGGTGGTTTCTTCCGTCACGCCCATGATGTGAGCGCCCTTGCGGCTGTACCACGTTGCGTCTTGCGCGAGCTTGGCCTTGATGGCGGCGAACACGATGCGCTCTTCTTCGCTCGTGGGGTTGGCCAGCACGGACAGATCCTTCTCGGCCTTCTTGCCCAGATGCATCAGCATCGTGGCATCGCCGCCGTCGTCCAGAATCATGTTCGGGCCTTCGCCTTCGGTGCCAGCGGCGCCGAATTCAAAGATGCTGTGGGTGTAATCCCAGTAGTCTTCCAGCGACTCGCCCTTGATGGCGAACACAGGCGTGCCGGTGGCGGCAATCGCCGCAGCGGCGTGGTCTTGTGTGGAGAAGATGTTGCACGAAGCCCAGCGCACGTCAGCGCCCAGAGCCTTCAGGGTTTCGATCAGCACGGCCGTTTGAATGGTCATGTGCAGCGAACCGGTGATGCGTGCGCCCTTGAGCGGTTGCGACTTGGCGAACTCTTCGCGGATGGCCATCAGGCCGGGCATTTCGGTTTCGGCGATCCTGATTTCCTTGCGGCCCCAATCGGCCAGGGAAATGTCGGCAATCGCGCGATCTTGAGTCTTGGTGTCCATGGTTTTCTCTCCAATGAGAATCTGCAAAAACCACGTTCTGGGGGAGCAACTTGAAAAAGCTGCGTCTCACCGCACAGAAAGCGTGGGTGAGCGTCGTTGCCAAAATGTTGATCCGAGCCTCACGCCTGACTGGCGCTGCAACGCTCCTCGGAAAACGCGGATTATACCGGGAGCTTGTGACTCACGGCTGAAGCCCGACTAATCTGTAGCCGACCTGCAATTCGGTGATCAAGTGCTGCGGCTGCGCCGGATCGGCCTCGATCTTCTGGCGCAGATTGGCCATGTGCACCCGCAGGTAGTGGGCGCGGTCCAGATATTCAGGCCCCCAGACCTGCAGCAGCAGTTGCCGATGCGTGAGCACCCTGCCCTGCCCGGCGATCAGCGCAGAGAGCAGCCGGAACTCGATGGGCGTGAGATGCACCGCCTCGCCCGCGCGCTGCACCTCGTGCGTCGCCAGATCGACCAGCACATCGCCAAACTGCACGCGGCTGCTCGGTGCGCCGGTCTTGCCCGCCGCCAGTTGTTGCGAACGGCGCAGCAACACGCGCAGCCGCGCCATCAGCTCGGGCACGCCAAACGGCTTGGTCAGATAGTCGTCGGCACCGGCATCGAGTGCAGCCACCTTTTCTTCTTCACGCTCGCGCGCCGACAACACCAGCACCGGCACGGCAGACCAGGAACGCAGTTCTGCGATCACCGATTTGCCATCGGCATCCGGTAGCCCCAGATCGAGAATCACCGCATCGGGCTGACGGCTCGCCGCCTCGATCAAACCACGCTTGGCCGTCTCTGCCTCGAACACCAGCCAGCCCTCGTCTTCCAGCACCAGCCGCACAAAACGGCGAATGCCCGGATCGTCTTCAACGAGCAGGATGCGGGGCGTGGCTTGGTTCATTTCGGGCAGGGCTGGCAAGAGAAAATCGGTGCACTGAATTATGGTGCGGGAGGCAGATCGGTCACCATATCTTCGAGAGATGGCGGCGCTTCCAGCGGAATGCGAATGGTGAACACCGTTCCGGGACCGGGCACGGCGGTCTCCACATCGATGTCGCCGCCATGCGCCTGCACGATGCGCTGCGCAAGCGTGAGGCCCAAGCCGATGCCCGACACCGAAGACTCCACCACGCCGCGCTTGAACGGCTCGAACACTTCCTGCGGGTCCATGTGCGCAGGCAAACCGGGCCCGCCATCTTCCACGCTCAGCATCAACTGCGACGCATGGGTGCGCGCCCGCACGCGAATCGGCGTTCCGGCAGGCGTGTACTTGATCGCGTTGTCGACCAGATTGACCAGCACGCGCTCCATGAGCACCGCGTCGAGCCGCACCATCGGCATGCTCGGTTCCAACTCGGTCTTCACCGGATGGTCGATGAGCCGGTCACGCAACTGGTGCAGCGCGCTGCCGATCACCTCTTCCACCGGCCACCATTCGCGCTTCAGATGCACACCGCCCTGCTGCAGCCGCGCCATCGCCAGCAGGTTGTCCACCAACTGCTGCATCGACAAGGCCTGTCGCTGAATCTGCCGCACCATGTCGAACGTGACGCCACTGCTCGCATGACGCTGCGCCACATCGGCCGCGCCCAGAATCGACGTGAGCGGCGTGCGCAGATCGTGCGACACCGCCGACAGCAGCGTGTTGCGCATGCGCTCGCCCTCCATCGCAATCTGCGTCTGCTGCGCGATCTCGACAAAGTGCACGCGCTCCAACGCCAGCGCAATCTGGCTCGCGCAGGCCTGCAGCAGGCGCTGTTCTTCTGGCACGTCCAGACGCTCGGGCGAGCGCAGTTCCAACACCAGCACACCGCGACCGCGCACCGGTGCAAGCAGGGGCACATACAGCGCGCTCGATGCCGCCAGCGTATCCGTTCCGCGCCCTGCCATCTGACCATGCTCCATGGCCCAGCGCGCCAAACTGGCATCCATCGTGCTCGCGCTGCCCGGCACCACGCGCAGCTTTTCATCCAGATCGGGCAACAGCAAACCGGCCTTCGCATCGAACACGCCGGAGACCGTGGAAAGCGCAATCTCCGCAATCTGCTCCTGCGTAAGCGCGCCCGACAGATCGCGCGCCAAACGCGCCAGCGCACCCGCTCTGCGTTCACGTTCGGCAGCAACCTGCGCCTCGTGCCGCAGCCGCGCCATGAGTTGCCCGCACACCAGCGCCACACCGAGCATCAGCGCAAAAGTGAAGAGATACTGCGTGTCCGCGATGTTGAACGAGCCACGCGGCTGCACAAAGAAAAAATCAAAGCACAGCACCGCCAGCAACGCCGCCCACGCGCCCGGCCCACGCCCCCAGCGCAAGGCAGACAACACGACGATGAGCAGAAACAGCATCACCACGTTGGCGGGATCGAAGACCTGCAGCAGCCATTCCGCCACCACCGTTCCCGCAAAACAGGCGGCCGTTGCGCCCACATAGCCCGCCCAGCGCACGGGCTTGCGGCGCGCAGTTGAGGCGGCCAGTGGCGCCTCCGACGCCTGCGCTGCCGCGCGCGTGGAAAGCACCAGCACATCCAGTCCCGAATCGAGCTGCGCAATGCGATCGGGCATGCTGCGCGCAAACCAGCGCATGGGCGACCACGCAGCCAGCGGCACCTGCGCCAGCACCAGATGGCTGGCGTTGCGCTCGCGCGCGAACGTCACCAGCGCCTGCGCCACGTCGGCACCGGGAATGGTTGCCGTTTCCGCACCCAGTCGCGCGGCCAACGCCAACGTCTTGAGCACGGCGGCCTGGGCACTTTGCGGGCGGTGTTGGCGCTGCGGCGCGTCCACGTAAACAACCACCCAATCCGCTTCCAGCCGCCGCGCCAACCTCGCCACCTGCCGCACCAGCGCGTCGTCTCCGGCACGTCCGCCCACTCCCACCAGGAGCCGCTCTCGCGTGGGCCAGACGTTGCCGATGGAGCGCTCGCGCCGGTAGTCGCGCATGTCCTCATCCACGCGGTCCGCTGTGCGGCGCAGCGCCAATTCGCGCAATGCGAGCAGGTTGCCGCGCCTGAAAAAATGCCGCGATGCACGCTCGGCCTGTTCGAGCTGGTAGACCTTGCCGTCCTTCAATCGCCGCAGCAATTCGTCGGGCGAGATGTCCACCATCACCACTTCGTCGGCATCGTCGAAGATCTGATCGGGCACGGTCTCGCGCACCTTGATGCCGACGATGCCGCTCACCACATCGTTCAAGCTCTCCAGATGCTGCACATTGAGCGTGGTCCACACGTCGATGCCGGCATCCAGCAATTCGTCCACATCCATCCAGCGCTTGGGATGGCGCGATCCCGGCGCGTTGCTGTGCGCGAGTTCATCGAGCAGCAACACATCGGGATGCCGCGCGAGCGCCGCATCGATGTCGAATTCCTTGAGCTGCTTGCCCTGATAAGTCACATCGGAAAGCGGCAGCAACTCCAGGTTGTGCAACTGCTGCGCGGTCTCAGAACGCCCATGCGTTTCGACCAAGCCCACCAGCACCGAGCGCCCCGTCTGCTGCTCGCGCTGCGCGGCCGACAACATGGCGTAGGTTTTGCCCACGCCCGCGTTCGATCCAAAGTAAATGCGCAGCTTGCCGCGATGCGCGCTCGCCTGCTCTTCCTGCAGACGAGCGACCAGCGCGTCGGGATCGGGACGCAGATCGTCTATTTCTTGGGGCATGCTGGGCATATCAAAGCAAGCGTAGCACTAGACCAGCCCCATCGCGGCAATCAACATATCAATCAGCTTGATGCCCACAAACGGCACGATCAATCCGCCCACACCGTAGATCAGCAGGTTTCTGCGCAGCAAAGCTGCCGCACCCACTGCGCGATAAGGCACGCCGCGCAAGGCCAGCGGAATCAGCGCGATGATGATGAGCGCGTTGAAAATCACCGCACTCAAAATCGCCGATTCGGAACTGTGCAGACCCATCACGTTGAGCGATGCAAGCTGCGGATACGTGCTCACGAACGCCGCCGGAATGATCGCGAAATACTTGGCCACGTCGTTCGCCACGCTGAACGTGGTGAGCGCGCCGCGTGTCATCAGCATCTGCTTGCCGGTCTCCACCACCTCGATGAGCTTGGTCGGATTGCTGTCCAGATCGACCATGTTGCCCGCCTCTTTCGCAGCCTGCGTTCCGCTGTTCATCGCCACCGCCACATCGGCCTGCGCAAGCGCGGGTGCATCGTTCGTTCCGTCGCCCGTCATCGCCACCAGACGGCCAGCAGCTTGTTGCGTGCGGATGAGCTGCAGCTTGTCTTCGGGCCGCGCTTCGGCCAGGTAGTCATCCACGCCCGCCTCCGCCGCAATCGCAGCGGCAGTGAGTGGGTTGTCGCCGGTGATCATCACGGTCTTGATGCCCATGCGGCGCAGCTCCGCAAAGCGTTCGCGAATGCCGTGCTTGACGATGTCCTTCAGCTCAATCACGCCCAGCACGCGTGCGTTGTCGGCCACCACCAGCGGCGTGCTGCCGCGGCGCGAAACCTCTTCGACGATCTTCAGCACACCTGCCGGAAACTGCCCGCCAAGCGCCTCGACATGCTTCTTCACCGCGTCCGCTGCCCCCTTGCGCAGCGCACGCGGGCCTGTGCCGTCGCGCATGTCCACACCGCTCATGCGCGTCTGCGCGGTGAACGGAACAAACGTCGCGTTGAGCGATTGAAGCTCGCGTTCACGCAGGCCGTGCTTTTCCTTGGCAAGCACCACCACGCTGCGGCCTTCGGGCGTTTCGTCGGCGAGCGACGCCATCTGCGCCGCATCGGCCAACTGCGCGGCAGAGATGCCGGGTGCAGGCAAAAACTCGCTGGCCTGGCGGTTGCCGAGCGTGATCGTGCCGGTCTTGTCGAGCAGCAGCACATCGACGTCGCCCGCAGCCTCCACCGCACGGCCCGACGTGGCGATCACGTTCGCCTGCATCATGCGGCTCATGCCCGCCACGCCAATCGCAGAAAGCAAACCGCCGATGGTCGTGGGGATCAAACAGACCAGCAACGCGATCAGCACCGTCAAACCGACGACCGTGCCCGAACCTGCCTGCTGCACGGCGAACGCGGAATACGGGCTGAGCGTGACGATCACCATCATGAACACGAGCGTCAGGCCGACCAGCAGAATCGACAGCGCCAACTCGTTCGGCGTCTTCTGGCGCTTGGCCGATTCGACCATGGAAATCATGCGGTCGAGAAACGACTCGCCCGGGTTCACGGTAATCTGCACCACCAGCCAATCGGAGAGCACGCGCGTGCCGCCGGTGACCGAAGAGAAGTCGCCACCCGCCTCGCGGATGACGGGCGCGGATTCGCCCGTGATCGCGCTTTCATCCACCGACGCAACGCCTTCGAGCACCGTGCCATCGAGCGCGACGGTGTCGCCCGCCTCGATCAGAATCACCGCGCCGGAACGCAGCTCGTTGGCGGGCACGGGCGTCCACTGCGCGCCGAACTGCGGCTTGGTCAGCAGCTTGGCGACGGTGTTGCGCTTCATGCCGCGCAGGCTCGCCGCTTGCGCACGGCTGCGGCCTTCGGCCAAGGCTTCGGCGAAGTTGGCAAACAGCACCGTAAACCACAACCACAGCGCAATCAGCAAGATGAATCCCGCTGGTGCTTCACCCTCTCCGCGCAGCGCCTGCACCCACAGCAAGGTGGTGAGAATTGCGCCCAGGTACACGACAAACATGACCGGATTGCGCCATTGCGCACGCGGTGTGAGCTTGCAGATCGACTCCCACAAGGCATCGCGCGCCAGGCCCGCTTCAAACAGCGGCAAGGTGGATTTTCTGGACATGGTGCTCACTCCTTCTTGTGGTTGTCGGCACTGCCGCGCACGGCCAATGCATCGAGCGCGATATTGAGTTCCAGCACGTTCACGCGCGACTCGCCGAGCAGCCACAGATCGCGCGGCTGCACCTGCGCATCGAGCAGATCGGCCACCTGCTTTTCATTCAAGCCACGCGCCTTCGCGACGCGCTCGACCTGGTGCCTGGCATTGGCGACCGAGATATGCGGATCGAGCCCCGAAGCCGATGCGGTGACCGCATCCACAGGCACGCGATCCTGCGCACCCATGTTGTTCATTGCGCGATAAGCCTGCACGCGTTCGGTGACTGCGGTTTCCAACAACTGGCTGGTCACGCCCTGATTGCTGGCGGCAGCAAGCGCCGCGTTGTAAGGCGCGCTGATGGTGATCGTCGCGTCCTTGGGATCGGGCGCGGTGGTCACGCTGGGGCGACCTTGAAAGTAGTTCGCACCCGTGAAGTTCTGCCCGATCAGCGACGAGCCGATCACCTTTCCGTCCTTCACTATCAGACTGCCTTCCGCACGGTGCGGAAACACCGTTTTTGCGACAAAGGTGGTAACCAGCGGATAAGCCAGCCCCGTGACGATGCACAGCGCCACCGCTGCGCGGGCGCACTGTCCCATGGTTTGGCCCCAAGTCGTGCGCTCGTGTGCGACGACATTCAGAGCCACATTCTTTTGAACAATGGTGTTCATGACAATCTCCTGCGGGCGGCCTTCGAGGCCGCACCGCTCAACAATCCTTGGCTTGGTTGCTTGGTAACTTGGCTAAAGCCGTTCGTGCATCACGAATACAGCTTGCCCGCCAGCATCTGCAGGTGCTCGACCACCGGGCCCAGTGCCAGCGATGGCAGAAACGTGAGGCCACCGACCACGAGAATCACGAAGACCAGCAGCCCCATGAACAAAGGTGTGGCCGTCGGGAAGGTGCCCGGTCCCGGCGGAACTGTCGCCTTGGCGGCCAGGCTTCCGGCCACGGCCAGCATCGGCAGCATGGTGAGGAAGCGACCGAACAACATCGCCAGGCCAATCGTGGTGTTGAAGAACGGCGTGTTGGCGTTCAAACCCGCAAACGCGGATCCGTTGTTGGCCGTGGCCGAGGTGTAGGCATAAAGAATCTCGGAGAAGCCGTGCGGGCCATGATTCGCCAGACTGGCATTGGTATCGGGCCAGACTGCGGCGAGTGCAGTGAACCCCAGCACGCATGCGGGATGCGCGAGCACCGCCAGCATCACCAGTTTGATTTCGCGCGCCTCGATCTTCTTGCCCAGAAACTCGGGCGTGCGGCCAATCATCATGCCCGCGACGAACACGGTCAGGATCGCGTATTGAATGAGGTTGATGATGCCCACACCATCCCCACCGAACACGCAGTTCAGCATCATCAACGCCAGCGGCGTGATGCTGGCCAGCGGCGTGAGCGAGCTGTGCATGGCGTTCACCGAACCCGTGGTGGCAGCGGTCGTCGTGGTCACGAACAAGGCCGTGTCGGCGATGCCGAAACGCAGCTCCTTGCCTTCCATGTTTCCGCCCGGCTGAGTGGTGCTCAAGGTCTGATCCGCACCGGCACGCGCCAGCAGATCGCTGCCGCTTTGCTCGGCATGGAAAGTGAGCGCCAGAAAGCCGATGAACATCACCATGCAGGCACCGAACAGCACCCAGCCTTGGCGACGGCGCAGCAGCATCGAGCCGAACGCATAGGTCAGCGCAGCCGGAATCAGCAGCATCGAGAAGATATGCACGATGTTGGTGAGCGGCGTGGGATTCTCGAACGGATGCGCCGCATTCATGCCGAAGAAGCCACCACCGTTGGTGCCTATGTGCTTGATGCTTTCCAGGCTCGCGATAGGGCCCATCAGAATGTTCTGCGTCGCGCCTTCCAGCGTGGTTGCGCTGACTTGCGAAGTCAGCGTCTGCGGCATGCCCTGCCACACGTAGAACAGCGCCACCACAAAGCACAGCGGCAGCATCACGCGCCACAGCACGCGCAGGTAATCCACCCAGTAATTGCCCACATCCTTGGCATTGGTTCGCGCCAATCCGCGAACAAAACCCGCGCCTACGGCCACGCCGGTCGTCGCACCCGCGAACATCAAAAACGTGATCACCACCATCTGCGTCGCGTTGGAGAGGCTGGCCTCGCCCGCATACGACTGCCAGTTGGTGTTGGTGATGAACGAAGCCGCCGTGTTGAACGCCAGATCGGGCGCCTGCGCCGCATTGCCCAGTTCGTTCAACGGCAGACTTACCTGCAGCCGGAGCAGCAGATAACCGAGCAGCATCATCAGCGCGTTCGACACCACCAGCGCGATGCCGTAGCGCTTCCAGTCCATGCGCTCATCGGGATTCACGCCAATGACGCGGTAACTCCAGCGTTCGATGAACCAGTGCGATTCACCCGTAAAACAATGGGCAAGCCATTTGCCCATCACCACGGTCAGCGCGCCCACCAGGAGCAATACCACCGCATATTCAAGCCAAACCATCCACATGTTCGTACCTCCTTGAATTCAACCAAACGATCAAAGACGTACCAATGCGGCGATCAGACCGAGCATCCCGCCAAAGCAGGCCACGGTCAGTGCGACGTAGACAAGATCCATCATGGTGCGGCCCCTTGTCAAAATTTTTCAGGGCGCACAAGCGCATAGCCGAGGTAGGCAAAGAGGCCCAGGGCCACCGCTACCGCGATCCAATCAATCCAGTTCAGACTCCACATTTCTTTCTCCCACGGCGCGATTTGGCCACGCCCATTGACGATGGGAGAACTGTAGAAATCGCCGCGTCAAGAACGGATTGAGAATGACGCGGGCGACATCAAGATGGCATCAAGATGCCCTGTGAACAAGGATAGGGTAGGGATAAGGACAAGGATCAGGCGGTCTTGGCCGATGCGGCTGCGACCTTGGCAGCCAGGCGCTGCACACGCCACGCAAACCCGAACACGACGGCCAGCACGACCAGCGCCATCGCGCCCACGCCACTCCAGCCCATGTGATTGAGGAACCAGCCCGCGCCCGCTCCCAGAATGCTGGAGCCCATGTAGTAGCTCCACAGATAAAGCGACGAAGCGTGCCCCTTGTTCTGCGCCGCCATGCGCCCCACCCAACCGCTCGCGATCGAATGCGCGATGAAGAAACCTGCGGTGATCAACACGATGCCGAGCACGATCAGCGCAAGACTCGTGACGTGGTGCCCGATCATCGTGCTGAGCACGCCCGCCGTCATGATGGACGCGCCAACGATCAGCACCTTGCCGCGCCCCATTCGATCCGCAAACGCGCCCGCCAGCGGCGAAGCGAACATGCCGAAGATGTAGGCGTAGAAGAAATAGCTGATCTGCACCTGACTCAAGCGATACGGCTCGTCGCTCAGCAGAAAGCCAGCGTAGTTGTAGATGCTGACGAACACGCCCATCAGTCCGAACGAGATGACGAACAGCGACACCAGCCCCTCATGCCGCAGATGCTGCGACCACGCCTTGATGTGATAAGCCGCGCCCAGCCCCGTCTTGCGCACGAAATTGCGTGACGGCGGCAACAACCAGATGAAGCCGAACGCCACCAGCAGATCCAGCACCGACAGCGCCGCCAGCGCATGCCGCCAGCCAAAGAAATCCGTCAACACACTGGTGCCGATCCGCCCCACCATCCCGCCAAACGCCGTGCCGCCCACATACAGCCCCATCGAAAAGCCCAAGCCTTTGGGATCGATCTCTTCAAACAGATAGGCCATCACCACCGCAGGCACACCGCCAAGCAGAATGCCTTCCAGCAAACGCGCCGCGAGCAACGCATGCCACTGCGGCAAGAACGAAGCCGCCAGATTGCACAACGCCGCCAACGCGAGCGACACAAAAATCAGCTTGCGCCGCCCCAGCCCTTCCGACAACGCACCCGCCACCACAATCGAAATCGCCAGACTGGCCGTGGTCAGCGACAATGCCAGCGCGCTTTGCGCAGGGCTTACCTGATAAGTTGCCGCCAATTCAGGCAACAGCGGTTGCACGCAATACAGCAGCGAAAACGTGGCAAAGCCCACCAGAAACAGGGCCAGGCTGACACGCCAGTATTCAGGGGTGCCGCGTTGAATCCATACCGGAGCCTTGGGTTCGGCTTGCAGAGAAGAGGCCGTGGATGCGCTGGAATGAGCGTCCTGGACGGTACGATTCATGGACAAACGAAAGAAGAAAACGAGAGCAATGCAAGATTGTGCACCTCAAGAACAAACTTCGCCCCATGCGGCGAGATTGCCCGGACAAGCGCTCGGTGCAAGCACGTCCGTGCGCAAAGGCTTAGCGATCAATGCACTGACCACTTTTTGGTTGCTTCTCAGCCTTGTTTATCTGGCATGGCTGATCGTTTTCTGGCCAGGTGTCCTGGGCGAAGACAGCGCAGCCATCCTCATGGAAGTGGACAAGCCCGAATTGTTTCGATCGGGCAAGAGTGTCTTCTGGTACTACTTCGTGCGCGGCACATACGGCGTCACCCATCGGGTGGAGTTGCCCATCCTGATCCTGATGCTGTTGTGTGCATTCTTCTTTGCACGCATGTTGGCCTGGCTCTGGGAACGGGGATGCAAAAAAACGTCCATCTTCTTGCTTCTGTACATCTGCATGACGCCCCATATGGTCTATTTCACGGGGACGCTCTATCCGGATGCCATTTTTGCCGTTGCATCCACGGCATTGCTATTTGAACTCTGGCTGGTTTGCACCCACCGTCGGCTGACGCGGATGTCCTTCTGGGTTCTTGCTCTGGCCCTGCCCTTTGCCATATTCGCCCGCGCCAACGGCATTCTTTTTCTGGTGCCCACCGTGCTCGCCATTCTGTTTGTGCGTGGCAAAAGTCGCTACGTGCTTGCGGCCTTGATTGCCTTCTGGTGCGCGCTCAGCTTCGTTGGCTCACAGTTTCACCGCTCAACGGCGCAGAGCGCAACGCACTCGCTCGTCCTTTTTGAAACGGTCAAGCTGATGCACCCACGCGCAATGAACGACTTCTGGAGGCAGATGCCTGGCATGAATGATCCATGGGTTCTGCAGGCCCCCAAGCTGTCACCGCGCACCCTGGAAATTCTTGAGGGATACCGCCCCAAGGAACTGTATTTGGCCTATTCCGATCCGGCCTATTGGGACATGCTGGTGTTTCATCCCTCCGGCCCTCAATTGCTGGGGCTGACCGAAGAGCAGAACCGCGAACTGACGCGCGAATTCTTCCGCTACAACCTTTGGCACAACCTTCCGGACGTGATCGGTAGCCGCGTCAATGTCCTGCTTTCCGCCGCATTGGCCCAAGGGGGATTTCCCGCACTCAACTATGCGCCTTATGTTCTCAACCGCATCAAAACCAAATCCAAACTGCGTCGCTTCGGCTTGGTTCAAGCCGAAAACGCATTGCGGGACGTCCACAAACACAGCTACCAGTTCCGATGGCTGCTTTGGACACCATGGCTCGGCCTGGGTCTGTTGCTGCTCGTGTTGTGGAAGGGTGTCCAGTCCAAGAACGGGCCGATATTGCTGGTGAGCGTATTCGCTGCGCTCCAGTTTGCAGCCATCGCGGCATTTGCCTCCGCAGGCGAGTATCGGTATTTGCTGCCGTTCTTCACATTGCCGCTCGCATTGATTCCCATGTTGCTTGCAACCAAACCGGCCAAGACAAGCTAGTCAACGCGTTTCACTAGATGGTTGAGGCATTTTGTAAAATGCCGAAATATGCCGTGATTTTTCACAATCACTGCCTCCGAATACCCCGCTTCCCCTGGATCCCCCCTTGACTTACGCCCCCGAAACACGGCGCCGCCGCACCTTTGCCATCATTTCCCACCCTGACGCAGGTAAGACCACGCTGACGGAAAAGCTGCTGCTGTTCTCGGGCGCGATCCAGATCGCCGGTGCCGTGAAGGGCCGCAAGGCCAGCCGCCACGCCACATCCGACTGGATGGAAATCGAAAAGCAACGCGGTATCTCGGTCGCATCGTCGGTGATGCAGATGAGCTACCGCGACCACGTCATCAACCTGCTCGACACCCCCGGCCACAAGGACTTCTCGGAAGACACCTACCGCGTGCTGACCGCCGTGGACTCGGCGCTCATGGTGATCGACGCCGCCAACGGTGTGGAAGCGCAGACCCGCCGCCTGATCGAGGTCTGCCGCCAGCGCGACACGCCCATCATCACCTTCGTGAACAAGATGGACCGCGAAGTGCGCGACCCGCTCGACATCCTCGACGAAGTGGAACGCGAACTCGGCATGCCCTGCTGCCCCATCACCTGGCCTGTCGGTCAGGGCAAGAGCTTCGGCGGCATCATCAACCTGCGCACGCAAAGCATGACCGTGTTCGCACCCGGCAGCGAAAAGCGCCCACAGGATTTCGAAACCATTCCACTCAGCGAAGCCGACAAGCTGCGCGCGCGCTTCGGCAAGGCTTTTGACGACGCTCTTGAAAGCATGGAGCTCGCCGTCGGCGCATCCGCCGAATGGGACCATGAAGCCTTCCTCGCAGGCAAGCTCACACCCGTGTTCTTCGGCTCCGGTGTGAACAACTTCGGTGTGATGGAAGTGCTCGACGCCGTCGTCGACATGTCCCCGCCACCCGGCCCGCGCAAGAGCACGCTCATCGTCAACAAACAGCCCGTAGAAAAGATCATCCAGCCAGAAGACGACAGTTTCTCCGGCGTGGTGTTCAAAGTGCAGGCCAACATGGACGCCAACCACCGCGACCGCATCGCCTTCGTGCGCGTGGCCTCCGGCAAGTACACGCCCGGCATGAAGATGAAGGTGCAACGCACGGCCAAGGAACTGCGCCCCACATCGGTCGTCACCTTCATGAGCCAACGCCGCGAAGCCGTGGACGAAGCCTACGCAGGCGACATCATCGGCTTCACCATCCACGGCGGCGTGCAGCTCGGCGACACCATCACCGACGGCCCAAACCTGCAGTTCACCGGCCTGCCATTCTTCGCCCCCGAACTGTTCATGACCGTGGTGCTGCGCAACCCGCTGCGCACCAAGCAATTGCAGCAAGGCCTGATGCAGCTCGGCGAAGAAGGCGCGATCCAGGTCTTCAAACCCGAAGCCGGCGGCAACATGCTGCTCGGCGCTGTCGGCCAACTGCAGTTCGAAGTGGTGCAGCACCGTTTGAACACCGAATACGACTGCGACATTCGTCTGGAAGGTTGCCAGTACACGGGCGCGCGCTGGATCACTGCGGATACGCCCGCCGAATTGCGCGATTTCGAAAACGCCTATCCGCTGCGCATGGCGCGGGACGCTGCTGATACGCTGGCATATCTGTGCACCAGCCCTTATGACGTGCGACTGGCGCAGGAGCGGTTTCCGAAGATCCACTTCCATCCGCTGCGCGAGCATGCGGGGTTGGCGTTGCAAGCTAGTTAGAACTGAAGCCGTTTGTCGGATGGGCGTCTAACTGCGGCTATCCGACACTATTGCGATGGAGGCGTTACCTCTTTCGCGAAAGCCTCACCATTCACGGCAAACCACTCCACCCCGCGCGTCGTGCCAAGCCAACGAAGCGAGCGATTTCCAATCAGCGACTGCTTGAGATTGGAGGGCGCCGCAACTCTGAATGCACCAGTTCTAGAGAAGTCGAAACGCTCGGGATGCACATGGACATGCACTTGATCGAGGGCTGCGGCAACAACGAAGAATGCGTCCGGTTGCTGAGCCTCTGCATCGAGATAGAACCCCAGATGCTGGTAGCGATTAACTTTGCTCCACTCCGAATCGGGCAACCCCAACTTGTCCCAGAAGGCCTTATGGGGATAATAGAGAACGCTGTTCACCGTTGGCACACCTACAGCTGCCAACGTCAATGGTCCAATGCCATCCCCATTGACTACGAGTGTGCGCAAAGGTTGACCCGTATGCCGCGAATCCGTCACGAACGGACTAGTTTCGGCGGAAAGCCTCACATCGCGTGGAGCCCTACTGATCGGATTGAACACCAGCGACGTCATCAGATGCAGCACTACCATCATCGCCACCGCAGCAGCCATCCGGTCGCGAGCCATCCACCAGCAGACGTAGGCACCACCTATCATCATTGCTGCTACATACACAGGGCTGTTTGTCGGGAAAAAGTCGACAGGCGTTGATGAGATAGCAGCTCCAACCAACACCCCACTGGTCAACGTCAGCACTGCCGGAACAACCCAGCGATTGGTCTTGTTGCCGGAGATGCAGGCCAGATCGGCGTCCCGGTTTCCCGCAACCAACGAGATCAGGACAATTGTCGCAAGCCCCAGCCCCACGTCCATCCGAGTGGTCGGCATGTTTCCCCACAAAGTGATCTTGGCTAACCAGACAGGGACACCAACAAAGCAATAGAGCCAGAAGCAGGCAATGAACGCCGCGCAAGCGAGAACAGTCCAGCGATGCCCCGTGGAACGAAGGAAATGTCGCACAGTGAGAAATACCAACAAAAGCGGCAGAAAGAAGTACGAGCTCGCCTCTGACTCATTGGTTGCAGTTCCCGGCGCACGCACTACCGTCTCCACATTGGCGTAGCCGCGCAAATGCCACCACCACGACATGTCACCACCAGGCATGGCGCCTCGACGCCCCGGATATTCTGTCGCCTGCATCAAAGCGACCGCGTCACGCGTATCCAGCCACCAACTGCCCAGAATCGCGCCGACGATCATCAGGGCACTACCCAGCCCGATCAATTGGGCATAGCCGAAGCGAAGCTGCGACCGTTGCTCTATGCCCCAACCCACGCCCACGAAGACTAGAACGCTCGCAAGAACAATGAGCCACGTTGGATACAGAACAAGAAACCACGCTGCCAACAACCATCCCAATATAGCTCCAAGCAATAACGCCTTATGACCACTCTTTGTTCTGAGCAAATGAGCGACTACAACAAAAGCAAAAGCTGGAAACATCGTGGCGTACAACGGCCAGTTGGACCAAGCCGCAGCATACGGCGCCACGCTGAACATGATCGACAAACCAAAATTCAGCGCCCTTTGATCAGGGCGCAAAAGATTGAGCAGACACCAGGCTGCTAGCAACCCTCCCCAGAATGGCAGTTGCCATTGCCAGCTCATCGCTTGGCGCAGAGGCAAAAAGAAATATCCCCACGTAGCAGGCCGAGCAATAGCAGCCCACTGCAGCACGGGGACGCCAGTCATGCCAGCAACGCCCATGTTCTGGCCGCCCAAACCGATATTCGTATTCAGAACTGGAAACGGCGGTTTGTGGTGGATTTGCGCCAAGACGTTCGGTAGTTGAACACCCCATTCATCGCCTCGAACCGGGCGGTCTTTGAGCAAGGTGGTTCTATTACCCTGTACATCCAAAAAGCTTTGGCCAAAATGGCTTTTGAGTAACCAGCCCACAGAACTCCCCGTTACTCCGCAAGCCACCAACAACGCGAAAATTCCGGCAACGATGAAATAAGTGGCATTTCCGTGAAATAGACGAAGTTCTGAGCCACCGCGTCTCGTCCATTTACGATCTTTGAAAAAGATAAACACGATGGCACAGATGATGACCACCAGAATCAGCCAATGTCGTTTCAATACCTTCTGCACAATGAGCACAGGTGCTCCGGCAGAAACGCTCCTCAATGCAACATTGGACCCATTGGGCAACACTGCGACCAATTTAATAGGGTGCACTCCTGCACCTGGAGCGCTCTTCAATCGGACAGACCAATTGAAACCTACCCCCGCTTGACCGCCTGTGAACTCGCTTCCGGTGGGGATATCCTCTCGCGGTGCCCACGTCAGATAACCAGATGAAAAGTTCTCCTTTCCGATCGATAATTGCAACGTCGGAAATTCAACTCCATGCTCCCCCCCCACCACCCATCCCCGCATATGAAGCGTCTGGGTTGCAGGCTCATAGTCCCAACTCTCCAAAGCACCGGCCATCCTCAACGGCTCAGAGGCATTCGCCAACCCGATCAACGAACAGAGCCCCAGAGCAATTACCCAAAAAAAACGCATCACCATAATTAGAAAACTGAGAGAAAATTAGCGCTTCTTGACACTTGTGAAGCAGGTGGCGCCCTAAGTTCGTTGCGCATCAGACTTGGAAGAGCTTCCGTAGATGCTCTGTATGTATCCTCTTGTGCGCGTATCGCCAATACCAATGCTCCAAGAAGCGACACACTCACTTAGTCATCCTTGTATCATAACGGCACTGTAGATCAAAAAAGAACGCAGACCTTCGCTCCCCCACTCAACCCAACAGCAACCAAGGAACAAGCACGCGGAAAAACACTTTTTCGCCTACGATTCATAAAAAAGCAAGGCAGTTTTTTGAGATGTCAAGGTTATGCAGAGATTGGCATATTTCGTTGAGCATCCGACCGGCCATTCATCGACAACCTTACGTCCAAACATAATTCAGCATGATCATCAAGAAGAACAAGAGTTTTACCCGCATATTCCTTTTTCTTTTTCTTATTTACGGGTTTTGGCTGGCTGTATTTTGGCCAGGAATTCTCGGTGAAGACAGTTTGGCTATTTTGTTAGAAGCAAAGGATCCACTTCACCACACCTCTGGCAAGCCGGTATTCTGGTATTATTTTGTCAGCGTGCTCTATAGAAAACTACAACTCATAGAAATACCAATGCTCACCATCGTGCTAATTTGCACGAGCATTCTTGCACGCATAATTTCATGGTGCTGGACCGAAAATCTCAAAAAAACAGCCGTCTTTCTTTTCTTGTTCATTTGCGCGGCACCTCATCTCATCTATTTCGTCAATTCTCTGTATCCTGATGGTTTCTACGCCATCACCGTCACTGGCCTACTCTTTGAAGTCTGGCTGACCGCAAAAAACAAAACTGCCAGCCGCACCTCACTGCTGATGATGGCAATCGCCCTCCCGGTCGCGGCATTCGCTCGTCCCAATGGCATTGTTTTCATCCTTCCAGTTCTTGCCCTGATCCCACTCTGCGACAGAAAATCACGCTATTGGATTGCAGCCATTCTTGTCGTCTGGTGCTCGCTTCTCGCCTTGGCCATTCAGGTGAAAAAACCCCAATCACATGGCTCTATTTTTCCGTTGGCAATTTTCGAAACCGTCAATTTTCTCCAGCCACGCATCATGAATCAATGGACATGGAGCCCACGCATTTCATCGGCAACATTGGAAGCATTGACAAGAAATCATCCCACCGAGGTCTACACACAGAATTACGACCCTGACTATTGGGACACATTGAACTTCAAGCCCGATGGCCCGCGCGTGATGACTATGCCGAAGAGTGATCGAAAAATCATCGTGATCGAATTCTTCCGCTACAACCTTTGGCACAACATCCCCGACTTCATGGGCAGCCGCATCAACGTATTTCTGAGCTCTGCCTTGGCAGATGGCAGCATCCCATCACTGACATACGCGCAAAACGTCATTGAGCGTTCCGGCTCCAACTCCAACTATCATCCCTTTGGTCTGCAAAGAATCGAAGAGAAGCTGAACTGGCTCCACCACTTCACTTATCAGTACCGCTACTTGCTGTGGACGCCTTTTTTGGGCCTCGCATTGCTTTTCATGCTGCTATCGCAAGCTGTCAAAGAGCGGCAGATTCCCATCTTGCTCGTGACCGTACCGATGTTTCTGCAACTCGGGGGAATTTTCTTTTTTTCAATAGCAAGCGAGTATCGATACCTCCTGCCTTTCTTCACGCTTCCATTGACGCTTCTGCCCATCTACGTAATGGAACGACGAAAGACCCGAGAGAAGATAACACCAACCGTTGTGAAATGAGCCACTCGTAGTCGCAGACTATCCCGTCTCAATGACCGAAGGGCGCATCTGTCCCACATGCGCCCCGAAGATACAATCTTTGCCAGAAGAGCGGTTGCAATGCTCAATCACTCCCGCTCAAACCCTTCACGCGACTCATGTCACTCTTCATCTCCATCATCACCGTCCTTTGTGTCGTTGGCATCTCACTAGGCCAGTTGCTTTTCAAGAAAGCCGCCATAGCAATCCCTGCAGACGCAACTTGGCAACACTGGGTCCTCAACCCTTGGCTTGTTGCGGCATTGGCACTCTACGGAATTACGACGCTAATCTGGATCTGGGTGCTGCGCCATGCGCCGTTGCATTTGGCTTACCCATTCATGGGCTTGGCGTTTTTGATTGTTCCATGCCTCGGGTGGCTTATCTTGGGTGAGCGCATACAGTTGCCTACGATCATTGGAGGCGCACTGATCCTTGCGGGCATCGCCATCGCGGCGCGCGCCTCCTGAATGTGAGAAGTGAAACAAGTCCATGAAAATCGCCGTCGCCATCCCCTGCTACAAAGTCACCAACCACGTAATGGGTGTCATCGCAGCCATCGGCCCTGAAGTGGATGCGATCTACGCAGTCGACGACGCGTGCCCCAACCATAGCGGCAAATTCATCGAAGAGCACAACACCGACCCGCGTGTACGTGTGCTCTACAACCCGGAAAACCGCGGCGTTGGTGGCGCGATCGTCACCGCCTACAAGGCTGCGATTGCGGACAAGATGGACATCGTCGTGAAGATCGATGGCGACGGTCAGATGAATCCAGCCTTGTTGCCTCAATTCGTTCGCCCGCTGCTGCGCAAGCAGGCCGACTACACCAAGGGCAATCGGTTCTTTCGCCCTGAATCCGTCCAAGACATGCCGCCCGTTCGCTTGTTCGGCAATGCTGTGCTGTCCTTCCTCACCAAGCTCAGCTGTGGCTACTGGAACAGCATGGATCCGACTAACGGCTACACCGCTGTGCGCACCAACGTACTGGAAGAGCTGCCCCTCGACAAACTGGAGCGCCGCTACTTTTTTGAAACCGACATGCTGTTCCGCCTGAACACGGTGCGTGCCGTAGTCAGGGACGTGCCCATGGATTCGGTGTACGCCGACGAAGAATCCAATCTCAAGATCGGCAAGATCCTGCCCGAGTTTCTGCGCAAGCATCTTTCGCGTTTGGGGCGGCGCTACGTCTACAACTATCTTGTGCGCGATTTCAACGTGGGCACCGTCTACAGTCTGATGGGCACATTGCTGGTATTGGGTGGCAGCTTTTTCGGGATCGCACACTGGATTTCCGGCAACGCGCACAACCAGACAGCTTCAAGCGGAACCGTCATGTTGGCAGCTTTGCCCATCATCATCGGCATTCAATGTCTTATTGCATTCATGCACTACGACGTGAGCAATGTGCCGACCGAGCCGCTCAGCAACTCGCTGGATGATTTGCATACACCTGCCCGATCGCCCAGCACCAATCTGGATATTTGAACTTCATCCATGCTTAGCACCTGCATGTCCCTGACAGACAGCCGTATCCGCCCAGCACTCAGCTTGCTCGTGATGTCACTTTTCACCCAAGTGGCACTGGCCCAGAGTGGTGGCGCTTCTGCAGGTGAAACGCGCAAACATCCGCTTGTCATTGCGCCGACCATCGAAGGCATGCTCGTGTGTGCCTCTGCGACCGCAGACACGCAGCACATCGCCACCCACATTCAGGCAGAGGCCGCGTGTGTCAAGCGCGGGGAAGTCGCCTCGGCTGCCGTCAATGCGTTGCTCGACACGCTCGAGCCTGACGGCCCCAAGGGGGATGTGCAGGTGGGCTACACCTTGACCTTGCAGTTGCTTGGGCTGTACCAGAAGAGCGGTAGCGGTGAGTGGCAGATCGACGCGGATCGTGTAAATGCGTCGCTACAGCTCATCCGTGAAATCAAGCGCCCTGTCGTGATCTATCTGGCTGCCGATCACTTCGACACTGTTGGCCCGTTACCCAAAGAGCTTGCCAAGGATCCGAGCAACCTGATGTGGCTCCGTGATGGCAAGCCGCCGCAGTTGGGCTACTTCGGCTACGACATCCTGCCCTACACGCTCTCGACCGACCCAGCGATTCCTGTCAACAAGTACCGTTTCGAGGCGTTGGAATACCTTGCCAAGAAACTGCAGACTCTGCCAAAAGACGCGCAGGATCGCATCGTTGCGGTCAACCTGCTGGGGGAGCTGCACCATATGTTCCCGGATTTTGAAAATGGCATGGGACTCAAGCTGGATGTACAAGTCACCGACTACAGCCCCGCGTCGGTTGCCGGTTTCCGAAACTGGCTGAAGAACAAGTACCAGACGACCGATGAGCTCGCGAAGCGCACCGGGCTGCAGTATGCGAGCTTCGACGCCATCCCCGCGCCATCCAAGGACATCCGCAAGGAACCGCTGCAAAGCTTCGGGGAACACTACGACGCCTATGCCGATGGCATTCTGCCGATCGGTGGCTGGCTCTGGGATCCCAAGCAGGTCATCAAGCGCCTGGAGCTCCATGTCGACGGCAAACGTGCCGGCACAGTGAGCCAGCAATTGAACCGCCTCGATGTCTACCGCGCCGTTGAAGAAATCACGTCGGCCAACACCGGCTACCGCATCGACTACGACTACAGCGGTCTCAAGCCTGGCAAGCACATTGCGCAAGTCGTCGCAGTATCTGCGGAAGGCAAATCGCTGTTCGGCGAGCGTGAATTCGTGGTCGTTCCACGCGACCAATCGCGCATCGGCACGCGCGCGCCTGCAGGGCTCAAGAATCTGCCATCGTCAGAACGTGTGCTGTCGGGCATCCGCACCTACATGGACACCCCGAAGCCGCTGCAGGATGTCTACTACAACCCGCTTGCGCGCGACTGGAACGCATACCGCGCCACGCAGGTCTATGGCTTCCTCCAGGCGTTCTACGACCGTGCTCTTAAAGCAGGTCTGTCCGCAGACAAGCTCTACTCGCACCAGATCGTGCCCAACGTGAACTCATCGTGGAACCACCAATTGTTCGCGGCAGACACCACGCTCAACGGCAATACGCCCTGGAAGCAAGGCCTCAACATGTATGGCGGCTCCACCAACAGCCCCTGGATGCAGTTCTTCATCGCGCAGCGCAAGATCGCCGACTATGGCGTGCCTGAATTCAACCCCCAGCAGTGGAAGCGCGATGGCGAACATCTGGCCGCGATGCAGTCGCACCTGAAGGCTGGTGCGCGCTTCATTTCACCGTATTATTTTTCGATCATTCCGCAGCGTTTCAAAGGTGCATCGGAACACGGCGTGAACCGAATGGAGCTGAGCGCGGATAATCCCAAGGATGGCTCGGACAAGTTCTACCGGGCCATCATCGAATTCGCGAAACAATGAGATCGGTACCCGTCGGGTACCGATCTCCCATATTGCTCACTATGCTTTCCCTGGCACACTGGCCACAGGATGACCGCGCGCAACTGCACGGCATCTTCACCGACATCGACGACACCCTCACCACCGACGGCGCGATCACGCAGGACGCGCTGGAGGCGCTTGCTGCGCTCAAGAGCGCTGGCTTGCACGTGATTCCCATCACCGGTCGCCCGATCGGCTGGAGCGAGCCGTTTGCGTCGCAGTGGCCGGTGGATGCCATCGTGGCGGAGAACGGGTCCGTGGCGTTTCGCGGTGATGGCAGCAAGACTGGACAGATCCACAAGATCTACCAGCAGGACGAGGCCACGCGTACAACGAACTACGCGCGCATGCAGGAAGTCGCGCAGCAGATCGTGCGCGAAGTGCCGGGCGCAATGCTCGCCACCGACTCCCATGGCCGCGAAACCGACATCGCCATCGACCACAGCGAGTTCACCCACCTGCCGCAAGCGGGCATCGACCAGGCCGTCGCCATCATGCGCGCGGCGGGCATGAACGCCACGGTGAGCAGCATCCACATCAACGGCTGGTTCGGCGATCACAACAAGCTCGAAGGCGCACGCTGGATCGTGCGCGAGCTGTTCAACCGCGACCTCGATCAGGAGATGGATCACTGGGCCTACGTCGGCGATTCGACCAACGACCAACTGATGTTCACGACCTTCAAGAACAGCATCGGCGTCGCCAACATCGCCCGCTTTGTTCCGCAGCTCAAGGATTTTCCGAAGTATGTGACCAACGGCGAGCGCGGTGCAGGTTTTGCAGAAGCAGCCAAGATGCTGCTTGCAAGGTAAAGCACCAACGCCACACTGAAGCTTAAGCTCAAGCCGAATTCGTCACAGCAAGCTACGCAGCGCACAAGGCATACAAGCCTTGGCCACAACGGCAAGATCGCCCTTGAGACGCGACGCAGAGACGAAGACAGTACTCCCGTACGGCAAGGCTCTGCAACAAAGTATCAAGGGCGATATTGCCGCCTCAAAACGATTCACCAATCGAAGCCGAAAGGCTTCGTAAAAACAAGAAGCACAAACAAAAAAGGACATCACGAAGATGTCCTTTTTGCTTGGAAAAGCCAAAACGAAGATCAGTGCTGCAGGATTTTGTTCAGGAATTCTTTGGTGCGTGGCTGACGGGCATCTGGATTGCCGAAGAACTCGTCGCGCGAGCAATCTTCGAGAATCTTGCCGCCCACATCCATGAAGATCACGCGGCTCGACACCTTGCGCGCAAAACCCATTTCGTGGGTCACGCACATCATGGTCATGCCTTCGTTGGCGAGACCAATCATCACGTCCAGCACTTCGCCGACCATTTCAGGGTCGAGCGCGGAGGTGGGTTCGTCGAACAGCATCACGATCGGGTCCATCGACAGCGCGCGAGCAATCGCCACGCGCTGCTGCTGACCGCCGGAGAGCTGGCCGGGGAACTTGTCCTTGTGTGCGGACAGGCCCACGCGGTCGAGCATCTTCAGGCCACGCTTCTTGGATTCATCTGCGCTGCGGCCGAGCACCTTCATCTGGGCGATGGTGAGGTTCTCGGTCACCGACAGATGCGGGAACAGTTCGAAGTGCTGGAACACCATGCCCACGCGGCTGCGCAGCTTGGGCAGGTTGGTGTTCTTGTCGTGCACCGCCACGCCGTCGACAAAGATCTCGCCCTTCTGGAAGGGCTCCAGCGCGTTGATGGTCTTGATGAGCGTGGACTTGCCGGAGCCCGACGGGCCGCAGACAACAACGACTTCGCCCTTGTTGATGCTTGTGGAGCAATCGGTCAGCACCTGAAAGCTGCCGTACCACTTGGAAACGTTCTTCATTTCAATCATTGCAATTCCTTTGATCGTGCAGCATTAGCGGATGATGGCGATCTTCTTGTGCAGGCGCTTGACGAACCACGAGAGCGCGTAGCACAGCACAAAATAGGTCACGGCCGCAGCAAGATAGGCTTCCACCGGGCGACCGAAGTTCTTGCCGGCGATGTCAAAGCCCTTGAGCATGTCGTAAGCACCAATCGCGTAGACCAGCGAAGTGTCCTGGAACAGGATGATGGTCTGCGTGAGCAGCACGGGCAGCATGTTGCGGAAGGCTTGTGGCAGAACCACCAGTCGCATGTTCTGGCCGTAGCTCATGCCCAGCGCCTGACCTGCAAACACCTGTCCACGCGGAATGGACTGAATGCCTGCACGCATGATCTCGCTGAAGTAAGCGGCTTCAAACGCCACGAAGGTGATGATGGCCGAAGACTCTGCGCCGATGGGTTTGCCGATGATCATCGGCACCAGCAGGAAGAACCACAGGATCACCATCACCAACGGAATCGAACGCATGCCGTTCACGTAGATGGTGGCCGGCACCTCAAGCGCCTTCTTGCCTGACAGGCGCATGAGCGCCAGCAAGGTGCCGAAGAAGATACCGCCCAGGGTGGCAATCACCGTCAGCAGCAAGCTGTACTGCAGACCTTTCCAGACATAGTTGACGAAAAGATCCGACGAGAAAAATGACCAGTCGATTTGGAGATTCATATCAGTGACCTCCTCCGCTTGCCGCAATCATTCCCGGCACCCGGGTGCGCTTTTCGATGAACGCCATGATGCGGTTGATGACCAAGGCAGAGAACACATAGCACGCAGTGACGGCCAGATAGATTTCCACGCCACGCGCGGTTTCTTCCTGCGCCTGCATGGCAAACATGGTGAGTTCGGCGACCGAGACCGCGAACGCCACCGACGAGTTCTTGAACACATTCATCGCCTCGCTGGTCAGCGGCGGCATGATGATGCGATAGGCCATGGGCAGCAGCACATAGCGGTAGGTCTGATACGTGGTGAAGCCCATCGCCATGCCGGCATAGCGCTGGCCACGGGGCAAGGCTTGAATGCCTGAGCGCACCTGCTCGGCAATCCGCGCCGACGTGAACAGACCGATGGCGATCACCACCAGCACAAAGCCATCCACACCCTTCATGACCGGGAATATCGACGGTATGACGTGATACCAGACGAACACCTGCACCAGCAGCGGAATGTTGCGGAACAACTCCACCCAGGCATTCCCCAGCCCGACGACCCACGGCCTGTCAGGCAAGGTCCTGAGCGTGCCGATGACCGAGCCAACGATCAGGGCGATGACCAGCGCCAACAGCGCCACAGACAATGTCCAGCCCCAGGCGGACAACAACCAGTTCAGGTAAGTGATATCGCCGTTTTTTCCAAAACAGCTTTGCCCGACCTCTTGGGTTATGGTGTCTTGACAGAACACCTGCCAGTCCCAACTCATACGAGCACCTCTTCATTCTTCATACGCGACTCACGATAAATTCATAGTCATCATTTATCGCAACAAAAAAGCCCCTTCATATCTAGGATTGACCCTAGTGCGAAGGGGCGCGCGATCAACGCGGGAAGATTACTTGAGCGTGTACTCTTCCATTGGCTTCATGTTCAGATTCTTCCAAGCGTCCTTGGTGGCAGCCGTCAGCGGCAGGCCCACCTTCACGTTGTTGGGAGGAATCGGTTGCATGAACCACTTGTCATACAGCTTGGCGAGCGAGCCATCCTTGATCTGACGAGCGATGGAGGCATTCACGGCCTTCAGGAACTCAGGGTCATCCTTGCGCAGCATGCAGGCAATGGGTTCCACCGACAGCACGGGGCCGACGATCTTGAAGTCTGCAGGGTTCTTGGACTTGGAGATGTTGGCGGCCAGAATCGAGCCGTCCATGACGAAAGCGTCGGCACGGTCGGACTCCAGCATCAGGAAGGAGTCGGCGTGGTCCTTGCCCATGACTTCCTTGAAGTCCAGCTTCTCGGCACGCTTGTTCTTGCGCAGTGTCTGCACCGACGTGGTGCCGGTGGTGGTCACCAGTGTCTTGCCAGCCAGGTCCTTGATGTCCTTGATGCCGGACTTGGCCTTCACAGCAATGCGCACTTCTTCCACGTAGGTGGTGTAGGCGAAAGCGGCATCCTTTTGGCGTGCCTGGTTGTTGGTGGTGGAGCCGCACTCGATGTCCACGGTGCCGTTTTGCACCAGAGGAATGCGGTTTTGCGATGTCAGTGGTTGGTAGTTGACGGCCAACTGTTCCAGCTTCAATTGCTTCTGGATGTCACGCAGGATGATTTCACCCATCTCTGTGTGAAAGCCCACATATTTGCCATTGCCAAGGGTATAGCCCAAGCCCGAAGACTCACGCACGCCCAGAGTCACGGCGCCCGAAGATTTGATCTTTGCCAGTGTGTCGTTGGCTTGGGCCATGACGGTACCCGCAGCCAACACAGAAATAGCAGCGACCAACAAATGCTTCTTCATAGAATCTCCTTGCAAATGAAGCGAAAAAACCGAGGATATTGAATACAACGTGCTTTGAAAGTCGGGGCAATACCCGTCAATCGTAAATCTTTGTTTTCAAACTCTCGTAAAACTCTTGTCTGGGATTGCACCATCAACCGGGAAGCTGATCTGTAGGGTATTTCCAGAAGTCCTTCAACAAATAGCTGGCCGGCAGGTTCAGCGAATGCTGAGCGGACGGAATCGGTTGGGTGAACCACTTGTCGTACAAGGCGTTGATCTCGCCTGTCTTGATCATCCTGCGCATCTCGTCGTCCACCAGCTTCTTGAATGCCACATCATCCTTGGGCAGCATGATCGCCAGCGGCTCGGTCGTCAGAAAACGCCCGACGATCTTCACCCCCTTGGGGTCCTTGCTGCTGGCGGCCAGGCCGGCGAGCAGCACGTCGTCCATCACGAAAGCATCTGCCTGCCCTTTTTGCACCATCTCGAACGCAGCGGCATGGTCCGATGCAGTCAGGATGTCCATGTGCAAGTAGCGTGCCCGGTTCATCTGCTCCAGTGCGGCCAGCGGTGTCGTGCCCTTGGTGGAGACCACCTTCATCTTTTTCAGATCGTCCACGCTGCCGATCTTGCTGTCAGCACGCACCAGAATGCGCGCACCGGTGATGAAGTGGGCCACGGTGAAGTCCACATCCTTGCGACGTGACGCGTTGTTGGTGGTCGAGCCGCACTCCAGATCGGCCTTGCCGGTCTTGACCATCTCCACGCGATTGGCTGGCGTCACCGCCATCAGTTGCACCGGCATGAGCTTCGCGCCGGTCTGCTTGCGCACTTGCTCGGCCAGACGCAGGCACAAATCCAGTGCATAGCCCATGGGCTTGCCGTCATGCACATAAGAAAAAGGGATCGACGCTTCGCGGTGCGCAATCACCAGCGTGCCGCCCTTGGCGATGCGATCGAGCACGCCTTCGGCCTGCGCGGTGATGGAAGTGGAGAACGCAAAAAGAGCACCCAGGCACACGAATGCCCGGCGGAGAGTGATTCTCATGATCTGACAGCGCTCCTTGCTTGCGAGAACGAGGCAGCGCGTGAGCCTTGGAGCGGGTTTCGCTCACTCAGCTGTTGCACGCGGACTGCCGATGAAGACAACCTGCCGTTGTGTGGCAGTCGTCAAAAAAGTTCAGCGAATGTATCCAGCCGAATCATCGAACGCCAATGCTAATTGCTGCAGGAAACTATGCAATCAAATCATGGAATGACCACATTGGGGTCTGCGCCTTCAATCCTCGACGGAGGCTACATCCGGCTGCGATTGCAAGTAGGTCCAGAGCGACTGAGCAAGGGTGTTCCCTACTTCCTTCGCGTTGGGTTTTTCGCGATACGCGCGAACCTCCATGGCCATCTGAAGGTGCACTGCATCTGCGGGAGCCGCGCTCACCAGCTTGCCTGCGCGCAGCTCTTTCTTCACCGCGCTGTGCGGCAGAAAGGCCACGCCATGGCCTTCGAGCGCCATGGCCTTCAAGCCTTCGGCCATGTCGGTTTCGTAGACGCGATCCAGGTGGATCGTGGTCGCAGCTTCCTTGAGGATCAGATCGGTCACGCGGCTCAGATAAGCACCCGGCGCATAACCCAGATAAGGAAGCGGCTGGCCCGGTTTGCCCGGCAGGCTGAACAGCGGCCTGCCGTCCGCATCGGGCTTGCAATACGGCGCGAGGATTTCCTGGCCCAGGCTCACCATCTCGTAGCGATCGGCATCGAGTTGAATGGGCTGCGATGGATGAAAGTAGGCAATCAGCAAGTCGCTGCCGCCTTCGATCAGCCGCATCACCGCGTCGTGCACATTGAGCGCCAGCAGCCGTGTCTTGATCGGGCCGAACTCGGTGCGCAGCTTGGTCAGCCACGCGGGAAAGAAGGTGAAAGCCAGCGTGTGCGGCACGGCAAAGACGATCATGTCCTTGCCGGTGGTCGTGTGCGCGCGCAGCATGGCGCGGGTGTTCTGCAGCGCCTGCAGCATTTCCAGCGCCTGATCGTAGAGCGTCTTTCCGGCAGCCGTCAGCCGCGTGGGGTATGAACTGCGATCGACCAGATCAGTGCCCGCCCACGCCTCCAGCGCCTGAATGCGGCGCGAGAAAGCGGGTTGCGTCACATGGCGCAATTGCGCCGAACGGCTGAAGCTGCGGGTTTCTGCGAGGCTGACAAAGTCCTCAAGCCACTTGGTTTCCATGGCAGGCATTATCCGCGTCCGGCTGATCGCCAAGGCGATCCATGCACGTCGGCTCGCAATCTTCGATGCTGCAGTGCAGCATTCTTTTTCCCATCCGACTCGGGGAACACCCCGACATTCCCTCTGGGGCTTCAGGGGCAAAATGAATTTCACTCGCGCGCATGACGCGGCCCCTCATGCACAACATGGTCGGGCAAGGCGTTGGCATCCACCCGTTTGTTGTTGTATCTTTGCTCCCGCCTTTTCAGATGTCCCTCCAATCTCCCGCCGAGTCGGACCAACCGTCCGCACCGGATCCAACGCCCCCCCCCTCCTCTTCCGCTCCCGACGAACCCCGTTCACTGTGCATTGAAGACTGGCTCACCGTCATCGTGATGGCGGCGCTCGCGCTGATCACCTTCGCCAACGTGATCGTGCGTTACTTCACCAGTTCCTCGTTTGCGTGGACCGAAGAGATCTCCGTCTTTCTGATGATCGTGCTCGCACTGGTGGCGGGCTCTGCCGCCGTGGCGCGTGACCGCCACATCCGCATCGAATTCTTCTCGGAGAGCGGCTCCGCCAACCGCCGCCGCAAGCTCGCCCAACTCGGCGCCATCATGGTTGCGCTGCTGTTCACGCTGATCGCCGTGCTCAGCATCCGCACGCTGTACGACGACTACCGCTTCGAGGAAACCTCGCCCGGCATCGGCGTGCCGGTGTGGTGGTACACGATGTGGCTGCCGATTCTCTCGATCGCGATTGCGCTGCGCGCCATCGGCCTGTTCATCCGCCGCTCACGCCAGTCGGATATCGAATACCTCACCGACAACACCGAGTCCGACGCCCCCGCAGCAGGAGGCAAGCAGCCATGATTGCCACCCTGCTGTTTGTTGCCTTCATCGTGCTGATGCTGGTGGGCGTGCCCATCGGCGCGGCACTCGGCTTGGCCGGTGCCGCCGCGATTGCGCTCGCGAATCAGGAAACGCAATGGTTTGGCCTCATGGCCGTGCCGCAGAATTTCTACGCAGGTCTGGGCAAATATCCGTTGCTCGCGATTCCGATGTTCGTGCTCGTAGGATCGATCTTCGACCGTTCGGGCGTGGCCTTGCGACTTGTGAACTTTGCCGTCGCCATCGTCGGACGCGGCCCCGGCATGCTGCCGCTGGTTGCCATTTCGGTGGCCATGTTTCTGGGCGGCATCTCGGGCTCCGGCCCGGCGAACGCCGCAGCCGTTGGTGCCGTGATGATCGCGGCGATGAACCGCGCGGGCTATCCGGCGAGCTTCTCCGCCTCGGTCGTCGGCGCAGCCGCTGCCACCGACATTCTGATTCCGCCATCGGTCGCCTTCATCATCTACTCGGTGCTGGTGCCCGGTGCATCCGTGCCTGCGCTGTTTGCGGCCGGCATGATTCCCGGTGTGCTCGCAGGCATTGCGCTGATCTTCCCGGCCGTGTGGATGGCGCGCAAGCACAAGATGGGGCACCTCGAATCTTCGCTGCCACGCCCGCCGTTCTGGAAGAGTCTGCGTGAAGCATCCTGGGGCCTGGCTGCGCCGGTGCTGATTCTCGGCGGCATGCGCGCGGGCTGGTTCACGCCCACCGAAGCCGCCGTGGTCGCCGTGTTCTACGGTCTGTTCGTCGGCATGGTCATCTACCGCACGATCAAGGTGCGCGATCTGTTCGTGATTCTGCGCGAAGCGGGCGAGCTGTCCGCCGTGATTCTGCTGGTCGTCTCGCTCGCGGGCATCTTCGCGTTCTCGCTCTCGACACTCGGCGTGATCGACCCGGTGGCCAACGCCATCGTGCATTCGGGCCTCGGCGAATACGGCGTGATGGCGCTGTTGATTCTTCTGCTCATCACCGTCGGCATGTTCCTGGACGGCGTGTCAATCTTCCTGATCTTCGTGCCGCTCCTGCTGCCCGTGATGAACCACTACAAATGGGACCCCGTCTGGTTCGGCGTGATCCTGACCTTGAAGGTCGCGCTCGGCCAGTTCACACCGCCGCTGGCCGTGAACCTGATGGTCTCGTGCCGCATCGCCAAGGTGCGCATGGAATCCACCGTGCGCTGGGTCGGCCCGATGCTGTTCGCCATGTTCCTGGTGATGATCGCCGTGATCGCCTTCCCGCAACTCGCACTCTGGTTGCCCAAGTATCTGGGCTACTGAGACAAGTACAAGCACTGATTTTTCCCCCACCATCCAACGAGGAGACAACCCATGAAGCTTCGCACCTTTCTGACCGCCACGGCAGCTGCCGCAGCAGCCCTTGCGCTGTCGCCCTCGGTGGCACTCGCACAGCAAGCCTACAAGAGCGAGTACCGCCTGTCGCTGGTGCTCGGCCCCCCATCGCCCTGGGGCATGGCCGGTCAGATCTGGTCCGATCTGGTCAAGCAACGCACGCAGGGTCGCATCAACATCAAGCTGTACCCCGGCGTGTCGCTGATTCAGGGCGACCAGACGCGCGAGTTCAGCGCGCTGCGCCAAGGCGTGATCGACATGGCGGTCGGCTCGACCATCAACTGGTCGCCGCAGGTCAAGTCGCTGAACCTGTTCTCGCTGCCGTTCCTGATGCCTGACTACGCCGCCGTCGATGCGCTCACCCAAGGCGAAGTCGGCAAGGAAGTCTTCAAGACGCTGGAAAAATCCGGCGTGCAGCCACTCGCCTGGGGCGAGAACGGCTACCGCGAACTGACCAATTCCAAGCACGCGATCAGCAAGCCCGAAGACCTCAAGGGCATGAAGATCCGCGTCGTCGGCTCGCCGATCTTCACCGACATGTTCACCGCCATGGGCGCCAACCCTACGCAGATGAGCTGGGCCGATGCGCAGCCCGCGCTCTCCAGCGGCGCGGTCGATGGTCAGGAAAATCCGCTGTTCATGTTCACGATCCTGAAGCTGCACACCGTCGGCCAGAAGTTCGTGACGACCTGGGGCTACATGGCCGATCCGCTGGTGTTCGTGGTCAACAAGGACATCTGGAACAGCTGGACCAAGGCCGATCAGGACATCGTGCGCCAGGCCGCCATCGATGCCGGCAAGCAGGAAATCGGCATCGCCCGCAAGGGTCTGGTCGAAGCAGGCAAGCCGCTCTTGAAAGACATCGCAGGCATGGGCGTGACGGTCACGCAGCTCACGCCCGAGCAGCGCGAAGCGTTCGTGAAGGTCACGCGTCCGGTCTACGACAAGTGGAAGCCGACCATCGGTGTCGATCTGGTGAACATGGCTGAAAAGGCCATCGCCGCGCGACCCAAGCAATAACGCATAACGCCGGGCCTTCCGTCTACCGTGCAAAACGCCGCGCATCTCAGTCGTTCTGGATGCGCGGTTTTTTTGCGTGCCACGTTTTCAACCAAGTCATGACCGAACTGCTTTCTCTCTACCGCACCATGGTGCGAATCCGCGCTTTTGAAGATGCCGCCGAAGCCGCCAGTCAGGGCGGTGTCACCTGGGGCGGCGCTGCCACCGACAAGGCCGCCGAAGTGCGCGTCAAAGGGCCGCTGCATCTCTCCACCGGGCAAGAGGCCGTCGCCACCGGCGTGTGCGCGCATCTGGTGCCCGAAGACCTGCTCACCTCCACCCACCGCGGCCACGGCCATACGCTGGCCAAGGGTGCGGACGCCACGAAGATGATGTGCGAACTGTTCGGCCGCGCCACTGGCTACAACAGCGGCAAGGGCGGCTCCATGCACATCGCGGATTTCTCGGTGGGCATGCTGGGCGCGAACGGCGTGGTCACCGCCGGTCTGCCGATTGCCGTGGGTGCGGCGCACGCACTCAAGATTCGCAAGACCGGCGCGATCGCCGTGAGCTTCTTTGGCGACGGCGCGATCAATCGCGGCCCGTTTCTCGAAGCGCTGAACTGGGCACAGGTCTACCAATTGCCCGTGCTGTTTGTCTGCGAGGACAACCAGATTTCCGCCACCACCAAGTCCGCGCCGATGACCGCAGGCAGCAACGCGGCCAGCGCGCGTGCCGAGTCCATGGGCATTGCCGCGACGCGCGTGGATGGCAACGACGTCGAGGCCGTGAGCACCGCCGCAGAAAAACTGATCGCGCAAATTCGCGCAGGCGCTGGCCCCAAGCTGCTGCATGCGATCACGTATCGCCAGAAGGGCCATGTGTCGGTCGATCCCGCGACGTATCGCGATCCCGCCGAAGTGGCGAATGCGCTCAAGAACGATCCCATCTTGCGCGCGCGCGACGTGCTCAAGCAACGCGGCCTGGGCGATCAAGCCGCACAGATCGAAGCCGAAGCCAAGGCTGAAATCGACGCCGCTCTGGCGACTGCCAGCGCCGCACCGTGGCCGGAAAAATCGGCCGCCTACACCGACATCATGACCACCGGCGAAGGAGTCTGGGCATGACCGACTTTGCAACCTCCACCAAGGCCGAACCCCGCGTGTCCACCATGACCTACGCACAGGCCGCAGCCACCGCGCTCGAAGAAGCCATGCGCGCCGACCAGCATGTGGTCGCCATGGGCGAAGACCTGGGACGCGGCGGCGTGTTCGGCCAATACCGCACGACGACGGGCAAGAATCTGGTCGATGTGTTCGGCAGCGAGCGCGTGATCGATACGCCGATTTCCGAGGCCACCATCATGGGTGCGGGCGTCGGCATGGCGCTCGCGGGCCTGCGTCCGGTCGTCGAAATGCGCGTCGCGGATTTCGCGCTCTGCGCCATCGACGAACTGGTCAATCAGGCCGCGAAGAACCGCTACATGTTCGGCGGACAAGGCCGCGTGCCGCTGGTCGCGCGCCTGCCCATCGGCATCTGGACGGCATCGGCCGCGCAGCACTCGCAGTCGTTCGAGGCATGGTTTGCGCATGTGCCTGGTCTCGTGGTCGTCGCGCCTTCCACGCCGCAAGACAACTACGGTTTGCTGCACGCCGCACTGGCGTCGGGCGATCCGGTGGTCTACATGGAACACAAGGAGCTGTGGGGCATGCAAGGCGAAGTGCAGCAAGGCGAGCGCATCGAGCTGGGCCGCGCACGCACCGCGTTTGCAGGCAGCGCCAACGGCAACCACGACGTGACCATCGTGTCGTGGTCCAAGCAGATTCATGCGTGCGTGGATGCGGCCAAAGAATTGGCGGCGCAAGGCATTCACGCCGAAGTCATCGACCTGCGCACCATCTGGCCGTGGGACAAGAACGCGGTGCTGACCAGCGCCAGCCGATCCAAGCGGTTGCTGGTCGTGCACGAGGCGGTGCAAGCAGCGGGGTTCGGCGCGGAAGTGGCCGCCACCGTGGCCGAGCACACCGATGCGCGCGTCGCGCGTCTGGGCG
This sequence comes from Diaphorobacter sp. HDW4B, assembly GCF_011305535.1. Taxonomy (GTDB): domain Bacteria; phylum Pseudomonadota; class Gammaproteobacteria; order Burkholderiales; family Burkholderiaceae_C; genus Diaphorobacter_A. The sequence goes on from NZ_CP049905.1 coordinate 1,607,428, forward strand.
CGCCGCGCATTCCCGTGGGCTACGCGAACACGCTGGAAACCGAGTCACGCGTGAGCGCCGCGCAGATCGCGCAGGCCACCACGCGCCTCATCAAGCGCTGACAGCCGACAGTGGCTCGCTCGACGACTCTGCATCGCCGCTCTTCTCTTTGGAATCCTTGGAGTCCTTAGAGTCCTGAGATTCGCGCTGCAGAGTCCACATGCGTGCGTAACGCCCGTTCAGCGCGAGCAGTTGCGCATGCGTGCCGCGCTCCAGAATGCGGCCCGCGTCCATCACGATGATTTCGTGCGCCTCGACCACGGTGGACAGGCGGTGCGCGATCACCAGCGCGGTCTTGTTCTGCGCGGCGCTGCGCAGCTCGTTCTGAATCGCGCGCTCGTTAGCCGAATCGAGGGCAGAAGTCGCCTCGTCAAAAATCAGAATCGGCGGGTTCTTGAGCAGCGTGCGCGCAATCGCCACGCGCTGCTTTTCGCCGCCCGAGAGCTTGAGCCCGCGCTCGCCCACCATGGTGTCATAGCCCTTGGGCGTGGAGACGATGAAGTCGTGAATGCGCGCGGCCTTGGCGGCGGCTTCGATCTCTTCGCGCGTCGCACCGGCGCGGCCGTAGGCGATGTTGTAGGCGATGGTGTCGTTGAACAGCACCGTGTCCTGCGGCACGATGCCGATCGCGCGGCGCACGCTGGACTGCGTCACTTCGCGGATGTCCTGACCGTCGATGGTGATGCGGCCTTCCTGCACATCGTAGAAACGGAACAGCAGCCGCGCGAGCGTGGACTTGCCCGAGCCCGATGGGCCGACCACCGCAACGGTCTTGCCCGCTGGAATCTCGAAGCTCACGCCATGCAGAATCTGGCGCGCGGGTTCGTAGGCGAACTGCACATCCTCAAAGCGCACCGTGGGCGACGCGGAACATGCCAGATCCGTGGACCCGGGCTTGTCCGCCACTTCGCGCTCCTTGTCCATGAGCGTGAACATGCGGTCCAGATCGGTCAGGCTCTGCTTGATCTCGCGGTAGATCGCGCCCAGAAAGTTGAGCGGGATGTACAGCTGGATCATGAAGGCGTTGATCATCACCAGATCGCCGAGCGTGAGGCGGCCATCGACCACGCCCTGCGTCGCGCGCCACAGCATGGCGACCAGCGCGGTGGCGATGATGAGCTGCTGGCCAGCGTTGAGCAGGCTCAGCGTGGTCTGGCTCTTGAGGCGCGCGGCACGCAGTTTTTCCAGGCTCTCATCGTAGCGGCGGGATTCGAATGCTTCGTTGTTGAAGTATTTGACGGTCTCGTAGTTCAGCAGCGAATCGATGGCCTTGGTGTGCGCGGTCGAGTCGGCCATATTGGCTTCGCGGCGAAAACGCGTGCGCCATTCGGTCATCGAGACCGTGAACGTCACATACAGCACCAGCGCCGCCACGGTGATCCAGAAGAACCACGCATCGAACTTCACCGCCAGAATGCCGAGCACCAGCGCGACCTCCACAAAGGTCGGGAAGATGCTGTAGAGCGAGTATGAAATCAGCGACTCGACGCCTTTGACGCCGCGCTCGATGTCGCGCGTCATGCCGCCGGTCTGGCGCTCCAGATGAAAGCGCAGGCTCAGGCCATGCAGATGCTGGAAAGTTGTCAGCGCAATGCTACGTGCCGCGCCCTGCGTGGCCTTGGCGAACACCAACTCGCGCAGTTCGGTGAACAGCGACGTCGACAGGCGCAGCAGACCGTAGGCGAACAGCAGACCCAGCGGCACGACGAGAATCGCCGCCGCATCGCCCGGCTTGATCGACAGCGCATCAACCAGATGCTTGAGCAGAATCGGCACACCCACATTGGCGATCTTGGCGCACAGCACAAACGCCAGCGCCGCCATCACACGCCACTTGTACTGCATAAGATAGGGCACGAGCCGCCCGAGCGTCTGCCAGTCGCTGGTGGTGCGAGGAATGCTTTTGGTGTCGTGGGGATCGAACGATGAGCCGCGGCCGCGCATAAGTGGAGTGCTTTTAGTTATGTAGGGGATGGCACGCCGTGGGAACGCGCCTGTTTCATTGATTGTGCGCTGAACGGGAAGAACTTGTTTCACGCAGATGACTGCACCCGGACAAGGGCCGTTTCGCCCGATTTCAGCGAGCCATGCTCATCTACGGAATAATTAGGGTTTACCCTAGATTCACTTTTGCCATTTGCGGCAACAGTGTCGAACCGATTTCAGATTCCATGACAACAATAACCATGACCGATCCCGAAACTCTGCGCACCATCGCCCCCAGCCTGCCTGACGACAAGGAACTGGTTCTGCGCGTCATCCCCATGCCCGGCGACACCAACGGCAATGGCGACATCTTCGGCGGCTGGGTGATGGCCCAGGTCGACTTGGCCGGCTCCGTTCTGCCCGCCCGTCTGTCCCAAGGTCGTGTCGCGACCGTGGCGGTGAAGGAATTCATCTTCAAGCAGCCCGTGCGCGTGGGCGACATTCTGTCGTTCTTCGCCAGTGTGACCCGCGTGGGCAACACCTCCATCACCGTGGATGTGGAAGTGTTCGCCGAACGCATGTCGCTGCAGGGCCAGCACATCAAGGTGACCGATGCGACGCTGACCTATGTGGCCATCGACGAGCACGGCCATTCGCGCGCCATCTCCAAGAAGGCGTGAACAAAGGCCTGATCGGGGCTGCGATTTCGCAGCTTTGAATCACCAAAAAAACAAAGGCGATGCATTCAATATGCATCGCCTTTTTGCTTTGTGGCTTCACTCACCTCAGCGGCAACCTTTCCGTTGCCTGAATAGCTGGGGTGCGTTCAGCGGTCTCGCTCGATCAAGAAGCCGCTGCGGCCGACGCCGCGGAGGTGCTGCTCGACGAAGCAGAAGACGAGGAAGCACTGCTGCGCGAAGAACCGCTGCCGATGCCGGCCTCGATTTCGCCGGACAGCTGGCCGCCTTCTTCAATCACGACCTTGCCGTAGCGGATCTTGCCGCTGACCTTGCCGGTGCTGTAGATCACCAGCTTGTCGCGCACGGTCAGCGTGCCGTTGAATTCGCCATGGATTTCGGCGATGTCGATTTCTGCCGAGCCGCGGAACGCGCCCTGTTCGGCAATCTGGATCACGCGCGAATCCATGGTGGCTTCGACCGTGCCTTCCACCACCAAGGTGTCGCAATCGGTGATCTCGACGCCCTTGAGCTTGATGTTCGGTCCGACGGTCAGTTTGCTGCCGGCCGATTCGCCGACGACGCTGGATGCTGGCTTGCTCACGATGGAACCGAGTCCTCCGCTGGTGGTCGATGCAGCAGGTGCTGCGGGAGTGCCGCCTGACAACGACGATCCGCTGCCCAGCACCGAGCTCGGTTGGCGAGGTTGCAGGACGTCGGAATCACGTTTGCCGAAAAATGGGTTTTGCACAGCCATCAATTCTCCTTGGAAATAACACTTAACCAGAATCTGCAAAGAATCTGTTCATTGGGCACCTTACGCGACAAGCGCGGTCAGCGTCAAACAAGCCCCGACGGTGCGCTCGGACTCGTCCAGCAAGCTCGTGCGCCAATTCGGGAAATGGATGTGCAACCGACTCGCATCATGTGCGTTGCTGCGTGCTTGCCAGTGATGTCGTTTGACAATGGCAATCACGCGTGCCCATTGGCGAAGAATCGTAATGAGTAATTGAGGCGCTATCCGTCTGGTTACGCAAGAAGCGTAACCAAATGGGTCCAGCGTTGCATGCTCTTGCAGTGTTTGCAGCGGCAAACAGCGCAACGGCCAAGGCAAGCGGGCGCGCGGTGATCAGGAGACGATGTAGGAGGCCGTGCCGACGGACAGCAGCTCGTCCTTGGCGGAGAGAAACTCCATGCGCACGGTCGCCACGCGCGAACCGAGCCGCAGCACCTGGGCGCGCTGTTTGAAGTGCGGGCCAATGGCGGCGCGCAGATAGTCGATGCGCAGGTCGATGGTGCCCAGCTTGGCAAAACGCTGCAGGCGCTTGGCCGGTGGCTCGTCCATGTGCCGCGCGCCGATGGCTGCCATCACCGCAAGTCCGGCCATGGCGTCGAGCGCCGAGCTGATCACGCCGCCGTGCACGCGGTTGTAGGCGAAATGGCCGACCAGCTCGGGCTTCATCTCGATGCGCGCCTCCACGCCTTCCGGCGCGATGCGCGTGACCTGCAGACCGATCACCTGATTGAAGGCGATCTGCCGCTCGAACACGTCGGTCAACGCATCGATGAATTCGAGCTCGAAGGCGACCGGCTCGGCCGCGAGAGAGACATCCGCCTTCATGCGATCACAGCTTGCTGAAATCGGGCGCGCGCTTTTCCATGAACGCCGTGAAGGCTTCCTTCGCAGCAGGCTCGCCCAGCATGCGGCCAAAACTGGCCGCTTCTTCGTCGATGCGCGCGAGCAGCTCATCGGCGGTGGTCTTCTTGAGCAGGCGCTTGGTTTCCATCAGCGAGGCCAGCGACTTGGCCGCTAGCTTCTTGGCCTGCATCTGGGTGACCATGTTGCATTCGGTAGGCGGCACGACACGGTTGACCAGCCCCACTTCCAGAGCCGCCTCGGCCATGAAGGGTTCGCCGAGCAGCAGCGCTTCAGCGGCGCGGTGGTAGCCGAGCATCTGCGGCGCGAGCAGGCTGGAACCCGCTTCAGGGCACACGCCCAGATTCACGAACGGCATGGAGAACGCGGCGTTGTCGCCCGCGTAGACCAGATCGCAGTGGAACAGCATGGTCGTGCCCACGCCGACCGCCGGACCGCAGACGGCTGCAAGCATCGGCTTGGGGAACGTGGCCAGCACACGCAGAAAGCGGAACACCGGTGCGTTCTGGGTCGTTGGCGGGTTGTGCAGAAAATCGCTGATGTCATTGCCCGCACTGAAGATCGCCACATCGCCTTGAAACACCACCACGCGCGTCGCGGCGTCGGCCTTGGCGTTGTCCAGCGCATCCGCCATCTGGGTGTACATCGACGCGGTGAACGAATTCTTCTTCGTGACGCGGTTGAAAGTGATGGTGGTGACACCTTGTTCGTGGTGGACCAAGATGTCCTGTGCGGGCGTGCTCATGTGTAGTGGCTCCTGAATTTTTTCGAGATGGGAAACGGACGGCTCCGGCCAAATCGGCACGGCCCCGTTCGTTCGCTTATTCCTTGTAGTAGACGATCTGGCTGCTGGTGGCCAGCATCAGGCCATCGGCATTCCACAATTGTGCCGTCTGATCAAAGAAGCCATTGCGAAATTCCTGCGCACTGGCCTGTGCAAAAAGAAAGCCGCTGCCGGTCTGCGCAAGCTGCTCGCGATTGGCGTGAAAATAAGTCGTGATCGACACGGTGCCGATCGGCACGCGGCGCGCGCGGCGCAGCCAGATGCGCGGAAAGAACAGATCGGACGCAGCCGCGAGCGATACGAAATCCAACGGACGCTCCGGCACATCGCGCACCCACAGCTGCGACAGGCTGGTGTCGCCGCTGTCATCCCAGACGCTCGGGAAATTGCCGGAAACCGGGCGCATGTCGTAGGCGCTGAGCCATTGCGCACGGAAGATCGGCTCCGCCCGTTCGAAGTTCTCAGGCCCCGGCGCGACGGGCATCTTCACGTCCGAAACACCCCAGGTCTCGCGGCGCAAAGCCGTCATCGCGGTGGCCGTGGTCGCCACCACCATCTCGCCGTCCGGGCCAGCTTGCTCCAGCGTCAGCATCCAGTGCTGCGTCGACCGATTGGTGCGCACCGGATTGGCACGGATGGTGAATTCGCCTTCGGTCACCGCGCCCGCAAAGTTCACCGTCAACGAAATCGGATCGCCCAGCAACTGCGGATGCTTGAGCACCGCCTCCAGCATGGCCGCTGCGGTGATGCCGCCGAACGGCCCCACCATGTTCCAGTAGGCTTGCGTCGTGCGGCCGGTGTAGACGCCGGGCTCGCGGGCCTGGAGCGCCATTGCGTCGTCCAGAGGATGAATCGTGGCTTGGTTTGTCATGCTTGCCAGTGTGCCGGTTTTTGCGAAAAGCCGTGGTCGTGATGGTGACTCGTCACTCCCCAAATGCGCCAAAGCGATGCGGCGAACACGGGAGTCGACGTCCCGCGCTCACGCATCGCCTTGTCAGCTTCAGACGCGCTCGAAAATCCCGGCAGCGCCCTGCCCCATGCCCACGCACATCGTCACCATGCCGTACTTCAGCTTCTTGCGCTGCAGCGCGTGCACGACGGTCGCAGAACGGATCGCACCCGTTGCGCCCAGCGGGTGGCCCAACGCAATCGCGCCGCCCATCGGGTTGACCTTGGTGGGATCGAGGCCCAGCGTGTTGATCACGGCGAGCGACTGCGCGGCAAAGGCTTCGTTCAGCTCGAACCAGTCGATGTCATCCTGCTTCAAGCCCGCATAACGCAGCGCGGCTGGAATCGCTTCGATCGGGCCAATGCCCATGATCGCAGGAGGAACACCCTTGCTCGCGTAGCTCACAAAGCGTGCGAGCGGTGTGAGGTTGAAGCGCTTGATCGCAGCTTCGCTGGCGATGATCAGCGCACCTGCGCCATCGCTGGTCTGCGAGCTGTTGCCCGCCGTGACCGAACCGCGTGCGGCAAACACCGTGCGCAGTTTGGCCAGGCCTTCCAGCGATGTGTCAGGACGCGGACCTTCGTCGAGGCTCACCGTGCGTGTGCTCACCACGGTCTCGCCCTTGGCCAGATCGAGGCCGCGATCCGTCACGTCAATCGGTGTGATTTCGCTGGCGAACTCACCGGCTTGCTGAGCCGCGATGGCGCGCTTGTGCGACTCCAGCGCGAACGCGTCCTGCGCCTCACGAGTCACCTTCCATTGCTGCGCGACCTTCTCTGCGGTCAGGCCCATGCCGTAGGCAATGCCCACGTCACCATCGCGCTCGAAGATCGAAGGCGAGAGCGAGGGCGCGTTGCCCATCATCGGCACCATGCTCATGCTTTCCACGCCAGCGGCAATCATCACATCGGCCTCGCCCACACGGATGCGGTCGGCCGCCATCGCGACGGCAGACAGACCCGATGCGCAGAAGCGATTCACGGTGATGCCACCCACGCTGGTCGGCAGACCTGCCAGCACCGAACCGATACGCGCCACGTTCAGACCTTGCTGCGCTTCAGGAATCGCACAGCCGCAAATGATGTCCTCGATGGCTTTCGGATCGAGACTGGGCACCTGCGCCAGCGCCGATTTCAGAATCGTCGCGAGCAGATCATCCGGTCGGTAGTTGCGGAAGAAGCCCTTGTGCGAACGACCAATCGGCGTGCGCGTGGCGGCAACGATGTAGGCGTCTTGCTGTTGTTTCATATTCAGTACTCCTTGCGTGACGCATTCATCAGTTACGAACCGGCTTGCCGGTATTCAACATGCCGAGAATGCGTTCATGCGTCTTCGGATGCGCGATCAGATGGGTGAACGCCTTGCGCTCGAGCTTCAGCAGATATTGCTCGTCCACCAGCGTGCCGGCATCCACATCGCCGCCGCAGACGATCTCTGCGATCAGCGATGCAATGTGCTGGTCGAACTCGCTGATGAAACCACCATCGCGCATGTTCACGAGCGAGCCCTTGATGGTGGCGATGCCGCTGCGGCCCGCCACCGGGAAGGTGCGCGCCAACGGTGCACGCCAGCCGGAATCCGCCATGGACTTGGCTTCGTTGATGGCCACGTAAAGCAGCTCGTCCTTGTGCGCGACGATGATGTCGCTGTCCAGCAAATACCCGAGCTTGCGCGATTCAATCGCACTGGTGCCCACCTTGGCCATCGCCGCTGCGGTGAAGCCTTCGGTGAGGAACGGCAGCAAATCCTTGCCCGTGCTCGTTGCCGCATTTTCAGCAGCGCGACGAGCGATGTAGGTGAGACCACCCGCGCCCGGCACCAGGCCCACGCCCACTTCGACGAGGCCGATGTAGCTTTCCATGTGCGCCACGCGGCGTGCGGAATACACCGACAGTTCGCAGCCGCCGCCCAGCGCCATGCCGTGGATCGCAGCGACCACCGGCACTTGCGCGTAGCGCATGCGCAGCATCATGTTCTGCAGTTCCTGCTCGATGCTTTCAATCGCATCGGCACCGCCCACGACGAACGCGGGCATTGTCGCTTCCAGATCGGCACCCACGCTGAAAGGCGCGTCGCCGGACCAGATCACCATCGCCTTGAAATCGCTCTCGGCCACATCGACGGCTTCCATCAGGCCTTCCATGACTTCGGGACTGATGGCGTGCATCTTGTTCTTGATGCTGGCGATCAGCACTTCGCCGTCGAGCGTCCAGGTGCGCAGCGCCTTGCTTTCGGCAATCGTCGTACCAGCGGTTTGCCAATCGGGCAGATTGGATTCACCCAGCAGCTTCTCGGGGAAAATCTGACGCGAATAGACCGGCAGCTCGCGGCGTGGAATGAATTTGCCTTGCGATGCGCTCCACGAACCTTGCGCGGTGTGCACGCCACCGGCCTCGGCCACGGGGCCCTCGAACACCCACTTGGGCAGCGGCGCTTTGGTGAGTGCCTTGCCTGCATCGATGTCTTCCTGCACCATCTTTGCGACTTCCAGCCAACCGGCTTCCTGCCACAGCTCGAATGGGCCTTGCTTCATGCCGAAGCCCCAGCGCATGGCCTGGTCGATGTCGCGTGCGGTGTCGGCGATGTGTTCCAGATGGATTGCAGCGTAGTGAAAACTGTCGCGCAGAATCGCCCACAGGAACTGACCGGGCGCACCTTCCGCGCCGCGCAGCAGCTTCAGGCGCTCGCCCGCAGGCTTCTTGAGCATGCGCGCATAGACGTCGTCGGCCTTGCCACCTGCGGGGATGTAGTCTTCGCTGTCCAGCTCGAACTGCAGAATGTCGCGACCGACTTTCTTGAAGAAACCTGCCTTGGTTTTCTGTCCGAGGTTCTTCAGATCGAGCAGCTTCTGCAGCACCTTGGGCGTGCCGAAATTGCCGTAGAACGGATCGGTTTCCAGCGTCAGGTTGTCCTGCAGCGTCTTGATGACATGCGCCATCGTGTCCAGGCCCACCACGTCCGCCGTGCGGAATGTACCGCTGGATGCGCGGCCCAGCTTCTTGCCGGTGAGGTCGTCCACCACGTCGTAGGTGAGACCGAAATTCTCAGCCTGCTTCATCGTCGAAAGCATGCCGGCGATGCCGATGCGGTTGGCGATGAAGTTGGGCGTATCGTGTGCGCGCACCACGCCCTTGCCGAGCGTGGTGGTGACGAAGGTTTCGAGCTGGTCGAGCACTTCGGCGTTGGTCGTCGGCGTGTTGATCAACTCCACCAGTTGCATGTAGCGCGGTGGGTTGAAGAAGTGGATGCCGCAAAAGCGCGGCTTGATCGCATCGGGCAGCGCTTCGGAGAGCTTGGTGATCGACAGGCCCGACGTGTTCGATGCCACGAGCGCGGTCTTGGCAACGAAGGGCGCGATCTTGTGATACAGATCGAGCTTCCAATCCATGCGCTCGGCAATCGCTTCGATGATCAGATCACAACCCTTGAGCAGCTTCATGTGCTCTTCGTAGTTGGCGGGCTGGATCAGATCAGCGTCTTCGGCCACACCAATCGGCGATGGCTTGAGCTTCTTGAGATTGACAATCGCCTTCTCCGCAATCGCGCTCTTCGGACCTTCCTTGGCAGGCAGGTCGAACAGGATCACGGGCACTTTCACATTGACGAGATGGGCCGCAATCTGCGCACCCATCACGCCCGCGCCGAGCACGGCGACTTTCTTCACCTGGAATCTAGACATACTGTTGGTTCCTCAGAAATTCCATCATTCAAATTCGTGCACGCCGCTTCCCACTTCGTTGGCCTCATCATTCAGATGGCCGCGGAGCAGGCCATGCCAGCAAACGCCGCGCTAGGGCCGCCCCGACGCGCTGGCGTTGTCCCCCTTCAGGGGGAAGGCGCGCAGCGACTCAGGGGGGCCGTCAATTGACGCGTTGCCACGTCTGCGTGCGCCAGAAAGGGCCCAAATAACCGCGCACTTCGAGCTTCGCGCCACCATCTACAGGCGTGAAGCTGGCGCGGTATTCCTTGCCGTTTTCGGGATCGATGATCTTGCCGCCGGACCACACGTCCTTGTCGGCTTCCTTCTTGCCACCACGGATGATGTCGAGCCCGACGATGGGCTTGTCCTTGCGGTCATCCTTGCATTCGGTGCAGTTGGGGTGGTCCTCCGCCCCCTTCTTGAGCGTCTTTTCGATGCGACCGCTGAGGCCACCCGCCGCATCGCTGATGCGGATTTCGGCCTTGGCTTCGCCGGTCTTGTCGTCCTGGCTGCGCCAGAGGCCGACAGGCGAAACCTGCGCGAATGCGGGCACTGCGAGTGCCATGCCGAGCACGGCTGCGAATATTTTTTTCATACGGTCTCCATCGCAAAAAAAGCAGCTCAAGTTTTCAGAGGCTGAACAACGCGCAACGCGATTCAGGCCAGCGCCGCGTCGGTGTCCATCAGCGACTTGCCACCGGCACGCGCCGTGCGCATCAGCGAAGCGGTTTCGGGGAACAGCTTGGCGAAGTAAAAGCGCGCGGTCTGCAGCTTGCCCTGGTAGAACGGATCGGTGTTGCCGTTGCCGATTTCGCGCAACGCAACCTGCGCCATGCGGGCAAAGAAATAACCGAACACGAGGTGACCCGCAACGCGCAGATAGTCCACGGATGCCGCGCCCACTTCGTCGGGGTTCTGCATGCCCTTGAAGCCGATTTCGGTGGTGAACTTGGTCATCTGGTCGCCCAGCACGGCGATCGGGTTGATGAACTCGGCCATCTTCTCGTTCACGCCTTCTTCTTCCACCAGTTGGCCAATCAGCTTGCCGAACTTCCGGAGCGTTGCGCCCTGGTTCGACAGGATCTTGCGACCCAGCAGGTCCAGCGCCTGAATGCCGTTCGTGCCTTCGTAGAGCATGTTGATGCGCGCATCGCGCACGAACTGCTCCATGCCCCATTCCTTGATGAAGCCGTGGCCGCCATAGACCTGTTGGCTCATCATCGTCGCGTCCCAGCCGTTGTCGGTGACGAACGCCTTGACGATGGGGGTCAGCAGCGCGACCAGATCGGCGCTGTCCTTGCGCACCTTTTCATCGGGGTGGTTGAGTTCCTTGTCGATCAGGAAAGCGCTGTACGTGATGAGTGCACGGCCACCTTCGGCATAGGCCTTGGCGGTGAGCAGCATGCGGCGCACGTCGGGGTGCACGATGATCGGATCGGCGGGCTTGTCCTTGGCCTTGATGCCCGAGAGACTGCGCATCTGCAGGCGGTCCTTGGCGTAAGTCAGCGCGTTCTGATACGCCACTTCGGTCAGGCCCAGCGACTGATTGCCCACGCCCAGACGCGCCGCGTTCATCATCACGAACATGGCTTGCAGGCCCTTGTTGGGCTCGCCCACCAGCGTGCCAACGGCGCCGTCGATGTTGATCTGCGCAGTCGCGTTGCCGTGAATGCCCATCTTGTGCTCGAGCGCGCCGCAGAAGATCGGATTGCGATCACCCAGCGAGCCGTCGGCCTTCACATTGAACTTGGGCACGAGGAACAGGCTGATGCCCTTCGATCCTTGCGGCGCATCGGGCAGACGCGCGAGCACCAAGTGCACGATGTTCTCGGTGAAATCATGCTCACCCGCGCTGATGAAAATCTTGTTGCCGGTGATCTTGTAGGTGCCATCGGCTTGCGGCTCGGCCTTGGAGCGCAGCAGGCCCAGATCGGTGCCGCAGTGCGGCTCGGTCAGGCACATGGTTCCGGTCCACTCGCCGCTGGTGAGCTTGGGCAGATAGAGCTTCTTCTGTTCGTCCGTGCCGTAGGCGTGCAGCGCTTCGTATGCGCCGTGCGACAGGCCGGGGTACATGGTCCACGCCTGGTTTGCGCTGTTGAGCATTTCGTACAGCGCGGAATTCACCACGAACGGCAGACCCTGACCGCCGTAGTTCGGGTCGCACGACAGTGCAGGCCAGCCACCATCGATGAACTGCTTGTAGGCTTCCTTGAAGCCAGTCGGAGTCTTCACCTCGTGCGTTGTCTTGTCGAGCACGCAACCTTCCGTGTCGCCGCTGATGTTGAGCGGGAACGTCACGTTGGCAGCGAACTTGCCGGCTTCCTCCAGCACCGCGTTGATGGTGTCGGCATCGACTTCGGCGTAGTTGGACATCTGCTTGTAGTCGTCCGTGATCTTGAAGACCTCATGCATGAGGAATTGCATGTCACGAAGCGGTGGCGTGTATGTAGGCATGTGGACTCCAGGAAGAAAGTTTTTAGTGGAAAACGAAAAGCGGTTTGTCGATTGAACAGAGAAAACGGTGACTGGCGTGCGACTCAACTGATCGCCGAAGCGTCTGCCCCGTAGCGCTGCAGGATGCTGTTGAAGCCCCCCACGGCGCGCTTGATAGAGCCGGGAGTGCGCAGAAAACGGGCTTCGTAATGCAGCGCAAGAATGAGGCCGTGAATCTCGAACAGCATCTGATTGGCATCCACGTCGGCCTTCAACTCGCCGCATTCGGCGCATTGCTCGATGGCGCGCCGCATGGCTGCGTGCCAGGTGAGCACGGAGTTGGCAAGCGCATCGCGCACGGGACCGGTGCGGTCGTCGAACTCGACAGCGCCGCTGATGTAGATGCAGCCCGAATCAAGCTCGATGGAGGTGCGCTTCATCCAGTTGTCGAACATCGCACGCAGACGACCGAGGCCGCGCGGCGCGGTCATGGCGGGGTAGAACACTTCCTGCTCAAAACGCGTGTGGTATTCGCGGATCACGGAGATCTGCAGCTCTTCGCGTGAGCCAAAATGTGCGAACACGCCGGACTTGGACATGCCGGTCACATCAGCCAATGCGCCGATGGAAAGCCCGTCCAGACCGATGTGCGTGGCCAGGCCCAGAGCGGCCTCGATGATGGTGGCCTTGGTCTGCTGCCCCTTTTGCAGCACCCGTCCTTCGCGGCTTGCGGAAGCGCGTGCGGGCTTGGGAGAAGTGGTGGTGGCAGTCATGTCTGGCAATAAAACGAACGATCGTGCTATTTTGCACAAAAGTTTTCCATAACGCCAGTGTTTGACCTCTTCTTCTTGCAAATGCAGGGAAAACCCTTGCAGAAGAATTTTTCGCCCATAAAAAATCCGCCTTGCGGCGGATTCTTGTGACGGGTGCGTTTCGGGCTGAACTCAGTGCAGCACAGCCAGCACGTTCTGAATGTCTTCGGCGGGCGAGCTCTTGAAGCCCGAACGCACAAAGCGCAGCAGACGGCCGCGCATCAGATCACCGAGCAGAGCCGCGCGCATTTGCGCCTCGGCGGTGGGCGCTGTTGCACCGGCTGCATCGGCGCCATCGCGCAGGCATTGGCGCAGCGAGGATTCGATCTTGTCGAAAAACAGGTTCATGCGTTGCTGCAGGCGTTCGTTCTCGAACACCAGCGCATCGCCCACCATGACCTTGACCATGCCGGGATTGCGCTCGGCAAACTGCAGCACCATGGTCACGATGCGCAGCGCCTGCTGCGTGCCGTCCACGGCGCTGGCAGCGTCCACTGGCGGCTCGGTGATGCGGTTGATCAGGGTGAACACGCTGCTTTCGATGAACTCGATGAGTCCCTCGAACATCTGCGCCTTGCTGGCGAAGTGGCGGTACAGCGCTGCTTCGCTCACCTCCAGACGCGCAGCAAGCGCGGCGGTGGTGATGCGCTCAGCTCCCGGCTGTTGCAGCATGGCGGCCAGCGCCTGCAGGATTTGCACCCGGCGCTCTCCCGGGCGCGGACGCTTGCGTGCAGCGGCTGCTGGCACGGCGGTGGTGACGATTTCGGTTTCTTCTACTGAGGACATAGGCTCGCATTCGCAACAGTTGTAAGGAGAATTTTCGCACACTCACTTACCTGATCGCATTCGCGGTCGCTGATGCAATGCAAGTTCAAGCAATTGCAAACGCACTGCCAGCCCATGTGAAAGGTGCGGAAACCCAAGCTACATGCGGGCTGCAGCCGCCTTGCCGACTGCTTTGGACAGTCGACAAGAAGGCATGTAAAGGTGGGTGATCAATAGCTGCGAATCATGGTGCCGTAAGCCTGATCGGTCAGGATTTCCAGCAGCATGGCGTGCGGCACGCGGCCATCGACGATGTGCACGGCGTTGACACCGCTCTTGGCCGCATCGATCGCGCCCGCCAGCTTGGGCAGCATGCCGCCGGAGATCGTGCCGTCTTCAATCAGATCGTCGATCTCGCGCGAGGTCAGCTCGGTCAGCAGCTTGCCTTGCTTGTCGAGCACGCCGGGGATGTTGGTGAGCAGCACCAGCTTCTCCGCCTGCAGCACGGAAGCCAGCTTGCTGGCGACCACGTCGGCGTTGATGTTGTAGCTCTCGTTCTCTTCGCCAAAGCCGATGGGGCTGATGACGGGAATGAACGCGTCGTCCTGCAACGCCTTCACCACGCTCGGGTCGATGGCGACGATGTCACCGACCTGGCCCACGTCGTGCTCGACGTTGGGGTCCTTGTTGTCGAGCAGCTTGAGCTTCTTGGCGCGGATCAGGCCACCATCGCGACCTGTGAGGCCCACGGCCTTGCCGCCAGCCTGGTTGATCAGGCCCACGATGTCCTGCTGCACTTCACCGGCCAGCACCCACTCCACCACTTCCATGGTCTCGGAGTCGGTCACGCGCATGCCCTGGATGAATTCACCCTTCTTGCCGAGGCGCTTGAGCGCAGTCTCGATCTGCGGGCCGCCGCCGTGCACCACGACTGGGTTCATGCCCACGAGCTTGAGCAGCACCACGTCTTCCGCGAAGTCGGCCTGCAGCTCGGGATCGGTCATGGCATTGCCGCCGTACTTGATCACCATGGTCTTGCCATGGAACTTGCGGATGTAGGGAAGCGCCTGGGCCAGAATTTCGGCCTTGTCGCGCGGGGCAATCGAGGAAAGATCGTTCATGGATGGAGGCCGTCCGGAAAAGGAGGAGGTCAGTGAATCGGATAACCTCAAATTGTGCCGCAAACACAAGGCGATCACGAGAAGCGCCCCATCAAATCAGGTCGCAACCTACGAGCAAGCACCATCTTGCCCCTCAGAAGGCCGCGGAGCAGGCCATGCCAGCAGACGCCGGGCAAGAGCCGCCTCGCGGCGAAGGCGTCGTCCCCCTCAAGGGGGAAGGCGCGAAGCGACTCAGGGGGTGATCAATGTTTTATCCAGTTCGGAACCTTGAAGCGCACGATGCAGAGATAGGCGACCACATAGCTCACCACGAACAGACCGCAGAACGCCATCAGAATCCAGGTCTTGTTCCAGAACAGAACGGCCGGAACCACGGTCAGCATGGTGAACGCCCAGAGGTACGGCGAGGTGCGGTTGTTGCGCATGAGCATGCGGCGCGATTCGTCGTCATGGAACACGCCGATCACGATGCGGCGGTAGATCAACTGGTGAAAGTGCAGCGCATCCGCCATGCCCGGCGACACGCCGCGCGCGAGCTTGCGGTAGATGGAGAACAGCGTCTCCCAGATCGGATAGATCAGCAGCAGCACCGGAAACCACGGCGACACGTCCGGGTTGCGCTGCACCAGCGCAATGCTGACCATGGCGATCACCACGCCCCAGATGTAGGCACCGCCATCTCCGGCAAACAACATGCCGCGCGGGTAATTCCACATGAGAAAGCCGCCGGTCGCCGCCGCCAGACAGATGATGAGCGAGCCCAGCGCGCGGTCATTGACCTGCAGGCAGACATGGGCCAGCGCCAGACTGATGACCAGCGCCACCATGCCCGCAAGACCGTTGTAGCCGTCGATGATGTTGAAGGCGTGCGGCAGCCCGGCAATCGCCAGCATCACGATCCCCATGCCGATCCATGGCGCTTGAGTCAACACCATGTCCAGCCATGACACGCCAAGACGCGGAATGTTCATGCCCAGCAGCCAGATCGCCAGCGCCCCGGAAAGCAATGTGAGAGCGAGCCGGTAACGCACTGTCATGCGCTGTGTCATGTCCTCGATGATGCCGCCCAGCGCTGCAGGCAGCAGGGCGACGATCCACCAGTAGGTCCAGTTGCCCAGCCTGAGCGAGGCAGGATCTCCCGACTGCGACTGGATGACACCCATGCCCCAACTGACGCACAAGCCCGCCAGCAATGCCACGCCACCCATGCGCGGCACTTCGCCCATATGGAAGCGTTGAGGTTTGGATTCATCGTCGTAGTGCGGCGTCCGACGCCCCTTGAGCAACCGGATGAGGAAGGCGGCGCAGACACTCGAAACCAAAAAGGCTATCAGCGACAGCCAAATCATGGGTTCTTTGCCCCCGTTGGAATGCCGGCCGACAGGGGTTCCAAACGCCGTGCCTGACGATACGCAGACGAACTCCACAGCCGCAGCAAACTGCGCACATGCCATGCAAGATGAGAAAGCGAGCGGCCACTTGCACGCTGCGCCTCATGAATCACGCGCACCGGGGCACGGACGATGGACCACCCAGCCAGTCGGATACGCAAACTCAAATCAACATCCTCGCAGTACATGAAATAGCGCTCATCAAAACCATGAACCTGTTGCCATACAGCAGCAGGCATCACCAGACAGGCCGCGTTCACCCAATCCACTCGCGTCTCACCATGCCCCAACGCTCGGCGTTGCCAAAGCGCAACAGGTGTCGGCAACGCACGTTCGCTGTCCTGCACCCGACCAGCCACGTCGAGCTGGATCGGATAGGCACAACCCACTCCCAGCCGAGCCGCACAGTCCACCAGGGAATCGAACGGATCCTCGGTCAAGCGGATATCAGGATTGAGCACGCAAACGAATTCTTCACCCGCATTCGCGAGCGCTCGATTATGGTTTTCGCCAAAGCCAAGCGGCTCGGCATTGCGGCGCACCTGCAGCTCGAAAGGCCAATGCCCATCAGGCTTCACCGGCAACGAAAGGACTTCCCCCGGCTTGTTCAAAGTCACCACCACACGATGCACGGACCGGGCGCTGAATTGCTTCAAATCGTTGAGCAAATCGTTGATAGCAGTGTCATGCCCATGGCTGACAATAGACACCACCAAGTGTCTTGAATTTGTTGTCGGGGAATCCATCAGGGGCGTATTGTCCTCGTTACAGACACTGCTTGTGTCAATATTTGATTCCCGCCAAGTGTTGGGCCTTCGTCATAATTCAGGGTATGACACAGAATATTGAGGATTTGCACGTTTATCTGCGCAAAATCCGCCCCGGCGAACGTACGTCGCTTTCGGTAATTGCAAGCTTGGTCCACCAAGGCGCGACGCTGCTCGACTTGGGCTGTGGCAGTGGTGCTTTGGGTCAGTACCTGAATGAAACAATGGGTTGCACCAGTGACGGACTGACTTGGAGCGAGGCAGAAGCCGCTCACGCACGTCCTTACTATGGACAAGTCGAAGTGGCAGATCTGGAAACATGCGATCTGCTTGCATTATTTACAAATAAACACTATGACTACATCGTCTGCGCCGATGTGCTCGAACACCTGCGACAGCCAGAGCGGATTCTGGACGCCTGCCGCAAGCTTTTGAAGCCTGATGGCAAGCTGCTGGTTTCGGTTCCCAACGCCGGTTATGCCGGTCTGGTGGCCGAGTTGCTGCAAGGCGAATTCCGTTACCGCGAAGAAGGCCTGCTCGACCGCACGCATCTGCGCTTCTTCACCCGCCGCTCGCTCGCGCGCTTTCTGGGCGAGAACGCCTGGCGCATCGACGTGCTGGACACCGTGCGCCGGGAGTTGCCCGAGTCCGAGTTCAAAACCCAGTTCGACGACCTGCCCCCGGCCGTGGCGCGCTATCTGCTCGCTACCCCCGACGCGCTGGCTTACCAGTTCATCGGCGCTGCCCATCCCGAGGCCGAACCCGTCGCCGACAACCCCGATCAGGCCAACGAGATCGAACCGGCGCATGCCCTGTTCACCTCGCAGCTGTACGTGGATCTGGGCAACGGCTATGCCGAGGACACCAAGATCAGCGCCACGGGTGCCATGGGCAATGATCGCCAACTGGTCAAGTTCGACATTCCCGTTTCGGATTCGCCGCTCGGCCATCTGCGCCTCGATCCAGCCGACCGTCCGGGCTTTCTCTATCTGTACTCCATCGTGCTGCGCAACGCGAGTGGCGAAGCGCTCTGGAACTGGTCGCCCGATCAGCCCGACAGCTTCCGCCTCGGCAACGCCGCACACCACCAGATCGTCTGGCAACCGCCAGCGCCGCGCCTGTCGTCGGCCACCGTGTTGCTGCTCACGGGCGATGATCCATGGATGGAGCTGCCGCTGATCGCCGCCCAACTCACGAATCAGCTTCAGCAGACACTGTCGCTGGAACTTGAAGTCGGCTGGCCCATGTCGGCCGACTATCTGGCGATGGCCCATCAGGTGCAGCCGCTGCACACGCGCATCGATCAACTGAGCTCCACCGTCAACGACCTGAGCGGCCAGATCGTCGATCTGAACGGTCAGATCAACACGTTGAATGGCGAGACTTCGAGCCTCACCCATTCGCTGTCCGTAAGCGAAAACCAGCGTCGCGGTTTTCAGGACGAGTCCGCGCAATTCCAGCGCAACGCCACGCGCCTCGAACATGAGTTGGTCAAGGTACAAGGTGAGTTCAAGGATCTCGCCAGCCATTTGAAGAACATCGAGAACTCGACCGTTTTCAAGGCCACACGACCGCTGGTCAACGCCAAGATCGCACTGGACCGTTTGCGCGGCCGCGCGCCCAAGCACGAGAAGCTGCAGGCCAAGCAATTCATGCAGACCGCACAACCCGCCACGCCCATCGCGCCCACGCCGCACCCCGTGGATGTGATCGTGCCGGTCTACCGAGGCCTCGCCGACACTCAGCTCTGCGTCGAATCGGTGCTCGCCGCGCCGGTGAAGGTGCCCTACCGCCTCATCGTCATCAACGACTGCAGTCCCGAGCCCGAGGTGGCGAACTGGCTGCGCGAACGTGCCGCTGGCGAGCCACGCATCATGCTGCTGGAGAACGAGGAAAACCTCGGCTTCGTCGGTACGGTCAATCGCGGCATGGCGATCTCGGATGCCAACGACGTGCTGCTGCTCAACAGCGACACCGAAGTGGCCAACGACTGGCTGGACCGCATTCGCGCTGCGGCCTATGGCGACAAGAAAATCGCCTCGGTCACGCCGTTCTCGACCAACGCGACGATCTGCAGCTACCCGCGCTTTTGCGAAGACAACCCGCTGCCGCCCGGCTACGACACGGCGCGCATGGATGCGCTGTGCGCCGCGACCAATCCCGGCGCCGTCGTCGACGTGCCGACCGGCGTGGGCTTCTGCATGTACATCCGCCGCGACAGCCTGAAGGATGTCGGCCTTTTCGACGTGAAGAACTTCGGCAAGGGCTACGGCGAAGAAAACGATTTCTGCCAGCGCGCGGAAGGTGCCGGCTGGCGCAATCTGCATCTGCTCGACACCTTCGTTCTGCATACCGGCGGCGTGAGCTTTGGCGACAGCAAGAGTCCGCGCGAACGTGCCGCCATGGAAAAGCTGGCGCGCCTGCACCCCAACTATGCAAGCGACGTGCACAAGTTCGTGCAGGCCGATCCGGCGCGTCCGTATCGCCTCGCGCTCGACGTGGCACGCATCCGCGACGGCAACCTGCCCGTGGTTCTGGCCGTGCTGCACGACCGCGCGGGCGGCACCGTGCGCCACGTGCGCGAGCTCGCCGAGCACCTGACCGGCAAGGCCGTGTTCCTCACGCTCACGCCCTGCGCCAACAAGAGTCTGGCGCTGCGCATGGCGTCCGAGGCCGAAGGTTTCGATCTGACCTTCAAGATCGACGAGCAGTTCGAAGACCTGCTCAACGTGCTGCGTCAGTTGCATGTCTCGCACGTGCACTACCACCACTTGCTCGGCCACGACAAACATGTGCGCGACATTCCTGCGCTGCTGAACGTCACCTACGACTTCACCGCGCACGACTTCTACAGCTACTGCACCTACATCACCATCACCGGTGAGGAAAACCGCTACCAGGGCGAGCTCTCGCCCGGCCAATGCAAGTGCTGCACGCCCGACATGCCCGCGCCCATGGAAGGCAACGTGGCGCGCTGGCGCGGCGCGAACGCGCGTTTCCTGAGCGCCGCGCGCACCGTGATCACGCCCAGCCACGACACGGCCAAACGCATCATCGGCTTTGCGCCTGCGGCCAACGTGCATGCGATCCAGCACACCGACATCGACCCCAGCGTGCCGCTGCCCGTGCCCGCACCCCAGCCGATCGCCGACAAGCGCGCGCTGCGCATCGTCGTGCTCGGTGCGCTCAGTGCGATCAAGGGTGCGGACGTGCTCGAAGCCGCCGCCGTCGAAGCTGCGCGCCAAGGTGCTCCGATCGAGTTCCACCTGCTCGGCTACGGCTACCGCCATCTTCTGAGTCAGCCCAAGGCCGCGCTCAGCGTGCACGGCGCGTACAAGGAAGAAGAACTGTCGCAACTGCTCGCGTGGCTCAAGCCCGACCTGATCTGGTTCCCCGCGCAATGGCCCGAAACCTACAGCTACACGCTGAGCGCCGCGCTGCAGGCCGGTCTGCCCGTGGTCGTGCCCGACATCGGCGCGTTCGGCGAGCGCGTCGTGAACCGCCCATGGACCTGGATCCACGAATGGGATCGCGATGCCAAGGAATGGGTCGATTTCTTCAAGCAGATCCACGGAGAGAACTTCACGCCCGCCGTTGCGCCAGCCATCGAGTCCGCCCAACCAGGTGCGCCAGAGATGCCTTCCGCCGAAAGCTGGACCTACGCGAGCGACTACTTCAGCAACATGTCCGCACCATCGGAGCCTGCAACCGATGCCGCGCCGCTGGAGCGTGACTACATGGCGCAGTTCGTGCCCGAGCGTGCCTATGTCGGCGCGACCAAAGCGGGCGTGCTCGGCGTGCTGGTCTACCTGCGCTCACTGCCTGTGCTGCGCGGTGTGGCGAGCAAGATTTCACCGCAGTTCCAGCGCCGGGTGAAGACCTGGCTGAACGGCTGATCCGCCTTTCAACCATGCTTCACGCAAGCAGAAAAATGGGCTCGTTCGCGAGCCCATTTTCTTTGATCATTTGCCGTCGGCGAGCACCCGGAACAACGTCCAGTTCGCGCCATCCGTTTTCTCCAATTGCAGATGCGTGTTGCCCTTGAGCTGCTCTGCATCCTGCACGTTGGCAAGCACGAAGTCTGCCTTCACCTTGGCGAAGTCAAAGCGCTCGGGCTGCACGCTGAGCGTCACCGCATCCATGCGCGGACTCGTGATCTGGAAGTCGGCGGCGGCGAGTTTGGGCTCCAGCTTGATCTGCATGAACTGGTAGCGGTTGTAGACCTGATCGAGCTTGCCCTCGGGGTCCAGATCGCGCCAGAACTTGAGCGGCGGGTCGTAGAAGAAACTGTTGACCACGCTCACACCGGAGATCGGTAACGCGCTCACCCACAGGTCCTCGTTCACCACCGCAACACGCGCGGGAACGCTGCCGCCCGGACGCTTGAGCGCGGATTGCAACTCCGGCACCAATTGCACATGCTGCGGAGCCTGCTGCAGCGGATTGAACGGCAGGCTCACCGCCAACGTCCATGCAGCGCTGATTGCCACGGCGTTCCACACCTGTCCGCGCACCAGCAGATAAGCCAACCACGCAGCGCCCGCGAGCACCAGCGCGAACACGGCAGGATTGAGCCAGTCCTGCATGGGCACAGGCATCATCGTCAGGCAGTGCCAGTTGAACCACGCAAAGCCAACGGCCGTCGCAGCACCAAGCACCTGCAAAACCGACACGCGCAAACGCGATCCGTCGCTCCATTGCTTGAGCGCCGAAGCCTCCTTGAGAAAGTGGCCGAGCAGGAAAACCTGCGCAAGCGCCAGCACCACATCCAGCCGGAACGCAGGCACCTTGCCCCACAAAGTCGCGCGCGCGAGCCAAGCGGGAATGCCCACGAACATGTGGATCAGCACGAATGCGATGAACAGCCACAGCACGGCGACGAACGCATCTACGGAACGCGTGATCGTGAACCGCAGAACCGTAGCCACCGCCAGCGGAATCAGCAGATAGAGACTTCCCGCAGCGTCACTCGGAATCGACCACTGTGAGCTTTCGTATAGCGTCACCAGATTGGCCAACCCCTTGGACAGATGCCACGGCTCGACATAGCCGCCCAGCTCCATCGACCGCTGACCCGGATACACCGTCTGGCCCAACGCGCGAATGGCCTCCTGCGCATCGCTCCACCAGGCCGCAAGCAGCGCACCGCCGACCAACGCAGCAAGCACCACGCCAATGGCCTGCGCCACGCCCCAGTTCATTTGCGCACGCATCTGCCACAGTTGCGCCAAGGTGAGCAGCGCCATCAGGTACGCCAACGGAATCTGCCACCCCGGATAGAGCACGAGCACAAAGCCTGCCGCAGCCCATCCCAGCACCAAGCCCCAGAACGCCGCGCCGACCTTGTTTTCAGCCAGAAAGAGTCGCACCGCAGCCCATGCCGCCAGCACCGGGAAGAAGCTCACATAGGCAGGCCAGCCCGACCATCCCACGGAATAAGCCGACCCCGGAACCAGCACCGCAAGCACCGCCGCCTTGCGCCAATCCAGCGCAAACCAGCAACGCAGCACAGCCCACACAGCCAGAAAGCAGGCAAAGAACGGAAACCACCAGTGCCACGCCAGCGCGCGTTTCAAATCGAGCGCGAAAAAGCCCCAGCTTGCGGGCTTGGCAATCGCTTCCAGGCCCAAGGTTGGCGCACCGCTCATGCCGACCACATTCATGTTCTGACCGTAGACGCCATGCAGCGGATTGACCGAGGAAAGCCAGTTCGGCTCCACTGCCTGGCTCATCGCCAAGGGCGTGACGATCAGCCATTCATCGCGCCGCACCTCCTGCGCCTTGCCGATGAAGTTCGCACCATCGTGCTGCAGGATCTTCGCGCGGTCGAGCAGCAATGGAAGCGACGATCCGCTCCATCCGCCCGCCACCAACAAGACAAAGGACGCCAGCACCATCGCGACAAAACCGCGCGCGCCAGCAACGCCTTCGCGTCTTGCAAACGCGACCAGCAGATACGCCACGGGCAGCAAGGCCGCCAACGCCAGAGCGAGCTTGGCCTTCATCGACGGCTTGCGCTCGCCCGCAGGAATCTGCACCTGTCTGGCCGATTCGCTCAGGTCGAGTTCAAACCGCCCACCATCGCCATTCGTGATCTGCACGCGCAGCGGGAAAGTGCCGGAAGAGATGTCCTGCGGCAAACGCACTGGCAGATGGAAGCCGCTGTTGAGCCACAGCGCTTGCTTGGTGGACTCGACCACATCGGGTCGGTTCATCAGAAAGCCAAGTCGACCGCGATAAATGCGTTGATCGCCGAGCCAGATTTCCACCAAGGTAACGTACACGCTCGGGTTGTACGCAGCGGCCCAGCCTTGCAGGGTCAGCACGCCATCGCGCACCTCGGCCTTGTCGACAAAGCCCTTGCCCGCGGCCTGTGGCGTTGATGGCGATGAAGCAGCGGGAACATCCAGCTCGCCACGCGCATCGCGCGCATGGCTGGATGCAGGAAACAGGGAAACAGCGAGCCAGATGCACAGCACGAACATCGCCGGAAGCAGGCGATGTGGCTGTGTGGCGGTGAAAAGAAAACTCCTCGGCGACATGGTGTGGTGCGCGGCTCGCGCACCGTGCGCCAACCCTGATCCTCCTGTGCCGCGCAAGTTAACACAGTTTGTCTTGCGCGCAACGGGGTTCAGGAGAGCTTAACGGTAGCCCGGCATCACGCGATAACGCAGTTGCTGCATGAGCCTGCGGCGCAGCATCTGCATGCCGCTGAGTTGCGGTTGGCGGAACACGCCCACGGTGTCGCCCCATGCTGCGCTGTCTTCCGATGCGTGCGGCTCCCAGTCGGTGGAGACCTGCATCAGCTCCAGCGATGCGTACTTGGCAAGCGCCCGGTATCCATCAGGATAGAAACGCCAGCAGTCCTGTGGGTAACGGTGCTCCGGCCCGCGCGATGGAGCCAGCAGAAAGATGTGGCCGCCCGGCTTGAGCACACGCACCATCTCCAGCCACGAGCACCAGAAATATTCCACATGCTCGAAGGCCTGACCGGAGACGATCACGTCGACCGAGAAGCTGTCGAACGGCAGGCGGTAAGGAGATTCCAGCACCACATCCACGTTCGGGCCGGCACCGAGATCGACGCCGGTGTATTGCCACTTGGGATGCAGGAAGAACTGCTTGTAGCTGCCATTCACGTCATAGCTGCCGATGTCGATGATCTTCAGCGACTTGTCGGTGCTGGGCGAGAGGTATTTGTGAACCAGCCCCTGTACATGGGCCAGCGAACTTGTATGCATTCTTCCGAGTCCTTGATGATTCAGTCAGTCACGGCTTTTCGATGACGATGGCGTCCTGGTGATGCCAGAACTGGCGCTCGGCCACCTTGAGCAGACGTGCCTCGGGCAGCGTCTCTGCGATGCGGGCGCGCACAAAGGCTTCGGACGTGAACGTCGTGCCGTATTCCTGTCCGTCGATCGCATTCGATTCGCTCGACGCGACGAAGAAATAGCCGTTCTCGTCCAGCGTGACGTTCTGCTTGAACACCGCTTCCGCGCCGTGCGTGGTGAACACCAGCACGCCACCGGGCGCGACCATGTCGTAGATGCGCTTGAGCCAGCGCGACCATGTCGATGCAGGCAAGTGCGTGAACAGCGAAAGAACGAACACCAGATCGTGCTGCTTGTCCCATTGCACCTGCTCGGGCACGGAAGGCGAGACGAAGCCTTCCACGCCGAAAGTCTTGCGCGAGAACTCCACGGAGTCCACCACCACGTCGTTGGCGACCACGCGGTTCGCACCCAGCGCCTTCACCAGATGGCGCGTGAAACGACCGTGACCGCTGGCGAATTCGAGCACGCTTTGGGTCTTCAGAAGCGGGTGACCCACCTCTTCCAGCAGCAGCACCAATTCAGACATGGTGCGCCAGCCGTCAGCCAGATAGTCGCGGATCGGATTCAGGCTCGATGGATGAGCGGCGAAGAACTTGAAGATGTCGTCCGCTTCGGAAATCTGGCAAGGGCAGCCCATCCACTGGCCGTACGACAGCAGCGGAAAGTGTTCTTCGATCAGGTTGTGCGCCGCCAGACGCGTTGCGGCCACGTCGCGCGCAGCCACCAGTGTCTGACCGGCGGCTTCCATCTCGCCACGGGCCATCAAGGCCTTGGCATGGGCGATGGGATCGGGCGTCGTCGTCGAAGCGTTATCAGAGGACATCATCAAGTTCTACAAAAATTCTGTGGAAAGCCAACGAGCAGGAAACTCAGGTCCATTCATGCGGCAGGCGAACCAGCCCCGGCATGAGCGTTGGCGAAACAAAGCGGAAATGCTGGTAGTGCAGCCACGCATCGTAAAGCACGAGGCCGCTTTCATCGAAAAGGTAGGCGCTGACCACGTACTCGCCACTGTGCAGCGGCAGATTCGGGAAGCGCAACACGGACTCCCACGTGCCATCGGCCAGACGACGCGGATGCGCGCCCTCTTCATGCGTGGCAAGCGACGTGATGCCCGTGCCTTGCGACTGCTCGATCATGAAACCGAGATTCGGGCGCTCATCGCCATGACCGCGCACGTGGAATGTGGCCACCAGGTCCACGCTCTCCATGAGCGGCGGCTTGCCCTCACCCAGATCGGAAATCGTCACCGACAGCAGGCTTGCGCCCAGACCATCGGAATTCGTCTGCATGCGCGTGCCGGTCGTCGCCGACTCGGCTGGCAGATCGTCGTCCAGCGCGTTGAGCGTCACATCGGATTCGTCACCAGCGCCCTCGATCACCGCAGGCTGCGCTGCAGGCGCAACCGCATCAGCACGCAGACGGCTGTGCATTTCGTACGAGCCCATGACCGCTTCGGTCGGCCCCATCTCCATGACCTGCCCGCCCTTGAGCCAGATGGCCTGATCGCACAGATGACGGATATGGTACGAGCTGTGCGAGCAGAACAGAATCGTGCAGCCCGCGTCGCGGAACTCCATGATGCGCGCAACGCACTTCTTCTGGAAATGCTGGTCGCCCACGGCCAACGCCTCGTCGATGATCAGCACATCGGGCGGCACGGCTGTGATCAGCGCAAACGCCAGTCGCACGGTCATGCCCGACGAGTAGGTCTTCACCGCCCGGTCCATGGCATCGCCGAGTTCGGAGAACGCGATGATTCCCGGCTCCAGCTTGGCCATTTCCTCGTGGCTGATACCGATGAGGCTGCCCGCGAAATACAGATTGTCGCGTCCGCTGAACTCGGGGTGAAAACCCGCGCCCAATTCGAGAATCGCTGTCACACGCCCCACGCGGTCCACCGTGCCGGAACTGGGCTGCATCGTGCCCGCCAGCAGCTTGAGCAGCGAGCTCTTGCCCGCGCCGTTGTCACCCACCACGCCGACGCACTGCCCGCGCTTGAGCTCGAACGAAATGTCCTTCAGCGCCCAATGGCTGCGATGGCGCACCTTGTTGCTGAACAGCGCCTTGAAGCGCTCGCGCGGCGAATCGTAGAGCTTGTATTCCTTGCTCACGTGGCTCACGCGCAGCACCACGTCATCCTTGAGCTGCAGCTTGTTGGGGGCTGTTGTTGCTGTCGTCTGCGCGCTCATAGCCAATCCACCAACTGATCATGGCTGCGGCGCACCGCAACCGACAACAGCAACGCCGCACCCGCAATCCACAAGCCCAGCGCCAACCAGACGCTAAAGGCAGGCCAAGCACCCTGCAGCAAGATGGTCTGCCAGCCGGACGCCACAGGCGTCATCGGATTGATCCACAGCACCCAGCGCCACGCGGCCGGGAACAGGGTCATCGGAAACAGCACCGGCGACACGAAGATCCCGATCTGCAGCGCAAAGCCTACGATCTGCACCGTGTCACGCAACGCAGCCGCCATGATGGCGAACAGATAGGCCAGCAGAAAGCTCATCACCACCTGCAGCACCAACAGCGGAAGCACCGCGATCACCGGCAGCGCGAAATGATGCACAGGCGCATACGCCAGCGTGAGCAACAGCAGCATCGGCCCGAACACGACCGTGCTGGCGAGCACCGTTCGGGCAGGAAAAATGATGGGCGGCAGCGCGTTCTTCTGCAGCAACCCGCCAGCATCCAGCAGGCTCGACGTGCCGCGACCAAACGCATCGCAGAACGCCATCCAGGCCAGCGAACCGACGATCAGATAGGTGCCGACACGACTCGTGGGTGCATGCTCGCCAAGACGCATGGCGAAGACCACATCGAACACCAGATAGTAGGCCGCCACCGTCAGCAGCGGCTGGATATAGGCCCAGAGCACCCCCACGGCAGAGCCCTGGTAACGCGCGACGACCTCCCGTCGCGTCAGGACCGCGACGAGACCACGCAAACGCCAGAGCTGCGCGAGTTCAGAGAGAAAAGTGCCCATGCAATCAGAAAGTACCCAGTTTCGACACAGCGGCGAAACTGCAGAGAACGCTCCACAAAAAGCGACGCGAGCGGCTTGCTTGAAAAGAAGAAGCCAACTCGCGTGTTGTCATCAGAGCATTGTGACCCGTATCGTGCCCACCGCCCAGCCCGGAGGCGGCGATGGGTTTCAGGTACGAATCGTATCAGTGATTGGATTCAATGGTCCCGCAACAGGAACTGCGCGTTACATGATTTCACTGATTGCCCTAGCCAGATTACTTCTTCGCTGGAGCAGGCGCTGTCAATGGAATGGGCGCCGGAGTCACTGTAATGCTCTTGATGGCTGCATCATTCACTTTGGCATCCTTGATCAAGCCCTGGGCATACTCCATGCGGGTACGCATCAGCAGTCGACGCGCGGCTTCGCCACGCAACTGATCTGCCACTTCCTCGTATGCGAGCGTGCGAGCCGGACGACGCTCCACCAGCTGGATGAGATGCCATCCAAACTGGGTCTTCACCGGGGCACTGATTTCGCCACTCTTAGTCAGAGCTGCCATTGCTTTTTCGAATTCAGGCACAAAGCGGCCTGCTGGAGCAAACCCCAGATCGCCACCCTTGGGAGCATTGCCCTTGTCTTCCGAATTCTCTTTGGCCAATTTTTCAAAATCGGCCCCGCCCTTCAATTCAGCGGCCAGTTTGTCGATCTTGGTCTTGGCTGCAGGCGTGTCACCCTCAATCAGAATATGGCGTACGCGCGCATCGGCTGGTGCTTCGAATGCCTTGGGATTGGCCTTGAACTGCGCACGTGCGTAGTCGTCCACCGCCTTGGCACTGGGCATGTGCGATTCATCGTATTGCTCGAGGCGCACCTCGGACAAAAATCGCTCTTCATTGAGCTTGAGCTGCGCCTTCACCTCAGGTTTGGCAGCCAAGCCGTTCTTCTGCGCTTCCTGCATCAGCAGACGACGGGAAGCCAGATTTTTTGCCAGCTCCGTCAGAGCCGTTTGGTTTTCAAGCGTACGTTGGGCCATGGCTTCGGGAGCCTGAGCCAATTCCGCACGAACATCCTGATCCGTGATCTTGATGCCACCCACCTCAACCAGCACCACTGGCTGGGCAGCCCAGACACCAGCAGCCATGCATAGACCCACAGCGGTCAAACCCATCTGACGATACATATTCATAACGACGTTCAAAAATCCGTTGTTCAAAAAATGATATGCCCTCAGATCGAGGTCCAACGCAATCAACAAGACACACCACGGAAAATTTTGACATAAAAAAAGGCGGGGAAGTTCCCCGCCTTTTCAGTCACGCTTTACAGCGTCCCATCAGTTACCTGATTAAGGACGTGTGTAACGGTGAGTCCAGTTGATGCCGTAGTTACCAGCAACACCAGCTGCAGCAGCTGGGTTGTAAGCCTTCACGAAGGCAGAACCCAGAACTGGCAGGCCCAGACCACCGTTAGGTGTGCGCAGACCGCCCCAGCCGTTCACGAAGTTACCTGTGTCCAGGTCCTTGATAGCGACAGTAGCGCCCACCACGGCAGTAGCCTTGGCACCTGCGTTGTTGAAGCCCAGAACGGACACTTCACCGCAGAATGGAGCAGCAGCGCTGCCTGGGGAGATCACAGGACCGGAAACGGTCGTGTTTTCTTCACGATCCCACACGAAGGAAGTCACACCCTTCACGCAGATAGCGTCACCGGAGATGGTGGCGTTGGATGCGGTGAAGTAGGTAGCGCCCGTAGCGTAGGTAGCCTTAGGTGTGGTGCCCGAGTAGTCCACAGCCACGTTGTAGCGGCGTGTAGGCATTGTGAACACCCAGTCAGTCTCGGCTTCGATGCTGGCCAGTGTCCAGAATTCGTTGGACACTTGCGTAGCAGCCAGAGCCTTCGACAGGTTGTCAGCTTGAACGCGAGGAGTCACAGCGCCACCAGCGTATGGTGTGGACAGGTCAGGCAGGTCATACTGCGAAGCAGAAACGATGCTGTTGGTGAACAGTGGATCGGCAGTGAAGCCGTTCACGTTGCTAGCAGCTTCCGACATTTGTGGGAAGTACACCAGGTTACCCTTGGCCAGCTTCGCTGTTGCGTCAACAGCTTCGATACCAGCAGCTGTACCGCTCCACGACAGTGCCTTAGGCACGTTCATGATGGTCCAGTTAGCAGCGATACCGTTGGTAGGCTGTTGCAGACCCAGAGCTTGGTAAGCAGCCAGATTGATCTGGTCTGTGTCCAGAGTGGACCAAGCTGTGTTGGTGCCGTTGTCAGCGCACTTAGCAACGCTGTTAGCGTGCTTGATCAGCGGATACACACCCGAAGTGGAGGATGGGATGTCGGCCATATTGAAGATTTCAATGTAGCCTTCACGTGTTTCACCAGCCAGGTCTGTCGACTTGGGGTTCAGACGTTGAGTCACGAACGGTGTGCTGTTGATAACAGACTTCTCTGGCTTCGTGCAAGAAGCGTCAGCAGTCGTCAGGTACGACAGGCCGTCCTTGTTTTGGCTGACGTTAGCAGTCCACACGTCGCCTGGCGACAGGAACACTTGGAAGTCAAAAATGTCGTCCGAGTTCTTGGCGCCGCGGAAGCGAACCTTCACAGCCTTGCCGTTCACGGTGTCGGTGTTGATCAGCGACAGCAGGGTGGCGTTGCCACCTTGTGTGCTGAAGTAAGGCACCAGCAGCATGTGACCTTGATTGGTGTTGCTGAACTGCAGAGCAGTTGCCGTGCCGGTTGTATCGGCAGTGACAATCGCGTGAGCGCTGCCAGCAAAGCCCACCACAGCGGTAGCGATGCTCAGAGCGAGAACATTCTTCTTCATAGAAACTCCAGTTGAAAAGTTGTTTGGCGCAACTAAGGTAGAGGTTGATTACGCCTTTTAATCCTAGCATAGGGGGCAAGCGCTTTGGCTAAATATTTCCACCCCCTGAATGCAGCATGTTGGTTAGGTGCAACAGTTAACAGCTACTCGATACGTCTTCCTCCGTCAGTCACGCCATTTCATCAACCTGCATGAGACACCGATGCACTTCAGATTCTCTCGAAGTGCCACCACTGCCCCTCCTCCAAAAGCCATGTTTCATCCACATAAGTCATGACCTCCATCGCTCCCTTTCCGGAACCGGAAATCATTGGAGCAAACGCCGTCAGCTTCATTCGGGCGATGCATTTGTCCTTTGTTTCGCAAGTGACCTTGTAGGCACTGGCATCAGACACTCGACCGTCACGCCCCCGGGATTCCTGAAAACGCTGCTGCGAGACCATGCCCTTGTATCCCGGCGTATTGTATTGATATGCCTTGGCGAAGTCACCCTTGATCAAGCCTGCCCAGCGCTCTGTGGCACGTTCTGCAACAATTTCTTCTGGCGAACGCGTGGATACGCTGGCACAACCGCCCAAAACAGCCATCAGCATTGCAATGCAGGCTCCCTTGATCAACATCGTGCGTCGATTGTTTTGGGCCTGGTGACTTTGCAATTTGGCGGATTCACCCATTTTGACTTACTCCTGGAAACAGATTAAACACCGCTAAAACGCGGTAACTTATTGTGGCGTGGGGGCAACCAAGGGCGGAGCCGTCACTGTCGACTTGGACTCCTTGTTCAGCCCATTGAAGTCTCTCATCCCCCTCATCCGGTCGCGCAGATCGTCGGAGACCTCCCGGATGTCAATGTCAGAGCGGACCACGCGTGGAGAGATGATGACCAGCAATTCCGTGCGCGCGTTCGTGTTGGCATGCGTGCCGAACAGCGCACCTACCACAGGTATTGACGACAGCAACGGCACCCCCGTTTTGGTCTTGGAATCGGAGTCTTTGATCAAGCCTCCCAGCACAATGGTTTCCCCGGAGCGCACGGCTACCTTGCTGCTGATCTGGCGCTGCATGAAGGAGGGCTTCGTAGATGTCTTGTTCAAGATGTCCGTGAGCATTTGATCGATTTGCATGGTCACGAGATTGCCCGCGTTCACCGAAGGCGTCACAACCAAGTTGACCCCAGTATCTTTGTACTGAACGGTGGTTGTTACCGCGCTGGTGGTTCCCGTGGGATAGATGGTCGAGCCAGTTTCCACCGGTTGCTGTTCACCAACAGCGATGGTGGCTGTATGGTTATCCAGCACCATGAGGCTTGGACTCGACACCACCTTCAACTGGGTCTTCTCAGCCAAGGCTGTCAGCTTTGCCTGGAGTCGTCCATAAGGATTGGAAATCGAGTACGAAAAACCGCCGTCAGAATTCGCGATCCCACCGACTGTGCCGGAGCCCGTGTGTCCGCCGCTTTTGCTTCCTTCTGTGAAGTACCACTGCAATCCGTACTCCATGTCATCACCCAAGGTGACTTCAACAATGCTCGCTTCAATGAGCACCTGGGTTGGCGGGATGTCCAAGCGCTTCAAGGTGGACTCGATTCGCTCGTACTCAGCGCGGGTCGCCCAGATCAGCACGGAATTGTTCAACTCGTCCGCCACCACCCGAATCGAGCCAAAACTGGCCGTCACGGAGATGGAAGGGCGATTGGTGTTCGCCGTGTTGGTCTGGCGCAGGTTGTTCAACCCGCCCGATCCAAAGCCCGTTCCAGCCGATTGTCCAAACATGCCGCCACCGAAGCCACCCGTACCACCGCCACCGAATGAGTTGTTGACGCCACCAAACGCGTTGTTGTTGATCGCATTGTTGTTATTGAAGGCATTCGCACCCGTCGTTCCGGCCGCTCCGCCCTGGCCAGGGGCCACACCTGTGGCACCCGTGGCATTGCTTGGTTGAAACGGATTCTGCATCCCGCTGAAAATACCGCTCAGAACTGTCGCCAGATGGCGTGAATTCACGTTTTGAACCTGATAGATGAACAACTGTGGCTCTGCGCCGTTGTCGCTGGGCTTGTCGAGCTTTTCGATCCAGCGGCGAGCTTCTTCCAGGTAGGCCGCGCGCGGAGTCACAACCAGAATGCTGTTGATTCGGGCCATGGGCAATACACGGATCGCGCCATAGAGCGGGAAATTCTCGCTCAACGCGGTGGCGGCTGCCTGACTGGCAGCCCCCTGACCGCCTGCTGCGCCACCCGGTTGCGCCTGTGCTCTTGCAGGAGCAGCACCGCCACTTGGCGCACCGGAAGCTCCTCCAGGGGCCGCACCGCTGTTGAGCAGTTGAAGAGCGGATTCCACTTCCTGCACGGACGCATACTTGAGCGGAAACACGCCGACCGTCATGCCTTTGAGCAGGTTGACGTCGAAAGTGCGCACCATGTCCATCCAGCCCTCGGCCTGCGTGCGCGAGCCCACCATGACAAGCATGTTGCGGACCAGATCGACTCGCACGATGGCATCGCCTGGCACCATCGGCTTGAGAATGGCGGCCATTTCCCCGGCACCAATGTATTGCAGCGGAATCAGCACCGCCCCATAGCCCGGGGCCATCGGCCCTTTTCCGCCAGCCACACGAATATTGGAGACCACGCCCTTGAGCGACTCCAGCTTGCCGACGTGGTAGACGCCGCGGGCATCGCGGCCCATCGCCATACCGTTGACCTGCAGCGCACTTTCCAGCAACGCCAGAGCGTCGTCAGGCTTCAGTTGAGTGCTCACCGACAACGTCACGGTACCCGTGACCGGGGGATGGATGATGTAATCCGCCTTCAGCACCTCGCGCATGAATACGTGAACCACATCCAGAAGAGGCGCTTCCTCGAATTTGTAGGAACTGGCCGCCCCTTCAAGGGGCACATACGGAGCAGGTGCTGCGTACATCTGGTCGTTGCCCAGCAGGATGCGCGGCTCGAATTTGGACTCGGCGCTACCCTGCTCCGCAGGTTTGCCACCGGCTTCTGCCTTGGCAGGTGCGGACGAAGGGGCCACAGGCGCACTTCCCGCCGCCGGACTGTTCGGAGTTTGAGCCTGCAGGCCACCTGCGACAACGACGAGGACTGCCGCTGCAATCAATTGACTCGGTTTCATGAAATTGGCTTTGTTCATTGTGTAATCGGTTGCGCACCTGCACGAATACGTGCCTCGTTGCGGCGTTTCATACGTTCGCGTTGTTGCTCTTCCACTCGCTGGCGGCGCTCATCCGCGGATTCGTTGGTGACCGAACCGGGTGGTGGCACTGCAGGAGCGCCGGCTGCCCCCCCCGCATTCGGCGCTGCCGCCACAGCAGCTTTCGGTGGTGGCGCCGGCTTGGCCGTCACCAGCAGCAGCTTGCGCTCTTCACCATTCTTGTCAAATATCGCATTGCGATCTTCGATCGTCTTGAGCTTCCATCCCCCAAGAACCTCATTCACAGACACCCGGCGAACCTTGCCATCCACACTGGCCAGCATGCCGGTAGGCGAGTCACCGCCGCCATACAAACCAAACACATGGATATTGGCAAGCGGATCGACCGGCGGCTCGCTCTCCTCAGCTGTTTTGGGCGGCGGAGGCGGTGGCGGGGGACGACGGCTTGGCGAGAACAGGGGTCGCTCCAGTGTCGCGACAAACAGATTGACATCCACCGCCTTTGTAGCCGGCGGCAATGGGTCTGCAGCAGCGAGCTCAGGGAATACCGGAGCAGGAGGACTCCAGATCGTGTTGCGCAGTGATCCGTCCGGCTTGATCCACAGGGCGATCAAAGCGCCCACCAAGACAAGTATCAGCACTGAAAAAATGCGTGTTGCGGACTGTTTCATACCGATTTCTGGTGCAACACCGTCAGTTTGAGTTCTGTGCCCAGGCGCTGCGGCGTATCTGCGCGCTGCAATCCCACCACCTGAATGTTGATGGCGTCCACCAGAATCACAGGGGTGAGACTGGGCAGCACAGCCAATGCGGCTTGCAGATGTATCAATTCACCTTCCACGCGCACAGAAAGCGAAATATGCTCGAAACCCTGCTCTGCCTTGGTCGGCAGCACCTGACTGCTGACCACGGTGAGCCCCGCAGCACTGAGCACGGAGCGCACTTGCTGCTGCGCGTCATTGCCGGCTTGCGTGGCATCCTTGTCCTTGGGGTAGACAAATTGCGCAACCCGCTCATTCAGTGATTTGAGCTTCTCATCCATCTTGTCCACGCTCTGACGCAGCCCCAGCAACCGCGCAAAACGCGGTTCCAGTCGATCCAGCGTGTCTTGCGCTGCCGCGTATTTGTTGGCGATGAACATTCCCAGCAACAGCATCGGGATCAACAGCACCAGAATGGAAAGCGCCAGCGAAATCTTGTCGCGACGTGTCAGCGAATTCATCGAGCCCCTCCAATGGTTGGTGTGCCTGTTGTTTTGGGCTTTTGCGCACCCGGAGCAGAGGCTGCGGGAACGGGCGCTTTGGCCGCAGAAGCCGCAGTCGCAGCGGAAGTGGCTGCACTTTGAGGCGCAGACGCAGCTCCTGCGGGAAGGCTGGCAGCGACCACCGGCCCGGAGGCCGCCGTAGCCGCTCCCGATGCTGCAGAAGCGGGAGCCGTAGCTTCCGCCGTCGTCACACTATCGCCTTTCAATGCTGCAGCCGTCTGGGCATTGGCCTCGGAAACGCCAAAATCATCCGTCAATTGGAATTCGATCTGAAACGCTTCCTTGGTCATTCCCGGTTGCCGTACAGCCGCAGACGGAGCTTTCACCTCGCGAATCTCGGACTTCGACCCCAATTTCTGCATCAGCGCTGATGCATCGGACGCCTGCCCGACGATCAGCACCTTGCGATCCGTGATCTGCAGACGGTTCAGCATGGTGTCGTCCGGCAACGTGGTCGTCAGCATCTGAATGACCTGAAGGGGATCGAGGCGATGCCCGATGATGTCTGCCAACGCCTTGACTTGGTCGTCTGCCTTCAGCAGCGCTTCGCGTTTGGCAATGGCCGGTGCCGCCGATTTATCCAACGCCGCGTAGGCCAGATTGGCTTGAAGCACCCGCGCTCGCAGCTGCAGATAGGGAGTCACTGCCATGGCAACGCAAAGGACAACAACTGTCCCCGCCAGCCCAGCCAGAACTTGCCAGTGTCGGCGAGTCGCGCGTTCACGCTTTTCCTCACCAAATCCAGTCATCAGCAAGGCTCTGTCGTTCCGACGGCTCAGTCCAGCCCATACCTCGGCAGACTGAGGCTCGCCGCCCAGACCCTCGCGCGTGCCCAGAAACTGCTCCACCCGGCGACGCGACGCCAGTGTCAGTTCCACCTCCATCAAGGAGTCGTCCTCCTTGGCCTCAGTGGGGTAAGTCGCATATCCCCAGACCAGATCTCCAGCAGAAAACGGAGTGCTGTTCATCGCCTCCAACGCCAATGCCTGCTTGATCTGATCACCGTCGATGCGCGGCATGAACAGCTTTTTGCGCAGCAACAAGTCGTCGGGGAGCATGATCGCCTCGAAGGCCGACTGCTTGTTGTCATCCGCGGCCAAAGCAGCCGTGTCGATTTTTCGAAATCCGTGGATTGCGTCATCAGGCACCCACTCGGACGCCGTACCATCCGCCATCTTCAGGGAAATCACCGTGCGCGGCGCGAGCCATGACCAGCCCGGCGCTCGCGCAAGCTTGCGCCACGGGCTACGAACTTCGGCCCACAGGGTCCGAAGGTCAAGGCCGAACAGCTTCAGTTCGTCACTGGCAATAGGCATCTTCAATTCTTATGGTTTGAGGGCAGACTCGACCCGGGAGCTGGCGTAAAAAGGCCGCCATGGTAACCCGTTGGGCGAGTTGGGAGTAATTGTGTAGCGACGGACAACAGTGATCGCGTCGCCATCCGGCAACGCTACACGCGCAGTGAACTCGATGTTACTGTTTGCAGTGCCTTGATCCACCCAGGCACCATTCATTTTGGTGGTGTCGACTGTTGGATTTTCCTCACTGCGTGCCTGAATGAAGCTGTTGACCGCTGCTTGATCGCCCCCGGCAATCACGGCAAGCACTGACGGCGGCGCCGCCTTGATGTTGACTTTGCCATTGCCGCCCGCATCGGTGGTGACGAGTGGCGCGACCCGCGAATACAACGCATAGTCCACCCCCGGCAACAGCAAAAGGTCCTCAGGCGACTCGAAATTGGGAGGCTTGCCGGAGGGCCCAGGAACCGTTCGCGCTGCATTGATGGCCTCGACCAGACTCCCTGCAGAACCTGCATCCAGCCCTGCGCCCAATTGAAAAACGGCCTGCAGCAATTCCAACGGGGCGCGATTGAGATCGATATAGCCGTTCATTGGAATCATCTGAACATCGACCGATTGCCCAAAGACCGGTACAGGTGCGCTGATGAGCTGTGCTGGAGGCTTGCCACTGGCGACCACGCCCTGAAGCGCCACTTGAATGGCCGCCTCTCCAGTCGCCGAAGCCTGCAGCGTCTGACGGGAAAACGAGGCCGTTTTCAGCTCGGACTTCACGGTCAACATCAATCCGCCCACCATCACACTGAGCGCCGCCACCAGCCACAGCACGGCGATCAGGGCAAAGCCGCGCTGCTGGCGGGTGACTTGTCCGCCAGATTTGCGCCCATACCGACGCGAAGCGCGCACCTCGCAATCGATCAAACACCGCGCATCGGAGTGCATCATGAGGCCCCTCCGATCACCGGACCACGGGGACGACCCAGTCCTTCCGGCCAACTCGCAGGCAATCCACGCAAAGGAACAACCCACTCCAGTGGCAATTGCGTGCCACGCTGCAAACCGATCATCACGCGCGAAGGCAGGTAATCTGGACGATCCCAAGCCTGCATCCATTCGCTGTTTGCATCGATATTCTCCGGCTTGTCGTTTTCATACTGAATGACCAACCCCACCACATCGGTCAGCAAGACCTGTGATGAAAGCCCACCCCAATCCGGAAAAGCGTTCTGATCAGCCCATGGGCCATAGCGCAACACCAAGGACGACGTGTTTCCCGTGGGCTCCACGGCCAGATGGAAAAAGCTGCGCCCACCCGCGCCATAGCGTGCAGGCAGAATCCCGACCCACGAAATCTCGTTAGGCTGCCCCATGAACAGCACGGGGGGCTTGCCTGACAGCTGAGAATTGGTCGATGGTGATGACTGATTGAGGCTGGTTCCTGCCGGCAATGGGCGTGCCGATACACGGCCCAAAGTGCCGCGCACAAAATTCTCGGCCACCCTGGCCTCATCCTGCTGCCAGAACTTGGCGTCCACGCGCTCGCTGCTTTGACCAGCTCCGCGCATCGCAGAAACCAAGGCCAGCATGATGATGGACAACAGCACCATCACCACCAGCATTTCCAGCAGTGTGAAGCCTCGCATGCGCCTGCTCGCCATGCCCGAAGGAAGTGTTGAACGGACCATCATGCCTACGGCCCCGGCCTTCTCGGCCCACGTTCGGGCCGAATCGTGCTCAGTTGGATCTGCCTGGGCTCGCCGCGCTCCACCCACGTCACCATGACCAGCACTTCGTGAAGCTTGGGCGCCTTGGGATCGGCATTTCCACTGTCGTAGGGCCTTGTCTGCAGAGACCAGTTGATGTCACCCACAGCACCTGACTCGGCGAGTCCGGCAGGAGGAACACCATCCACCCGTTGCAAAGCGGAGTCGGCAACCGAGGTCGCTCGTTGCCGCAATTCAAGATCGCCCACACTTCGAACGCTGGATCCGGTCGCTCGATAGAGCACACCCAATGCCACCGCCATGATGGCAAAGGCCACGAGCAGCTCCAGCAAGGAAAAGCCGCGCGCCGGTCGGCTGCGACGGGACATCGAAAGGCGGTTCATCGCTGGACCGGCTCCTGCTCCACGCGCCCTGAAAACCAATCCACCCGCAGACGCACGCCATCACCCGAACTTCGCAGCACGTCGACGCTGCCGCCACTCGCGCCACCCGAAGGCAGGAAACGAATGGAGAAATGCGCGCCCTTGGCTTCGCTGTTGGCGACCACTGCGCGCATTTCGATGTTGTCCGGGATCGGGCGTGGCTTGCCGCCCTCCATGCCGTATTGCTTGCTTTCAAGATCCACGGCAAAGACGGCCTCCCGGCCAGTCAACACCGCTCGCTGACGTGCAGCACGCATATCGGTAACGACACCGCGCACCGCATCACGGTATTCCATGGACGTCTTCATCTTGTCGTAGGACGAAGGCGCGATGGACATGACCAGAGCCAGGATGGCAAAAACCACCATCAGCTCAATCAACGTGAAACCGCGCTCCCGTGCCACGACAAAGCCAAACTTGCTGCAGTGCGTTATTTGCCGTTGCGCACGTCAGCGTTTTCACTCTCGCCGCCTGGCGCGCCATCGGCACCCAGCGACAGAATTTCAATGCCGCCGTTCGGGCCTGGATTGGCATAACGGAAAGGCTTGCCCCACGCGTCAGTCGGCACATCGTCGCCCTTGAGGTACGGACCCGCCCAGCCGTTGCCACTGCCAGGACGCTTCATCAGCGCGCCCAGGCCTTCTTCATTGGTCGGGTAGCGGCCCACGTCGAGCTTGTAGATTTCGAGTGCCTTGTCGATGTCGGCAATCTGCACTGCGGTCGACTTGGACTTGGCACCACCCAACTGATTCAGCACGCGCGGGCCAACCAAGCCTGCCAGCAGCGTCAGAATGGCCAGCACGACCAGCAATTCAATCAGGGTGAAGCCCGCCTGGGCCTTCTTTTTGCGAGTGTTGTTCATGGTTTGAGTCATATAAAACAAAACAGTTAAGCGGCGAGATCGTTGACCGACAGAATGCCCAACAGAATCGACACGATGATCGACGCGATCAGGATACCGAGGACCAGGATCAGCACCGGCTCCACCAGAGTCAAGGTGCGTTTGATACCCACCTCGACCTCACGGTTCAAAATATTTGCCAGCTCCAGCGTCATCGGGCCGATGCGGCCGGTTTCCTCGCCCACGCGCATCAGGTTGATGGCGAGCGGCTCGAAAATCCCCGTGCCGATGGCGGCATCTGCCACCTTCGTGCCTTCCTTGACCTTGGGAGCCATGGTTTCCAGCGGCTGGCGCAGCAACAGATTGGTGACGGTCTGCGTGGAAATATGCAGCGCAGTCAGCAGCGGCACGCCATTGCCGAGCAGCGTTCCCAGCGAGCGGGAGAACAGCGTCATCTCGTATTTTCTGGACAACGTGCCGATCAGCGGCAAGCGCAGCACCACCGACTGCCACCACTGGCGGCCCGCAGGTGTCTTGAGCCATTTGATGAGCAGCCAGACAAGCAACGCCGCAGCGATCACGATGAACCAGCCGTAGTGCTGGAACATTTTGCCGATGTTCATCACCACGCGCGTCGGCATGGGCAATGCGTCACCCATGTCGTTGAACAGTTTTTCGAACTGCGGCACCACGAAGCCCAGCATCGCCACAAGTGAAAGAACCGCCACCCCGAGCAGAATCGCCGGGTAGATCGCTGCCGAAATCACGCTTTCGCGCAGTGCGCGGATGCGTTCCATGTGCTCGACCAGCCGCGCCATGACAGACGCCATCTGACCGGAAATCTCGCCCGAGCGGATCATGTTCACGTAGAAATCGCTGAACAGATGCGGATGGTTGGACAGCGCCTTGCTCAGCGGCGTACCGCTTTTCACCTTGTCGAGAATGTCGACCAGCAGCGCGGTGACCGTGGGCTTGTAGCTCATGTCGATGAGCACGCGCAACGCGTTGTCCAGCGACAGACCCGCCTTCAACATGATCGCCAGCTCGGAGGTCAGCGACAGCACATCCTGCGCATTGACCTTCGCCTTGGGGTTGCCCTTTTTCCTGGGCGCGTTCTTCATGCCAGCCGCAGCAGCGCCACCCTTGCCGGCCCCAGCACCCGCTTCCTTCACGTCCAGCGGCGTCATGCCCTGGTCGCGCAGGCGTTTGAGCACCAGAGCGGCACTCGCGGCGTTCATGCTGCCCTTGGTGACCTTGCCGTTGGCGGCGGCTGCGCTCCAGTCGAAATCAGGCATCGCTCTGGTCCTGTGTCACGCGCGCCAGCTCATCCAGGCTGGTCGCACCGGCCAGCACCTTGCGCAGACCATCTTCGTGCAGGCTGAGCATGCCGTCATGCGCGGCGATGGTGTTGATTTCCACGGCGTCCTTGCCCTGCAGAATGGCCGAGCGGATCTTTTCGTCGAGCACCAGCAGTTCGTGGATACCGGTACGGCCACGGAAACCCGTCTGGCGGCACTGATTGCAACCCACGGACTTGTAGACCGGCGTGCCCAGCTCGCAGAAACGCGACAGGCCCGAGGTTTTCCATTCAGACTCGGACGGCACGTAAGGTGCCTTGCAGTCCTTGCACAGAGTACGCACCAGACGCTGGGCCAGAATGCCGTTCACCGACGAGGTGATCAGATAGCCTTCGACGCCCATGTCCTTCAAACGGATGATCGCGCCGGCGGCCGTGTTCGTGTGCAGCGTGGAGAGCACCAAGTGACCGGTCAGCGCGGACTGCACGGCGATCTGCGCGGTTTCACCGTCGCGCATTTCACCGATCATGATGATGTCCGGGTCCTGACGCAGAATCGAGCGCAGCGCGTTCGCGAAGGTCAGATTGATCTGCGAATGCACTTGAATCTGGTTGATGCCTTCGAGCTGATATTCCACCGGATCTTCGACGGTGATGATCTTCTGCGTGTCGGAATCGAGCTTGGCCAGCGCCGCGTACAGCGTGGTCGTCTTGCCCGAACCGGTAGGACCCGTGACCAGCAGAATGCCGTGCGGACGTGCCAACAGGCTGTTGAATTTCTCCAGCGTGTCCGCGGCAAAGCCCATGTCGACCAGACTGAAGCGAACGCTCGCTCTGTCCAGAACCCGCATCACGATGCTTTCGCCGTGCACGGTCGGCACGGTGGAGACACGCAGATCGAGCTCACGGCCCTTCACGCGGGTCTTGATGCGACCATCCTGCGGCAGACGACGCTCGGCGATGTCCAGATGCGCGAGCAACTTGACGCGCGAACCAACCGCAGCGCTGTGCTTGGGCGGAACAATCTCGGAGCCATGGATCACACCGTCGACGCGGTAACGCACGTGCATGCCGTCGTCGAAAGGCTCCAGGTGAATGTCGGATGCGCGCATGTCGATCACGCGGCCGACAATCGCATTGACCAGTCGAATCACCGGCGCCTCGCTCGCGAGGTCCTTCAAGTGTTCGACGAAATCGCCTGCGTCACCATCCAGATCTTCCAGGCCGCCTTCGACTTCCTGAGCGGGTTGCGCCAAGGCACGCTCGATGTCGGACACATTGGCGATGAACGGACGCACCTCCAGCCCGGACACCATGCGCAGCGCGCGGAGCACGAAGTCGTCCTGCGGCACCGCCATGGCCACATCCAGACGGCCTTCTTCGACACGCAGCGGCAAGACGTTGTGGCTGATGAGGAAGTCGGGCAGGACGCCCTCCACCTCGGGCATCAGCGTGGGAAATTCCTCGGCCGTGACGAACGGCACATTCAGTTGTTTGGACAGTGCCTGACTGATGTCCAGCTCTGAAACCACACCCAACTGCACCAGCACCTTGCCCAGCATGCCGCCCATCTCGTGCTGCGCATTGAGCGCACGATCCAGATCGCGGTGATTGATCTTGCCCGACTGCAGCAGTATTTCGCCCAGACGCGGGCGCGCAGGCTGATGCGTCTCGGCGAGTGTGGGTTCTGCGGTTTCGACTGGATGTGTCATCATAGAAAGTTGCTTATTCCTCGCTGGACGGTCGCCAACCGACCCCTCCAGCGGCATAACCCGCCATCATACCGGCCAAGCCTATGGCCGACCTAGCTAGATTCGCCTCAGGAAGTCATGCCGCTCGCACTGTTACGCAAATACAAAAAAAGGGGAAATTGGGGAGCATGGGCCACAGCGCTGGTTCTTTTTGTCGGTACAGCACAGGCGCAAATTGCGCCGGATGGCCTGCAACCGCGAGCGCCGCTGTATGTCACGCCGATGATTTCCGGGATTCTGCTGTGCAACGCCGGAAACGGTAACACCGAGCTAAAGACTCTGGAGCAAATACAGGATTGGTGCGTCAAAAACAACGCCGCCGATGATTTGGCAGCCAAAGACCTGCTCGACAAGCTGGAACCCGGCGGCGCGGACGGCAAGGTGCAACTGGGTTACACCCTGCTGGTGCCGCTGCTGGAGCTGTTTGAACAGCGCGATGGACGCTGGGAACTCAGTCCTGCCAAGGCAAAGCGATATCTGGATGTCATCACGGCCATCAAGCGCCCGGTGGTCGTCTATCTGATGGGTGACCATTACGACAGCAGTTCCCCGCTTTCAAAGGAGCTCGCCCAAGACCCGCGCAATCTGCTGGCCTACGCCACGGGGCCTGTGCCCCCCACCCGGTACTACAGTCACGGCGTCATTCCATTCACGTTGCGTACTGACGAAAGCATTCCTGTCAATCGCTACCGTTTTGACGCGCTGCGCCATATGACCCGGCAGATCAGCGCGCTGGATGAATCCGTGCGCTCCCGGATTGTTGCTGTCACGCTGGCCGGGGAATTGCATCAGCTCTACCCCGATTTCGAGAACGGCGTGGGGGAGTACGAGAA
The DNA here is from genome assembly GCF_011305535.1 of Diaphorobacter sp. HDW4B. Classification (GTDB taxonomy): domain Bacteria; phylum Pseudomonadota; class Gammaproteobacteria; order Burkholderiales; family Burkholderiaceae_C; genus Diaphorobacter_A. Next base: position 1,650,178 of record NZ_CP049905.1, read on the forward strand.
CATCCAGGTCACGGACTACAGCCCCGAATCACAGAACGAATTCAGAGTCTGGCTTCAAAAGAAATATGGAACGTTGGACAGACTGAATCAGAAACTGGGTTTCCAGTTTTCCAGCGTGTCGGATATCACGGCACCATCGCTGGACATCCGCAAGACACCGCTCCAGTCGTTCTCTCAACACTACGACGCGTTTGCTGGTGGAACACTGCCGATCTTTGGCTGGATCTGGGATCCCAAGCAGAAGATCCAGCAACTGTCGCTGTACATCGATGGCAAGTTCCACAGCCAGATCACACGAGGACTCGGACGAATGGACGTGTACCGCGCCAAAGAGGAAGTGACCTCGCCCAACACCGGATTTCGCAGCAACGTGCAGTTTCGTGACATGCCTGCTGGCAAACATGTCGCCCAAATCATCGCCACCTCTGCCCAGAAAGACTACTTGCTCGGTGAGCGGGAGTTCGTCATCGTGCCGCGCGACCAGTCATCCACGGCCAATGTTCCGCCCCCCAAGCGCCGCGAAGGTTTGCCCGAGGCCAACCAGCTTGAGCAGCTCCAATACTGGCTCGACATGCCCAAGCCGCTTCAGGATGTGTACTACAACCCGCTGGCTCGCGAATGGAATGAATTCCGCGCAACGCAGGTCAACGGGATGCTCAACCACTTCTACCGAATCGCACGGACCGAGGGCATTCCCGCCAGGCTGCTGTTCTCGCACCAGATCGTTCCGGAAAGCAATGGCACATGGAATCCGGTGCTGTTCGCATCGGATGCCTCCGTGTCCAACGTCACCCCCTGGCGCAATGGCATCAACCAATATGGGCACAGCCCGTTCGCTTTTGAGTATCTGAAGAACAAGCACATCCGCGACTACGGAGTGCCCGAGTTCAATCCGCTGATGGGAAAAACGCCGCAACTGGCACGGCAGACGTTTGTTCAGCACTACCAGGCTGGCGCGCGCTTTGTGAGCCCGTTCTATCTCTCCGTGGTGCCCGCTCGCCTGCGTGCGCCCGACGACAAGCGACATTTCGACATCGCGCCGGACAACACCCGAGACGGAGCCAATGCGCTCTACTCCGCTCTGGAGTGGTTTGTCCGCAAATGATGCCGATCAGGCAAACACTTCCGCGTTCTTGAATGCCACGCCCTGCGCATCCTTGGCCGACAGGCTGGGGGTGCCGTCAAAGTGCCAGTCCACGGCGATGTCCGGGTCGCTCCACGCAATGCAGCGCTCGTGCGCCGGGGCGTAGTAGTCGGTCGTCTTGTAGAGGAAATCGGCCGATTCGCTCAACACCACAAAGCCGTGCGCGAATCCCGGCGGAACCCACAACTGGTGCTGGTTTTCTTCGGTGAGCTCGGCACCCACCCATTGGCCGAATGTGGGCGAGCTTTTGCGGATGTCCACCGCCACATCGAACACGCTGCCGCGCACCACGCGCACCAGCTTGCCCTGCGGCTGTTGAATCTGGTAGTGCAGACCACGCAGCACGCCCTTGCTGCTGCGGCTGTGGTTGTCCTGCACGAAATCGTGCTTCGTGCCAGTGGCTTCGTTGAAGGCTTGCTGGTTGAAGCTCTCGAAAAAGAAGCCGCGCGCGTCGCCGAACACCTTGGGCTCGATCAGCACGACCTCGGGGATGGCCAGACGGGTTGCTTTCATAACATCCAACAATTCAAAACAGTTCGCACTCCAACAAACTCATCGCAGTGCATCCAATTCCTAAGGCCGCGGAGCAGGCCATGCCAGCAGACGCCGAGCAAGAGCCGCCTCGCGGCGAAGGCGTCGTCCCCCTGGGGGGAAGGCGCGCAGCGACTCAGGGGGGATCAATAGATCTTGTCGCGCAAAACGCGCATCAAATATTGGCCGTAGCCGCTTTTCGTCAATGGCTTTGCCAGACGCTCCAGTTGCTCTGCATCGATCCACTTGTGACGCCATGCCAGCTCTTCCGGGCAAGCGATCTTCAGGCCTTGGCGATGCTCCAGCGTCGAGATGAACTGACCCGCTTCGAGCAGGCTTTCATGTGTGCCGGTATCGAGCCACGCATAGCCGCGACCCATGATTTCCACATGGAGCTGGCCTTTTTCCAGATACAGGCGGTTCAGGTCGGTGATTTCCAGCTCGCCGCGTGGCGAGGGCTTGAGGCTCTTGGCCAGTTCGACGACTTGCGCGTCGTAGAAATACAGGCCAGTGACCGCGTAGTTCGACTTCGGCTTGGCAGGCTTTTCTTCGATGGAGAGCACCTTGCCGGTCTGGTCGAACTCGGCCACGCCGTAGCGCTCGGGATCCTGCACGTGATAGGCGAACACGCTGGCACCATCTTGGCGTTCGCGGGCACTGCCCAGCAGTTCTTGAAAATCGTGGCCGTAGAAGATGTTGTCGCCGAGCACCAGCGCGCTCGGGCTGCCGTCCAGGAACTTCTCGCCGATCAGGAAGGCCTGCGCCAATCCGTCCGGGCTGGGCTGCACTTCGTAGGTCAGGCGGATGCCCCACTGGCTGCCATCGCCGAGCAGTTGCTCGAAGCGCGGCGTGTCCTGCGGCGTGCTGATGATCAGGATGTCGCGAATGCCCGCAAGCATCAGCGTGCTCAGCGGGTAATAGATCATGGGCTTGTCATAGACCGGCAGCAGTTGCTTGCTGATGGCCAGCGTCGCCGGATGCAGGCGCGTGCCCGAGCCGCCCGCGAGAATGATGCCCTTGCGTTGGGATGTGTTCGTGGATGTCATGTTGTTCTCTTTGTCAGCAGACTATTCAAAGAATCTCTGTGAGCATGCGCTGCACGCCATGCTGCCAGTGCGGCAAGGTCAGTCCAAAGGTGCTTTGCAGCTTCGCCGTGTTCAGACGTGAGTTGTTGGGGCGCTTGGCCGGCGTGGGGAAGGCTGATGTCGGCACCGGCGCGATGTCAGTGGCCTTGATCTGCAGTTCGGGCTTGATCTTCTGCGCTTGCTCGATGACGAACTTCGCATAGTCGAACCACGTGGTCACGCCGCCCGCCACGCAGTGGTAGAGACCGCCGTCCTCAGGCTTGTTCGCCAGATGGCGGATCGCATGTGCGGTCACATCGGCCAGCAGATCGGCACCTGTCGGCGCGCCGAACTGGTCGTTGATCACGGTAAGGCGATCGCGCTCTTGCGCAAGGCGCAGCATGGTCTTGGCGAAGTTGCCGCCGCGCGCTGCATACACCCAGCTCGTGCGCAGAATGATGTGCTTTGCGCCGCTTGCGCGAATCAGTTCCTCGCCTTCGAGCTTGGTGCTGCCGTAGACGGACAGCGGGCCGGTGGCATCGGTTTCCGCCCAGGGCTTGTCGCCCGAACCGTCAAAGACGTAGTCGGTGCTGTAGTGCACCAGCAAGGCCTTCAGCTTGGCCGCTTCCTGTGCGATCAGGCCCGGTGTGGTGGCGTTGAGCTTGCGCGCGAAATCGGGCTCGCTTTCGGCCTTGTCCACAGCAGTGTGGGCAGCGGCATTCACGATCACGTCCGGTGCCAACGCACGCACGGTGGCGGCGACGCCTTCGGGATTGGAGAAGTCACCGCAATGCTCGGTGCTGTCGAAATCCAGCGCCGTGACCTGTCCAAGAACGCTCAGGCTGCGCTGCAGTTCCCAGCCGACCTGGCCGCCCTTGCCCAGCAGAAGAATCTTCTTCATGCCGACGCCTTCTGCTCTTCTGGTGTGTACTGCTGCGAAATCCAGTCGCGGTACGCGCCAGTCTGCACGGCCGCCACCCAGTCGGCGTTTTCCAGATACCACTGCACGGTCTTGCGGATGCCGGTTTCGAAGGTTTCCGCTGGCTTCCAGCCCAGTTCGCGCTCCAGCTTGCGGGCATCGATGGCGTAGCGGCGATCATGGCCGGGGCGGTCCGTCACATAGGTGATCTGCTCGCGATAGGTCTTGCCGTCGGCGCGCGGGCGCAGTTCGTCGAGCAGGCCGCAGACGAGATTCACGATCTCGATGTTCGGCTTCTCGTTCCAGCCGCCGACGTTGTAGGTCTCGCCCAGCTTGCCGCCTTCGAGCACGCGGCGAATAGCGCTGCAGTGATCGCGCACATAGAGCCAGTCGCGGATCTGCATGCCGTCGCCATAGACCGGCAGCGGCTTGCCCGCGAGCGCGTTCACGATCATCAGCGGGATCAGCTTCTCGGGGAAATGGTAGGGGCCGTAGTTGTTGCTGCAGTTGGTCGTCAGCACCGGCATGCCGTAGGTGTGATGCCAGGCACGCACCAGGTGGTCGCTGGCCGCCTTGCTGGCCGAATACGGGCTGTTGGGCTCGAAGTTGTGGTCTTCGGTGAAGGCTGGATCAGTGGGCTTGAGTGAGCCATAGACCTCATCGGTCGACACATGCAGAAAGCGGAAGTCCTGCTTCTCGGCTTCAGGCAAGGCAGACCAATAGTGACGCACCGCCTCCAGCAGGCGGAAGGTGCCGACGATGTTGGTCTGGATGAAGTCTTCCGGGCCATGGATGGAACGGTCCACATGCGACTCGGCCGCGAAATTCACGACAGCGCGCGGCTTGTGCTCCTTGAGCAAGCGCTCGATCAGCGCCGCGTCCCCGATATCGCCTTGAACAAAGTGGTGGCGAGCATCCCCTTTGAGCGTCTGCAGGTTCTGCAGATTGCCTGCGTAGGTGAGCTTGTCGACGTTGACCACCGGCTCGTCATTGACGGCCAGCCAGTCCAGCACGAAGTTGGCGCCAATAAAGCCTGCGCCACCAGTAACCAGAATCATGGTGATATGCCCGGATCGGGAAGTTGACTGAACCTGTGATTATCCCACCCCTTGTCTTACACAGGTTTACCGTCCAAAAGTCATAGACTTCCAGACTCCGGCCTGATCGAAATCAATCTGATCGTCACAGCCGCAGAAAGGACGCCACACCATGAGCAGCAAATCGTCACAGGCAAGCAAAGGCAAGAGTGCCATTCCCGAGCAGCTTCAGCAGTTGCCGCATCTCGCCAAGGAGTCAGCCGAGCAGATCTGGCTGGCCGGTCTGGGCGCGTTTTCGAAGGCGCAGCAGGAAGGCGGCAAGGTGTTCAACGTGCTCGTACAGGATGGGCTGGCGCTGCAAAAGCAGGCGCAGGCCATGGCGCAGGAGCAGTTTCAGGCCGCCAGCAGCCGCTTCGAGGACTTGACCAGCAAAGTGAGCGAGCGCGCCGCCGAGCCGCTGGACAAGCTGGAATCGCTGTTCGAGCAGCGCGTTGCCAAAGCGCTGCAGCGATTGGGCATTCCGAGCGCGCAGGATCTGCAGGCCCTGCAGGCGCAGATCGTCTTGTTGAGCCAAGAACTGGAGCAGACCCGCGCGCAACTGCGTCAGGAACAAGGACTTGCCGACGACGAAGCGGCAACAACGCCAGCACGCAAGAGCACCCGCAAATCGGGGAGCTAGAAATCCTACTCCCATCTGACAGTCATCAATCTCATTGATTACCCACTGTCCACACCCACTTTGCCGGGTTAGAGTCATCACTCAACCAGCCACAATAGTAAGCAAGAGGGGCAAGGAGACAGGCATGGGGACCAAAAAGGCACCGCGCCGCACGGCTGAGCGCATTCTCGAGAGCAGTCTGGCGCTGTTCAACCGCTTTGGCGAGCCCGGCGTGTCCACCAATGCCATCTCGGTCGAGCTGAACATCAGCCCTGGCAATCTCTACTACCACTTTCCCGCCAAAGACGACCTGATCAACGCGCTGTTCGTGCAGTACGAGCAGGCGCTGCAACCGATTCTGCAGGCCTCGGACGGCGTCACCAATGTCGAGGACGCCTGGTTCTTCATCCACTCGGTGCTGGAGGTGAACTGGCAGTACCGCTTCATCTACCGCAATCTCAACGAACTGCTGTCACGCAATCGCCAGCTCGAAACCGGCGTGCGGCAGACGCTTGAAGACCTCACGCAAAGCCTGCTTCGCCTGCTGAACACCATGCAGAAGAACGCGGCGCTGAACGCTCCACCCGTTGGCTGGGATTCGGTCGCGCGCAGCATGGTTCTGCTGCTCGTTTTCTGGCTCAGCTACGAATATGCGCTCGACCCGCGCAACGCGCTCGAAGAAGACAACGCCCAGAACGCTGCCATGCGCAACGCAGCGCATGTGCTGGGACTGCTCGCGCCCTACGCGGTGGCAGACCAGCAGGCGCATCTGCAGCGACTGATCGACGCCTATGCGTCGCAGGCCAAGACAGAAACTGCCGTCGCCTGACGCAGAATCACGAATTCACAGCGCCACGGCGATGCGGCGCGCGGCAATTTCCAGCAGACCGTCGAAAATCAGTTGCTCGACCAGCTCGAACGGACGCGTCATGCTCGGCGCCATCTTCCAGCCCGCACCGCCCGTCATCATGCAGGCGGGCTCCATGCCGCAATGCTCCTTGAGATGCTGGTACATTCGCTCGACCGCACCGGCAATCGCATAGGTGCCACCGCTGGTGAGCGCATCGCTCGTGTTCGACGGAAACGGACGCACCTCGCCCGTGGGCACATGCAGCCCAGCCGTGCCGGTTTCCAGCGCGCGCAGCATGATGCCGTGTCCCGGCAGAATCAACCCGCCGAGGAACTTGCCGTCGGTGTCGATCGCCTCGACGGTCACCGCCGTGCCCACCATCACCAGCACCAGAGGACGCTCTGGCCCCTGCGCCAGCAAGCGATGGCGCGCACCGATCATCGCCACCCAGCGATCCGCCCCGAGCCGCGCAGGATGGTCGTATCCATTGACCAGACCGGCCTCCTCGTTGGACGGCACGACCCACTGCGGCGACACGTCCCAGATCTCCATCTGCTCGGCCACGCGGCGCTTGACCGCGTCACCCGCCACCACGCAGCCCAGCATGCGCTCGGGCGCAGGCAGCGTCGCCCACGGCCCTTCGGCCAGTCGGTCTATGTGATCCAGAAATTCGGCACCATGGGCCAAAAGATGGGCACCAGGTTGGGGAGCATCGAACAACGCCCATTTGAGACGGGTGTTGCCCACATCGATGGCCAGAAATGTCATGCGAGCGATTATCGTGAGTTTTCGAGATTTAACACTTGGTCGTCAAAACCACAGTGCAGAATGTCACCCTTGCCTAGCGCTTGAAGCAAACCTAGGGTAAGTCTCTGACATAGACTGTCATGTCCAGCCCTTACAGTGGCAAGTCGCTTAATTCCGCAACCATAGGAGATCACAGCATGGGATTGTTTAGTTTCATCAAAGAAGCAGGTGAAAAGCTCTTCGGCGGCTCGTCCGCTCAAGCCGCGCCTACAGAGGACCTGAACGCCAAGGCCGCCTCCGCCATCCAGACATACATCGGCGCACAGAACCTCGGCGTGTCCGACGTCGCGGTCAAGTTCGACGGTGCCACCGGCGCTGTGACCGTGGCCGGTGTCGCTCCGACCCAGGCCGCCAAGGAAAAGGTCACACTGTGCTGCGGCAACGTGGCCAGCGTGCAGTCCGTGGACAACCAGATGTCCGTGACCAACCCGGAACCCGAAGCGCAATACCACGATGTGGTGCGCGGTGACACCCTGTCGGCCATCTCGCTGAAGTACTACGGCAACGCCAACAAGTACAACGTCATCTTCGAAGCCAACAAGCCGATGCTGTCCAACCCGGACAAGATCTACCCCGGCCAGAAGCTGCGCATCCCTCCCCTGCAGTGATGCCAAGCCGTGCACACAAACGCATGGCCATCCAACAAAAAAGCCAGAGCCCCACAGGCTCTGGCTTTTTTGCATCTCGCGCAGTCGCGAGATCAACGGGCACGAGCAACGCGAAGTGCCGAATCACACCTCTTCCAGACTGACTTGCGGCAAGCTGTCTGAACGGAGCGCCTACGGCGCGCAGTGAGTTTTGCCGCAGGTATTCCAGCGCGTTTTTGGTGACTTTTTGCGCGCAAGCAAAAAGTTACTCGCCCGCCGGGGCGAGACCCGGCCTCCGCCCTCAAAAAGAAGCAGGTTCACTGCCTCCAAGGCAGCCCACGAAACCGCCATCCACCAACGCGATTGCGTTGCCCACCCGCATCCACATCCCCTTCAAACCCCTCAAGGATGTTGTAAGCCTCCACCCCCAACTCGGCAGCCCGCTTCGCAGCAGCCACAGACCGCACCCCACTGCGGCACAGCAGCACAGCCTTGCCCCCCACAGGCACAGCCGCACGCAGTTGCTCATCGAACGAAGCATTCATCGCCATGCCAGGCCACTGCTTCCAGGCCACGGCCACCGCGCCGGGCACATAACCGACCCATTCGCGCTCGGCATCCGTGCGCACGTCGATCAGCACGGCTTGCCCGTCCTGCACCCATTGCCACGCCAATTGCGGACTCACATTGCCTGCATAGCCATCGGCAGGTTGAGGCTGGTCTGAACCAGCGTTGGTTTGTTGTGTGTTGGTGGTGGTATTCATGGAAAACATTCTGTCAGAAGCCGCGCCACGCTCGCGTCGAAACAACATCACTCCCACGAAGGAGTTGCTTCGTCCTTGAGGCTGCGGCGCAGCGCCTTGTAGTCGGGCATCACGGTGGCGACGGTGTCCCAGAAACGCGGCGAGTGGTCCATCACGCGCAGATGCGAAAGCTCGTGCACCACCACATAGTCGATCACCGAAGGCCTGAAATGCAGCAAGCGCCAGTTCAAGCAGATCGAACCATCGGATCGCGCACTGCCCCAACGTGTCTGCGCGCTGGAAAGCCGCAGCTTGGTCCAGCGCACGCTGAGTTGCGGCGCGTAGTGATCGAGCCGCGCCACGAAATGCGCGCGTGCCTGCTTGAGCAGCCAGGCATGCACTGCGTCGCGAATCTTGGCTGGCTCGGCGGTGCTCGGCAAGGCGATGTGGAGTTCGCGCGGGGCACCCGCGCAGGGCGCTTCCAGCAACGCGCCGCCACGTTCCTTGAAACGATGCTCCGCATCGAGCACGATCTTGAGCGGCTCGCCGAGGAATGGAAACACGCTGCCGTTTTTCCATTCGATGCGCGCATCTTCGCGCTTTTGATGGCGCAATTGCGCATCACCCAGCTTGCGCAGAATCCAGTCCGATTTTTCCTTGAGCGCATCGTCGATGGCGCCCAGCGTCACCCACGACGGCGCGCGCACCGACAAGCCATCGGCATCGACCACAAACCCGATGCTGCGACGGCGCACGCGCGACAGCAGATAGGCCACGCGCGCATGGCCGAGCAGCACTTCGCGATTGGCCTGGGGATGGCGAAAAGAGGCCGGTTGCAGCACGCGCGACAGCGGCTCCGGCGCGGGGCCGATCTCACGGTCGGGCGCAGGCGCTGCGTCGTTTTGTTCAGAAGGCGGTGAGAACTCCGCCCAGAGATCCTGCGAATCGTCTGCTGCGGGCTTCAAGCGACGGCTGCGCCCATCCGCTGGTTTGCGTGGCGGGGTTTGTGTGGGGTCGACGGATGGCGAAGAAACCGGCGGTTTGGCATCCCCAGAGATGCCAAACAATTCCAGCGCCATCTGTATCAAGCCTTGCCCCACTTTTTCTGTTTACTTTCCGGGTAGATAGGCTTCGGGGTCAAGGCGACGCATTTCCGCTTCGATCCAGTCCTGCGCAGCCTGCATCAGTTCGTCCTGCGTCTTGCCTTCGGAAGGAATCTGCGGGCCGATGGACACATCCACGATGCCGGGGCGCTTGGTGAACGGCTTCTTGGGCCACACGCGGGCGGACGTCACGGCGATCGGAACGACCGGCACACCGGCGCTCACCGCCAGACGCGCACCGCCGCTCTTGTACTGGCCCACTTCACCACGGGCCATTCGCGTGCCTTCGGGAAACATGATCACCCAGGTGCCCTGATTGAGCAGCTTTCGGCCTTGCTGCAGCACCTTGGCAAACGCGCGGCTGCCTTGGCTGCGGTCGATGTGCACCATGTCCAGACTGCCGATGGACCAGCCGAAAAACGGAATCTTCAGCAGTTCCTTCTTGAACACATAGGCGAGCTGGCGCGGCATGATCGCGGGCATCAGAAAGGTCTCGTACGTGGACTGGTGCTTGCACAGCAGCACCACGCCCTGCTTGGGATCGGTGGGCAGGTTCTCCATGCCGATGATGCGGGTGGAGATGCCCAGCATCGGCTTGGCGCTGTTGACCGACAGCGCCAGCCAGGCACGCGCCACGCGGTACACGCTCGACTGCTTGCCGCCGCACACGCGCACCAGAAGCAGCGCGAGGGTGTACGGAATCACGGTGACACTCATCCACAGCAGATGAAGAACGGAACGGATGAAAGCCATAGTGTTTGTTGTACCAATCGGTCTCAGTATTTTCAGTGTGCCTGTGTCTTGGCCGCCTGCGCTGTGGCCGCGATGAAATCCACAAAAGCGTTCAGGTCTGCGTGGGCATGCGTGTTCTGCGGCCAAGGCGCTGGCAGTTCCTTGGCGGCATCGACATCCGCCGCCGCACCTGTGCACACCATGTGCAACTGCGAAATGCCAGCGGCAGTCGCCGCCTGCAGATGCAGAACGCTGCTGCCCACGGCCACGATGTCTGCGGATTCCGCACCATAGCGGTCACGAATCTGCTCCATCAAACCCGGCGCGGGCTTGCGGCAACTGCAGTGCTCGGCATCCGAATGCGGGCAGAAAAACACGGCATCGATACGCCCGCCCAGCCCCTGCACCTGCTTGAGCAGCCGCGCATGGATGGCGTTGAGCGCATGCACATCGATCACGCCGCGCCCGAGGCCCGGCTGGTTGGTGGCGATCACCACATGCCAGCCCGCGCGCGACAGACGCGCCACGGCCTCCAATGCGCCCGGAATCGGGACCCATTCGTCAGGTGTGGCGATGTACTCGTTGCCCAGGGCGTTGAGCGTGCCGTCGCGGTCGATGATGGCGATTTTCATGAGTGGATTATGAAAGCATTCGGGTGAAATCCCGCCCTGCATTGTCCACTCATGATCGACCAGCGGTGCACTGCGTGTCTATGCCAGACGCGACAGATCCGCCACGCGGTTCATCGCCACGTGCAGCGACTTGAGCAGGCCCTGACGATTCAGACGCACATCCTCTTCTTCGGCATTGACCATCACGTCGTCGAAGAATTGGTCCACCGGCGCGCGCAGAGCGGCCAGCGTCTGCAGGCTGCCGGTGTAGTCGCCGGTGGCGAACT